>CAMDEF010000023.1 GCA_945895265.1 Bordetella parapertussis | reverse complement strand
ACAATCGAGCCACGCTCAGCGACATCGAGGCCTGCGATCAAACGGAGCAACGTTGACTTACCACAGCCAGAGGGGCCGAGCAAAGACACGAACTCACCATCTTTGATCGTTAACGAGATGTCTTGTAAGACAGACGTAGCGCCAAAAGACTTTGATATTTTTTGGATGACGATTGCGGACATGTTGCGCACCTAGAGTACAAGGTGGGCAAACATTAGCAAGCGCATATGACGAACGGGTTGCACTGCAAAATGTTTTTTCTTGCAGTGCTGTCACAACGATGTCATCAAACCTCAACCATCAAACCAGACTCACGCGAGAACTTCACCACACCTCAAGCTCGCTTCACGCCTGGTGTGCCTCAGTCGCTAAACCATCTTCAAACGACAAATACGTTGCGCAACGACTGCGGCGACAAGCGCCTTGAGTACATCGCCAGGTAAAAAAACCACCATCGCCCAGCTGGCTTTGGTCAGGCCCATTTTTGTTACGAGTGCCAGCCATGGGATGCCGATTGCGTATACCAATACAATTCCACCCAACATGGCTGCCAACGCATAACGCACGATCTGCCACTTCGAATTTGACTGAAGCGCCTCGTGCGAGCTTGAGTCTGTCTTTAGCTTGCTATCACGATTCAGGACAAGCGCCAGCCATCCTGTGACGACGGCCCCAGGAATCATGCCTAACAAAAACCCAGCCGTCGGGCCTGCCAACACAGCCAAGCCGGCCCGTCCACCTGGCAATACCGGCAGGCCCAACAAAGCAATCATCACATAGAGCAACAACACGAGCCCTGCCCGCTTTGGGCCCAAGATTAAGCCCGCCAGCATCACACCAAAGGTTTGCAACGTAACGGGCACTGGCACCAACGGCATTGGTATCGGAGGCACCAAGCCCAAGGCAATGATGAGCGCCGTGAATAAAGCAATCAATACAATATCTTTTGTTTTCAAAGCAACCTCTATTTGTTATTCGCGTATCTTTACAGCGGCTGATCATCCCCGCGCATCAATCGCCTCAGCAATCTCATCGGCACGCTTCAGGGTACGCAGCAGCATGGGCACACCCATCGTCATTGGGCTAGGCGTTAAGCCCCTCGCGAGTTGCGCTTCGCGAATATCTTGCCACTGCACACCAAGTTCAGGAATCAAGCGCAGTGTCAGCCCGACGCCTAGCGCAACGCGATCGGCATCGACCCAACCTAATCGTTGTAACGGCCATAGCAACCACACGACGACTTGCATCATTTGCGTAAGCGGCGTGGTCATCGTGACGACTAACGCGGCTAGTACCAGCGTTAATAGTCGCAAAACCATTTCAAGCGCTTGCAGCAAACCCTGAGACCAAACAGACAAACCGCCCAACACCAGCAATAGCCAAACGAGCGGGCGCAGCTGCTGCCACACCTGCCGCAGCGATGCACCTGCCCCCCGTACCAAGAAACACACGAGGGCACACGCCACCAATAAAAACAGAGGCGAATGCACCCACATCAGTGCGCTACTGGTCAACGCCAACACCGCTAACTTTAGTCCAGCGGGCTTGCGGTGCAACCACGTGTTACCGGGCAAATAAAGTAATCCAAGCATTTTTCTGTGCAAATGTTCAGTGTTTGGTGTTCAATATTCAATATTCAATATTCAATATTCAATGTTTAGTGTTCAATATTCAATATTCAATGTTTAGTGTTCATTGTTGAGTGTTCGGTATTGAGTACTCAAAGTTATACGCTGTGCAAACATCAGGAGCAGTGCGCTTGATACCAAGCTAGGGCCTCTGTTGGTACGCCATCAAAGGCCAGGCTCCCCTGATCAATCACCAAGACTCGATCCATTTGTCGCATCAATGCCAGGTCATGACTCACCACTAAGGCGGGTTGAGGCAACTCGGCTAAATGCCGCTCAAACCGATTGCGTAAACGCAAATCAAGTTGTGTGGTCGGCTCGTCAAACACCAAAATATCTGGCTCGGTGGCAAGCACTGCTGCTAAGGCCACTAACTGGCGCTCACCGCCCGACAGGGTATGCACGCTACGTTCGGTCAAATGACCGACGCCAAGGCGCTCAAGTGCGGCCTGGGCGCGCAAGGCGCGCCGCTTAGGATCGGGCTCGCGTTGTTTAAGCCCAAATTCAATGTCTTCATGCACCACTGGAAACACAATTTGGTTATCGGGGTTTTGAAACACGAACCCAACCTTTCGGCGAACCGCTCCGACTTCTCTTGCAGTATCGAGTCCATTCACCCAAACCTGACCGGTTTTGGGCAAAAGCAGGCCGTTGATCAATCTCACTAAAGAGCTTTTACCCGAGCCATTGGGCCCAACCACCCCAATCCGCTGCTCAGACAGCGTCAAACTCAGGTCGGTTAACACCAGCCGGCGCTCGCGCTCAACAGAGACGTTTTTAAACTCGATTAACATGATGATCGATTATGCCCGAGTTCACTCGGAAAACACGCATTGCGTCGTAAAATGCGTGGGGAGCCCTCGGCTGCAATCCGCACGAATGACCGGTTTGGTCAGATCACTCCAAACTTTTGTCAATTTGCCAAGAACTTTTTTAAACATTTGCACTCGAACGATCAATATGAAAAAAATCATCAAAACTGATGCCGAATGGAAAGCCCAGCTCTCGGCCGAAGAATATTATGTCGCCCGCCAAAAAGGCACTGAGCGGGCGTTTACGGGGCGTTACTGGAATCACACCGAACATGGCGTCTATCGCTGCGTGGGTTGCGGCACCGCGCTCTTCGCCTCTGACACCAAGTTTGATGCGGGCTGTGGCTGGCCAAGCTATTTTGTGGCAATCGACGGTGATAATGTGCGCGAAGAAACCGATCGCACCCACGGCATGCTGCGTACCGAAGTCTTGTGCAATGTGTGCGATAGCCATCTAGGTCATGTGTTTCCTGATGGCCCTCCTCCAACGGGCTTACGCTATTGCATCAACTCACTTTCACTGACTTTTGAGGCACTTAAGCCTTAAGGTCAACCGCGTCACACGCCGCGAGGTTTTACAGAGCTAACAATGAAAAAATTTCTCTTTGATCTATTTCCACTGATTCTATTTTTTGCGGCGTACAAGTTTGCCGATATTTATATCGCCACAGGTGTTGCGATGGCCGCAGCCGTCGTGCAGATTCTATGGATCAAACTGTCTGGCAAACCGATCGAAGGCATGCACTGGATCAATCTTGGCGTGATTGTCGTGTTCGGCGGCGCGACACTTTGGTTTAAAGACGACGCCTTCATCAAATGGAAACCCACCATGCTCTACTGGCTTTTTGGTGGGATCTTGTTAGGCAGTCAGCTATTTTTAGGCCGCAATTTGATGCAAAAGCTGCTAGGTGAAAAAATCTCGATGGCCGCGACTGCCTGGTACCGTCTGAACCTAAGCTGGGCGTTATTCTTTATTGCCGCTGGCGCCATCAATCTTTTTGTTGCGTTTTCAGGCTATTTCACCACCGACCAATGGGTCAACTTTAAGGTGTTTGGGCTAATGGGCTTATTGATTGCCTTCGTCATCGGACAGTCGGTTTGGCTTGGCAAACACATGGACACCAAAGACGGCGAGCCCAAGCCATGACCTCTTCATCGCCCCGCGCTGACACCAACCCAGTCAATCCCCATATGACGCTCTTACAAGAGCGCTTAGCGGCGCTCAAGGCCACCGAACTCACCATTCATGATGAGTCGCACTTGCACGCTGGGCACGCCGGCAATCAAGGCGGGGCCAGCCATTTTCGAGCCACGATCGTGGCTGAATGCTTTTCTAACCGGCCGATGGTTGCGCAACATCGGCTGGTGTATGATCTTTTGCGCGATTTAATCCCATACCCGATTCACGCACTTGCGCTAACGACTCGGGCGCCTTCCAAAGGAAATCCATGAAACGTATCATTATGCTCGCCGCCTCGTTGGCGCTTGCTGCCCCGCTATATGCACAAAATGTAGCGACCGTAAACGGCAAACCCATCACGCAAGAAAGCGTCGATCAATTTGTCAAACTGCTGGTTAGTCAGGGCCAGGGCGCTACCGATACCCCTCAGCTGCGCGAACAGGTTAAAGAAGAGTTAATCAACCGCCAAATCATGGTGCAAGCCGCTGAAAAAGCCGGCATCGCCAAAGATCCGACTGTGGCGATTCAACTTGAGTTAAGCCGCCAAGGGATTCTGGCTCAGGCTCTGATGGCCGACTATGTGAAAAAGAATCCTATCACCGACGCCATCGCTAAAGCCGAATACGACAAACTCAAAAAAGCTGAAGATGGTAAGTTTGAATACAACGTACGCCATATTTTGGTAGATGACGAGAAGCTTGCAAACGACATGCACGCCAAACTTAAGGCCAAATCAGCCAAATTTGCAGACCTCGCTAAACAGTCGAAAGACACCGGCTCGGCTGAAAAAGGCGGCGATCTTGGCTGGGCACCCAATACCAACTATGTTGAGCCCTTTGCGAAAGCGGTAGCTGCGACCAAGAAGGGCCAACTCGCCAACGCACCGGTTCAATCACAATACGGCTGGCATGTGATTGAAGTCATCGACGTGCGTCCAATTGAGTTTCCTCCGTTCGAACAGGTTCGCCCTCAACTCGAAGAAATGATGAAGCAAACCGCACTGACAACCTTTCAGGCTGAACTTCGCGGCAGCGCAACGATTAAGTAACTGAAGTGATCGGTCGGCTGCGCTAAAGCGCGTCAACGACCGATGTCACAGCATTCAACATTGAATGCTTAAAGCCCCCAGATATGGCGTCATCAGCCATCTCTGGGGGCTTATCATTTTTGTCCTTGCTCGCAATGGCGGTAGCAACCAGAGTTGCGATCGCGCGACACAATGCCGCTAGACTTGTGCCAGCAACGCGCGCAAGCCGTCCTCATCCAATACCGCGACACCCAACTCGCGTGCCCTTTCAAGTTTGCTGCCCGCATCAGCACCCGCCACCACAAACGATGTTTTTCTTGAGACCGAGCCGGTGACTTTTCCGCCGGCCGCCACAATCAAACTAGAAGCATCTTCACGCGACCACACTGGTAACGTGCCCGTCAAAACAAAGGTTTTGCCAGACAAGCCCGCACTGCGCGCAGCCACCTCTGCCTGTGGCTCAACGCCTTGCTGGCGAAGGGCAACCACAATCTCTTGATTGTGCGCTTCAGCAAAAAACCGCGCAAGCGAACCCGCTACCACGGGCCCGACGTCGTTGACATCCAACAACTCATCCACACTTGCCGCCATCAAGCTCTCAATCGAGCCAAAATGTAGCGCCAGATCACGCGCTGTGGTTTCACCGACATGACGAATCCCCAAAGCAAAAATCAAACGCCCGAGCGGTGGTTGTTTAGCTTGCTGGATGGCGGCAATCAAATTGTCTGCTGATTTTTGCCCCATCCGCTCAAAGCCTGCAAGCTCAGCGGCTTGCAAGGTAAAAATATCGGCGAGTGAATGAATGCGCTCGCGATCCACCAGTTGCTCAACAAGTTTTTCGCCTAAGCCTTCGATATCAAGTGCCTTGCGTCCTGCTGCGTGAATCAAGCTTTGTTTACGCTGGGCAGCACAAAACAAGCCGCCAGTGCAACGAGCGATTGCTTCGTCTTCAAGCCGCTCAATCGCAGAACCGCAAATCGGGCATGCGGTCACCATCACAAATTGGGGCGCAAACGCTGGGCGCTTTTCAAGTACCGGGCCCACCACTTCGGGGATGACATCGCCAGCACGACGCACGATCACTGTATCCCCCACGCGTACGTCTTTACGACGAATTTCATCTTCGTTGTGCAAGGTGGCATTGGTGACCGTCACGCCCCCAACAAACACAGGCGCCAAGCGCGCCACTGGCGTAATTGCTCCGGTACGACCCACCTGCACTTCAATATCAAGCAAGGTGGTAAATGCTTCTTGCGCCGGAAATTTATGTGCGATGGCAAAGCGTGGTGCACGAGCGACAAAACCTAAGATACGTTGCGCATCAAGATCATTGACCTTATAGACGACGCCATCGATATCGTAGGGTAGGCTCGCACGACGCGCACCCACTTGCTCGTAATAGCGCAGCAGATCAGAGGCCCCTTGCGCTACGACATGCTGTGTAACATTGACTGGCAAGCCTAAACGCGCCATCCAGTCGAGTAAGTCGCTATGCTTAGCGAACTGCAAGCCACCAATATCGCCCCAACCGTAGGCAAAAAATCTTAACGGACGTTGCGCTGTGATGCGAGGATCGAGCTGTCTCAAACTACCCGCCGCAGCGTTGCGGGGATTCACAAATATTTTTTCACCGCGCGTGCGCTGGGCTTCATTTAACAGAGCAAAATCGGCTAAGTTCATAAACACTTCACCGCGCACTTCAAGCACCTCGGGTATCTCGTGAGGCTCGCCCCTTAAACGCAGCGGAATCGACTTGATGGTCCGGATATTACTGGTGACGTCTTCGCCGGTTTGCCCATCACCGCGCGTTGCTGCCTGCACCAGCGCCCCGCGTTCATAGCGCAAGTTAATCGCCAAACCATCAAGCTTGAGCTCGCAAAAATAGTGAACTAGCTCAGCACCACTCAGCTTGCCAGCTGCCTTAAGCGTATCGGCAACGCGCTTATCAAACGCCTGCACGTCTTCAGCTTCAAAAGCGTTTCCTAATGACAACATAGGCACCACATGGGTGACACTACCAAAAGCGGTCAAGGGTGCGGCACCCACGCGTTGGGTGGGCGACTCAGGCGTAATCAACTCTGGCTGGCTGGCTTCAAGCGCCTGCAGTTCGCGCATCAGCAAATCGTATTGTGCGTCGCTGGTCTGAGGCGCATCTTGTACGTAATAAGCCTGATTATGTCGCTCGATCTCGCCGCGCAGCCACGCTGCACGCGTAAGGGCTTCTGTCATACAACGCCCCAACAGACGTTACACAAATACGCGCAAGGCGCGCGCACCACCTGCATGAAAGCCGGCATGTTCAAGATTGACATAGACCGTTTTAAGTTGCTCATCAATTAACAGTTCGGCACCCGGCTGCAGCGCACGATCTTGGTCGTCAACCAGTTCGGCGCCTAAGCGCTGAGCGAGTTCTTGCCCAATCTCAGTCATACGGCCGAACGCGCGGGTATCGACCGGGCTACGCGGCACATCCAACAACAAACTCAACCGATCAACGCCAGCCATCCCAGCGTCAAACGACTCTTCGTCTGCGCGCGAAAGCGTAAAACAGACAAAACCATGATCACCGCACCAGGCAAAACGACCCATGTAAGGCACGAAACCCATCGCTTGCGCAGCGCTGCTCACGTCGGACACTGAGCGCACACCCGCCAACAGTAAAGTCAAACCAACTTGCGTATCGAGCCCCTCGCAGATCTGATCTAAACGCCGCGCCAGCTCAACCACTTGCTCTTGCTCGGGGGCCTCGAGCGTGCACTCAAGCTGATCCGCTAAGGTTTGTGCACGCGTAAAAATTTGCGACCATTCAATGGCGCTCAGCGGGCCACTGCGATTGGCTAACAGCACGGCAAGCTGCACCGAAATATATTGGTCTTGGGGATCAATCTGCGTGGCATGCTGCCCTTGCACATTTTGCACAAACACCCTAACCGCTTTGCGACCCGCGATACGTAAAGGGATCAGCAAGGGCGCCAAATCCTCGCCCGTCATCGGCCCCTGAAATGTCAGCTCAATGACCGCCTCTGTGACAGAGTCAGGTTCGAGCGCGTCGGTATCTGCGGTGTCTTGAACGCCCCCTGTAAAGGGCAACACCACCGCCCCGCCACCGAGGCCGGGCTCGCGACGCCCACTCTCACTGTAAGTGGGCTCACCCAAAAGAGGGTCTTGATCAATTCTCGGTAGCTCAGCCTGCATGCGCTTGCGCACACGCAGATCTTGAATCCAATTAAAGCCAAGCAGTAGCAAAATGACGCCTGCGCCCAAAACAATCAGATAGATCTGCAACTCACTCATGTGTAGACCCTAGAATTAAGCCGCTTCTGCTGCAAGTTGCAGCGCCGATTCAATATCAACTGCCACGATTCTTGATACACCTTGTTCTTGCATGGTGACACCAATCAATTGCCGTGCCATTTGCATCGCAATTTTATTATGCGAAATAAACAAAAACTGCGTGTGCTCTGCCATACTGCCTACCAAATTAGCATAACGCTCGGTGTTCGCGTCATCAAGTGGCGCATCAACCTCATCGAGTAAGCAAAAAGGCGCTGGATTCAGTTTGAACAGCGCAAACACTAAGGCAGTCGCAGTCAAGGCTTTTTCGCCTCCTGACAGCAAGTGAATCGAGGTATTGCGTTTTCCGGGTGGTTGGGCCATCACCTGAACGCCGGCATCTAGGATCTCGTCGCCGGTCATAATCAGTCGTGCCTCGCCCCCACCAAAGAGTTTGGGAAACAATTCACCGAAGTGCGTATTAACTTCGTTAAAGGTTGTCTGCAACAAATCACGGGTTTCGCGATCGATTTTGTGGATAGCGTCTTCGAGTGTGTTGATAGCAGTCTGCAAATCAAGAAATTGCGCATCAAGGTAACCTTTACGTTCGCGCGATTCATTGAGTTCGTCAAGCGCTGCCAAGTTCACTGAGCCCAGACTTTCGATTTTTTTCGTGATACGTTGCACTTCGCTTTGCAACCAGGCCGGGCGCGACCACTCTTCTGGCTGATCGACCAGTGAGGCCTGCACAGCAAGACGATCAACCTGGCGCTCGTTGAGTTGCTCGGCAAATTGTTCAGCCGCCAGACGAGCGGCTTGCTCTTGCAACTGTAAGTGCATGATGCGTTCACGGCGCGGCTCAAGAGAGCGTTCAAGCGTCAGACGCTCTTCATCCGCCTCGCGTAACTGCGCAGCCAGAGTATCCATCTCGATCCGGACTCGACTCAGAGCCTCTTCGCGCTCGGCACGCAACTCAAGCGCCTCTTGCAGGCCAGCCTCGGCCGCTGCTGCGTCAAGTGTGGTGAGGTCAGACTCAAGCGTAATCAACTCTTGCTTGGCGCGCGTATTTTGTTCGGTTGCCACTTGCAGATTACGCTGTAGTTCGGCAATGCGAGCACGAATCCCACGCTCATTAAACTCGGCCTCTTGGGCGCCGCGCTCTTGGTCGCGCAAGCGATCGCTAGCAGTTTGTGCTTCGTCTGCCAGAGCCTCGCCCGCCATCTCAGCCTCAGAATAGGCCTCTTGTAAGGTGGCGATTTCAGTATCGAGCTCTTCGAAACGCGTTTCGGCTTCGATTTTGGTGGCTTGTAATTCTTCTTGTTGCGAGGCGACTTCGGCCAAGTCTTGCTCAAGCCGACCTGAACGCTCGCGAGTTTGTTCAACCTGCTGAAGCAAACGCGTGTGCTCAAGTTGCAAGTCATGCAGACGACGGGTGACCTCACTGACACGCTGACGCAGGGGCGGCAAGGCTTGCGAAACCTGTTGCCATGCGGCTTCGGCCTGCGCCACCGCCGAGCGCGACTGATCGGCGATCAGTTGGCGCGCTTTGATTTCGCGCTGTAGGTTTTCGATTTCTTGCTGGCGCGCCAGTAAACCCGCTTGTTCAGAGTCTGGGGCATAAAAGCGCACGCTGTTCGCGTCAACCAAGTGCCCGCCCTGCACCACTAGCAAGGCACCCGCCGGCAGTGAGGCACGCAGGGCTAATGCTTCAGTAATATCTTTTGCAATAAAGACGTGTCCAAGCCATGACTGCAGCAAGGTGCGCAGCTCTGGATCACTAATACGCAACAACGAGGTCAGCGGCGTAAAGCCTGTTGGTGCGGCGATCGCTGCAGCGGCCACCGGCAATTGATAAAACGCCAGACGCGCCGGAGGCGCATCGGCCGCAAAGGCACGCGCCCAATCTAGATTGCGCACCTCAAGGCCTGTCATGCGCTCGTTGAGCACCGCCTCTATTGCGGTCTCCCAGCCAACCTCAACGTGCAGCTTTTGCCACAAACGACCCAAGGTCGTGAGTTCATGCTTGGCGAGCCAGGGCTCAAGGGCCCCTTTCTTTTGCACATCTTCTTGCAAGCGCACAAGGGCTGACAAGCGAGCGTCTAAGCGAGCCAAGGCCTCGGCTTCGGTCAGAGCGATTTGCTGGGCCTGGTTGCGCTGAGCATCGGCCTGCGGCAAACGCTCTTCAAACTCGATGAGTTTGCCTTGCGCCTCTTCGAGAAGCTCTTCAGTCGAAAGCTTATCACCAGTCAGTTGTTCAAGCGCAGCCAGATCAGGTGACTCGACACCTTTTAATTCTTGCAGCAAGCGCTCACGACGCAGCTCGAGTGCCTGCAATTGACGATCAGAATCGCGCTGCGTTTGAGCCGCCAACGCCAGACTTTGCTCGATCCGCGCCAGCGCAATTCGCATCTCTTCGCGTTGGGCCGCCGCTTCGCGTACGCGGGTTTCAATCTCGGGCAGACCGGCTTGCGCCGCGATAGCCAGGTCACGCGCCTCTTCAGAGCGAGCAGCACTGGTGGCGAGTTCGTCTTCACCATCCAATATTTGTTGTTGGCAGTGCTCGCGCTGAGACTCCCACTCGGTGATCTGCACTTGCAATTGCGCGCGTCGGCTTTGTACACGATTACGCGACTCGACCACGTGTCGGATCTCAGCCTCTAGACTACTCACTTTAGCATTGGCTTCGTACAAAGCACCCTGCTCGGCGTGCACGGCATCGCCAGCGGCATAATGTGCCTGACGGCGCGATTCAAGCGCGGCTTCACTGGCCCGCAGCCCAGCCGTTGAGGCTTCGAGTTCGGTATGGGCACGCTCAATGTTTTGTTGTGTGCGATCACGCTCTTCTTGCGCCGCAGACTCTTTTAAAAACCACAGTGCATTTTGCTTGGCTTCACCCTCAGTTTGCAGGCCTCGGTACTCACGTGCCACTTCGGCCTGACCTTCAAGCTTTTCAAGTTGTGAACCAAGTTCACGCAAAATATCTTCGACACGCACAAGATTTTCGCGCGTGTCTGATAAACGATTTTCAGTTTCACGACGGCGCTCTTTATAGCGCGAAACACCAGCCGCCTCTTCAAGGTAGACGCGCAGTTCTTCGGGCTTAGCTTCAATCAGTCGATTAATCATGCCTTGACCGATGATGGCGTACCCGCGCGAACCTAAGCCTGTTCCTAGAAAAATATCGTAAACATCGCGACGCCGCACTTGTTGATTGTTGATGAAATAGCTACTAGTGCCATCACGGGTCAACACCCGCCGTACTGCGATTTCGCCATAACTGGCCCACTGACCAGTGGCTCGACCATCGCTGTTATCAAACACTAATTCAACTGAAGCGCGTGCCGAGGCTTTACGCTGGCTTGAGCCACTGAAAATCACATCTTGCATCGATTCGCCGCGCAACTCAGACGCACGACTTTCGCCCATCACCCAACGTACCGCATCAATGATGTTAGATTTGC
Organism: Bordetella parapertussis; assembly: GCA_945895265.1. Classification (GTDB taxonomy): domain Bacteria; phylum Pseudomonadota; class Gammaproteobacteria; order Burkholderiales; family Burkholderiaceae_B; genus Zwartia; species Zwartia parapertussis_I. The sequence continues at coordinate 44,677 of CAMDEF010000023.1, read as the reverse complement.
CACAACCATTAGGCCCCACTACACCAACTAGCTGACTGGGGGTAGGGATCACGGTCGGATCGACAAAAGATTTGAAGCCGGCAAGTTTGATCTGGGTCAGGCGCACAATAGTTGGACACAATTTGGGATGGAATACCCTTGATCATAACGCAGCCTGAGGCGAATTTAGCTTTGACAATCAGCATGAATGGCTGTTCTACCCAAATCTGTACCAAGGGCAATCCCTCATTCTCTTTTTTCTCGAAATCCCGCATTGTGGCGTGCTAACGCTCAGACTAAATAACAAAAGATCTGTCGGTATACTCGGACAGGCGAAAACGGGTCTAGCCTGCGAGCCAAACGAGGTTCCGTCGGTATTTTGAACTTAACCCCCTTTTAGAAGACGCTCCAAGTGAACAGAGGCTTTTTTACCGTTATGGCGGCGCAAGCGCTTTCTTCGCTTGCCGACAACGCGCTTTTTATCGCCGCGATTGCGCTCATTCAGCAGCTTCATGGTCCCGACTGGATGGCCCCCATGATGAAATGGTGGTTTGCGGCCTCGTACGTGCTGCTGGCAGCCTTCGTCGGTGCGATATCAGATTCTTATCCTAAAGGTCGGGTCATGTTCATGACCAATGCCATCAAGGTCAGTGGCTGCGCCCTGATGTTTTGTTACGCTTTTTTAGGGTTATCAGAGGGTGGGCAAGTCAACCTTGTCTGCGCAGCCTACGCCTTGGTGGGGATCGGTGCAGCAGCGTATTCGCCTGCCAAATATGGCATCGTCACAGAAATGTTGCCACCGTTGCAGCTGGTAAAAGGCAATAGCTGGATCGAAGGCCTGACGATCCTCTCCATTATTCTGGGCACCTTGGTGGGGGGTGTACTCGTCTCCCCTGTAGTGTCGGACTGGTTACTCGCCCATCCCTGGTTCAGCGGCTTTGTGCAAACACCAGCCGAGGCCGCGATTTTAGTGATCGCTCTGATCTATGCCGCGGCCGCAATCTGCACGCTGATGATTCCCAAAACCAATATTGTTTACCCTAAACAGCAAAAAAACCCGTTGAGCTTGATGAAAGCGTTTTGGGGCTATGTTCGTATCCTCTGGAAAGATAAGCTTGGGCAAATCTCGCTGGCCGTCACCACACTGTTTTGGGGCGCTGGTGCCACATTGCAATTAATCGTGATCGAGTGGGGTCGCAGCCATCTTGGCTACCGCCTGGATCAGGCATCGATTTTGATGGGCATCACGGCCATTGGCACCATTTTCGGCGCAGTGCTGGCCGGTCGAGTCGCCTTACCTCGCGCCTTAACCGTGTTACCACTGGGCGTTGCGATGGGCTTCATCGTGCTCTTGATGCCCTTTGTCCAGTCTTCTTGGACAATCAATTTTATGGGCGTCGAGCTACCGTGGGCCGCCTATATTCTGCTGATTTTGATTGGCTTGACCTCTGGCTATTTTGTCGTACCGATGAACGCTCTGCTACAACATCGTGGCCACGTATTATTGTCGGCCGGTCATTCGATTGCCGTACAAAATTTCAATGAACAATTGAACATTTTGCTGATGGTAGCGATTTACACCCTTTTATTGTGGCTGCAGCTGTCGATCAGCATCATCATCGGGATCTTTGGCGTGTTAGTTGCTGGGGTGATGCTATTGATCATCTACTGGAATAAAAGCAACCTTAAACATCACCCAGGCCTACTTGAGCAGATCGGGCAAGAGGGGCACGGTAAGGCACTTTGACATCCTCACCGCCTTAAAGAAGGGTGGCGATCCCAAGGGCGCTAAGCAGTGCAACTCAAGAGCGCTCGGTAGACTTAGCGCCGCAGCGTGCGCAGCAACTGCAAATCTTGCCAAGCTGCCGCTTTGTCTGCGGGGTGGTTGAGTAAGTGGCCACTGTGATAACTGGCAACCAAAGGGATCGTTTGCCCGGCCACCTCAAGCTGATGCACCCGGCCTCGCAAGTTTTGTAAAGGCTCGTCTGTGTTCAACAAGGACTGCGCCACCACACGCCCCAACGCCAAAATACTAAAGGGGCGCAACAATTCAAGCTGACGCACCAGATACGACTGGCAAGCCGCGACTTCTTCGCGCAGGGCAAGCCGGTTTCCGGGAGGCCGACATTTCACAAGATTCGTCAGATACACATCACGCGTACGCGCGCTACCAATGGTTAACAACATTTGATCAAGCAACGCGCCAGACTCGGCCATAAAAGGCAGGCCCTTACGATCGTCTTGCTCGCCCGGGCCATCACCAATTACCAAAATAGCAGGCTGTGTCACGCCCTGCCCCATCACCACTTGGTCACGCTGTCGACAAAGCCCGCAAGCCTGACAGGCACTGGCCGCAAGCGTTAACGACTCAAGATCGGGGGCCGCAGCGGCAGCAGCAGCTGTCAGCGCGGTCATCGCAGCGATACTCACTGCACTCATCGGTGCTGCAGCTTGTTGTGGTTTACTTGCGGCGCCGCGAGTCGCTGAACGCGCTGCTGGTAATGGTGCTGGCGCTGGTGCTGGTGCTGGTGCTGGTGCTGGTGCTGGTGCTGCTCTAGCAACCGTTGCACGCGCATCGCCAGGCAGCCAAGGCTTATCAATACCCAGCTCGTGCAACCACGCCAGCTGTAAGGCCGAGTATTGCAAGGGCTTAGGATCAGGGCTTGGCGTCATAATGCTCAGTGGGGCTTACGATTGATCAAAGGTTTTCTTCAAGACATACGCATCTTCGCGTTCGCCTCGTCCTGCAGGATAGTACGCGCGGCGCACGCCGATCTGATTAAACCCTTCGCGGGCATAAAAAGCGAGTGCTGCGTGGTTTGAGGGACGAACCTCAAGCAGCAAGCCCTCTGCGCTTTGGGCCTGCGCGCTGCGAGTGATTTGTGCCAGTAACTGATGGGCATAGCCTTGACGCTGATGTTCGCGCGCCACGGCGATCACCAAGATGTGTGCCACGTCAGGCGCCTGCATCGCGATACAAAACCCAAGTAGTTCAGCGTCTTGACGCAAAACCCAGGCCTCGTAACCCGCCGCCAGCGCATCTTCAAAATTTTTAAGTGTCCAGGGAAACGACTGCACCGCACGTTCGATTTCAAGCGCTTCGGGCAGATCGGCTACTGTCATAGGCACCAAGGCCGCCTGACTAGGCGCCAAGGCACGAGGATTACCCCCTTCACCCAACGCCCGCTCGGCGACGGTAAACGCTACACGGTCGCGCAAATAGAGCGGGGCCGCATGCTCAGGCAAGACGGTTTGACCGGCATGCCAGCCTCGCAACGCCAAGGCTGCAACGGCTTGTGCTGTGGGTCGCGCCAGAAGATCGTCAGCCAGGCACTCAAGGGGCAAGCCCACTGTCGCCCCAGCCAAACTCCAGCCTTCGCCGACGTAACAGACCCCTCGTGCGTCAGGCGCGCGGCTATGCCATAGCGGCAAGCGCAGTTCAATGAACGCCGACAGTTGCCCCGCAGGCAGTAACACGGGCGGCTGCAAGGTCACTAAACCATGCAAAACATCATCGACATACGCCGCAAAGTAGGCTTCATCCATGCGTGCGTCAAGCGCGGCAAGAATCAGATGTTGAGGCAAATGCCCCGCTGCCTGCGCAGCAACCGCGGGCAATGCTCCGATCGGAATTAAGGGGATTTGCAGCGCCAAACCCATGCCCTGAGCCACCCCACAGGCCACGCGAATGCCAGTAAAAGCCCCAGGACCCTGACCAAACGCTACCGCACTCAAAGACCCACGCTCGATGCCGCACTCGGCTAACAAGGCGCTGACCATGGGCAAAAGATTTGCTGCATGACCCGCCGTACCCTCAAGTTGGCGCTGCACCACGGCAACGCTTGCGCCTTGCTCAGTCAGTAGCGCTACCGAGCAGGTGGTCGTAGAGGTTTCGAGGGCCAAAATATGTGTCATGCGCGTATTGTATGGGTTAGCACGCCTGTTCGAGACGAGCCCTGAGCACGCACTGCAAAATGCCACCATGCTTGTAATATTCGGCTTCAACGTCGCTATCCAGACGTACCAAGAGCCGGATGGTGCATGAACGACCATCGGAGTACCGGACTAGGCACCCAAGCTGATCCCGCGCCTTGAGACCTTGTTTTAAGCCACGAATATCAAAGCTTTCAGAGCCGTTCAAGCCAAGCGACTGGCGAGTGTCGCCGTTTAAAAATTGCAGTGGCAACACGCCCATACTGACCAAGTTTGACCGATGAATCCGCTCAAGTGATTCGGCTATCACGGCACGCACACCCAGTAAACCCGTACCTTTGGCAGCCCAATCGCGCGACGACCCCGCACCGTATTCTTTGCCAGCGACGATCACCAAGGGAACGCCTTCTTCGCGGTACCGTTGCGCCGCTGCGTAAATTGACATCGGCTCTTTGCTAGGCATATGCAAGGTCGAACTGCCCTGCACGTCTGGAGTCAGTTCGTTATGCAGACGTACGTTTGCAAACGTACCGCGCATCATAACTTGGTGGTTTAAGCGACGCGCCCCGTAATTCACAAAATCTGCCGGGGCAACCCCCAAAGACTGCAGATACTCGCCGGCGGGCGTCTGCACAGAAAATTTTCCGATCGGCGAAATGTGATCGGTCGTGAGCATATCGCCAAACATCCCAAGCACTCGTGCACCAAGGATATCTTCGTGCGCAGGCACCTCGCGAGTCATGCCATCAAAATACGGCGGGCGTTGAATAAACAGACTCTCTGGATTCCAGTCGTAAATTTTGCCAGTCACACTTGTCAATGCCCGCCATTGTGGCGAACCTTCAAAAATTGTTTGATAGCGCTCTTGATACAAATGAGGCTCAACATAGCGTTCGATCATGGCGCGAATCTCTTCAGGGGCGGGCCAAATATCTTTCAGATACACCGCGGCACCTTGCTCGTCTTGCCCTAACGGCTCTTGGGTGAGGTCAGTTCGTATTGAGCCTGTCAGCGAATACGCCACCACCAAGGGCGGCGAAGCTAAAAAGTTGACTTGCACGCTGTTGTGCACGCGCGCATCAAAATTACGATTACCCGACAACACCGCCACGGTGGCTAACTGTCGGGCTTCAATCGCTTTTAAAATCGGCTCGGGCAGTGGGCCAGAGTTTCCCATGCAACTCATGCAACCAAAACCTACGACGTTAAAGCCTAAAGCATCAAGCTCAGCTTGCAACCCTGAGACCTTTAAATAATCGGCCACCACACGCGAACCCGGGGATAACGACGTTTTCACCCAAGGCTTGGGCTTCAATCCACGACGACGTGCGTTACGGGCCAGTAAACCCGCACCAATCATCACAGCAGGATTAGACGTGTTGGTGCAACTTGTGATGGCGGCGATGACTACCGAGCCATCCTGAATGTCGCTGACCGACATCGCCGCTTCTGTCACCTGAACTGAAGATGAAGACGGTTTGCCCTGCGCCACGCTAGTACCAAGCTTCTCAGGTGCGAGAGTAGGTACCGGCGTCTTCTTAGCCGCAATCACATGGTTAAACGCTTGAGCAACCCCTGCCAGATCAACCCGCGCATCTGGGCGACTCGGGCCCGCCATACTGGGCACCACTGCCGACAAATCAATCTCGATCACTTTAGCGTAGTGTGGCGTCAAGGTCTGGGCGTCTCGCCACAAACCTTGCGCCTGACAATAAGCCTTGACCAGTGCAACTTGTTGAGCATCGCGCCCTGAAACAGTCAGATAACGAAGCGTCTCGTGATCCACCGGAAAAAAACTCATGGTAGCGCCACACTCGGGCGTCATGTTTGAGACGGTTGCCCGTTCAGGCAAGGTCAGTGCATCGACCCCTACACCAAAGTACTCAATGAACCGCCCAATCACGTCTTCGCCACGCAAACGTTGTGTGATGGTCAGTACCAGGTCGGTTGAGGTCACACCGGGCTGTAACGCACCGATCAACTGACAGCCAACGACTTCAGGGATTGGGACAGAGACCGGCTCTCCCAAGGCCACTGCACCACCCTCAAAGCCACCGACACCCCAACCCACGACCCCTAAGGCATTGATCATCGCAGTATGGCTATCCATCCCAATCAACGAATCAGGAAACGCCAACTGGCGACCTTGATGCTCTTTCGTCCAAACCACTTTGCCTAAAAATTCTAAATTGATCTGATGCAAAATCCCAGAGCCCGGCGGAAACACGCGCAAGCCATCAAAGGCCTGACTACACCAGCGCAAAAATTCGTACCGCTCACGATTTTGCTCAAACTCAATCGCCATATTGTGTTCAAGCGAAGTCGGCTTACCCGAATCTTCAACCATCACAGAATGATCAACGACAAAATCCATGGCGACGCTAGGATTGATCAACGCTGGGTCACCACCAAGAGCAGTCATTGCATCGCGCATCGCGGCCAAATCACCCATCAAGGTCAGCCCAGACGATTCAGGCATCAACACGCGCGCAGGCCTGAACTCAATCACACAATCGGCTTGGCGAGCCACCAGCTGCGCCACCAGTTGCTTGACGTCGACAGACGAAACAGCGTGATCGTTGAGCGCCTGATGTCGCAACAAATTTTCAAGCAAAATTCGCAAGGTATAGGGTAAGGTGTTGAGCTCGCTCAAACCGGCCAGCTGGGCTTCGGGCAGGCTGAAATAATCGTACTGTTTTCCGCTGACTTCAAGAGTTCGACGTAATTGGCTAGCTTGAAACATCTGGGTTGTCCCTTCTATGTTGAGCAAATTCTCTGTCAGCCATTTTCGCTAACAAATCATCACTTCAGTGCGTGTATCGCGTTTTCTCGTGATTAAAAATTACTCTCGTGCGACTTGAATGGCGTCACATGAACTCGCTCCGGCTCAGCCAAGTTTTCTCTCGCCTTCCCGCTTGCATGTGTAACTAGTTGTTACAACGCTTTCAGCATAGCTCAGTACGTGCAAAACTTTGTGACAAATCCGGTATGGTGCGGTCTTGCATTGTTCCAGTCCAACTTTTGGCTTCTACTTGCCTTAAAAAGCAAGTGTTTTACATGATGAATATCTTACCCTCCCCTATTGTGCGCAAAATTCTAGTGGTCGATGACGACCCTCGTTTGCGTGATTTATTACGTCGATATCTTACCGATCAAGGCTTTAGCGTATTAACAGCCGAAGATGGCCAAGAGATGAGCAAAATCTGGCATCGCGAACACATTGACTTGTTGGTGCTTGATTTAATACTGCCGGGCGAGGATGGCTTGTCGATTTGCCGTCGCCTGCGCGGCAATCACGACAATACTCCGCTGATTATGCTCACAGCCCGTGCCGAAGAAATCGATCGCATCATTGGCCTCGAAATGGGCGCAGATGATTATCTATCCAAGCCCTTTAATCCGCGTGAACTCTTAGCCCGTATCAAAGCAATTTTGCGTCGGCGTGGCAGCGACGAACATCCAGGCGCGCCTAGTTACGATCACGAAGCCATCTACTTTGGGCCCTTTGAGCTCAATCTGGCCACGCGCACCCTGACACGCGATCGTCATATCGTACCGATCACAACCGGTGAATTTTCAGTGCTAAAGGTCTTTGGTCGCCACCCTAAGATTCCAATCTCGCGCGAAAAACTGATGGAACTCGCCCGTGGGCGTGAATACGAGGCCTACGACCGCAGCCTAGATGTGCAAATCTCGCGCCTGCGTAAACTCATCGAGGTGAACCCTTCAAAGCCCGCGTATATTCAAACCGTGTGGGGGCATGGCTATGTGTTTATCCCGGATGGCGGGCTGTGAGCGCTCAGTAACACGATCACATTTGCGGCGATCCCTTCTTGGCGCCCAAGGTGGCCCAAGCCTTCGTTGGTTTTAGCTTTGATATTGATCGAGGTGACCGCAAGGGTCAGGTCATGGGCAATATTGGCAATCATCCCAACAATATGAGGGCCCATTTTTGGTGCTTGCGCATGAATGGTGGCGTCGATATTGACCACCTGCCAACCCGCCTCACGCACCCGTTGATACGCGGTACGCAACAACACACGACTATCCGCAGCCCGGTACTGAGGATCAGTGTCCGGAAAATGCCGACCAATGTCACCCAGCCCCGCTGCACCCAACAGGGCATCCGTCAACGCATGCAACAACACGTCAGCATCCGAGTGCCCCAGCAAACCTAAACTGTGCTCAATCTGCACGCCACCAATGATTAAAGCGCGCTCGGGCACCAGTGCGTGTACATCAAAGCCCTGCCCAACGCGAAACGCATGAGGGTTCACTTGCACTGACCTTGACGCTCACGCGCGTAAGTTACAGCCATGATTGCACCCAGTCAAAATCTTCGGGCCATGTCACCTTGGCATTTAAGGCCGAACCTTGTATCAATAAAGGCGCATGCCCCGCAACTTCGAGTGCTAAAGACTCATCGGTAATCGACAGGTTGCGCTCAATTGCAGTGACCAAGGCCTGCTCGAGCAAACCGGCCCGAAACATTTGCGGGGTTTGTGCCAGCCACAACCACTCGCGCGCAATCGTTTGTTGCACAGTCTTCGAGGGCGTCGGGTGCGAACGCTTCACCGTATCGGCAACTGGCATCGCCAGCAAACCACCCACCGAGTGAGGCAAACAACTATCGATCAGGCGCGCCAAAGCCTCTGCGGGCAAACCAGGTCGAGCCGCATCGTGCACAAGCACCCAGTCTTCTGCACGCAATTGCGCGTCTTGAAGACCATTTAATACTGTTTGCGCGCGTGTAGCGCCACCACAAGGGCAGCAGACCGTGCGTGGCAAGCCAGCCAGGCATTGCGTTGCTAGCAAATCACCCAAGGCCACCACCACACGCACTTGTTCAATTCGAGGCTCGTTCAACAAGGCCTGCACCGAGCGTCGCAACATCGGCACCCCTGCCAATAGGCGGTATTGCTTAGGCATGGCTGCATTAGACATCACAGAGGGCACCTGCGACTGCGCACGCGCACCCACACCGGCCGAAGGCACAAGGGCAACAATACGCGGGGTGGTCTTAGCAAGGCTCATAGCATTCCATTAGAGCGACTCATTATATGGGTCGACCCAGCATCGCGTCTATGAAAAAGACTGGCCAGATCGCCCGCCGACGACTCAACGCATGACAACACAAGCACAACTTTCAAATTCACTAAGAATCATCGCCATATTTCTGATCTTTGTAACGCTTGCGTTGGCACCCCTCGTCTTATAATCAGCACTTCACGCGGCGCCCCCTATTTTGGGATGGCGCCTGCATCCTTTTTATATTGGCTTGTCATGCCCGTTGCACCCGCTTCAGTCGCCTCAACACTTTCAACCCTGCTCACTGCCCTGAAACCAGGTCTGCGCTATCACCATCCTCGCCCGCCCGGCTCGGGTGATGCGTGGTTGTTGGCACAACTAGCGCGGCAAGCCGGCAAAACACTTGTCCTGTTGACGGCTGAACCACTTGAGGCACAGCGCCTCGCCGATGAGATCCCGCTTTTTGCCCCTGAGCTCAAAGTGCGCCCACTGCCCGACTGGGAGACTCTGCCCTACGATAGTTTTTCGCCACACCAAGACTTGATCTCTGAGCGACTGCGTACCTTGCACGCTTTGATGCAACACGAAGTTGATGTGTTGACCGTACCGATCACCACGGCGCTTTACCGCTTACCGCCACCAAGCTTTTTGGCTGCTTACACTTTTTCATTCAAGCAGAAAGACAAGCTCGACGAAGCCGCGTTACGCGCGCAATTGATGTTAGCAAATTACGCCCATGTTTCTCAGGTAACGGTGCCGGGCGAGTTCTGTGTACGCGGCAGCTTAATTGATTTGTTTCCGATGGGCTCTGTGGTGCCCTATCGCATCGATTTATTTGATGACGAAATCGAATCGATTCGTGCCTTCGATATCGACACACAGCGCAGCTTGTACCCTGTAGGCTCGGTGCAGTTGCTGCCTGGGCGCGAGTTTCCGATGGATGAAGCCGCACGTAATCATTTTCGCTCGGGCTTTCGCGAAGTGTTTGAAGGCGACCCATCGCGTGCGTTGCCCTACCGCGATATTGGTAGTGGGATTGCGTTTGCTGGCGTTGAGTATTATTTGCCGCTGTTTTTTGATACCACAGCCACCTTATTCGATTACCTGACGCAAGACACCATCATGGTGACTTTGGGGGATATCGACGACGCTATGCGTCGCTTTGCCCAAGACACTGCCAGCCGCTATAACTTTTTAAAGAGTGATCGTGAGCGCCCAGTGCTTGCACCAGACGCGTTATTTTTGCGGGCTGACACGCTGTTTGAACAGCTCAAGTTATTTGCACGAATCGCACTCACCACCGAGACCGAACACCCTGAGTTTTTAGCTGCACCCGATATCGGGATTTCGCGCCGTTCTGACGACCCAGTACAAAAGCTCCGTGCGCTGTTGGGTCAAACGCAACAACGGCTGGTCTTGTGTACTGACTCGCACGGTCGCCGCGAAACTATCTTGCAGATGCTGGCCGAGCATGGCCTGATCCCAGACGCACAAACCGAATCACTCGCCCTGTTTTTAGAAGGTGATGCCCATTTTGCGATTACGGTAGCGCAGCTCAATACCGGCTTTCAGTTGCCAGGGCAGCATCTAGTCTTTATCACTGAAAATGATCTGTACCCTGGGCACGGCACCACGGCGCGGCGTGGCAAGCGCGATCAAGAGCGCGCCAGCAACGTCGAAGCGATGGTGCGCGATTTATCTGAGTTACGCCTCGGCGACCCGGTCGTTCATGCGCAACACGGCATCGGGCGTTATCACGGCCTGATCAACATGGATATGGGCGAAGGCGAGATGGAGTTTCTTCATCTTGAGTACGCCAATAAGACGACGCTGTACGTACCCGTCGCGCAGTTGCACGTCATTGCGCGTTATAGCGGCAACGATCCAGAGACCGCCCCCTTGCATCAGCTTGGTTCAGGCCAATGGGAGAAAGCTCGCCGCAAGGCGGCGCAGCAGGTACGCGATACCGCGGCTGAGTTGTTAGACATTTATGCCAAACGTGCTGCACGACAGGGCTTTGCCTTTAAGTTACCGCTAGGGGATTACGAATTATTTTCTGAGGGCTTTGGGTTTGAAGAAACCGTAGACCAAGCCGCCGCCATCCAATGCGTCTTAGCCGACATGACCTCGGGGCGCCCAATGGATCGACTGGTGTGCGGTGATGTGGGCTTTGGCAAAACCGAAGTCGCCCTACGCGCAGCCTTTTTAGCCATCGCAAACGGCAAGCAGGTCGCGATTTTGTGCCCAACGACTCTGTTGGCCGAGCAACACGCGCAAACCTTTTCAGATCGCTTTGCCGACTGGCCGGTGAAGGTCGTTGAACTCTCGCGCTTCAGATCCGCCAAAGAAGTGGCCAGCGCCATCGTGGGCATCAACGACGGCACCATCGATATCGTCATTGGTACGCATAAGCTCTTATCGAAAGACCTTAACTTTATGCGCTTGGGGCTTGTCATCATCGACGAAGAACATCGCTTTGGTGTGCGTCAAAAAGAAGTACTCAAGTCGCTACGCGCAGAGGTCGATGTCTTGACGCTCACAGCCACGCCGATCCCTCGAACACTTGGGATGTCGCTTGAAGGGATTCGCGACTTTTCAGTGATTGCTACGGCACCACAAAAGCGTCTGGCCATTAAAACGTTTGTACGCCGTGAGGATAACAGCACCATTCGCGAAGCCTTGCTGCGCGAACTCAAGCGCGGTGGGCAAGCGTACTTTTTGCATAACGAAGTTGAAACCATTCACAACCGTCGCGCCCGCCTTGAAGAGCTTGTGCCCGAGGCCCGCATTGCCGTTGCGCATGGACAGATGGGTGAACGCGACCTTGAACAAGTGATGAAAGGTTTTTATCAACAACGGTTTAACGTGTTGTTATGCACCACGATTATCGAAACCGGCATCGACGTCTCAAGTGCTAACACCATCATCATCCATCGGGCCGACCGTTTTGGTTTGGCGCAGTTGCATCAATTGCGCGGCCGCGTGGGGCGTTCGCACCACCAAGCCTACGCCTACCTGATGACGCCCGGCGAAGACTCAATCACCAAGAACGCCAAAAAACGCCTCGAGGCGATTCAAGCGATGGAAGAGCTTGGTTCGGGCTTCTTTTTGGCCATGCATGATCTTGAAATTCGTGGCACCGGCGAGGTGCTTGGCGAATCACAATCGGGCAATATCCAAGAGATCGGCTTCTCGATGTACAACGATATGCTCAACGAAGCCGTACGCGCACTCAAGGCCGGCGTGGAGCCCGATCTTGATGCGCCCTTCAGCGCGGGTTGCGAGGTGAACCTGCACGCCCCCGCCCTACTGCCTGCTGATTTCTGTGGGGATATTCCGGCGCGGCTATCGCTCTACAAGCGCTTATCGAGTTGTAAAGATGAAGACGATTTGATTGTGATCCAAGAAGAACTCATCGATCGCTTTGGCAAACTACCTGAGCCAGCCCGTACCTTGCTCTCAACCCACAAGATCCGCTTGTTAGGCTTGCCCTTGGGGATTCAAAAAATTGATGCAAGCGAGATGCAAATCATGCTGCACTTTAAACAAACGACCACGGTTGACCCAATACGCCTGATTGAGCTAGTGCAAAAGCAAAAAAACATTCGCTTTGCCGGCCAAGATAAACTACGAGTTGAAATCAACGGGCTCGACGTCAACGCACGTTATGAGGCGGTTCGTACGTTATTACGGTCGCTAGCCTAACGATAATCAGCGTACTCAAGCGCTCTTTTTTGCATAAACAGCGTCAGTTAATCATTTAATTTTTTTTATCAATCCTTTCACAACTCAACAGCCTAAACTGTCTATGACCACCTTTAATCTCGTCGTGCAATCACCCGCGTTGGCAAGCGACCTTATTGAACAAGCGGCTGCGTTGAGCGAAGCCGCTGGCGTGCAACGTATTAGCACCACGGCCGCCCGCTTATTGAAGGTAAACGATAGCGTCGAGACCCGCGCCGAGTTGCTGGCCTGGGGCGAGCGTCATGCAGTGGATACGGCTTACATCGCAGCAGGCAGCCGCTTGGCCGATTGCAAAGTATTGGCGATGGATATGGACTCAACCCTGATCAACATCGAGTGCATTGACGAGATCGCAGCGTTTGGTGGAGTCAAAGAGCAGGTCGCCTCAATTACCGAAGCAGCGATGCGTGGTGAGATCAAAGATTTTTCTGACAGCTTGACACGTCGCGTGGCCTTTTTAAGGGGCTTATCCGCTCAGGTACTGCAACAGGTCTATGAGCAAAAACTGCGTTTGAACCCAGGCGCAGAGCAACTGGTCAGCACGGCACAACAAGCTGGGATCAAAGTGCTGCTGGTTTCAGGTGGCTTCACCTTTTTTACCGAAAAACTTAAAGCCCGGTTAGGCCTTGATGCAGCACATGCTAACGTGCTCGAGCAAGAGCACGGTCTGCTCACAGGCAAAGTCAACGGACGGATTCTTGATGCACAGGGCAAAGCAGATACCTTAACCACCTTTGCCCAGGCGCTTGACGCGCAAACGCACCAGATTATTGCGATTGGGGATGGTGCGAACGACCTGAAAATGCTTGGCTTAGCGGGCTATTCAGTGGCGTATCGTGCCAAGCCCGTCGTACGCGCCCAGGCGAATTACGCGTTAAATTTTGCGGGGCTTGACGGGGTGTTGAACTGGTTTGAAACTTAAGCGCGGCGTAGCAAATAGCGAAACACAAAGCCCGGAAACGCCATCACGACAAACAGACTAAGCGTGATGGCATAAAACTCCCAGCGCTGCGTAAAAACGTTTCCGATCAAACGCTCAAACGCAATCCCAACTGTGCCCACCATAAAGTACAGCACCAGCAACTCAAGCGCGCGCAACCAAAAGGCCTTTGGCAGCGACAAGCTCTTAGGCTGCCACACCGCAAACACTCGATTGTTCAGAAAGGGCACATTTGCCGCGATAAAAGCCAGCAGAATCAAGAGCCAGACCGCCGCGGTTTGATTCATCGTTGCCTCTAGTGAAATATTGTCGCCTACTGTGTACACGTCTCAGTGAAGTCTCGTCGCGCGAGGCAAACGAAACTTCAGCTTTGAGAGGTTAACTTAAAACGCCAGGGTAGCGCGCATGGCTTGCAGGCATAGCACCAACAATCCATTGGGCATGAGACCAAGCACTAGAACCGCCAAGCCGTTGATGATGATCAGGCTGCGGGGTACCCACCACACTGTACTCATCGCCGGGGCAGCCACTTCGGGCTCATCAAAGTACATCACCTTGATCACACGCAAATAATAGAAAGCGCCAATCAACGAGAACAATACTGCGACAACCGCCAGCCACAGACGATCCGATTTCAGCAGTGTCTGCAAAATCAACAGCTTTGCGTCAAAGCCAACCAAAGGTGGCAAGCCTGCCAGCGAACACATCAATAGCAAGAGCAATGCTGCCATCCAGGGGCTACGACGATTCAAGCCCTTGAGGTCGCTGATCTCTTCGCACTCGTGGCCTTCGCGGGCCATCAACATGATTAAGCCGAACGTAGCAAGCGTGGTCAACACGTAAGTCAACATATAAAACAGAGCTGAACCATACGACTCAGTATCAAACTGCTTGTCACCATCTAGCGAGCCCGAAGCCAAGCCCAACAAGATGAAGCCCATATGCGAGATGGTTGAGTAGGCCAACATCCGCTTAAAGTTGGTCTGCATGATGGCGGTCAGGTTACCAATCGCTAGCGACAGAAAGGCCAAAATCAGCAACATGGGTTGCCAGTCGGTGGTCAAGTCTCCCAAACCTACTACCAAAATACGCAAGGTGATCGCAAAGGCCGCCAATTTAGGCGCAGCTGCCAACACCAGAGTGACAGCCGTTGGAGAGCCCTGATACACATCGGGCACCCACATATGAAACGGCACTGCGCCCAACTTAAAGGCCAGACCCGCCACCAAAAATACTACGCCGAAAGTGAGTGGAAGATAATCGATCTGACCCGAGTTCACTGCATCAGCAATATTGCGCAAATCAAGATTACCGGTGGCGCCGTACAACATCGACATACCGTACAACATAAAGCCTGAGGCCAAGGCGCCCAGCACAAAATATTTCATGGCAGCCTCGGTTGACTGCGCATGATCACGGCGAATCGCGACAAGGGCGTAGAGCGCCAAAGACATCAACTCAAGACCCAAATAAATGGTCAAAAAGTTACCGGCAGAGATCATGACCATCTGCCCCAACAAGGCAAATAGCACCAGCACATAAAACTCGCCGCCGCGCAGCATATCGCGCGTCTGCATGTATTCACGGCCGTAAACCAGCGTGAGCGCAACCGCAAGGTACGAGGCCATTTTTAACAAATGCGCCAACGGGTCAGCGATGTACATTCCGAAGAATGTTTCACCCACCAAGCCGATGTTCCATTGCCAAAAAGAGACCACTGCCAACAGCGCGAGAGTCAGCAAAGACAAACCATAGGCCAGAGTGCGACGGGTGCCATTGCTCAGTGCATCCAGGATCAGGATGACCATGCCCATCACTGTCAGAATAATTTCTGGTGCGGCCAGGCCGAAATCGAATTGAGATTGCATCATGGCGGGGCTTACAGTTTTGAATTGGATACGTGTTGCAACAGGGCCTCGACTGAGGTGTGCATCACATCAGTAAAGGGCTTGGGATGAATACCCATACAGAGCACGGCAAGCGCCATGATCCCTAGAATGAAAAATTCGCGATTCGACAGATCTTTCAAATCACGCACGTGATCATTGGCCACATCACCAAACGCAACACGCTTGACCATCCAGAGAGAATAGGAGGCCCCAAGGATCAAAGCTGTTGCCGCCAACAAACCGATCCAGAAGTTGAACTGCACAGCACCCATGATCACCATGAATTCGCCCACAAAACCACTAGTTGCTGGCAAACCCGCATTGGCCATCGAGAAAAATACAAAGAACGTCACGAAACGCGGCATCGTGTTGATCACGCCACCGTAATCAGAGATCTGACGGCTGTGCATGCGGTCGTACAACACGCCAATACACAAGAACATCGCTGCCGAAACAAAACCGTGCGATACCATCTGCACAATCGCACCCTCAACGCCAGCTGTGTTGAAGATAAAGAAGCCCAGCGTCACAAAGCCCATGTGCGCGACCGAGGAATACGCCACGAGCTTTTTCATATCATCTTGCACAATCGCAACCATACCGATATAGATCACGGCGATCAACGATAAGGCAATGATGATGCCTGACATGGCCACTGACGCATCAGGCACAATTGGTAGCGATAATCTTAAAAAGCCATAAGCGCCCAACTTCAGCATAATGGCTGCCAACACCACCGAGCCGCCCGTAGGCGCCTCGACGTGCGCATCGGGCAACCAAGTGTGCACTGGCCACATCGGCACTTTGACGGCAAAGGCGGCCAAGAACGCAAAGAAAATGAAAACCTGTGGCGTGTAAGCCAGTGGCAAATCGTGCCAGGTTTGAATATCAAACGAACCACCGGCTTCGTTCCAGAGGTATAAAAACGCAACCAAAGTCAGCAACGAACCCATCAGCGTGTACAAGAAGAACTTGAACGCGGCGTAGACTCGGTTGGGGCCGCCCCACACGCCTACGATGATGTACATCGGGATGAGCGTGGCTTCAAAGAAAATATAGAACAACAGGCCGTCCAGCGCGACGAATACACCAATCATCAAGCCTGACAAAATCAAGAAGGCAGCCATGTATTGCGCGATCCGCGAGGTGATGACCTCCCAGCCAGCCAACACAACGATGATCGTAATGAACGCGGTCAACAGTACAAACCACAACGAGATTCCGTCAACGCCCAAGTGGTACATCACTGCAAAGGCCGGGATCCAAGGCTTTTCAACAACAAACTGCATCGCAGCGGTGGTGTTGTCAAAGCCCGTGTAAAGAGGAATCGTGACAAAAAAGCTCAGTAAGGCACTAATTAACGAAAGATTGCGTGTCAGTGCCGGGCGTTCGTCGCTACCAACCGCCAAAATCAACAAGCCGCAGACGATCGGAACAAAAATCGCGAACGTGAGCCACGGAGTCGTAAAAGAAGCCATCTCGCTTGTCATTATTTAGTACCAAAGATAACGTAGGTGATCGCAACCAACAGGCCGATGATCATCGCAAAGGCGTAGTGATAGATGTAGCCTGTCTGGAAACGACGGGTCACAGCTGCCAACGCACCCACTAATTTTGCCGAGCCATTGACCAAGAGGCCATCGATCAAACCCCGATCGCCACGTTGCCAAAAACTGGTGCCGAGTGCGCGCAAACCACGCGCCAAGACTTGCTCGTTGAACCAGTCAAAGAAGTACTTGTTTTCAAGAATCTTATTGACGAACGCCAAGTTCGACTGAATTGCGGCAGGGACTTTAGGATTAATCAAGTAGCAGTACCAAGCCACCACTGCGCCCGCCACCACTAGCCAGAAAGGCACGGTGCTAAAGGCATGCAAGCCATAGCCCACCCAACCCTGCACGTGATGCCACTCTTTGGCCAACTCTGCCATCGCAGGGTGCCCGGCGAGAATGACGATCGAGTCTTTAAAGTACGTGCCAAACAGCAAAGGATCAACTGCAATCGCACCGATAATGATAGAAGGGATGGCCAGCAAGACTAAGGGCAAGGTCACCACCCAAGGCGATTCGTGCGGCTTACCGCCGTGATGGCCGTGAGCATCATGCGCATCGTGGGAATGAGCATCGCCGTGAGCACCGTGATCATGACCATGAGCATGCGCGTGATCATGATCGTGACCGCACGCGGCATGAGCGTCGTGCCCAGGCGCAGTGCCGTGTGTCGCAAAGCGCTCTTTGCCATGAAATACTAAAAAGTAGACTCGGAAAGAATAGAGCGAGGTCACAAACACACCAATCAAGGTGGCGTAATGCGCAAAGCTCGCACCCCACACGTTCGCTGAAGCCGTCGCCTCGATGATGTGCTCTTTAGAGTAAAAGCCCGAGAAAAACGGCGTACCGACCAAGGCCAGCGTGCCAATCAAAAAGGTAATCCACGTGATGGGCATGTACTTACGTAAACCGCCCATATTGCGAATATCTTGATCGTGGTGCATGCCGATAATGACCGAGCCCGCACCCAAAAACAACAAGGCTTTAAAGAAAGCGTGTGTCATGAGGTGAAAGATTGCGACCGAGTAGGCCGATGCACCCAAAGCCACCGTCATGTAACCGAGTTGCGATAAGGTTGAGTACGCCACGACTCGCTTGATGTCATTTTGGATGATACCCAGAATACCCAAGAACAGCGCTCCGACCGCACCGATCACGATGATGAATGAGAGAGCTGTATTTGACAGTTCAAAGAGTGGCGAGAAACGCGCCACCATAAAGATCCCTGCCGTCACCATTGTTGCCGCGTGAATCAGTGCTGAGATCGGTGTGGGGCCTTCCATTGAGTCGGGCAACCAAGTATGCAAGGGGACTTGCGCCGACTTACCCATTGCACCAATAAACAAGCAAATGCAAGCGACGGTCAGCAACATCCAGTCTGTGCCGGGCAAGGTCAACGTTGCCAGCTTATCGGCCTGCTTAAACAGGTCGCCGTAATGCATCGTACCGGCGTAGGCAAACAGCAAGCCAATACCCAGTACAAAACCAAAGTCACCTACGCGGTTGACTAAAAAGGCCTTCATATTGGCAAAAATCGCGGTGGGCTTGGTGTACCAAAAGCCAATCAACAAATACGATACCAGGCCGACGGCCTCCCAGCCAAAAAACAGCTGCACCATGTTGTTAGCCATGACCAGCATCAACATCGAGAAGGTAAATAAAGAGATGTAAGCAAAGAAACGCTGATAACCCGGATCTTCGGACATATAGCCGATCGTGTAGATGTGGACCATCAGCGACACTGACGTCACCACGACCATCATGAGCGCTGACAGCGGATCGATCAGAAAACCAATTTCTAACTTTGCCTGGCCTAACATCGTCCAGGTGTACACCGTGCCGTCAAAGGTGTGGCCATTGAGCACATCTTTCAGCACCAGAACAGAACCGATGGCCGAAACGGCAACTAGCGCGATAGTCAGAAGATGCGAGTTGCGACGACTAACCTGACGCCCCAAAAAGCCAGTACCAAACAAACCAGCAAGGATCGCGCCTAACAAGGGCGCGAGTGCGATGGTCAGATAGAGAGAGGGTGAGCTAAACATATTGTTCCGTGATCCGATCAGCCCTTCAGGCTATCAAGTTCGTCTACGTTAATGGTGCTGAGGTTGCGAAACAGCAGCACTAAAATCGCCAGGCCAATCGCGGCCTCAGCGGCTGCAACCGTCAGAATAAAGAACACGAACACCTGACCCGCCGCATCACCCATCCAGGTTGAGAAGGCAACAAAGTTCATGTTCACGGCCAAAAGCATTAACTCAACCGACATCAACAACACGATCAGGTTGCGACGATTCAAAAAAATCCCGAACACACCAATCGCAAACAAAATGGCGCCCAGCACTAAAAAGTGCGGCAGGGTCAAGGTCATCATGTTTGATCTCCTTTGGCGTTCACAGCCTCTTGACTAGGCATATTGACGAGGCGTACCCGATCTTTGGCGCGTACACGCACTGAGGCACCCGGATCGTTATATTTCACGTCGCGGCGTTTGCGCAGAGTCAACGAAATCGCAGCAATCATCCCAACCAGCAAGAGCACTGCGCCGACTTCGACCGCGTAGGCATACTCGGTGTACATCGCCTCGCCCAAGGTGCGAGCGTTGTTGTAGTCGCTTCCCATATCAGCGGCTGGGCCAACCTGCCCCCACGACGTTGCCAACACAAACGACATCTCTGCCACCATGATCAAACCAACGACCAAGCCTAGGGGCAAATAGGTTTTGATGCCGGTACGAAGTTCTTCCATCTTGACGTCTAGCATCATCACGACGAACAGGAACAGCACCATTACCGCGCCCACATACACCAACACGAGCAGTAGCGCTAAAAATTCAGCACCCAGCAACATCCAGATCATTGCGGCGTTTGCAAACGCCAAAATCAGATGCAGCACAGCAGTGACTGGGCTTGAAGCCGTAATGACTCGAAACGCCGCCACCACCAACACCAAAGCCAACACATAGAACAGGATAGTTGTAAACATCATTTCTTTTAGGCCTCGGCCATATCAACGATAAGGCGCGTCAATTGCGCGATTGCGGGCGATATCTTCTTCGTAGCGATCACCCACCGCCAACAACATGTCTTTAGTGAAATACAAATCACCGCGCTTTTCACCGTGATACTCGTGAATATGCGTTTCAACAATTGAATCGACGGGGCAGCTTTCTTCGCAAAAGCCACAAAAAATACATTTCGTCAGATCGATGTCATAACGCGTTGTGCGGCGCGAGCCATCTTCACGCTGTTCAGACTCGATCGTGATGGCCAACGCAGGGCAAACAGCTTCACACAACTTGCAGGCAATGCAACGCTCTTCGCCGTTTGGATAACGACGCAACGCATGCAAGCCACGAAAGCGTGGTGACTGTGGTGTTTTTTCAAGCGGGTAACGCAGCGTAATTTTGCGCTTGAAAAAATACTTACCCGTCAGCTTCATGCCCTTGAGCAACTCAAGCAGCATCAAACTACCAAAAAAATCTTTAATCGCTTCCATACATGCCTTTTCTGTCTAGCCGCACTTAGTTCCAGATGTTCCAGGGCGTCTGCATCCAGATCGCCACAACGACTAACCACACGCCGGTAAGCGGGATGAAGATCTTCCAGCCCAAGCGCATGATCTGATCGTACCGATACCGCGGAAACGACGCGCGAAACCAGATGAACAGAGAAACTACTACAAAGGTTTTAAGACCCAGCCATAACCAGCCAGGTATCCAGGTCAGCGGAGCGATCTCGATGGGAGCCGCCCAACCGCCCAAGAACATAATCGCAGCCATACATGACAAGAAAATCATGTTTGCGTATTCGCCCAAGAAAAACAGCGCAAACGCCATGCCCGAATATTCGACCATATGACCCGCCACGATTTCGGATTCGCCCTCAACCACGTCAAACGGATGACGGTTAGTTTCAGCGACTGCCGAGATCACATAGATCACAAACAAGGGCAATAAAGGCAGCCAGTTCCAGGACATGAAATTGATACCGTGATCGGCAAACCAGCCACGTGTTTGCACATTGACGATTTCGGTCATGTTCAAACTACCCGACACCAGCAACACTGTCACCAAGACAAAGCCGATGGCAAGTTCGTATGACAACATTTGCGCCGAGGCACGCATGGCAGCCAAGAAAGCGTATTTTGAGTTTGAGGCCCAGCCCGCCACGATCACGCCATAGACACCGATTGAGGTAATCGCCATGACATACAGCAAGCCTGCGTTGACGTTGGCTAACACCAGTTCTGGCCCAAAGGGCACTACAGCCCAAGCTGCTAAAGCGGGCATCAACGTCACTACAGGTGCCAAGATAAACAAAATCTTGTTAGCTTGGCTTGGTACGATAACCTCTTTTGTGAGCAGTTTGAAGACGTCTGCAAAAGGTTGCAACAAGCCTTTGAAGCCCACGCGATTCGGGCCAAGACGAATGTGCATAAAGCCAATCATCTTGCGTTCCCAGTAGGTCAGATACGCGACGCACAAAATAATCGGCACGGCGATCACTAAAATCTTGACCAAGGTCCAAAGCACTAACCAGACCGTCGGGCCAAGCAAGTCGACCCCAAAAGTTTCAAGAGCGTTTAGCCATTGCATCAGGCACGCTCCACACTAAGTTGTCCAAACGCACTACCCAGTGCTGCGGTTTGTTCAAAGCCTGCCGCAATGCGCACAGCACCGAGTGCCAGCGTGTTGTCTTGCTCAGCTGCCAACACAACCTGCCCCGTTGCTGCTTTGACAAGAACCTGAGTGCCCTGCGCCACGCCTAACTGTGAAAGGGTGCTAGCGTGCATGCGCGCCACCGGAGTGCGCGAGGATACTGACTCTTGTAAGGCGGGGGCACGACGCACCATCGCGTCGGTACGAAAGATTGGCACATCAGTGACACGCTCGAGAGCCATGCCAACGCTACCCGTCGACGCTGCGCCTGTGGCAGCTTGGCCACTTGAAGGCCCCACCCCCGCAGCATTGCCTGAGGCCAAGGTCATGATTTCACCTTGGAGCTGATTGGATAAGCGACCCGTTACACCACCAGACAAGACGGCATCGCGCACCGACTCTGAAGACTCGTCATCAAAGCCAGCCAAATGCAAGACGTTGCCCAACACGCGCAAGACTTTCCAGCCGGGGCGCGTTTGACCGCGCGGCGTGACCGTACCTTTAAAACTTTGTGCCGAACCCTGAGCGTTGACAAACGTACCCGAGGTTTCAGTAAATGGTGAAATCGGCAACATCACATGGGCCCATTCGCGCGCACCTGTTGCGAAGGGCGTCAGCGCGACCGCAAATTGCGCCGACTTTAACGCCGCAATCGCTTGCGCACCTTGATCCACATCCAGCAAGGGCTCAGCATGCAAGACCACATAGGCCTTCAAGGGCTCAGCAAACATTGCTGCCGCTGTTTTGCCACCTTTTACAGGCACAGCACCCGCCAGATAACCACCGACAGTATTGGCACCAGCTGTTAAAAAGCCCAACTGACCTGCGGCCAACTGCGCGATCAGTTGCGCATGCGCTGCAATACGCGCAGCATCAGGAGCGTTCACCGCAGTGCTACCGAGCAACACTGCTACACGCTCGCCCGAAGCCAAACTTGTCGCAATCTGTTCGGCCTGAGCACTTGGTTGCACCGCAGACAGCCCGGCCGGGATGTCGCTAGATTTTGCTTTGGCCAAGGCCACGACCACTTGAGCCAAGGTATCAGCCAAGGCGCTTGGCAAGGTTATCGCACGCGCCGTGAGCTTAAACAAGGGGTCATCGCCGGCGGTATCGACTGACGACACCTGAGTGCCGCGCTTGACGGCCTGCCTCAAACGTTGCGCCATCAGCGGATGATCTTTACGCAAGAACGAACCCACCACCAACACGCGATCAAGCGTATCGAGCGCGTTGATATTCATGCCTAGCCAGGGGGCGCCCGTCAAGGCTGCATCAAACGTTGGATCAGTTTGACGCGACCGAAAATCAATATTTTCAGAACCTAGGCCACGCGTCACGCGAGCGAGCAAGGCCATTTCTTCGAGCGTCGCGTATTCGCTGGCGAGCGAACCAATTTGCGCAGCACCCGAGGCGTCACGCACTTGCATCAAACCATGCGCCACTGCCTGCAAGGCGTCTGACCAAGAGGCCTCGCGCCACTGACCGTCGGTACCCTTGACCATTGGTGTTGTCAGACGATCTTCGTTCAAACCTTCGTACGAGAAGCGATCGCGATCACTGATCCAACATTCGTTTACCTCTTCGTTTTCGAAAGGCACGACGCGAATGACTTGATCACCCTTAACCTGCACCACCAAATTTGCACCCAAACTATCGTGAGGCGACACCGAGCGCCGGCGCGCGAGCTCCCAGGTACGGGCTTGATAGCGGAAAGGCTTTGACGTCAACGCACCCACGGGGCACAGATCAATCATGTTGCCCGATAATTCTGACTCGACGGCGCGCCCAACGAAAGTGGTGATCTCAGAGTGCTCGCCCCGGCCAACCATGCCAAGCTCCATCACACCGGCGATCTCTTGGCCAAAGCGCACGCAACGGGTGCAATGAATACAACGCGACATTTCTTCGGCCGACACCAAGGGGCCTAAGTCTTTATGAAACACCACACGCTTTTCTTCTTGATAGCGCGAGCTTGAACCGCCATAGCCTACGGCCACGTCTTGCAACTGACACTCACCGCCCTGATCGCAAATCGGACAATCAAGCGGGTGATTGATCAGCAAAAACTCCATGACGCTTTTTTGTGCTGCCACCGCGCGCTCTGAGCAGGTGTGCACCACCATGCCATTGGTCACAGGCGTGGCGCAAGCTGGCATCGCCTTAGGCGCTTTCTCGACCTCAACCAAACACATGCGACAGTTTGCCGCAATGGTCAATTTTTTGTGATAACAAAAGTGCGGCACATAGACGCCGAGCTTATGGGCGGCATGCATCACCATGCTGCCTTCTTGCACTTCGACTTTCTTGCCGTCGATGGTTAACTCAACCATAACTTTGTCCAGACCTTAAAGATAGGGGGCCACCACACAGCGCTTATGCTCGATGTGGTACGCAAATTCGTCGCGATAATGTTTCAAGAAACCACGCACTGGCATGGCCGCGGCATCACCCAACGCGCAGATCGTGCGCCCCATGATGTTGCCCGCAACCGAATCCAGCAAATCAAGATCTTCAGGGCGACCCTGACCATGCTCAATGCGGTTCACCATACGGTAGAGCCAACCCGTGCCTTCGCGACAAGGAGTGCACTGCCCGCAGCTTTCTTCAAAATAAAAATAAGACAAACGCAGCAAAGACTTGACCATACAGCGCGTGTCGTTCATCACGATCACGGCACCCGAGCCCAGCATTGAGCCGGCCTTTGAGATCGCGTCGTAATCCATGGTGATGTCCATCATGATATTGCCTGGGATCACCGGTGCGCTTGACCCGCCAGGGATCACTGCCTTAAGCGTTGAACCACCACGCATGCCACCAGCAAGTTCTAACAACTTAGAAAAAGGTGTGCCCAAGGGGATTTCATAGTTACCGGGGCGCTCGACATCACCGGTAATCGAAAACAACTTAGTGCCGCCATTATTAGGCTTGCCGACTTCAAGATACGCTGGACCACCGTTGCGGATGATCCAAGGGACCGCGGCAAAGGTTTCGGTGTTATTGATGGTTGTGGGTTTGCCATACAAACCAAAGCTGGCCGGAAAAGGCGGCTTAAACCGTGGCTGACCTTTTTTACCCTCAAGCGATTCAAGCAATGCGGTTTCTTCGCCGCAGATATAGGCGCCATAGCCATGAAACGCGTGCAATTGAAAATTAAATTGCGAACCTAGGATATTGTTACCAAGCATGCCGGCGGCACGTGCTTCATCCAATGCCTCTTCGAAGCGATCGTACACCTCAAAGATTTCACCATGGATATAGTTATAGCCAACTGAGATACCCATCGCGTAAGCCGCAATCGCCATGCCTTCAATCACGCTGTGCGGATTCAAGCGCAAAATATCGCGATCTTTAAAGGTGCCCGGCTCGCCTTCGTCAGAATTGCAAACCAAATATTTTTGGCCTGGAAACGTGCGGGGCATGAAGCTCCATTTCAGGCCAGTCGGAAACCCTGCACCGCCACGACCGCGCAAACCTGAGGCCTTAACCTCAGCGATGACTTCTTCTTGGGTCATGCCTTGCGTCAAAATCTTACGCAAGGCTTCGTAACCACCGCGCTTCACGTAATCGGCCAGACGCCAGTTGCTGCCATCTAAGTCGGCCATAATTTGCGGGCCAAGATGACGGCCATGCAAACCCATCGAACTGGGCAGATCATTGTTGGGCGCTGCTACCAAGCCTTGCGAATACTTTTGCAGAATGGCTGAGGTTTTTTCAGACATCAAGGTGCTCATTTTGAATCCTCGCGTGCAACTTCAGCCAAGTCAGCCAACATGGCATCGATTTTTTCGGGTGCCATCCGTACACACATATGTTTGTTGTTCACGATCAGCACCGGTGAATCACCACAGGCGCCCATGCACTCGCCTTCAACGAGCGTAAATACGCCATCGGCGGTTGTTTCACGAAACCCAATACCCAGTTTGGTCTTGAGGTAATCGGCGGTTTTTTCGCCATCACGCAAGGCGCAAGGTAAGTTGGTGCAGACGGTGAGTTTGAACTTACCGACGGGGCGCACGTCAAACATATTGTAAAAAGTCGCGTTTTCTTGCACAGCGATAGCGGGCTGGCCAAGGTAGTCGGCCACGTCTTGTATAACTTCGGGCGACACCCAACCTTGCTCGTCTTGCGCAATAGCCAGCGAGGCCATGATGGCAGACTGTTTTTGATCGGCCGGATACTTGGCGATCTCGCGGTCGATTTTTTTGTAAGCCTGTTCAGAGAGCAGCATGTTTTAAATCCGGTATAAGCGATGAGGCAACGATTAGCGGTCGATCTCGCCAAACACAATATCTTGAGTACCAATGATGGTCACGGCATCAGCAATCATGTGACCACGCGACATTTCGTCAAGCGCCTGCAAATGCACAAAGCCAGGCGCACGAATTTTTAAACGATAAGGCTTGTTGGCGCCATCAGACACCATGTAAATACCGAACTCACCCTTAGGATGCTCAATCGAAGCATAGGCCTCGCCCGCTGGCACACTAAAGCCTTCAGTAAACAATTTGAAGTGATGGATAAGTTCTTCCATGTTTGACTTCATACCGGTGCGCTGCGGTGGCGAGACCTTGTGGTTATCAAGCATCACAGGGCCTGGGTTGCTACGCAGCCACTGCACACACTGTTGAATAATGCGATTACTTTCACGCATCTCAGCCACGCGCACTAAGTAACGATCATACGAATCGCCATTGACACCCACCGGGATATCGAACTTCAACCGGTCATACACCTCGTAGGGCTGCATTTTGCGCAGATCCCAGGCCACGCCTGAACCACGCAACATTGGGCCGCTAAAGCCCAGCGCCTTGGCGCGTTCTGGGTCAACCACACCGATACCAACCAAGCGTTGCTTCCAGATACGGTTGTCTGTTAGCAAGGTTTCGTATTCATCCACGCAGGCCGGAAACCGATTAGTAAAGTCTTCGATAAAATCGAGTAGCGAGCCCGAGCGGGCATCGTTCATGATCTTGAAATCTTTAGCGCTGCGGTACTGGCTGGTTTTGCCGTATTGCGGCATTGCATCGGGCAAATCACGATACACACCGCCGGGGCGATAGTAGGCCGCGTGCAAACGCGCACCCGACACCGCCTCGTAACAATCCATCAAATCTTCACGCTCACGAAATGCGTACAAAAATACCGCCATCGCACCCACGTCAAGGGCGTGCGAACCGAGCGACATCAAGTGATTGAGCAAGCGCGTGATTTCGTCAAACATCACGCGAATGTATTGCGCACGTAACGGTGGCGTCACGCCCATGAGCTTTTCAATTGCCAACACGTAGGCATGCTCGTTACACATCATCGAGACGTAATCCAGACGATCCATGTAAGGCAAGGCTTGCAAAAACGTGCGGTGCTCGGCCAACTTTTCAGTCGCACGATGCAACAAACCGATGTGTGGATCAGCACGCTGAATCACTTCACCGTCTAACTCAAGCACCAAGCGCAACACACCGTGTGCGGCAGGATGCTGTGGGCCAAAGTTGAGCGTGTAATTTTTAATTTCAGCCATGATTAACGCCCTATTCCGTAGCCGTCTTCGCGAATCACACGCGGAATAATCTCGCGCGGCTCGATCGTAACGGGTTGATAGACCACACGGCCTTGCTCAGGGTCGTAACGCATTTCAACATTGCCATACACCGGAAAATCTTTGCGAAACGGATGACCGATAAAACCATAGTCAGTCAGAATACGACGCAGATCAGGATGGCCTTCAAACACAATGCCAAACAAATCGAACGCTTCGCGCTCAAACCAATTGACACTCGGCCACACATTAACCAACGAGTTGAGCAACGGAAACTCAGCATTGACCGCGTAGGTGCGAACACGTAAACGCCAGTTATGCGTAAGCGACATCAAGTGTGCCACCACAGCAAAGCGCCCTGCAGGCACCAAGGCTGTTTGCGGTGCTTGCCCAACGCGGCCAGCGCCATAGGTGAGGTAATCGACGCCGCACAAATCCACGCACATCTCGAACTGCAAAGAAGGCTCGTCACGTAAGCGCAAACAGGTGGCTTCCCACTGCTCGGCTGCAATTTCAAGCGTGATTTCGTCGGTTGATAACGTGACCTGAGCCTGCTCACCGAGCAGTGTCACGAGTTGTTGCTGCAGGTTTTCTAGCCTGGACATGTGTTTTTAAGCCTGATTAAACCGATACACAAATGTTAATAAGTGCATCGTCTTGATTTAACGAGCGATGGTATTGGTTTGACGAATTTTGTTTTGCATTTGCAACAGGCCATAGACCAAGGCCTCGGCCGTTGGAGGACAGCCCGGCACATAGACATCAACCGGAACAATGCGATCACAGCCACGCACCACAGAATATGAGTAGTGGTAATAACCACCACCATTGGCACAAGAGCCCATCGACACGACCCAACGCGGCTCGGGCATTTGATCGTAGACCTTGCGCAAGGCCGGGGCCATTTTGTTACACAGCGTGCCCGCCACAATCATCAGATCAGATTGGCGTGGGCTTGGCCGAAAGATGATGCCGAACTGGTCTAGGTCGTAACGCGCCGCGCCTGCGTGCATCATTTCGACTGCACAGCAAGCCAGGCCAAACGTCATTGGCCACATCGAACCCGTCTTTGCCCAGTTGATAAATTTGTCAGCGCTGGTAGTGACAAAACCTTGCTTCAAAATGCCGTCAATTGCCATGTGTCTGTTCGCCGCATTGATCGTTGGGATTTATTCCCAGTCAAGCGCGCCTTTTTTCCACTCGTAGATGAAACCAACAGTGAGGATAGTTAAGAAGATCATCACTGTCACAAAACCAACCATTCCGACGGCGCTATTTGCAATGGCCCACGGAAACAAAAATGCGATTTCTAAATCGAACAGAATGAACAAAATCGCCACAAGGTAGTAGCGCACATCAAATTTCATTCGAGAGTCGCCAAAAGCTTCGAAGCCGCACTCGTAAGGCGAGAGTTTTTGCGCATCGGGGCGATGTGGGCCAATCAAAGAGCCCGCCGCAATCAGGGCAAAGCCAATCAGGCTACCCACTACGATGAAGAGTAAAACTGGAAAGTATTGTTGCAGATTCATCCGGACGTCTCAGCAGTTGCACAAACCCTATAAGTATACACCGCCCTTAGGGTTTTTACCCGCAGAAGCAAACTCTGGTTTGATGCCAAGTAAAAAAACAGGCCACTCAAAGAGTGACCTGTTTTCATTCGGTACATCACCAAGCTAACCGAAGTTAGCTTGTACTCTAAGCGGTTGCTTAGAATGAGTGACGCAGACCAACAGACGCAGTGTTGCCTGACAAACCGGCGATACCCTGGAAGTTGTTGACGTATGAATAGATGGCGTACACGTTGGTGCGGTTGGTGAACTTGTATGAATAACCCAAGCCCCATGTCAACTGAGTTGCGCCACCAATATCAGCAATGACGCCTGTGTGTGATTGACCCTGGTAGGCAGCCATCACAGTACCGTTTGCGCCAACTGGGGCCGACGCGTTGATGTTCCAGGCGTTTGTACCAGCACCTTCAGCAAACACGATACCACCGCCGCCGAACGGGTTAGTGATAGAGCTTGATACTGAAGTCGTTGCTTGGCCATTAATCAAACCGCCACGAACTTGGTTGTATGCAGCGCCAACTTTAACAACTTTGGCATCGTAAGCACCAGCAACAATCCAAGATCTCACGGTTGTGCCATTCTGGCCGGCAACTGTGTCAGATGCTGGAGTGAACTGGTCATACACACCAGAGACATAGAAGCCGCTGT
This sequence comes from Bordetella parapertussis, assembly GCA_945895265.1. Taxonomy (GTDB): domain Bacteria; phylum Pseudomonadota; class Gammaproteobacteria; order Burkholderiales; family Burkholderiaceae_B; genus Zwartia; species Zwartia parapertussis_I. Next base: position 15,202 of record CAMDEF010000023.1, on the reverse strand, counting down.
TTGTATAGCTCACAGCGCCCCCAATGTTGCGCATGTTGTTGCCAGTGCTAAACGAGCTGCTACCAGTAGGTAGCGTATCAGGTGAGGTAACACCGGTTAAAGCTTGCCGCAACGTTGGCAAGCCAGTGTTGAATGAGTATTGAGCACCAACCTTGAAGCCTGACAGGCTAGGTGACTGATACATAATCATATTGTTTTGACGAATAGCAGTAATGCCCATTACGCCAGAAATGTTAATGATTGGCGCGTTTACACCGAAGGCGCTATCAATTGGGGCACCGACAAATTTTAATGCCAAGTTCAGTTGACGACCGATATCAACACGACCCCAGGCGGCGTTTTGCAGACCAACGATTGCAGAGCGTGACCATTGGCCAGCAGAATTTGTTGTGCCGTCGTTGAGGTTAACTTGACCTTCCAAGTTCCAGACAGCCTGATTGCCTGAGCCGAGGTCTTCAACACCGCGAACGCCAAAGCGTGAGGTTGACTGAGTACCTGACACGACAGCGATGCTGCTTGTCGAAATGTCAACTTTGCTGAATGGACCAGATGACAGGTTCCAGTTTTGGTAGCGAACGCCACCGTCTAACACACCGTACAAGGTGACTGATGATTGAGCCGATGCGGCACCAGCAAAGCCGGCTAACAGGGCGGCAGCGAGCAGAGTCTTTTTCATTTAAGAAATCTCCGTAAATTTGAGTGACAAGAGCAACAAACGTATGTTTTGTTCGCTGCCCCCCTAACTCCGCTAAAGGAAGTTGACGCTATTGCATCAAAAAACCGGGACTGTGGCTATGATTCTCGACATAAACCTGCCACAGAGTGGGTGTTTTGTTGGCTTAGTGCAACGTTTTGATGTTTTTACCCCAGCTAATTAAGGGTTTACCCTGATTTTCTTAAGCGTACCGGTAAAGTTCGAATTCGCCTTGAAAACCACCTGCTATCCGTACTGAGTGATTACCCATCGGCACTTGCCACCCGTCGGTCTCAGGCTAAAGTGCTACGTAAGCCCCAAGCAAGAAAATGGTCGACCCGACCAACAGCACACAGAGACCTTGGTGATGACCGCCACCTCAACTTCCATACCTCGCGTCAGACTAGACGAATTTTTGTTGCTGCTCGACACCCACCACCCCTTTGCAAAAGTCCTTGGCATCCAGATTTTAGAGATTGGATACGGGACTGCTACGCTCTGACGTCTGAAGGCAGCACTGACATTTTGGCCCGCTTAATTGGCAACGCTTTAGCAGAAACCATGGGGCACGCAGCAGTGGTTGAAAAATGTCGCGTTCATTCTTTCGGTACTGGTCGTGCCCGCAAACTCACCCTACGAAAACCTGGCCGAGTTACTGACCGCGGCCAAACCTGCCAAGAACGATGTGTCGTACGGGTCGTGTGGTAACGGCACGCCGCAGCACTTGGCCGGAGAGTCTCTCAATATTGAGGCAAAAAGCCAATATCACCCACATCCCTTATGGCGGCTGCGGCCCCGCACTGAAAGATGTCGTGGGCGGTCAAATCCCCTTGGCAATTATCACTGCCTCAAGCGCCATGAGCCTGTTCGTCAAGCTGGCAAAAGAGATTATGCTTAAGGTTGACTAACGTTACTTGACCAACAGCACAGGTTGCGCAGCGTGTGCCAGCACACGCTGCGCAACTGAGCCAAGTAACAAGTCAGCAATCGCGCCGCGCCCTTTCGAACCCAGCACAATCATGTCGTACTTGCCTTTGTCGGCAAAACTCACGATTTCGCGTGACACATTGCCAACCACAATTGCCATATCGTGCTTGATACTCGAGGCGTCTAACACCTTCATGGCCGGCTTAAGCTCTTTGTCACTCAGTTCGCGCAAATAATCACTCACGGCCGAGCTACCCACAAAGGCTTTAGCATGACGAATCCCCGCGTCATCGTGCACGCTAATTAAAGTGATTGAATTAGCTTTAGCGGTAGTTTGTTCGATTAATTCAATCGCACGCTTAACTGCACGCAGCGCATTTTTTGAACCATCGGTGGCGACTAATAATTTCATGATCTGCTCCGGAAGGATGACGAGACCCCAGTGTAGGAGCCTGCTCCGCAAAGCGGCAGAATCAAAACAGTGGAAGCTTGATTTAGATCAAGAAAGAGAACTTTTGCCAGAAACTGCTGTTGGAAGCCGCTGCTGTAAACCGCTCATGCCCTCGCGTGGGGTAGAGCCGAGCGTTTGCTGGATACCGATCACCACCGTTAATGGGGTAGAGCCAACTTTTAGATGGTGCCGACGGCGAGACTCGAACTCGCACAGCTTTCGCCACTACCCCCTCAAGATAGCGTGTCTACCAATTTCACCACGTCGGCACGTGTACTGCGGATACTTTGCACTGCTGAATACGAGACCGTTTAACCGCGTTGTCTCGTACGTTTTGCGCTAGCTGTGTTGAGGTTTTGACACAGTTTTAGTCAGCGCGAGAGTGTAGCACGCAGAGGCAAACTCAAGCCTCGGCGCGCTAGCAATATTACTTGGTGGCAGGAGCAGGCGTTGCGGGTGCAACAGGTACTGCCGGTGCCGTGCCGCTTGGAACAACGCCTGGGATTGCTGACGCTGGTGCCGCAGGTACGCCGGGCACACTAGACGCACCCGGCACTGAATTGGCAGGTGCGCCCGTTGTTGCAGGCGCACTGTTTGGCACACCGGGCACGGCCGACCCTACAGGCGGCGCCACCGGCGCAGTTTGCGAAAAGTTTTGCATGATGCCGGTGTCTTGGCCTTTGGTGCCACGATTACTGACGTAAGCCAAGCCGATGGTGCTGATAAAGAACACCACTGCAGCCCACTTGGTTGCGCGCGACATAAAGTTTGCAGCGCCGGTTGCACCGAAAAGGCTACCAGCCGAACCACTACCGAAGGCTGAGCCCATATCGGCACCCTTACCTTGCTGCAGCAACACCAAAGAAATAATGGTTAGCGAAGACAGGATCTGCACAACCAACAAAAGAGTAAACATCCAGGACATTGAGAGACTCCAAAAACTAAACGACCAAACTCATCACCGCCACTGCTGCCTTAAGCCGCAATCGCCAGAAAATCTTCAGCCACTAAAGACGCCCCACCGACTAACGCACCATCGATATCAGACATCACAAATAAACTGGCGGCATTCGCAGCTTTCACGCTGCCACCATACAAAATTTGAACCTTGCCCGCACCAATCGCCTGCAATGCGGCCCGAATCGCAGCGTGCACCTCTTGCGCCTGCTCGGGGGTGGCGGTACGACCCGTGCCAATTGCCCAAACGGGCTCATACGCTACAACCATTTTATTCACGGCCTCGGCACCTAGCGCAAGCACTGGGGCTAATTGCCGCTGAATGACAGCCATCACTTGATTGGCGTCACGCTCTGCAAGTGACTCGCCGACGCACACCACAGGCGTCAGACCCGAAGCTAATGCTGCCTTGGCTTTATCCGCCACCAATTGATCAGACTCGCCATGCAAAGAGCGCCTTTCAGAGTGGCCCACCAAGGCATAGCGACAGGCAAAATCCTTGAGCATTGCACCAGACACTTCGCCGGTGAACGCGCCATGAGCCTGTGCGCTGATATCTTGCGCGCCCCAAGCCACAGCCGAACCTTTCAACGCTTCGCCAGCTTGTGCGAGGTAAGGAAAAGGCACACAGACTGCAAGCTGCGTGCCCGAAGCAATCGAGCCGGCGCCTGCGCGCAAGCCTGCAAGCAGCTTGGCGTTGTCAGCCAAATTGCCGTGCATTTTCCAGTTACCCATTACCAGGCGCGTACGAGACATCGTCATAAGATACAACCCTGCTGTTTAAACAAAAACAGCGACATAAAGTCGGGATAACCCAAGATTGTATCCTGTCACACCGTATTGCGGGAAGTCTTGACGTTATCCCGTTGTCAGGATGATTTTGCCGATTTGTTCGCCGGCCTCCATCATGGCATGGCCTTGGGCGGCTTGCTCGAGTGGCAAGGTCTTAAAAATCACGGGCTTAATCTTGCCCGCACTGAGCAGCGGCCAGACCTGTTGCTGCAAGGCGCGCGCAATCGCGGCTTTGAACGCGACCGGGCGCGGGCGCAGTGTTGAACCAGTGATCGTTAAGCGCCGTCGCATCAATTCGGCCGAATTGAAGGTTGATTTACCGCCCCCTAGTGTCGCAATCAAGACAATACGTCCATCATCTGCCAGGCACTTCAGTTCGCGGCCAATATAGTCACCTGCGACCATATCCAAAATCACATTGACGCCCTTCTTTTGAGTCAAGGCGTTGACTTCTTCAACAAAGTCCTGAGTCTTGTAGTTAATACCCTTAACTGCGCCTAACGCTTCAACGGCACGGGCACGCTCGTCGCTGCCGACGGTGGCGTAGACAGCATGGCCTAAGGAGCTAGCCAATTGCACTGCGGTGGTACCAATGCCGCTTGCGCCGCCATGTACCAACAAACTTTCACCGGCTGCAAGCTGCCCGCGGTCAAACACGTTGCTCCAGACCGTAAAATAGGTTTCAGGCAAACCCGCTGCCTCAATCATCGATAGGCCCTTGGGTACTGGCAAACACTGCTCAATTGGAGCTGCGCAGTACTCGGCATAACCACCACCCGCCACCAAGGCACAGACTTTGTCACCGATTTTGAAACCGCTATTGCCTACATCACCACCGACAATTTCGCCGGCCACTTCGAGCCCTGGCAAATCGGTGGTACCGGGTGGCGGCGCATATTGACCCAGGCGTTGAAAGACGTCAGGGCGATTGATCCCTGCCGCCTCAACTTTGATCAATACCTCACCACGCCCCGCTTCGGGCGTAGGTCGAGTCGTGGGCACCAACACTTCAGGGCCACCCGGAGTTGTAATTTCTATTGCACGCATATTGATCGCCTTAAAAACGAATTATCGTAAATCGTTTATTATGCATCCCTTCAAGAAAAGGAAGCGTGGCCGAGCGGTTTAAGGCACCGGTCTTGAAAACCGGCGAGGGTTCACGCCCTCCGTGAGTTCGAATCTCACCGCTTCCGCCAGAACCCCGGCTCTCGTGCCCGGCGAAACGCCCCCCTTTGTTTTCTGTGTAAAAAGGTGGGGGGTATATATATTTTGTTTTGTTCAAGTTCACTGCTCGGGCATTTGATGCGGGCGTTAAAAAGCCACCCGAAGGTGGCTAGTACCCAAGTGGGTGTGGGTTTGCTGTCAGCAATAGCTACCTAACAGACTTATGCATATACACAGAGGGTTCCACACTGCGTGAACCCCCCCTGTCATCGTAGAGCTTGAAAAGGACTCCAACAGCCAGTTCCAGTGGCATCCTGCCCACCACCCGCAGCCTGCTCAAGCGCCTCGTCAGAGACATCCTGTACAACAACTTCATCAAGTTCAATGTTCATAGCAGACTCCAAGGTCTAGGGTTACCAGCGCAGCAGGAGCTAACACCAGCCTGCTCGAGCGTCCGCTACAATGAAAAATGATCTCGGCAGTATTTACCCCATGTTTCATGAAAAGACCAGCTTGCCACCTGCGCACCACCGGCAGCCATCTCCAGTGCATAATCAGAGACATCCATCACAATAACTTCATCAAGTTCAATGTTCATACTAGACTCCAAGGTTGAATGCCCACGCCCAAGTGGGTGTGGGTTACCGGTCAGCAATGGCTAACACCCAAGGTTGAGCGACTGATTCCAGCGACACCCCTGGCATTAAAACCCAGGAACTGGATAACGCCAAGGAGGTACAGCGAAACCATCCCATTCACCGTGCATATCGTAGCCCCCCCTGCGCACCACCCGCAGCCAGCTTCAGCGCATCATCAGAGACATCCTGTAGTACAACTTCTTCAAGTTCAATGTTCATCGCAAACTCCAAGGTTATAGGTTACCTGCGCAGCAGGAGCTAACACCAATCGCTAACACTTCAGCATCCAGGAGACCAGTGCCTCAGAGTCCCCCCCTGCGCACCCGCACCACCCGCAGCCATCTCCAGTGCATCATCAGAGACATCATGCACAACTTCTTCAAGTTCAATATTCATAGCAGACTCCAAGGTTATGGGTTACCGGCGCAGCAGGAGCTAATACAGAATAACTTAAGTTTATAAAACGGCTGTTCGACTGTTGTCAACAAATAAAATTGCACTATTTGTGCGCCGTTGCGAGTCTGCCCATTGATCCCCATGCTTTAAGTTTCGCCACTCTGCCCGCTTGGTGGAAACGATTGAATCTGCGAAATCTTTGAAAGTGAACTACACCCCAAAAGTTGGACACCAATCCAACCTTTGGGGTGTTTTTTATGGCGAAATATGACGAGGAAGTTACGTGTGCCTCGTTATCTCCAATGTTGATCGACTTCAGAAAATCTGATGCCAGCCTTGCTTTGTTTGCAGTAGCAACTATTGCAAGTAGTCGATCTAGCCCTTCTATTTTTCAACCACACCAGAGTACTTCGCAAGCTGGGGCCTGAAATACCCCACACAGCTGATACTTGGTGACTAGACTTTAGCGACAAGGGTGTTGACCTGCACTAAATATTTCCTTAAAAACAACAGATGATGAAGATACTTGATTGCTTGTGGGTGCAGATTTACACTCCACTGAGGTTTTTGGCTGCTTTAGATTGTTGAAAACGAACACACGAATTGGACGCCTTGGGTGCCATGGTTCTTCCAGACGTGATACCAGATTTAACACCGTCAATAATGCTAAGTTGACCTGAAACTATGCCACCCATGCGACGCATTTCAGTTGTTGTGCCTGTTTATAACGGTGCTGAGACTTTACCCAAACTCATCGAACAACTGGACAAACACCTGAGACCACAAAACTCTTTAGAGCTTATTTTGGTCAACGATGGCAGCACACGTGACAATTCCGATGAGGTTTGCGAGGTTGCGGCGCAACAAAACGACTGGATTGTTTACATAGAACTTTCAACAAATTTCGGAGAACACAACGCCGTCATGGCGGGGCTGAACCACTGCACAGGTGACTATGTCGTGATCATGGATGATGATCTACAAAACCCGCCTCATGAAGCCATTCGACTTGTTGATGAGCTCGACCGAGGGGGCTATGACGTGGTTTTTTCTTGCTACAAGAAAAAAAAACATGGGTTGTCGAGAAACTTAGGGAGTTCTTTTAATAACCTGATCGCAAGTTATGTCTTAAAGAAACCAAGAGATCTCTACCTTTCCTCATTCAAGTGTATCCGTCGGTCGGTGGTTAAACAGATCATTAAATATGATGGCCCTTACCCCTATATTGATGGCCTGATCCTTAGAAGCACCACCCGTTACGGTCGGTTAGAAGTAGAGCATTTCAGTCGAGAGGCCGGACGCTCTGGTTATTCGCTGCGCAAACTTGTGAGCCTTTGGCTCAATATGTTCACAAACTTTTCTATCTTGCCACTGCGCATTGCCAGTGCCATTGGATTACTGCTTGCAACCCTAAGCGGCTTGGCAGGGGTTGTTGTCATTATCGAAAAAATCATGAACCCGGATCTCCCCACCGGTTGGGCATCAGTGTTTGTTGCAATCTTATTTATGTCTAGCGTGCAGCTTTTAGCGATCGGTCTGATGGGCGAGTACCTAGGGAGGGTGCTGATGAAGCTAAATAAGATACCTCAGTTTGTGGTGCGAAGAACCATCCGCAACAAGGAGCAAGCCTAATTGGTTTATGACGAAAGCTGGTATTCGGGTCGACCAGTGCTCATCACAGGGGGGCTCGGATTCATCGGAAGCTCACTTGCCATCCGCATGGTGGCCCTTGGGGCTAAGGTTACTTTGTTAGACGCCATGATTAAGGAATTTGGCGGCAACTGGAAAAATATCGAACCCATCCGAGAGCAAGTCCATGTCTTCCAAGATGATATGCGTAACTTTCAAGCCTTATCTCAGATTGTTAAAGGGCAAGAAGCAATATTTCATTTGGCAGGACAGGTCAGTCACGGCGACAGCATGCTCGAGCCCTTGACTGACTTGGGGGTGAACTGCGTGTCAACCATGAATTTGGTTGAGGCTTGTAGGATACACAACCCTAACGCCCGGATTGTCTACACCTCGACAAGGCAAGTCTACGGTACTCCACAGAAGCTTCCCGTTAAGGAAGACCACCCAGTATTACCCATTGATGTAAACGGCATCAACAAACTCGCCGCTGAGTACTACCACCTGCTGTACCACCAAGTCTACAACGTTAAGTCAACGGTTTTACGGCTAACAAATACTTACGGACCAAGGCTTCAAATCCAGAACGACCGACAGGGGTTTATCGGTGTATTTCTCAAGCGGTGTCTCAGTGGAAGAGAGATTCATATATTTGGCGATGGGATGCAGGTACGCGACTTCAACTACGTGGATGATGTGGTGCAAGCGCTAGTCCTTGCGATACTACATGACCAATGCTTTGGACATGTTTTTAATCTCGGGTCCCCAGATCGATACGATCTCTTAAATTTTGTACAAACACTGGCCACCCTAACTGATGTAACCTACCAACTTGTACCGTTTCCCTCAGACAAGAAACTGATCGATATTGGCGACTATTATGGTGACTACTCTGCATTTTCTGAAGTGACTGGTTGGCAGCCCCAAATAAATCTCCGCGAAGGCTTGGCTAAGACGCTGGCTTACTACCAAGCCCACCGCATCAATTACTTAACCCCGTGACTGTAAAAACCATCAAGATGTTTGATTATCGGGATCAGTATCTTGATCTTGAAAAGGAAGTGCTCGGTGCGGTGCAACGCGTGCTGCGCTCGGGCGAATTGATTCTTGGATCAGAAGTTGAGAAATTTGAGTCAGGCTTTTCAGATTTTTTGGGTCATGGCACCCACAGTTTAGGCGTAGCCAATGGCACGGATGCCTTAGTTATTTGTCTGATGGCGCTAGGCGTTGGGCCGGGTGATGAGGTGATCACGGTAGCGAATACCGCGGTACCAACTGTCAGCGCGATAAGGATGGTCAGGGCGACGCCAGTGTTTGCCGACGTGGACCCAGAAACCTCTCTAATGGACTTACATCTCGTACCAGGGCTCATCACGTCAAAAACCCGCGCGATCATCCCTGTCCATTTGTTTGGCAATGCTGTCAATATGCCATTACTTTTAGACATCGCGCGACCCTACAATATCTCTGTTGTAGAAGATTGCGCGCAAGCTCACGGTACTCTGATCAATGGGCGCGCAGCTGGAACGTTTGGTCACGCGGCTGCATTTTCGTTTTATCCAACGAAGAACCTTGGTGCCTACGGTGATGGTGGGCTGTGCACAACTGCAGATGCATCGCTCGCCAAAGAAATGCGGCGGATTCGTAAGTATGGTTTTGATGACCTGTATTACGCGGAACGCGAGGGAATTAACAGTCGACTCGACGAAGTACAGGCGGCGATCCTAAATATTAAGCTCAGGTACCTGCCCGCACAATTGCAAAAACGACGAGCACTTGCTGAGGTATACAAGGCTGGCCTGCCCACCTCCTTGAGACACATGGCAGCGCCATCGAATATTGAGCATGCTTATCACCTGTTTGTGGTGCGCTCAAAGGAACGTGACACCCTCAGGGCAGCGCTTGCCAGTCACAATATACAGACTGGCATTCACTATCCGTTCCCGATTCATCGAATGAGAGGCTACACATTTTTAGGCTATCAGGACCGAAGCTTGCCCATTACAGAGGCTCTTGCCAACGAGATCGTTTCTTTGCCTCTATATCCAGAATTACCTTTAGAAAGCGCTCATCGAGTACTCGATACACTGCATGAGATCCTAGATTTAAACTCTTAAAATTTTAGGATGCTCGGACAAAACCACCTGCGCATTAACTTTAAAAGTACATCCAAGCGCCACCAACCCTTTGCTATGATCTTTGTGACGACGGTAAATTTTGTGGTTCAACGTAGTTGGGTGTTTAAGTCATGATCGATAATCGTCGTGAGTATGAAGTGATGGCTGAAGTGGAGACCCATCACTGGTGGTACCGTGTTCTTCATAGTCTCGTGTTGGAGAGCATCGAACGCGAACGCATGTCTCTGAACGTCCATGTATTGGATGCGGGTTGCGGAACTGGCGGACTTATTCATAGTCTCAAAGCGGCTGGCTATCGACAGGTCAAGGGATTTGACCTCTCTCCCATTGCGGTCGACATTTGTCAAAAGAGAGGGTTTGATGTTGAATTAGGTAACCTGAACGACATTGCAACGATCCAAGCGCCCTCAAAGTTTGATGTCATTATCAGCAATGACACGCTATGCTATTTGTCTGCCGACGAACAGTTGGCCTTCATTAAAAATGCCTATATGCGCTTGAACAAGGATGGGCTTCTGATGATGAATTTGCCCGCACTCGCAGCGTTTCGTGGTACGCATGACCGGGCTGTTGGACTTCTGCATCGCTTTAATCAGTTCGAGGTGAAGGCGCTTATTGAGTCAGTTGGTTTTGAAACACTAACGCTACGCTATTGGCCCTTTAGTCTTTCGCCCGCTATTTTTGCTGTTCGGGCATGGCAAAGACTCAAATACGACCCTGCCAGTTCAATCAAACCGTTGTCTGACCTAAAATCCCACAGCATTTTGCTCAATACCCTACTTTTTCGCTTAATCAGACTTGAATTACGCCTGACCAGAAACGCACCCTTTGGTAGTTCTTTGTTTACTGTTCTTCGGCGTACTTAATAGTCACTCAACGAAGCGCGTCTGCGGATATGCAGCAATAGCTACCGAACTCTATTGCCCGTGATCGATCCGGTTCTGCGATGTTGGTGCAAAGGGCTACAAGGCCCTGGACGCGGCGCTTGCGAAACGTTTCTCGGACATTAGACTCCGCAGCCCACCAGCCAGATGCATAATCAAGAAAAATCGGCTGCTCATGGCTCCAAAACGCTTGATAGGTATCTTTATCCAACACTAGGCGTTGCGCGCTGCCTTCGATACCACACTCCTTTCGGGCAAAGTCGCGCAAGCCTTGGTTTTGGTGGTCAATCATCGCCACTTGCTGCAAACGAGCTTGGCGCCAACCTGATACGAACTCACCAAACCTTTCTTCACGCAAAATACCCGAGATTAGCGCCACAAGCATCAGCACGGCAATGATGATGCGAACACCCTCACGGTTTGATTCACTGACCGGCCGACCAAAACTAAAGATTGCGAGTAATAACACCAGTGGCCAGACGATTGAGACTTCATAAAAGTTCTTTTGCGTTTGCAACACAACGATAGAAGCCATTGAGAGCAAGATTGAGAACCATAGCAAGAGGTCAATGCGTCCTCTTGGTCGTCTTTCAAAAAGCCAGTTTGAAGCTATAACCAGCACAGCAGCTAAAAGCGGTATCCATAAAAGAATGTTCGCCACTGAACGAGCCTGTGTACTAATCACTCCACCCTTACCCGCAGGTAGCCAATCTACAACGTACTGATCTTGAAAATGAATACTTCTGACGTAAGCACCAAAATCAAGAACATTACTCCAGCCCTGCTGAATAAATAACAGGGGGTTGGATAACAGACCACCTGGTTGGAGCGTTAGCCCTCTAAGAGTTGACATCAATCCAGGAAACTCTGGGCATGTCGTTCGTAGCTGCCAGACTTGTGAGGTGTCGTAGGCAGTCCAACCTAGGATCAAGACTAGCAGGACCAGCAAGAGGCGTGACTTCAATTGTCGCCAAGCCAGCACCAGTAAAGCGGGAAATAAAAACATGCCCTTGGGGTGAATCGCCGCTAAAAGCGTTGCCACCAGCGCAAAGCTTAAGGCCACCAGAAGGCCAATTGGCCAACTCAAACGATTTGCAGGTGCTTTATACACAGTCACCAAAAGACTGAGTGTTATTAGAAGTAAAAGGGGCTGCTCGGGCCGTGCGTAAACCAAGAGAAACGGCAGTACGCCAACTGACAGAAACGCACTAACTGCCAGGAATGCGTCAGTCACTCCAAGGCCAGTGCGGTGTTTTAGCAAACACGTCCAAAGCGTCAGTAAAACCAAAAAGAAGAACCAGCCGTGAACACGAAGACGCCAAGGCTGACTGGCATCCTCATAAAGCCATGAATTAATTGACATAGCAGGGTACCAAGTCAGGGGTGCATCGATCCACTGACCTTCACTGCATTGTGCAAATAAATAAACGAGCTTACCGTGGTCGGTTTCAAGCCGAGCGATCATCAGCTTCCAAAAAATCTCATCTGTGTATACCGGGAAATAAAAAACCATCCACAGCGTCGCCAGAAACGACAAGACAAAAGCAAGCGCAAGCAGAGCATAGAGTGTGCGTGGTAAATATCTGAACAACGATTGAGGCTGCATATCGTTTTCGCGTTTATCGTTCTATGAATAGAATCATGTCACTGGGCAACATGTTTGCACCTTTGAATACAAGTATTGAATTCGTTGAGGATACAACAGACAATTTAATTAGTTGCTGGGTACACAAATTATGTCCCCTGGGGCTTTGCCCTGTAAGGTGAGATCATTAAGTTCCTGACGGCGATGATTCAGGAAAAACTCATCTCGGGGATGTAGGTCAGTCAACACAAGGTCATCGGACTGAGCCACTGCCATGGGCTTGAAGGCGATTGTCCGCTGAACGAGAGACGCATAGTCAGTGAAGTCAGGGTTACCGCGCAACAAGTGATCCGACACGGAACGCTCTTGTAGGCGCGAAACAATCATCTCGGCGTTGACATCAATCGGTGTCTCACTGCCTAACATGATGCGCGCAGGCATAATCAAAACCGAATGCGCAAAGGCCCATCGAAACGTCTCCGCACTTCGGCAGGTGGGCGTCCATTGAATGTAAATTCCCTTAGGAGCTAAGCGGGCACGGGCCAGTCCCAAAAACTCTTGGCTATAGAGCATCCCGCTCAAAGAGGCTTCAGGCAAAATTGCATCCGCTTCAATAATGTCGTAGCGGCGCGGCTCCTTCGCCAACAAACGCCTGCCATCGGCATACTCCATCGTCCAGCGGGCATTAGTCATCATCTGTCCAAATGGGCCGTCTGGCAGCACTTTGGCAAGTGCGGCGTGAACCCCGATTACCGGTTCAACGAGCTCAACCGCACGGACCCGAGTCTCTGGTAATACGGCAGCTGCCCACGGCGTACCGCCGCTGCCAACGCCAATGACCAAAACATCGCGTGGGTCTGGATGCACCAAGGGCCCCACAGCGCCCAGCAATTGGTGAATGGACAGGAAGGGAACTCGCCCCTGCGAGAATCCTTGGATAAAAAATGGCCCTTCTAATAAACCGTCCGCCCGGCGTTCAGCCCGAAACAAAGCCACCCCAGAACGGTCCTCAGCCCATGACACGTGGTGGCCATCGCTTTGCAGGTGTATACGAGACCAAAAAGCAACATTCCCCGGCACAATAATCAAGGCCACCAAGCAGGCTGTACCGACCGCGATTTCTGGCCATCGGCACCATCGACTGGTTGCCAACCACCCAAGGATCAAAAGGATCGACAATACGGCCAGTGCCAGCAACGTACCTGCCGTTCCAAGCCAGTGAAAGGTAAAAAGCCCCGTGCCAATGGCACCCAAGGCATTGCCCGCAATATTGGCCAATTGAACCCATCCCACGCGAGCACCAACCTGAGAAAGATCTTGTTGCACGGCGCGTTGAACAAACGGAAAAGTCATGCCGATCAAAAATGCCGCTGGCCCCACAATCACGCCCGTCAACAAGAACATGGCTACTAGGGATTGGGGACGCATGCGTTGCTGGTCAACCGACAAGTAAGTGGTTAACGGCTCATAGGGCAATGCCCACCAAGCAAGCAGCAAGACGACCGCAGCAACCGCAAACCCACCGGCTTGAGCCATAAAGAAAGCAGGCCTAGGATCCGCACAACGCTGCACCAACCGCGAAGCCAGCGCCATGCCCAAGCCATCAGCCAATAGAAAAACGCTTAGCACGGTTGGAAACAAATAGGCGTGAAACATGCCGACCTGTCCAATAAATCGCACCCAGACGATCTCAAGGGCAACGATCACATATCCCGACATAAAAACTAACAAACACCACAGACCCAACCGACCAAAGGGATCTGGCGCAGCGATTGTGGCCTGAACCACTTTTTTGGGGAGTTCGCGGCTTGTCGTAGACAACATCGTGAGAACGATCATTACCGCCAATACATCCAGCGCAGCAGCCAACATCAAGGCACCAACAAACCCCAACTCGCCCACCAAAATCCAGCCCCCCAACAAAGCCCCGATACCAGCGCCTAAAGTGTTTAGGCTGTAGAGTCGGCCAATGCGCTGTGCGGCGGTTTCAAGCGACGTGGCAACGGCTCTTGAAAGCAGGGGCAAAGAGGCGCCCATCAGTGTAGTTGGCAGCAATAGTCCAGCAAAGCACAAAGCAAAGATCGCCGTTGGGCTGTCAATCACCCCGGCCAAATCGGTTGCCAAGAAGTCGTACAAAAAGAATTTTGAGACAAGTGCGAAGGAGGCCACCGCTGTTTCAGCCACAGCAAATCCGATCAGCGCCCCTCGAGGCGAAAGTCGATCTGAGAGCCACGCACCTAGAATGGAGCCCACGCCGAGGCCGGCGAGGAAAGCACCCACCACGAGCGCGGCCGAAACTGTATCGGATCCGGCGAATACACCGAGCATGCGTTGCCAGATAATCTGGCACAAAAGCGCAGCAAATCCAGAGACGAAAAATGCGAGGGTTAACCTTGCCATGGGCACTGTGGGCGGTACTGATTCACTGAAATCGGCGGGTGTGACCAAATCGTCAGAGCAGCTCATGTTTGCTTTTAATCAAAATTTTTTACTAGTGAACTTAGTGGACGAGTTCAAAAGCGAAGTGCAACACTAACCTTGAGAGCCTGTGTTTTGATTTTAGATAGTTAATTGCACAGAAAAAACAATCGCAGAGCAGTTTAACTACATAGCTGCCTTGACCCAAGTAGCCTTGACCCAAATAAAAAGTAGCCCCTCTTTTTTCTAAAAGATGGTTGCTTTGTATATTTTTAGCTCCCCACTCTGGATTTGGACCAGGGAACCGCAGGGTTAACCGAAATTCGATTGTTTAAATACCTATTAAAAACAGCAACTTATCTTAAAAAAGATCATAATCCTTGTAAATATTCGGTAAACCCATATTGTCTATTGACAGAGTGCGGCGGCAAAATTTTTCTGAAGAGGATAGAGCCAGATATCTTTTGTCGGGATGAGGGGTTTGCTGCTGGTTGATTTTTTACCACGTCCAGTAGTGCGCCCAACACAG
>CAMDEF010000022.1 GCA_945895265.1 Bordetella parapertussis | reverse complement strand
TGTCAGATCGCCCCTTGCAACCATGCTTTTATTCTAATCAGGTGTTACGAATCGTGCCAGTCGCTGAGCCCTGCGATCGTACCTTAGGCGACGGTACCTCAACATGACTAGGCCTTTTCTCCCAACTGCGTTGTCTGTCATCTTCACCGCGATGACGCTCAATGGTTGTGCCCTTCAGCAGCGCCTCAAGCAACGCGATGCAGAGGCGTCACAGACGCGTCAGACGATTGCGCGTACGCAGTCAGCCTTTGAAGCACGCACCAACAATCGAGCCCAAAAGCTCAAGGCTCAGCAGGTCGAAAAGCCCTGGCTTGCAAGTCGCGCTGTTCCACTGTCGCGCGAGGTTACGTTACCGGCAGCGCTGCGCGCCAAGGTCAACACCACCATGCTGTATCGCGGCGGTAAAAGCGACCTGGTACTCTTGGCCGAGCGAATCACTCAAGCGACCAGTGTGCCGGTGCAAATTAAGCCTGAAGCGCTGCTGCCGGCCGAGAGCTTTTTGCCTCGACTCAGCCTTGGCGCGATGACCCCTGTTGTGGCGATGCCTCATCAAGTCTTGCTCGAAATGGGCCCGCAACCGCTTCCCAAGATTCTCGATCAAATTTCAAAGCGCTTGAATCTGAGTTGGCGTTTCTACAATGGCGCGATCGAGTTTTATCGAACGCAGACTCAAGTGTTTGACGTGAGGTCGTTAACGCTGTCTGCTCAGGCTGACGCACGACTGGGTCGAGGTGCTAGCGCCAAGACAGGTGGCTTTGATAGTAGCTCGAGCACTTCGCTCAAGGGCACCGAGCAACATGTGCTTGAGGCGATCAAGTTACGTCTCGAACCGTTTTTAACGCGGGCGGGTGTCGTGGCCGCGCAGCCTGGCGCGTTGAGTTCTTTGATTGTGACCGATACCCCCGAGGCACTGCAGGCGGTCAGCCGCTTCATCGAGCGCGAAAATCGCACGTTGACACGCCGTATCCGTTTAATCTTTGAAGAGATCTCTCTGCAAACGCACGAAGATCTAGAGTTTGGTCTTGATTGGGATGCGTTGTTTACGCAGGGTAACTTTGCAGCCGCCTTGTCTGCCCCTGTTGCGGGTGCAAGCGTCGGAGTGGCCCGCGCCGCACTTGACGCCGCTCACGGTCCCATGCAGTCCTCCAAGCTGATTGTAAGTGCTTTGGCTAAGTACGGGACCATTGTGCGCCACGTGTTGATGCCAGTGCTCACACTAAACAGGCGTCCGGTGACTCACGCTATCCGAACAACTTTTTCGTACATCGATCAGGTGAAAACATCAGCAGGTGGTGCGCAGAGCGTACCGGGGGCGAGTAGTGGCTTTCCCTCGATGTCGGTTAGCCAAAAAGAAGAAACCGTTGGGTCCTTTCTGACTCTAGTTCCAGATGCCCAAGATGATGGGCAGATCTTACTGTCGCTTGCTTATGACAATACGGTTGCGCAACCACTTAAAACGCTCACGCTCGGCGAGCAAAGCAGTCGCATGCAGATTCAGCAAATCACCATCGACGGTAATGGCACAGTACAACAAGTTGCACTACGACCTGGCCAGCCGATGTTGGTATCTGGTTTTGAGCAACGGCAAGGCGGGGCAGATCGGGCACGTTTAAGTGCGGATGCGCCGATCGTCTTTGGTGGCAGCGATCGCGTCAAACACAGCAAGACGATTACGCTGATTGTGATCACTGCACAAGTTGAAGAGGGCTTTTAACGTGAGCGCCTCGACTGAAAGCTCGTCAACCCATCGAGTCAAACCACTGGCCAAAACAGTGGTTGTGCGTAATGCCTTTGGCCAACCGGTGATTTTTGGTATGGATTGGACTGCAGTGGTGGGTGGCCAACCGTTAAAGCTGGCAAGAAAGCGTGCGCGCCTGATGCGTGCCACACATTATTTGTTAACCGGTGCACCTGCAATGACCGTTGGGTGCGTGCAACTCGAACGGCAGTACTTTGCGCAGTCTTGCGGAATCTATTCTGCAGCAACACTATTTGCTGCTGCTTACCCCAGCGCGGCTGTTGCCTGCCTGGTGCGTTTTGAAGAGGGCGGCTGCTGGATGGTGGCGTCGCATTCGGGGTCGATTATATCGGACACAGACCGTTGGTTTGCGGACGCTGCAGCAGCACTGGATGCGCTCAATACGATTCGCCTGCGCTTTCCAAATTTGGTGGTGTATGAAGAGCTCGTAGCAAGTTCGGCACAACTGCCAGTTTGGCTGAATGATAAGTGCTCAGAGCAAGCGCGCGTGTCTGCGTATCAGACTGCGCGGCTGGGGGGCAAGTCTCGTGTTGTAGCACTGGCGCTGATTGGGGCGACGGGTGTTTGGCTCAACTTAGTTCAGCAAAGTTCCGAAGACGGAACTGCCGTGACTCAGACGAATCCCGGTCAGCGCTGGCTCGACACGATGGGACGGTACGCCCAACAACATCCGGTGCACGGATTTGCGGATCTGATGCGAGTGATGGCAGCTTGGCGTCGCGTTCCGTTTGACCCTGCAGGCTGGCAACTCTTGCGAGTGCAGTGCGAGCCCGTCTTAAGCGATTGGTCGTGTGCGGCACATTATCGTCGTCAGCACCGCTTTGCGTTAAATCAGCATCTTGTGGCCGTCAAGCCGGGTGACTGGGAGTTTCACGCGGTGGCGCTTGATCGCGCCACGCTGACCTGGAGTCTGCTGCAAGCTGGGCAGCCATTAGATTTTTCTCACGAACCTTTGCGTGTTGATTGGATGACGAGCCTGCAGCGGTTGAGCCCATTGTTTGAGCATATTCAGCTTGGGCTTGCCGCCAAGCTACCCATGCATGCGCCGGTGGATTCGCAAGGTCGTGTACTTGAACGGCCTGCGGGTTTACCAAATTGGCATCAGCGCTCGCTCGCTTTAAAAGGCCCGCTGCGCGCGATGACTGCGTTGCAAGAGTTGACCGCACCGATACGCTGGCGTAGTGCGACGCTTGAGGTTGGCAATATTTCAGGGCAAGAACTGACGCGCAGTGCCTTGGTCGTACAACTGATCGGAGACCTGTTTGAACACATCCCGTAATAAGTCTATGAGCCTTCTTAGGAGATTTTTATATGTTGCCGCCATGGCCTTGTTATTCAATGGCGCTGCAGCCTTGGCGCGCGAACATGCCGAGCAACAATCGACGATTGACGAGTTGTTGCGACTTGACTCGCAAGCTGCCTTATTGGCAGCCAGGAAAAATATTTTCGGCATGACACAGCACCCTCAGGCAGGTTTTGGCACAGAGGCTATTCGCCCCGATAGCAATCAGGTTTTAGCCATTTACGGCGTCGGCAAACTTTTGACCGCTGAGGTGCTCTTAGATTCAGAGCCGCATGTCTTTAAACATTCTCGCGCTCGGCCTATATGGGGATCATCGTTGCAGTACAGACTTGAACGAATTTTGCCACCCTGCGTGTATCTAAAAAAATCCGGTCAAGCGCAGGTCATCTGTTTGCGTAAAGGCCCTTAACTGAAAGCCAATTTAGTTCGACTGTGACTGCAAGAGGATTTTTTCACGATGCTCAATCGATTCGTCAATCGAACCCAGCCTGAAACCGCAACCCACGCACCAGCGTATGTTGCGATCCCCACACGCGAAGCCTTAATGCAGCTATCGCCGGCTTTTGTGCGATCTCTGGCGCATGAGCTTGCTGTGCTCGGGTTACAAGGTCGGGTGTGCCCAGTATGTTTTTCAGATGGCAGTGCTGGTGTGTTTACCCTGCTTGAATATTGCTATGACGATCAGACGCGCGCAGTGCTTGACTTGCTCAGACGTCGGGGATTACGTTTGAATGAACCGCAGCTTTTCGTGTTGCCCCCAACACTATTGCTCGCGATTGATAAGTCTGCAGATGAACATCACGCAGCAAGCTCTAATATTTATACAGACCGACAGACACAGCAGGGTGCATTATCAGCGGCTTTTGATGCTGTCGTGCGCTGGGGGGTAGTGCGTCAGGCAAGCGACATCCACTTTAACGTCAATCGCAATCGCTATTCCTCACCGGTTTTCTTTACGTTAGCGGGGCGCTATGTGTCGCCACCTGAATTCTCTAACCTTCCTACGTCAACTGTACTTGACATGCTTGCAGTCGCATGGATGGATGTTGAAGGTGGTAACGGTGCCGTGTTTGATCCGATGATCGAGCAACAAGGGCGTTTGAGTCGCACTGTCGATGGTCAAAGGTTGCTGCTTCGGTGGGCTTCGCTCGCGACCGACGTGGGCCCCTCGGTATGCCTACGGCTGTTAGTGATGGACGAGTCCAAGCTGACCCCGGATCTTCAGGCATTAGGGTACTTGCCCGAGCAGATTGCACTGTTTGAAAGGCTTGAGCTCACCGACGGTGGCGCTGTTGTGTTAGCCGGTACCGTGGGTTGCGGAAAATCCACCACGATTGCAACCCTGATGCGCGCGATTGCTGCTGAGCGTAAGGTCATTACCCTCGAGGATCCGGCCGAGTACTTGATCCCCAATGCACTTCAAAACACAGTCTGCCGCAGTTTTTCAGAGCAAGACGAACACGCCTTTGATGCCAAGCTCAAGGCAATCAAACGCTCAGCCATGAACGATTTGTTGATCGGTGAAATTAGAGATCGCACGACCGGCCGCGCTTTTATGGATTTGGCGGCATGCGGCGTCAACCTCTACACGACGGTTCACGCGGGGTCGGCGCTGTTGATACCCGATCGGTTAGCGTCAAGCTTTATCGGTGTCGCCCGAGATTTGTTAGCGACGCCAGGCGTGCTCAAGCTGTTGGTGTTTCAGGCCTTGATGGTCAAACTGTGCCCCAGCTGCTCACTGACACTTGAGCAAGCGCGGCAGCAACCTCAGTGGCGCGGCGTTGCGACTCAAGGGGGCAGTCACGGCCGCGTAGAGCTTTGGCTCAATAGTCTCGAGGCACACTTTAGCGTATCGCGCGAGGCTCTCAGGTTTCGCAATCACCAGGCCTGCTCAGATTGCGCTCACTCAATTTCGAGTTTGCGCGGTACGGCAGGGCGCACTGTGGTGGCCGAAATGATTGAACCGCTGCACGAGCCAGAGTTTCTCGAAGGTGTTAAGAATAAAGACGGTGTTGGTCTTTATCGCTGGTTTTCCCACAGAAATCAGCAGGCGCTCCTTTCCTGCGAGCCGCAACGTCAATCGGCTCGACAAATTGCGATGTACAAAATGGCACAAGGCATGTTGGATCCCCGTGAGGTGCAGGCACGTTTTGGTGCCTTTGATGCGACGCCCTTGCAGCGGGGGGGTCATGCGTAAGGTGCTGTCTCGCTTGAAAGAGTATTGTCGGGCTAACCAACTCCCAGACTGGCGTATGCGTATGGCTGCGCATCAGTTTCGTTCGTTACGCGCTGATTATTACGATTATTTAGCAGAGATGATTGCAATGACCTCAGGAGCGAAAACGCTGCTGAGTATTTTTGAAGATGACGCACAACGCTATCAGGGGCTTGGCGCGCGAGGCCTTCTATCGCGTCATTGGGCGCTACAGTTTCCTAAAAGTGGTGGCGATCTGTTCACCACTTGGTTTGGTTCGTTACCAACAGAAGATCTGGTAGCCGTGCAGGCTGCCCAATATGCCGGATCGGGAGCCTTGACACAGACGTTACGGCAGTTGGCGGCGGTCGTGCGCACCACCGACGCAGCGAGTCAGGCGTTCATTCAAACCGTATGGGTCGGTTTGGTTGGCGTGATGGTGGCAATTTGCGCGGTATTCTCAATTCCTATTTTTACTGCGGATCATTTGGCACGTGTTTTTTCTGAAGTGCCGCCCGAGCTTTATGAGCCTTGGTCGCGTGCACTGTTCGCTATCTCTGAGCGCTTAAAGCTCTTGTGGCCCTTGTTGTTGTTTTTGGCAGTGGGTGGTGTGACGACAGCGATTTGGTCGTTGCGCCATTGGTGCGGTGCTGCCCGCAGCTTCGCAGATCAATGGGGTATTTGGCGCTTGTATCGCGTGGTGCAAGCGGTTAGATTTTTATCGCTGTTGGCGGTCTTGCTCAAGCCCCGCGGCAATACCAGTGCGCGATTGCGCGAAGCGCTTTTGATCCAGCAACGGGGCGCTTTGCCCTGGCTCAATCATCATCTTGAAAAAATGCTGGTACGCATTGACGCCGGCTCTCTGGCTATCGAGGCGCTAAATACCGGCCTGATTGATCGTGAAACATGGTGGTACTTCACCGATATGGTGCATACGCTAGGGCTCGATGAAGGCTTGCAACGAACCAAACATCGATTAGCCGTGCACACCGTGCAGCGATTGCAAAGGCAGGCAATGAGCCTGCGTTGGCTGTTACTACTCGCAGCGGTTGCGGTGGTGTTCTCGATCGCGTTTTGGCATTTTCGTGTGTTCGACGAACTCAGGCAGTCGTTGAGTTTGTATTACGCACGTTGATGATTACGCGCGTTGATGATCTTTGTTCGACTGATTCAATCTCAGGCAGTCCTTGAGTTTGCATTGCGGCCGTTGATGCTTCTAGTTTGCTCTATTTAATCTGTTTAATTTCGGAGTTCGTAAGATGAATACACTCTTTTTGAAGCAAGCTGACGATTTGGTCGCCAGCTTGCTACGACCATTTGTTACGTTGCATGGAAAACGCGCGTGCCGCTTTGCCGCGCAACGAGGATTTTCGTTGATCGAGATTTCGATCGTCACCACGTTAATGATGTTGATCGCGATCATCGGGATTCCGGCGATTCAAGGGTATGTGATTGAAAACAAAGTGCCCCGTGTTGCTGAAGAGATGCAGCGTTTTGTTGCACGAATGAAAGCAAATACCAACGGCTTTGGCGCGAGCCCATACCTCGGGCTGGATAGCGGCGCTTTGGCCAACGCGTTGCGCTCTTCGAGCGTGGTGTCCGTGACGGGTTTTGGGCCTCGCGCAAGCGTTGCACATGGTTTGGGTGGTACGGGGCATTCTGGCCGAGGGGTGATCTCTGTCGAACCGCAAGCTGTGGCCGGGGGGTCGAGTGGTTCGGCTTTTTCTTTGACTTTAAATGATGTCAATCAGGCGGCTTGCCCTGCACTTGCCTCGATTTTGCAACGCTTGGCCGAGGTGGTGACGATCGCTGGGGCGAACGGCCCGATGATGGTGAAGAACACTCTGACCGAACCAACTATGCCTTACAACCCTGTGCTGGCCGACGCGCAGTGCGTGAGCGGCGATCGCAACACATTTGTTTTTACTATCCGCTAGTCATGCGCGACACTAAGCCAGAAGGCGGTTTTGCATTACTCGAGCTGATCATCGCCATGGCGCTGGCTTCGTTGCTCGCGCTTTGGGGTGGGTCATTCTGGATGCAGCAGGCTGAAGATGCTGCAGCTCAGTCCACCGGAATTTGGCTGCTGACACTTAAAAAAGCGGTTGATCAGATGCTTGTGCGTCAGGCTGATCTGCTAGTGGGGATTGTGCAGCCCGAGCCAGGGGGGTCAGGCTATCGCGATATCTGGCAGCCCACGATTGCAGAACTGATTGCTGCGGGGCACTTGTCAACAGGCTTTCCGAGCAGATCTGCCTTGGGGTACGAGGCACGGGTGCGCGTGTTTACGCCTCAAGGGGCGTGTCTGACCAGAGGGTGCAAAATTGAAGCCTTGGTCTGGGCGCAACCTGTTGCCGGGCAACTGCGCCAGGCCAATGACACCAACCGACTCGGAAAATTGTTGACAGCCCTCGAAGGGCAGGGCGCCTCAGTTCATCCATTTTTGCCACAGCGGATCAAGGGCGCAATCGTTGATCGACCGAACCCCCCAAGCGCTGAACTTGCGCCTTTACCAATCGGTACGATTGCCGCTCTGAGTTTCTACGATTCGACGCAGTACGCTCATTTTGTTCGGCAGAACGACCTGCGCGATACCGTGCTCAAGGGAAAGCTTGAGGTGGCTCAAGAGATCCGCACGCCGGCGGATGTCGTGGCTGGTGCTGCGCTACGAGCGGGAACTCGGATTTCGGCCGGCGAATATTTGCAAGTCGGCGCATTGGCCGCCGAGGGCAACGCTTGTGAAGCGTCAGGGTTGATTGGCCGCGGTGTAGATGGCAACCTCCTGGCCTGCCATCAGGGGCGCTGGCAGCTTTCAGGGGCAAGTTTTGGTGGTGTGTTTTTGACGCATAGTTGGCGTTCTTGCCATGGCAATCGACATCTGGCAGAGTTTTTGTTCTGGAATCAGAGTGACGTCAGCATGGTCAATCCCAAAACGGGCCAATGTAGTTGCCCCGCAGGGTTTTCGCCGATGCTGCTTGCGGCCTGGGGCTTCAAAGGGCAAGAAAGCGGTGAATATCGCAGCTTTTTGTGTCTGCGGTAGCTCGAAGGGCGGGTTCGGGCATAGCCTTTATACTAGGGGCTTAAATTCAAAGGGTTGCATCGTTTTGGCGGTGTGATGGTCTGCTTACTTTATTTCAGTGCTGCGCGATGAAAACGTCCGAAATCCGTCAAAAATTCTTACAATATTTTCAGTCTCAAGGGCACACTGCCGTTCCCTCTTCGTCACTGGTGCCTGGAAACGACCCAACTCTGTTGTTTACCAATTCGGGCATGGTGCAGTTCAAAGACGTTTTTACCGGCAAAGACTCGCGTCCTTATACCCGCGCCACGTCTTCCCAACGTAGCGTGCGTGCGGGTGGTAAGCACAACGACCTTGAAAATGTTGGCTATACCGCACGTCATCACACCTTTTTTGAGATGTTGGGCAATTTCAGCTTTGGTGATTATTTCAAGCACGATGCCATCAAGTTTGCTTGGGCGATGCTGACACAGGTTTATGCTTTGCCCAAAGAAAAACTTTGGGTCACCGTCTATCAAGAAGATGACGAGGCTTACGCGATTTGGCAGAACGAGATTGGGGTCCCGCCCGAGCGCATCGTCCGGATTGGTGATAACAAGGGCGCGCGTTACGCGTCAGACAATTTTTGGCAAATGGCTGATACGGGTCCTTGCGGCCCCTGCACCGAAATTTTTTACGATCATGGCCCTGATGTTTGGGGCGGCCCACCCGGCTCGCCCGAACAAGATGGCGATCGTTACATCGAGATCTGGAACCTCGTGTTTATGCAATTCGAGCGCGACGCCGTCGGCACGCTGACACCGCTCCCTAAGCCCTGTGTCGACACCGGGATGGGGCTCGAGCGCTTGGCGGCAGTGTTGCAGCACGTGCACTCAAATTATGAGATTGATTTGTTTGTGGCGCTGATTGCTGCGGCGTCACGTGAAACGGGTTGCAAAGACTTAGCGCACAACTCGCTCAGGGTGATTGCTGACCACATTCGTGCCTGCAGCTTTTTGATCGTCGATGGCGTGATCCCGAGTAACGAAGGTCGAGGCTATGTGTTGCGGCGTATCGTACGTCGCGCCTTGCGTCATGGCTACAAACTGGGTCAAACCAAGCCGTTCTTTTATTTGTTGGTCAAAGATCTCGTCAAAGAGATGGGTGAGGCTTACCCCGAGTTAACAAAAACGGCGAGTCGGGTCGAGCAAGTGCTGCGCCAAGAAGAAGAGCGTTTTGGCGAAACCCTTGAGCACGGCATGAAAATTCTTGATGTTGCGCTCGCGGCCTTACCCGCGGCCAAAGCGGGTAGCGAAACCTTGCCAACGCTAGATGGCAATACTGTGTTTACACTTTATGACACTTACGGATTCCCTTTTGATCTGACGGCCGATATTTGTCGCGAGCGCAATGTCGAGGTCGATGAAGCTGGCTTTGACAAGGCGATGGATCGCCAGCGCGATCAAGCGCGTGCCGCCGGTAAATTCAAAATGGCCGAGGGCTTGGTGTACCAGGGGGCACTGACCCAGTTTGAAGGGTACGCACAGCTGCAAACTGAGGCAAAGGTGTTGGCGCTGTATGTGGGCGGTGCACCTGTTGAGCAAATTTCGGCGGGCCAAGACGCGATCGTCGTGCTTGATACGACGCCGTTCTACGCCGAGTCGGGTGGGCAGGTTGGTGATACGGGTCAGTTGCTTGGTGCGAACGGTACGGCCACTTTTGCAGTTCTCGATACACAAAAAATTCAACCCAACGTGTTTGGCCATCACGGCAAACTCAGCGCTGGCACTCTCAAACTTGGGCAAGTGGTTAGCGCTCAGGTAAATACCGAGTATCGCGCTCGCACAGTGCGTAATCACTCGGCCACACACCTGATGCATAAAGCCTTGCGCGACGTGTTGGGCAGCCATGTGCAGCAGCGCGGTTCCTTGGTGGATGCTGATAAAACTCGCTTCGACTTCGCACACGATGCACCGATCTCTGATGCTGATATCGCCAAAGTCGAGACCCTGGTCAACGCTGAGGTGCTGGCAAACAATGCCGCGCAGGCTCAAGTGATGTCGTATGACGATGCCGTCAAGGGCGGCGCCATGGCCTTGTTTGGCGAAAAATACGGCGATACCGTGCGCGTGCTTGATATTGGTTTTTCACGCGAATTGTGCGGCGGCACCCACGTTGCCCGCACCGGTGATATCGGTTTGTTTAAAGTGGTCTCTGAAGGTGGTGTGGCTGCAGGCGTGCGGCGCATTGAAGCCGTCACGGGCGGCAATGCCCTAGCCTGGGTACAAAACCTGAATGCGACCGCGCAGCGTGCTGCTGCGGCACTCAAAACACAACCAGCCGAACTGCCCGAGCGTATTGCTCTGCTTCAAGAGCAACTCAAGGCTGTTGAAAAAGAACTCGAGCAAGCGCGTGCCAAACTGGCTTCAAGCGCCGGTAAGGCGTTAACGGATCAGGCGCTGACACTTGCCGCAGGGTTCAAACTGTTGGTCACCGAAGTGCAGGGCGTCGATCCCAAAGACTTACGCTCGATGGTTGATCAACTCAAAGATCGTCTCAAATCTGCCGTGGTGTTGTTGGCCGCGCGCTCAGCCGATGGCAAAATTAGTTTAGTGGGCGGCGTGACCGCCGATTTGTCAGGCAAGATCAAAGCCGGCGATCTGGTTGGTTTTGTGGCGACTCAGGTTGGTGGCAAAGGTGGCGGACGCCCTGACATGGCGATGGGCGGTGGCACCGATTTAGCGGCACTTTCGGGTGCTTTGGCAAGCGTGAAAGCTTGGGCTGAGTCGCATGGCTGACACGACTGCAGGCAGCATCCCTGAGTATCAGCACACCGTTGACGCAGTGGGGCTCGCTTGCCCGCTGCCGATTTTGCGGGCAAAGAAAGCACTTGCCACAATCTTGCCGGGCGAGGTGTTACGTGTGATCACCACCGATCGCGGCGCGGTTCGCGATTTTCAGGCTTTTTGCCGGCAAACCGGAAACGAGCTGTTGACTCAAGTCGACGAGGTTGAGCGGGTCACGCATTACCTGAAACGACGCCTGAAGCCGGTGGCGACAACCTCCTAGTCTTTTGGCAAAATGGTGCTATACTGCTAGACTTTCCTGAACATTTTCAAGGTATTACCTATGGTCGTGATTCGCCTGGCCCGTGGCGGCTCCAAGAAGCGTCCTTTTTACAACCTCGTAGCGACCGATTCTCGTGATCGCCGTGATGGTCGTTTTATTGAGCGCGTTGGTTTTTATAACCCCGTTGCCAATGCAAACGAAGAGCGTCTGCGTATTGCGCTTGACCGCGTCAGTCACTGGACTGGTGTTGGTGCTCAGTTGTCTCCAGCGGTTGCCCGCTTGGTTAAAGACTTCTCTGCCAAAGTCGCGACAGCGGCTTAATTGATGGCTGTTGATGGCGCCGCAACAGCGCCAGATGATCTGATCGAACTAGGTCGGATCATTTCAGCCTATGGTGTGCGCGGTTGGGTCAAGATTCAGCCGCATTCTGCTCAAGGTACTGTACTTCGCGCCGCACCCGTGTGGTGGTTGGTCGCGCCCGTTGCGCCTTTGGCTAAGCCAGGTGCCCCAGTGCCCCACAAGGTCAAACAGATGCGCCCGCAGGGCTCTACGGTCGTTGCCGATCTTGAAGGTGTTGGTGAGCGTGACTTGGCTGAAAGCTTGCGCGGTTATGCCGTTTTGGTATCCCGACAACATTTCCCTAAAGCTCAAACAGACGAGTACTACTGGGTTGATCTGGTGGGCTGTCAGGTATTTGGCGCAGAGGGCTTGCTTGGTGTGGTGCACGAGGTCGTTGATAACGGCGCCCACGCGCTTCTCAAAGTACACCGTCAGCAAGCACAAGAGGCAGCAGAGCCTCTCGCCTTGCTTGATGCAAAAGGTAAGCCGCAAGAAACACTCGTGCCCTTTGTGGCTGCTCACGTGCAGCATGTTGATATTGCGGCGCGTCGAATCGATACCGATTGGCCCGTAGACTTTTAGAATCGCTGCGATGCGAATCGATCTCGTCACTTTGTTTCCTGAAATGTTTAGCGTGGTGCGCGACCTTGGCGTGACGGGCCGCGCGCACGGCAATCAACTCTGGTCTTTGCATACTCATAGCCCGCGTGATTACACCGAAGATGTGCATCGCACGGTAGACGACCGTCCCTATGGTGGCGGGCCCGGCATGGTCATGATGGCCGAGCCTTTAACGCGTGCGCTCTCAGCGATTCGCACTCAGAGGGATACACAAGATCACGCTGGGCAAGAACGAGCGACACAAGAGCAAGCGAAACAAGAGCAAGCGAAACAAGAGCAAGCGACACAAGAGCAAGCGAAACAAGAGCAAGCGAAACAAGAGCAAGCGACACAAGAGCAAGCGAAACAAGAGCAAGCGAAACAAGAACAACCCACTCAAGATCAAGCCCCCGTGGTGTTGCTCTCACCCATTGGCAAGCCGTTTGATCAAGCGCAGGCCCAGCGTCTGGCGCAGTCCTCAGGTGCGATTTTTATCTGTGGTCGCTACGAAGGCGTTGATCAGCGGTTTATTGATCAGCATGTCGACGAGCAGTGGTCGCTTGGTGATTTTGTCTTGTCGGGCGGCGAGATCGCTGCGTTAGCCATGATCGACGCCGCAGTCCGCTTGTTACCTGGTGCCTTGAATCATGGGCAATCGTCAGCACAAGACTCTTTTCAAGAGTCGTTATCAGGCTTGTTAGATAGCCCGCATTACACTCGCCCCGAAAACTTAAACGGCCGAGCCGTGCCAGCGGTATTGCTGTCAGGTAACCACGCAAATATCGCACGCTGGCGGCGCGAGCAATCGCTAGCGATCACGCTTGCTAACCGGCCAGACCTGATCGACCAGGCGCGCACCCGCGGTTTGTTAACCGCGGCTGACGAGCGGTATTTGCTGACCTTGGTCGCTCCTTAGGCATTGATCCTTATTTCGCGACTCAGCGCCAGAGCCCAGCGCATATCATCCCAATTTAGCGCGTTGCGCCTGCACTTGCTTAAGCGTATCGCCAAACTGCTCAACCCGCAGCTTTTCTTGTTCGACCACAGCAGCAGGTGCGCGCGCAACAAACGATTCGTTGGTCAGCTTTGCCTGCGCTTTAGCAATTTCACCTGCTAAACGGGCGATCTCTTTGTCTAAGCGCACACGCTCGGCGGCGACATCGATTTCAACTTTCAGCATCAGGTGGGTATCCCCAACCACTTGCACGGGCGAGCCGTCATCTGGCAGCTCAGTCACAACTTCAACCCCAGACAATTTGGCCAACGCTGCAACGTAGGCAGCGTGCTCGTTGAGCATGCCTTGAGGCCCTTTTGCGATCAGTGGCACCCGAGCAGCAGGCGAGAGATTCATTTCGCCACGCAAGGCTCTGACCGCTTCAATCTGGCCTTTTAATAACGCCACGCGTGCAGTGGCTTCTGGGTCGACCGCTTCGAGGTTTGGCTGTGGAAAAGGTTGAATCGAAATGCTGGTCAAGTCGGTTGCGACGCGTTTGCCCGCCACGAGCGACACCTTTTGCCAGAGCTCTTCGGTGATGAAAGGCATGATTGGGTGCAGCAGACGCAATATCGCCTCAAGTACCCGAATCAAGGTGCGGCGCGTGGCGCGTTGTTGCTCGGGCGTGCTGGTTTGAATTTGAACCTTCGCAAGCTCAAGATACCAGTCGCAGTATTCGTCCCACACAAAGTGATACAGAGCGTTCGAAATATTATCAAAGCGGTAGTCGGCAAAGCCTTTGCCCACCTCTTGCTCAAGCAGTTGCAGCTCGCTGATGATCCAGCGATCGACAAAACTTTGTGCCGAGGTATCGGTTGCTGCGGCCAACTCTTGGCCCTCGGTATTCATTAAGACAAAACGGGTGGCGTTCCAGAGCTTGTTGCAAAAATTGCGATAGCCTTCACAACGTTTCAGATCAAAATTGATGTTGCGCCCAAGGCTTGCATAGGCAGCCATGGTAAAGCGCAGTGCATCAGTGCCAAAGGCTGGGATCCCATCGGGAAACTGTTTGCGAGTGGTTTTTTCAATGGCGCCCGCTTGCTTGGGGTTCATCAAACCATAGGTGCGTTTGCCCACCAAGGTTTCAAGATCGACGCCATCAATCAAATCCACAGGGTCAAGCGTGTTGCCCTTGGATTTGCTCATTTTTTGGCCTTCGGCGTCGCGAATTAAGCCATGCACGTAAACATGTTTAAAGGGGACTTGTCCTGTCAGGTGGGTGGTCATCATGACCATGCGCGCCACCCAAAAAAAGATAATGTCAAAACCTGTGACCAATACGCTTGAAGGTAAATAACGCGCGTAGTCGGCGGTTTGTTCGGGCCAGCCCATGGTGGTGAAGGGCACCAGTGCCGACGAGAACCAGGTGTCAAGCACGTCTGGGTCGCGCGTGAGCGGACCAGTGACGCCCGCTGCCGCTGCCTGACTAAGAGCCTCAGCCTCGGTGTGCGCAACAAACACTTGACCATCGGTCGCGTACCAAGCTGGGATCTGATGGCCCCACCATAACTGCCGCGAAATGCACCAGTCTTGGATATTTTCAAGCCACTGGTTATAGGTGGTTGTCCAGTTTGAAGGATAGAACTGCACGTCGCCTTTCGCGACGACCTCAAGTGCCACTTCGGTGATGCTTTTGCCTGGGTGGAGTGTGTCTGCGGGTGCAGGTTTGCTCATTGCCACAAACCATTGATCAGTCAGCATGGGTTCAAGCACGGCGCCGCTACGGTCACCGCGTGGTTGCATCATTTTGTGTGCGTCAACCTTAACCAAAAAACCTTGTTTTTCAAGTTCAGCGACAACGGCCTTGCGGGCATCAAAACGATCCATGCCTTGAAATTGCGCTGGCGCCTGATCGCTGACTTTCGCATCAAGCGTAAAAATCACAATCAAGGGCAAACCATGGCGCATGGCGCAGGCGTAGTCGTTAAAGTCGTGGGCACCTGTGATTTTGACGCAGCCGGTACCAAAAGCTTGGTCCACAAAGCTATCGGCAATAATTGGAATCTGGCGGTTGCATAACGGCAGATCGACCATTTTGCCGATTAGGTGCTTGTAGCGTTCGTCATCGGGATGCACACATAACGCGCCATCGGCCAGCATGGTCTCGGGGCGCGTGGTGACGATTGTCATGCCCGATAGTGTTTGTACCGTACCGTCAGCTTGTGTGATGGTTTGGGGGCCATCGACGAACGGGTACTGGATGTGCCACAAATGCCCCTCGGTTTCGACCGCTTGCACCTCAAGGTCAGACACCGCGGTCATCAGTTTGGGATCCCAGTTCACCAAGCGCTTGCCACGATAGATCAAGCCTTGCTTGTGCAGGCGCACGAAGGTTTCGACAACACCTTCTGACATTTGGGAGTCCATCGTGAAGTATTCACGTGGCCAGTCAGCAGAGGCACCGAGGCGTCGCACCTGGCTGGTGATGGTGTTGCCTGAAACCTCTTTCCATTCCCAGACTTTTTTAATGAAGTTTTCACGACCGAGGTCGTGGCGCGAGACCTTTTGCGCATCGAGCTGCCGTTCAACCACAATTTGAGTCGCGATGCCTGCGTGATCGGTGCCAGGCACAAACACCGTGTCAAACCCTAGCATGCGGTGGTAGCGGATCAGGCCGTCCATGATCGTTTGATTAAACGCATGCCCCATGTGCAGCGTACCCGTGACATTTGGGGGTGGAAATTGAATGGCGTAGGCGGGTGCTGGTGCCTGAGCCGCAGCGGTGGCTCTAGGCCCAGGCGTTTGAACATGTTGGCCGGCGGCAAAATAACCTCTGCGCTCCCACTCGGGATACCAACGGGCTTCGATCTCGGCGGGTTCAAAGCTTTTTGAGAGATCCACATCTGGCAGTGGGTTGGGCTGGTTCATAGTGTTCCGCAAGTGTTAGGCAGTGCGCCAAGCCTACAGTCAGGCTGGCAAAAGTTCAGTTCAAGCCTGCTATTTTAGGATGTTGTCGAGTTTAGTGCCGTGGTAGAATATTGGGTTACGGTGGGCGTAAGCAAAGTCCCTGTTTTTATTGAGAAATCTTGGAGTTTTACATGTCTGTCGAACGTACCCTATCGATTATTAAGCCCGATGCTGTTGCAAAGAACGTGATCGGTCAAATTGTTTCGCGCTTTGAAGCCAAAGGCTTGAAAGTCATTGCTGCACGCCTGGTGCAACTGTCACGTGCTGATGCCGAGCGTTTTTACGCTGTGCACAGTGCACGCCCCTTCTTCAAAGACCTGGTCGATTTCATGATCTCTGGCCCAGTCTTCGTGCAAGCCCTTGAAGGCGAAAACGCCATTCAAACAAACCGCGACCTGATGGGCGCGACTGATCCTAAAAAAGCAGAAAAAGGCACGATCCGTGCAGATTTTGCTGACAGCATCGATGCCAACGCTGTACACGGCTCTGACGCGCCTGAAACCGCGGCTGTCGAGATCGCGTTTTTCTTTCCTGAAATCAACATCCACAGCCGTTAATTCGGCTGACTGAAAAAGTGGCTTGCTCTGCATGCATCCTGAACCGATCAATCTGCTTGGGCTTGATGCTCCGGCACTGACCCAATTAGTGGGGCAGTGGGGGGGCAAGCCGTTTCGCGCCCGGCAATTGCAAAAGTGGGTGCATCAGCGCAATACAAGCTGCTTTGAGGATATGACTGACCTAGCGCGCGATTTTCGCGCCCAGCTCACCGAACAGTGCGTGGTGCAGGCGCCGGCGGTGCTCACACAGCAGCGCTCAAGCGATGGCACCCGCAAGTGGTTGTTTGACGTTGGTCAGGGCAATGCGATCGAATCGGTGTTTATCCCCGAAGACGATCGTGGCACGCTTTGTATTTCTAGCCAAGCGGGTTGTAACGTTGGTTGTCGCTTCTGCTCAACCGGCCATCAAGGGTTTAATCGCAATCTCTCGGCTGCCGAGATCATCGGGCAATTATGGTGGGCTCGCCACGAACTCTTAAAAGATATCGATTCGTCCCGCCTAGCGGCCGGTGAGAAAATCGCTGATGCTCGAGTGATTAGCAACGTTGTCATGATGGGCATGGGCGAGCCCCTGCTCAATTACGATCCCGTGGTCACCGCGGTTCGCCTGATGCTTGATGACAATGCCTATGGCCTGTCGCGTCGTCGCGTTACGATTTCTACCTCGGGTGTCGTCCCGATGATGGATCGTTTGTCGCAAGATTGCCCAGTGGCGCTGGCCGTGTCTTTGCATGCTCCTAGCGATGCATTGCGCGATCAATTGGTGCCCTTGAATAAAAAATACCCGCTTGCTGAGTTGCTCGCTGCCTGCGAGCGTTATCTTGAGTTTGCGCCACGCGATTTCATTACTTTCGAGTATGTGATGCTTGATGGCGTGAATGATTCTGATCAACATGCACACGAGCTTGTTGACCTTGTTCGCCGCGTGCACTGCAAACTGAATCTCATCCCGTTTAATCCCTTTCCTGCTTCAGGGCTTAAGCGTTCAGCTGCCGCGCGTATCAAGACGTTCTCTCAGATATTGAGCGATGCCGGTATTGTCACCACGGTGCGCAAAACTCGTGGCGACGATATTGATGCGGCCTGCGGGCAATTGGCAGGCGAAGTCCAAGACCGTACGCGTTTAAGCGAAACAATGGCCTTGAAACGATCGATTCCGATAAAAGAGGTTCGAGCATGACCGATGTCGAATTGAAAAATCCGTTGCGTGAAGAATCCCCACCTGTTCAAAATGAATTGATCATTTCGACGGGTTCGTTACGTAGCTTGCGCGTGTCAAAAGGTTTGTCGCTGCACGATGTTGAGGTTCGTCTAAAGTATTCGGCCAAGCTGATCGATGCGCTCGAAGCCGAACGGTTTGAAAGCTTGCCCCGAGGGCTGCCGTTAAAAAGCCTGGTAAAAAATTACGCCAAATTGTTAGAGATTGACTCAAGGTCCCTTGAAGCGATGCTCGAACCCTATATCGGCAGCGTTCAAGGCGGCATTGCGAACCACACGTCGACTCGCACGTTAGGCGCGCATGAAGTTGAACACACGCAAGGTGGCTCGGTGTTGTGGTTGGTGTTGATCGTCATCTTGGCGTTGGTGGCAGCAGGCGTTGCTGTGTGGCAAGGCTTGATTCCGTCGGCGTGGTTGCCCGCATGGCTTGGAGCCTGGACAAAATGAACGAGTCAGCGCGTACAGCCTTGACTGAGGGCATCTCTGTGCCGCAGTCAACTGGCGTGTTGGTTGGGGCGCTTGCCCGTCACCCCACCCGGCTTGTGCCGATCGAGTGGGGCGGCAAAGTGGTGTCGATCGGTGGGCAAGCCCCGGTGTTGGTGCAGTCAATGACAAACACCGACACTGCCGATGCTGTCGCTACAGCCATCCAAGTCAAAGAACTTGCCCTCGCTGGCTCTGAAATTGTACGAATCACCGTCAACACTCCTGAGGCCGCGAAAGAAGTCGCGGCCATCCGTGAGCACCTTGATCGCATGGGTATTACAGTGCCCCTGGCCGGTGATTTTCATTACAACGGGCATAAACTGCTGACGCAGTTTCCCGAGTGCGCGCAGGCGCTATCCAAATACCGTATCAACCCGGGCAATATGGGGGGCGGTAAAAGGCGCGACGATAATTTTGCACAGATGATTGAAGTTGCCTGCCGTTATAACAAGCCGGTACGTATTGGCGTGAACTGGGGTAGCCTCGATCACGAACTGCTGGCTCGTATGATGGATGACAACAGCAAGCTCGCTGCACCGCTCGGGGCGCAAGCCGTCATGCGTGATGCGTTGGTGGTCTCGGCGATTAGCAACGCTCAACGCGCCGAAGAGCTCGGGTTAAGCCCCAACGCCATCATTCTTTCGTGCAAAGTCAGTCACGTGCAAGACCTCATCGCCGTTTATCGCGATTTAGCGGCACGTTGTGTCTATCCCTTGCATTTAGGGTTGACCGAAGCCGGCATGGGTAGCAAAGGCATTGTGGCCTCGACAGCCGCGCTGAGCGTGCTGCTG
The DNA here is from genome assembly GCA_945895265.1 of Bordetella parapertussis. Taxonomy (GTDB): domain Bacteria; phylum Pseudomonadota; class Gammaproteobacteria; order Burkholderiales; family Burkholderiaceae_B; genus Zwartia; species Zwartia parapertussis_I. The sequence continues at coordinate 37,857 of CAMDEF010000022.1, read as the reverse complement.
CAAGAGGGCATTGGTGACACGATTCGAATCTCGCTCACGCCAGAGCCCGGCGGCGATCGCACGCGTGAGGTTGTGGTGGCGCAAGAGATTTTGCAGACGATGGGCCTACGTGCTTTTACGCCGATGGTGATCGCATGCCCAGGTTGTGGCCGCACCAGTAGTACGGTGTTTCAAGAGCTAGCCGATCGCATTCAGACTTACCTGCGCGAGCAAATGCCGCTCTGGAAAAATCAATATCCGGGCGTTGAATCAATGAACGTTGCTGTGATGGGGTGTGTGGTGAACGGGCCTGGCGAAAGTCGACACGCCGATTTGGGTATTAGTTTGCCTGGCACAGGCGAGGTGCCGGCGGCACCAGTGTTTGTCGATGGGCAGCGCACGGTTACCCTGAAGGGCGATCACATTGCCGAAGAATTTCAAACGATTGTTCAAGAGTACGTCTCGCGTCGCTACGGCGCGCGCGCTATTCAAAGTTAAGAGATGACACAAGCTTTTTCAAAAGTCACCGCGATTCGCGGTATGAACGATGCCTTGCCCAGTGCTTCAGCGCGTTGGGAGCAACTCGAAGCGCTGGTGCGCGAGTGGCTACGTGCCTATGGTTATCGCAATATGCGTGCCCCGATTCTTGAGCACACCCGTCTATTTACGCGCGGTATCGGCGAAGTGACCGATATTGTCGAAAAAGAGATGTACACCTTCACCGATTCGCTGAACGGTGAGTCGTTGACCATGCGGCCCGAGTTCACCGCAGGGATGGTGCGTGCGGCAATCGAACACAATCTTTTGTACGACAGGCCACAACGCGTGTACGCCATGGGCCCGGTGTTTCGACACGAGCGTCCGCAGCGCGGCCGTTACCGACAGTTTCATCAGATTGACGTTGAGGCGCTGGGGTTAGCGGGCCCCGATATCGATGCTGAATTGATTGTGATGGTGTCAAGGCTCTGGAAACTGCTAGGTATCACGGATGTCCAGCTAGAGATTAATTCTTTGGGGCAGGGAGACGAACGTGCTGCACATCGCGCCGCTCTGATCAAACACCTTGAACAGCACAAAGATATTTTGGATGAAGACGGTTTGCGGCGGATGTACACCAACCCGTTACGAGTGCTAGACACTAAAAATCCAGCCATGCAGGCCATGGCTGACTCGGCCCCAAAACTGTTTGATTTTTTAGGCGAAACCTCACGAGCCCATTTTGACGGGGTTTGTGCGCGCTTGACTGATGCGGGTGTGCCATATCGCTTAAACCCTCGGATGGTGCGTGGGCTTGATTATTACAACTTAACGGTGTTTGAGTGGGTGACTGACAAACTGGGTGCGCAGGCCACAGTGTGTGGTGGCGGGCGCTATGATGGTTTGATCGAACTGTTGGGCGGCAAAGCTGCGCCAGCCGTAGGTTTCGCCATCGGCATGGAACGCCTGCTCGATCTTTGGGGTCAGTATCAACCCGAAGTTGCCTTGCCAGAGTGCGAGGTGTACGTGGTACATCAAGGCGATGAGGCGCAGCGCCGGGCAGCACTGTTGGCAGAGTCGCTGCGTGACGCGGGCATGTCGGTGATTGTCCATGCGGGCGCTGCCAGCTTTAAGTCTCAGTTCAAACGGGCGGATGCAAGTGCAGCGTCGATTGCGGTTATTCTTGGGGGTGACGAGTTGGCGGCTGGGGTTGCCTCGGTCAAGATGTTGCGCGCCGTCGCCCAAGCTCCAGACGCGGCACAGTTTTCTGTCCCGCTCGATGATTTAGTGGCATTTTTGAAAGACAAGGTTAATTAAGCATGGCATACGATCTCGACGAACAAGAACAACTCGACCAACTACGTGCGTGGTGGGCTAAATACGGCACAATGGTTTTGACTGTGTTGGTGGTTGCCATGGCTGCGTTAGGCGGTTGGCGTGGCTGGCAATGGTACGAAACCAGCAAGTCTGTGCAGGCACGTGGCTATTTTGAGGCGCTTCAAGAGGCCGGTCGCCAGCAGGGTGACGAATCGATTGCCCGTATCAACGCGGCGATGCAAACCTTGCGCTCAGAGTTCGGTGCTACCGATTATGCGGCGCGTGGTGCGTTAGTCGCGGCTTCAGCGTTAGCCTCGCGTAACGAACTGCAGGCGGCGCGTTCGCAACTCGAATGGCTAGCTCAAACCAAAGACCCGGCGCTGCTGCCAGTGGCTAAGCTGCGTCTGGCCGGCATTCTGCTTGAACAAAAAGAATTTGACGCGGCTTTGGTGCAACTGACTGATCCGCCTACGCCTTTTGTTGGGCTCTATGCAGATCGCAGGGGCGATGTGCTGGCAGCGCAGGGAAAAGGGGCCGCTGCCCGAGAAGCCTGGACGCAAGCGGTTGAGGCGTTGGGCGTGGCGCATCCGTTAACCCCAGTCGTCAAACTTAAGCTCGATGCGCTTGGTGCGTGACGGTGCCGGCCTTTTCTGAATTAGTCATATTTAAACTTGATGCGCTCGGAGCATAACGATGTCTTTATTGTTTAACGCCAAGTGGGTTCGTTTCGTCTGGTTATCGGTTTTGCTGTCGGCCCTGACGGGTTGCGCGCTGATTACGGGTGACGATGGCCGCTATAACCCGACGCCGTTAACTGAATACAAGCCTGGGCTCTCGGCAAGCATCGCCTGGAAAGCGCAGATTGGTAAGGGTTCTGGAATCGGTTTTGTTCCAGAGGTCGTTGGTTCGATTGTGTATGCGGCCGCTGCGGATGGTTCAGTTGGTAAGTTTGATCTTGCTTCGGGTGCCCCAGTCTGGGTGGCCAAGGTCGATAAGAAATTATTGGCCGGCGTCGGTAGCGATGGCAAAACAACGGCTGTCGTGACCTCGGATGGCACGGTGGTAGCACTTGACGATAATGGGCAGATCAAATGGCGCACGAAAGCCACGAGTGAAGTCACGGTGCCACCAGTTGTTGGGTTAGGTGTGGTCGTGGTTCGAAGTGGCGACTACCGAGTCCAGGCGTTTAATGCTGAAACTGGCGAACGAATCTGGAGCGTCCAGCGTCCGGGTCCAGCACTTGCCCTGCGCGCACCAGCGCGCATGCTGTTGCTTGAGGGCTTAGTGATCAGCGCGATCCCTGGCGGCAAACTCATTGCGATTAACGCCGTGTCGGGTGATGTGCAGTGGGAGGGTACGGTTGCACTGCCTAAAGGCTCAACTGATCTTGAGCGCGTGAATGACGTGGTTGGCTTGCCCGCACTCTCCGGAACATTGTTATGTGCGGTGGCCTTTCAAGGCCGTGTGATCTGTTTTGATATTGCCGCAGGCGGCCGAACCGTCTGGGCCAAAGACTTTTCGAGTTCGGTGGGCTTAGGCAGCGACGCGACGCAGCTGTATGTGCCAAATGAGCATGATGCGATTTCGGCGTATGGTCTTAAAAATGGTGGTTTAGCTTGGCGTCAAGATGCCTTGCGTAATCGCAAACTGACCAGCCCCGCGGTCTTGCCTGGTGCTGTTGCAGTAGGCGATCTTGCTGGCTTTGTACATTTCTTGTCACCCACTGATGGTCAGTTACTCGCTCGTATTCTCGTTGGGGGCGGTGCCATTCAAGCGCCGCTCGTCTCGACCCCGCAAGGTATTCTCGTGCAGTCGGGCGATGGTCTGCTTGTTTTACTTAGGTTGAACTAATTCGTGTCACTTAAACCTGTCGTCGCCCTGGTTGGACGTCCAAACGTTGGTAAATCAACGCTCTTTAATCGTCTAACCCGTTCGCGCGCGGCACTAGTCGCTGATTTTTCTGGTTTGACGCGCGATCGCCATTACGGCGAAGGGCGTGTAGGAGACAAGCCCTTCATTGTGGTGGATACCGGCGGTTTTGAGCCTGTTGCCAAAACGGGTATCTTGCACCAGATGGCTCGGCAAACTAAGCAGGCGATTGCCGAGGCCGACGTCGTCATTTTCTTGGTCGACGCCCGCGCAGGATTAAACGCTCACGACCATGACATTGGCCGCTTGCTTCGTAAACTCGGTCAACGCGCGGTCTTGTGCGTAAACAAGGCTGAAGGCATGGCGCACGGCAGTGCAATTGCTGAGTTTCACGAGCTTGGTCTGGGCCAGCCTTATGCGATTTCGGCTGCCCACGGTGATGGCATTGCTGATTTGATTGAACATGCCCTTGAGGGGCTTGGGCAAGAGCCCGAACTTGAAGACTACGACGCCGATGACGCCGAGCCAAGCGCAGAGGCACTTAAAAGCGATTTTTTTGAACCCGTCGAGGTGGTCGATCACCGCATTAAGCTTGCGATTGTCGGGCGCCCAAACGTGGGTAAGTCAACGCTGATTAATACCTTGCTAGGTGAAGAGCGCGTGATTGCGTTTGATATGCCAGGTACCACGCGCGATGCAATTGAAATCGAGTTTGATCGTGGCGGCAAAAAATACACCCTGATCGACACGGCCGGTTTGCGCAAGCGCGGCAAAGTGTTTGAGGCGATTGAAAAATTCTCAGTGATTAAAACCTTGCAAGCCATCGAGGCGAGCAACGTGGTGTTGTTGATGATCGATGCACAGCAAGAGGTCTCAGACCAAGATGCTCACATTGCCGGTTTTATTCTTGAAACGGGTCGGGCGCTGGTGGTAGCGATCAATAAATGGGATGGCCTCGATAGCGAGCAACGCGAGCGCATTCAACGTGAGTTTGATCGTAAGTTACGCTTTTTGTCGTTTGCGCGGCAGCACACCATTTCGGCGTTGCGCGGGCAGGGTGTCAACGCGGTGCTCAAGTCAGTGAACTTGGCGCACGCTGCGGCGTTTACTAAACTGTCGACGCCTCGCCTCACCCGCGAGTTGCAAGCGGCGGTCGAGCAGCAACCCCCACCACGCAGAGGCATTTTCAGGCCCAAAATGCGTTACGCGCACCAAGGCGGGCAAAATCCACCCCTCATTATTGTGCACGGTAATGCGCTTGATGCGATCTCTGATTCGTACCGTCGCTATCTTGAAGGTCGCTTTCGTGACGCGTTTGAGCTTGCTGGTACGCCGCTGCGTATTGAGTTCAAGTCGTCATTTAATCCTTACGCTGATAATAATTAAGCCCAATGAGTCGTTTCTGGAACAAACTGGTCGCCACCCTTGACCCCTACGTGCCGGGTGAGCAACCCCGCATCCAAAATCTTGTCAAGCTCAATACCAACGAGCATCCCTACGGCCCGTCACCAAAGGTGCTGGCCGCGATTGCGGCGCACACCAACGATAGCTTGCGTCTTTACCCTGATCCAACTGCCTTGGTATTGCGCCAGGCGCTTGCCAAGCGTTTTGCTTTGACACCCGAGCATGTGTTTGTGGGTAATGGGTCAGATGAGGTGCTGGGCCACGTGTTTCATGCCTTGCTTAAACAAGACGCTCCGGTGTGGTTTCCCGATATTACTTATAGCTTTTATCCGGTGTATTGCGGCTTGTATCAAATCAAGTTTCGCGCGATTCCCTTAGACGAGCACTTCAAGATTGCTGTTCAAGACTATTTGCCTGCTGCGACTGCTGCGACTGCTGCGACTGCTGCGACTGCTGCGACTGCTGCGACTGCTGCGACTGCTGCGACTGCTGGGGCAACAAGTGGTGCAGAGACCGCTAGCACAAGTCCTTCAGCCTCTGAGCGCGCCGGCGGGATCATTTTTCCAAATCCCAATGCGCCAACGGGTTGTGCCAACCCGCTGGCTGAGGTAGAGCGAATTGTCGCTGCCAACCCAGATATTGTGGTGGTGGTAGACGAAGCTTATGTCGATTTTGGTGCACAAACCGCTGCAGCCCTTATTGAAAAATATCCGAATCTGCTGGTGGTGCACACGCTGTCAAAATCACGTTCGCTCGCTGGGCTGCGTGTGGGTTACGCGCTCGGTCACCCAGATCTTATTCAGGGCTTAGATCGCGTCAAAAACAGTTTTAATTCGTATCCGCTCGATAATCTGGCTTTAGCCGGTGCCACGGCTGCAATTGAAGACGAAGAGTATTTTGAAACCAGTCGAAACGCTGTCATTCGTACCCGCGACGCGCTCACCGCTGGGCTGCAACACTTAGGTTTTGAAGTATTGCCCTCAACCGCCAATTTCGTATTTGCGCGGCACCCTGATTACAAAGGGGCCGACCTCGCCGCGGGTTTGCGGGAAAAAAATATTCTTGTCCGACACTTTAACAAGCCGCGCATTTCAGATTTTTTACGCATCACGGTCGGAACCGACGAACAGTGCGCGCAGTTGTTAACCGCCTGTCGTGAACTGGTAACTCAGTGAGTTGCATTCTCAGTTGACCGACTCGCAGTGGGCCAGTCGTAAGGTTGATGCCTGCTCAACTGACTAAATGACTAAATGACTAAATGACTAAATGACTAAATGACTGACGAGTGGTCTGTCATTGGGCTGCCTCAATCTTGATGACTGATGTTTGCTTCGCTTGCTGAATTGGTAATGATTTGTTTTTTACTCGTTTGAATCAAGCGCAATCAATTATTTCGACTTCGTTTGATAAATCGTAACCAAATGTTTTGCCCTTGCAGTTGGTGCGGGTAAAGCGCTAGCGAAGCCTTAGGAAACCCTGTAGAGTGATGCTCTTGGATTGGAAAACATGCATATCTTTGCAAAAGCCCAATTCGTACACAGCAACATACGGAGCCTGCCAATGAGCAATAAAGGACAAACCCTGCAAGACCCATTTCTAAACGCTTTGCGTAAAGAACACATTCCTGTTTCCATTTATTTGGTAAACGGGATCAAACTTCAAGGCCAAGTTGAATCCTTTGATCAGTACGTTGTGTTACTTCGTAACACCGTAACTCAAATGGTTTACAAACACGCCATTTCAACTGTAGTTCCTGCTCGTGCGGTCACACTGCCCTCCGATGGCGCTGCCGAACTTGGCTCAGACGCGGCTGCCGAATAATCGGTTTGCGATATTTCAGTCTTTTTCACCCTTCGTTTTTTCAGCCCACAAGACATGCTTGCATGTCGTGTGGAGGTGACTGATGCGCGCACTAATCATCAGCGTTGATTTGGGTGCCCCAGATTATCTGGCGCACGCGCAAGAATTCGATATGCTGGCCAAGGGTGCGGGTGCGCAGGTGGTCGCAACATTAGTTGCGCGTCGCCAGCGCCCTGACGCCGCCTATTTCATTGGTTCGGGCAAGGTGCAAGAAGGTGTTTTACTTGCACAAGAGCTCGAGGCTGAGGTCATTTTATTTGATCAGCCGTTGTCGCCCGCGCAACAGCGTAATCTCGAGCGTCAGTTCAATTTGCGCGTGGTCGATCGCGTTGCTTTGATTTTGGATATTTTTGCGCTACGCGCCAAAAGCCATGAAGGCAAGTTACAGGTTGAGCTGGCACAGTTGCAGCACCTTTCAACGCGACTGACGCGCATGTGGTCTCACCTTGAGCGCCAACGCGGTGGTATCGGCATGCGCGGCCCCGGTGAGTCTCAGCTTGAAATGGATCGCCGCATGATCGGCGCAAAAGTCCGCTTGCTACGCGAACGTCTTGAACGCGTTCAGCGTCAACGCACAACGCAGCGTCGCTCAAGGGTGCGCGGCGGCACCCTGTCGGTGTCGTTGGTGGGGTATACCAACGCGGGTAAATCAACCCTGTTTAATGCGATGACCCGCGCCGGCGCCTTTGCGGCAGATCAGCTGTTCGCAACCCTCGACACCACGACACGCCGTGTGTGGATAGAGGGTGCGGGCCAGATTACCCTTTCAGACACTGTGGGTTTTATTCGTGACTTACCGCTTACACTCATCGCTGCGTTTCGGGCAACGCTCGAAGAAGCGATTCAAGCCGATCTTTTGCTGCATGTGGTTGACGCGGCCAGCCCCCAGCGCGACGAACAAATCGCAGAGGTGGATAAGGTGTTGGTTGACATTGGTGCAGCCGATATCCCGCGCGTTATGGTTTATAACAAGATCGATTTGGCAGGACTCGACCCGCGCGTTGAGTCCGACCCGCATGGTACGATTTGCAGAGTATTTTTAAGTGCCCAGCAACGACTGGGATTAGATGGTTTACGTAGTGCAATCAGTCAGTTTGCTTTAAATCTGGAAAATAATGCGACTTCTCTCCAAAATATTCAATCTCAATGATCCCGGTTGGGGTCGAGGGCAAGGCGGCAATGGCTCAGAGCCGCCTAAGCGCCCGCCTCAAGGTAACGGCCCACCTGATCTCGATCAGGTCTGGCGCGATTTTAACAATCGCTTAGGGTCTTTGTTTGGTCGCGGTAACGGTGGCGGCTCGCGCCCCAATCCCACACCAGGCATGGGTGGCCCCACGCCGCGCCAGTCAAAGATTGGTTTAAGTGTCCTTGCGCTAGGTGCGGTGGTCTTGTGGCTGGGTAGCGGATTTTTTATCGTTCAAGAAGGTCAGGTTGCTGTCTTGACCCAGTTCGGTAAATACAAAAGTACTGCGCAAGCTGGTTTTCAATGGCGTATCCCGGCCCCGATTCAAGGGCACGAGATGGTCAATATTTCTCAATTACGTACCTTTGAAGTCGGCTTTCGTGGCAACGCTCGTAATCGTGTGCTGCCTGAAGCGTTGATGTTGACTGAAGACGAAAACATCGTCGATGTGCAATTTGTCGTGCAATATCGCCTGCGTGCTGATGGTGCTCCGGATTACATCTTCAAAACCAAAGACCCAGACGAGTCTGTGCGGCAAACTGCACAGGCTGCGATGCGTGAAGTGGTCGGTAAAAAGCCAATGGATAAAGTGTTGTACGAAGAGCGTGCTGCGATCGCGGTTGATGTACAAAAACTGATGCAGCAGATTCTCGATCGTTACAAAACCGGTATTCAGGTGAGCAGCGTTGCGATTCAAAACGTGCAACCGCCAGAGCAAGTGCAGGCTGCCTTTGATGACGCGGTCAAAGCTGGGCAAGACTTAGACCGTCAGAAAAATGAAGGTCAGGCTTATAGCAACCAGATTGTCCCAATGGCGGCTGGGCAAGCGTCGCGCATGCTTGAGCAAGCCGAAGGTTATCGCGCACGGGTCGTGGGGACTGCCACGGGTGATGCTGCGCGATTCGGCAGCGTCTTGGCCGAGTACAACAAGGCTCCTGATGTGATTCGCGAGCGGATGTATCTTGAAACCATGCAACAAATGTTTGCCAATGCTAGCAAGGTGCTGATTGACACCAAGGGCTCAAACAATATGTTGTATTTACCGCTCGACAAGATTACCCAGCAAGCGGCGCAAGATCCCTCTCGTGCTGCTTCGGGTTCACCAATGTCTACGGGGGTGCCTGTGATACCTCCGATGCCAATGCCTGGTGCGACAACGCCCGCACGCCCGGCGGTGTCCGGTTCACCTAACTCACTGACGCGCGATCGCGGCAGTCGCTAAGCAGAGGACAGATCATGAAAAGATTATTTCCCCTGTTGATCGTATTGATCATCGGCCTCATTGCACTGTCTTCTTCGGTGTTTATCGTGCGCGAGCGCGATTACGCGGTTGTGTTTGCCTTGGGTGAAGTCAAAAAAGTTGTCTCTGAGCCCGGTTTGTATTTCAAACTACCGCCTCCGTTGCAAAACGTCGTCACGCTTGATCGTCGCTTGTTAACGATTGATGCGCAAGACGCCGAGCGTATTCAAACCTCTGAAAAGAAGAATCTGTTGATCGATTCGTTCGTCAAGTGGCGCATCGCTGATCCTAAGCTTTATTACGTGACCTTCGGTGGTAACGAACGTGCTGCCCGCGAGCGCTTGCAGGCGCAAATTCGTGATGCACTCAACGCTTCAGTCAACATCCGTACTGTTAAAGACGTGGTGTCGCTTGAGCGTGAAGTCATCATGAACGAAGTGCTCTCAAACGTGGTGAAGCGTGCCGAAGTATTGGGTGTGCAAATTGTCGATGTGCGGTTAAAGCGCATTGAGTTTGCCCCTGAAATTTCTGAGTCGGTTTACCGCCGGATGGAATCCGAGCGTCTGCGCGTGGCCAACGAGGCGCGTTCAATTGGTGCAGCTGAAAGCGAAAAAATCCGCGCTGAAGCTGACCGTAAACGCGAGCAAATCGTGGCCGAGGCCTACGGCCGAGCTCAAGCCATCATGGGTGAGGGCGATGCTGTTGCTGCAGGGATCTACGCGAAAGCCTATGGCGCCAATTTAGACTTTTATAGCTTTTATAAAAGCCTAGAGGGCTACCGTGCGGCCTTTGGCAAGTCGGGCGATGTCTTGGTAGTCGACCCAACGTCCGACTTTTTTAGGTATTTAAAATCGTCTTCTGGCAAATAGACACTGCGCGGCCTCTGAACTGAGGGCGGAACAGAAAAATAGTCACTGACCGGCCTCGTCACTGAGGCCGTAACAGTGTTGCCATAATAGGTATAATACGATGTAAGCTTTAACGATTGTTCTGGCGGCTTGCCGGGCTTACGCCCCAAGCCGCTTTTCGTTTGGGCGACACTTTTTAAACTTTTAGTTGCAACCCCTATGAAAGGTAATTGGTTACTGCCTGAAAGCCTGGCCGATACGCTGCCGGCTGAGGCGCGCCGTATCGAAGAGCTGCGTCGGCAGTTGCTTGACCTGTTTCGTACCTACGGGTTTGAACTGGTGGCACCTCCGTTGGTTGAATACATTGATTCATTGCTCTCCGGTACGGGCAGTGATCTGAATTTGCGCACCTCAAAGTTAGTCGATCAGTTGTCGGGCCGCACCCTTGGTGTTCGCGCCGACATGACGCCCCAAATTACCCGAATTGATGCCCATCTGTTAAATCGCGCAGGCGTGACGCGGCTGTGTTACTGCGGCCCGGTGCTGCATGCACGACCTGCGGGCTTGCTCTCTAGCCGCGAGCTCTTGCAGATTGGTGCCGAAATCTTCGGGCATAAAGGGTTTGAGGCCGATCTTGAAATCATTCGTCTTGCGCTTGAAAGCGCGCGTTTAGCTGGCGTACAAGCGTTGCGTCTTGACCTATGCCACGCTGGGTTAGTTCGCAGCTTAATTGAGGCCGATGCCGCTGCACAGCTGCGAGCCGACGAAATCATGGCGCTGCTGCGTGATAAAGATCTGCCTGGGCTTGCTGGGCTTGCGCAGGGCGCAGGGGCGTTGCAAGCCCAAACAGTGCAAGCGCTTGCTTGGTTACCCAAGCTGTACGGCGACCGTACTGTCATCGAGCGTGCTCGTAAGGTCTTACCTAACACGACGGGCGTCGTCGCGGCTCTTGATACCTTGGCGCAGTTATTGGGTGCTCTCGATGACGTGTCGGTAGGCGTGGATCTTGCCGATGTGGGTACCTACGGTTACCACACTGGTGTCACCTTCTCGATTTATGCCGATGGCTGGCATGATGCACTGGTGCAGGGCGGGCGCTACGACAACGTGAGTTTGGCGTTTGGTCGGGCGCGTCCCGCAACGGGGTTTAGCCTTGATTTGCGTAAGCTTGCCGCGGGCTTGTTGCCCGCGCTGGCAACACCGGCGGTACGTGCCCCTGCCGGGCAAGACCGGGCCTTGCGTGCTGCAGTGCAGGCGCTTAGGCAAGAGGGTCATATCGTCGTGCAGGTGTTTCCAGGTGAAACTGCCACGCACGACGAGTTTGTTTTTGATCGCGAACTTGTTTGTCAAGGCGGTCTCTGGAAAATGCAACGCGTGGTCTAGGCTTTAGCGCACTGGGTCGGTATCAAGACCTAAGACTCGCTAGAGGTTTACTGTTTGATTTTTAATTAGTCTATTTACCTGACATGAGCAAGAACATCGTAGTGATCGGCACCCAATGGGGCGACGAAGGAAAAGGCAAAATTGTTGACTGGTTAGCCGAGTCGGCGCATGGTGTCGTGCGTTTTCAAGGCGGCCACAATGCCGGCCACACCCTATGGGTCAATGGCAAAAAAACAATTTTGCGCTTGATTCCTTCGGGCATCATGCACCCCTCGGTGACTTGCTATATCGGCAACGGCGTGGTGTTGTCCCCCGAGGCTTTGCTCAAAGAAATCGTCGAGCTCGAGGCTGCAGGTCTTGATGTGCGCTCGCGACTCAAAATTTCAGAGGCTTGCCCGCTGATTTTGCCGTACCACGTGGCGTTAGATCAGGCGCGCGAAGCCCGTCGAGGTGACGCAAAAATCGGTACGACCGGTCGTGGTATTGGCCCAGCTTATGAAGACAAAGTGGCGCGCCGTGCCTTGCGCGTACAAGATCTGTTTGATCCAAGCGGCTTTCGTAGCAAAGTCGAAGAAGTTCTCGACCTACATAACTTTGTGTTGACCCAATACTTAGGGGCGAAAGCAGTCTCAGTTCAAGAAGTTGTTGATCAGGCGATGGCGCTTGCCCCAGCAATTGCCCCGATGGTGGCCGATGTGAGCAGCGAGTTGTTTGCTGCTCAGCAAGCCGGCAAACCTTTGCTGTTTGAAGGTGCGCAAGGCGCGCTACTCGACGTTGATCATGGCACCTATCCTTACGTCACTAGCAGCAACTGTATTGCTGGCGCAGCGGCAGCCGGCGCAGGTGTGGGTCCGCAAACCTTAAGCTACGTCTTGGGCATCACCAAGGCCTACGCTACGCGCGTGGGTTCGGGTCCGTTTCCGACAGAGCTACTTGATGACGTTGGCGCGCGCTTAGCCAGCGTCGGTAAAGAGTTTGGTTCAGTGACCGGTCGGCCACGCCGTTGCGGCTGGTTTGATGGCGCAGCACTAAAGCGCTCGGTACGCCTCAATGGTATTTCGGGTTTGTGCATCACCAAGCTCGATGTGCTTGATGGCTTGCCAACGCTAAAAATGGGTATTGGCTATGAAATCGATGGTGAGTTTTGTGACGTGCTGCCCTATGGGGCAGCTGCGGTCGCGCGCGCCAAACCCATACTCGAAGACATGCCTGGCTGGACAGAAAGTACGGTCGGCGTCACGGATTTTGCGAAGTTGCCGGTCAACGCCCAACGCTATCTCAATCGGATGGCCGAGGTCTGCGGCGTGCCGATTGACATGGTCTCAACGGGCCCCGATCGCAACGAAACCATTATGATCCGTCACCCCTTTAAGTCTTAATGCCTTCATCGCACGAATTAAGCGCTAACCGCCTGACCCAAACTAGCGAAAGCGATCTTTGGGTCACGTGGGCGCATTACGATGACTTGATCGAGCAATTGGCGGTGCAAGTTCAGCGGTCTGGCTTTCAGTTTGATCAGATTTTGTGTTTGGCTCGTGGTGGCATGCGTATTGGTGATGTGCTGTCCAGGGTATTTAACGTGCCCTTGGCGATTTTGGCCACCAGCAGTTATCGCGGCACTCTGGGCACAGAGCAGGGTACTTTAAACATTGCCCAACAGGTCACGTCTACCGCAGGCCCGCTTTCTGGCAACATTTTGCTAGTTGATGATTTGGTTGACTCTGGCGTGACCTTTGCCTCGGTCTGCGAGCACTTGTTCGTCGCCTTTCCCTTGATCAATGCGCTTAAAACGGCGGTACTTTGGCAAAAAGCTAGCTCAACAGTCAAGCCCGACTATGTTGTCACGGTGCTTGCAACCAATCCCTGGATCCATCAGCCGTTCGAGCATTACGACACTGTGAAGCTGCCTGAGTTGGTCGAAAAGTGGTCTGCGGCACCCAACAAATAGCGTATTTGTGCTATTATCGAAGGCTGTGCAAAGACAGTGTTGCTTGCCCTTAGCCTTTACAGTTAGCTTAATCATGGGTTTTACAACGCTTCTTCACATTGCTTGAAAAACTAATTTCATTCGCTGTTTAACTTATTTTTTTACGTCACGCACCCTATGCCTATCGTTCGTCTGAAAGAAAACGAGCCCTTTGAAGCCGCACTGCGTCGCTTCAAGCGCACAATTGAAAAAACCGGCCTGTTGACCGAGTTGCGCGCCCGCGAATTCTATGAAAAACCCACTGCTGAGCGTAAGCGCAAGCAGGCTGCTGCCGTTAAGCGCCATTACAAGCGCATCCGTAGCCAGCAATTGCCTCCGCGCATGTTTTAATCTGTGGCGCATCGTCTGATGCGCTGCATGCGTATGGCCTAAGCGTTGATCCCAGATTCATTTATCCAGGATCTTCTTGCCCGTGTTGACGTGGCAGACGTTGTTGGGCGCTACGTACAGTTAAAAAAAGGTGGTATTAACCTGCTCGGGTTATGTCCCTTTCATAACGAAAAATCTCCCTCTTTTACTGTCAGCCCTACCAAACAGTTTTATCACTGCTTTGGTTGTGGTGCGCATGGCAGTGCGATTACCTTCCTGATTGAGCATACTGGGGCAAGCTTCCCCGAAGCCGTTCGCACCCTTGCCTCTGCCGTTGGGATGTCTGTTCCCGAAGAAAACCGCTCACCTGGGCAAAAGGCAGCCACTGCGCGCCGCCGCGAAGAGGTCTCTGCGCACACCAAGGTGCTTGAAACGGCTCAAACCCATTACTTAGCCCAATTGCGCGAAACCCCAGCCGCGATTCGCTATTTAAAACAGCGTGGGCTTACCGGTGAAATCGCTAAAGAATTTGGATTGGGTTGGGCCGGCTCTGATCGGCAGGCACTGGCAAAAGTGTTTACGCGCTACAACGATGCGCTGTTGGTTGAGTCTGGCTTGGTGATTGAGTCTGAAGATGGCCGACGCTACGACCGCTTTCGCGAACGGGTGATGTTTCCGATTCGAAATGTTAAAGGTGAGATCGTCGGTTTTGGTGGTCGTATTATCGGTAAAGGCGAGCCTAAATACTTGAACTCGCCTGAAACCCCTGTTTTTTCAAAGGGTAACGAACTGTATGGCTTGTTTGAGGCACGCTCGGCGATTCGATCTGAAGGTTGTGTGATTGTCGTTGAGGGCTATATGGACGTGGTGGGCTTAGCGCAGTTGGGTGTGCGCAATGCTGTCGCAACCCTTGGTACCGCGACAACGCCGGTTCATATTCAAAAGCTATTGCGGTCCAGTGACAAGATTATTTTTAGCTTTGATGGTGATGGAGCAGGGCGTCGTGCGGCCTGGCGTGCCTTGCAATCGTGCCTGCCTTTGTTAAGAGATGATATTTCTATTCGGTTTTTATTTTTACCTGCAGAGCATGATCCAGATAGCTATATCCGGCAATTTGGAGAAGAGGCTTTTCGTGCCTGCCTGGCTGAATCTGATGCTTTATCGACATTTTTCCTAAATGAATTAGGTTCGCGTCATGCTTTAAAAGAAGTAGAAGGGCGTTCGGCCTTAGTGCACGAGGCTCGTCCCTTACTCGCCTTGATCCCGCAAATCACGCTAAAGGTGCAACTGCAAAATGAGTTTGCCCGCTTAGCTCAGTTAACACCCGAAGAGTTAACCGCCTTACTCGAAAAAGAAGCGACCCCAGCCTTAATGGGTTTGCCGGCTGCAGGCCTGCCGGGGGCGGTTCGGGCTGGGGCTGCCGCATCAGGGGGCGCATTGGGTCGAGTTGCGCAGGGACGAGGTGCAAAGGGTGGCGAGGCCACATCCTCACCCTCAAAGCCTATCGGCGACGAGTTTTCTGGTGATGATCAGGCATTTCAGGGGTATCACGACGCGCCGGGTGGCGAGCCTGAGTTTGGCCGCAGCGCTGGGCGTGCGGCTGGGCGCCAGCCTGCAGCGCGGGTCGATCGACGTGCTGTGGCGCCAATGGCTAAGCGGTTACTGAGATTACTGTTAACTCATCCTGAGTTGGTAGACGTAATGGGTGAGCAGCAGCTTGAACTTCTTGAACGTGGCCCCCATCTTGAGATGGTAAGAGAGTTGATTGTGCTTGCCCAAGCCAGTGGTGCCCGACACGTCGGAGCGTTGATTCAGGCAGCTGACCCCGGTGCAGACCTGGGCGTTTTGATGGCGTCAGTTGCTGAGGATTTGATGGCCCAAGAGCCTTTGCCCAATCCGCAAGGTGAATGGGAGGACGCTTTACGCCGGATTGAACTCGAGAGCTTAAAAAGTGAGCAAGAGGCGCTGATTGCAGAGGGATTAAATAATTTGCAAGCACAGCAAAATTATCGGGAACTTTCTTCTCGTATCACCCGTCTAATTAGGGTAATCGAAGCCAGCAAAGCACGCTAATCCGGTTAAAATAAAAGTTTTACGCATCCCAAGCGTTTGTTGGGCAAGCTCGTGCCAGCAGGCACATTCCATACAAAAGAGCACACTAATGACTCGATCCGTCGGCATCAAAAAAACCATGGCAGCCGCATCGCCCAAACCCAAAGCTGCTGTTAAGCCAACGGCCAAATCTAGCTCTAAGTCTGCCTCAGTATCGGTCAAGGCAAGCGCTAAGCCTGTCGCTAAGTCAATCGTCAAACCTGCGCCTAAGCCAAGTACTAAGCCCGTCGCTAAGCCAACATCTAAGCCAACATCTAAGCCAACATCTAAGCCGGCCGCTAAAACGGCGGCGAAGGAAGTGACTAAAGCGGTCCCCTTGGCGGCTAAAAATAGTAAATCTGCGGCTAAACCGCCCGCTAAGGCGGGGCTGGCTTCTGGTAAGCCTGCTGTGGTTAAGTCTGTTTCAAAATCCGCAGCAAACACTGCAGCTCAATCAGTCAAGGAATCAATGAAGTCGGCTTCACCTAGCAAATCAAAAGTGCCTACCCAGGCGGCACCCGCAAAAGCGGCCGCAAAACCCGCAACAAAGGTTGTTTCTAAAGTAGCTAATAAAGCCCCTGTCTTACCCGTCAAAGCAGCTGGCGTAAAAGACATTTCCGCAAAAGGGGCTGCAACAAAAGCGCCTTCCGCAAAGGCCGCAGAGACAGCAGCACCTACAAAGGTCGCGTCTGGCAAAGCTGCCTCTGGTAAGACGGTTGACGCTCTGCCGGCTAAAGCACCGCCACCTGAGCCCGTTTCGGCCAAGGCGCCTGGCAAGGTCGATGTGTCTAAACCCCCACCACCGGTAGATGATGGTGAAGGTCCTCCTAAAAAGATTTCTGGTCGCCCGCCGGGTGGTACAGGTCGGCGCCCAGGTCGTCCGTCAAAAAATCCAAATAACAACAGCGACAGCGAGTTTGGTGAATCAGGCGATGGCGAGCACGAGGCCGAAGTCTTGCCTGACCTTAAGCCGGTCAAGCGTGGTAAGCGCGTAAAAGGCGAGGGTAAGGATTTGATCGCTCGCGGCCCTGTTACGCCCGAAGAATACGAAGCACGACGCAATCGCCTGAAGTTATTGATTAAGCTTGGTAAAGATCGCGGCTATTTAACGTATGGCGAAATCAACGATCACCTGCCTGATGACTTGGTTGATGCCGAGGCAATTGATGGCATTATCAGTACGTTTAGCGACATGGGGATCGCGGTCTATGATCAGGCCCCTGACATGGAATCTTTACTGATCGGCGAAAACGCACCAGTTGCTACCTCAGACGATGACGTTGAAGACGAAGCCGAAGCCGCGCTCACCACAGTCGATTCAGACTTTGGCCGTACCACCGACCCCGTGCGTATGTATATGCGCGAAATGGGTACGGTTGAACTCTTGACTCGCGAAGGCGAAATCGAAATCGCCAAGCGTATCGAGGGTGGCTTGAAAGATATGGTGAAAGCGATTTCAGCATGCCCCACCACCATCAACGAAATCTTGAATCACGTGCAGCGTGTGCGCGATGCGCAAGCGCAAATCGATGAAGTCATTGATGGCTTGGTGGATGATGACGGTGCAGAATACGCGGGTGCTGGTGTTGCTGACGATACCGAAGAAGACGGCCCAGCCGGCGGCATGAGCAGCAAGCAAGTTGAAGATCTTCGTATCAAAGGCATGGCCAAGTTTGAGATCGTGGGGGCGCAATTTACCAAAATGCGCGCCGCCTACGAAAAAGATGGCTATCGTTCTAAGCCTTATATGGCGGCACAAGAGCTCATTCAAAACGAATTAATGGGTATTCGCTTTACCGCCAAAATGGTTGAGCGTTTGGCCGATACCTTGCGTCAACAGGTTGAAGAAGTGCGCAAAATTGAACGCGCTGTGTTGCACACCTGCGTTGAACGCGCTGGTATGCCGCGCGCGCACTTTATCAAGGTGTTCCCGGGTAACGAAACAAACCTTGAGTGGGTGTTGGGCGAAGTCGCCAGTGGTGCAGATTATGCAGTGACGCTTACGCGTCACGTACCCGCTGTGCAAGAGTTACAGCAAAAGTTAATCGATCTGCAAGTGCGTGTGGTCTTACCACTTAAAGATTTAAAAGACGTAAACAAAAAGATGGCGACGGGTGAAGCTAAGGCTCGTAAAGCCAAACGCGAAATGACCGAAGCCAACTTGCGTTTGGTGATCTCGATCGCTAAAAAGTACACCAACCGTGGCTTGCAATTCTTGGATCTGATCCAAGAGGGCAATATTGGTTTGATGAAAGCGGTAGATAAGTTTGAATATCGCCGTGGTTATAAGTTTTCAACCTATGCAACCTGGTGGATTCGTCAGGCGATTACGCGCTCAATCGCAGACCAAGCCCGCACGATTCGTATCCCCGTGCATATGATTGAAACGATTAACAAAATGAATCGTATTAGTCGTCAGATTTTGCAAGAGACCGGTGCCGAGCCTGATCCTGCAACGCTGGCTTCAAAAATGGATATGCCTGAAGATAAGATTCGCAAGATCTTGAAAATCGCCAAAGAACCAATCTCGATGGAAACCCCAATCGGTGATGATGATGATTCACACCTAGGTGACTTTATCGAAGACAACGCCACCTTGGCTCCGGCCGAAGCTGCGTTGCATGGTTCGATGCGCGATGTTGTCAAAGAAGTGCTTGATTCGTTAACACCACGCGAAGCTAAAGTGCTGCGTATGCGTTTTGGTATCGAGATGAACACCGATCAAACACTTGAAGAAGTGGGCAAACAGTTTGACGTCACGCGTGAGCGTATACGACAAATAGAGGCTAAAGCGTTACGCAAGTTGCGCCACCCTAGCCGGGCAGACAAGTTAAAGAGTTTTCTTGAAGGCCAGTAAAGCCTAAAAGTTAGCCCCCCTAGCTCATGCTTGGTTAGAGCAGCGGACTCATAATCTAATAAACTAAGATATCGATTCTTAAAATATCGTTATAAATCAACAACTTAAAGAGGTTTAGGCTAGTATAATTTGCTTCTACACCGCTTCTACAAAATGCCTTGCGCTTTTAAGGTAAAAAAGCGGTGAAAATACGTTTTAAGGGCCCCTAGCTCATGCTTGGTTAGAGCAGCGGACTTAAAGGTAGGCAACCTAAGGCGAAAGCAATGGTTGACTGCAATTGGGTTGCACGTAAGTAAGTTCACTCTGCTTACATGTAGAACTACTCAAATTCGGGGAAGCCTGTGCTGCTAGCAGCGTGGTAATCCCGAGCCAAACCAACTTGCAATTTGTAGGTTGGAAGGTGTAGAGACTGTACGGGTAGGTCGTAAAGACAAGAGACAGTCCAGACCACAAACCGGAAACGGGCAGTGAAAACTGAAGTGGTAAGCATAATCCGTTGGTGCCGTGTTCGACTCACGGGGGGCCCACCACAAAAAGAAAAAGGGTTGCGCATTTAAAGTGCGCAGCCCTTTTTCGTTTGCAGCTTCTGCAAAATCCGTTGCTCTTGCAGCGGCTAGACATTAAAGTAGCTGTATGCCAGAAAAACGTGATGACACCCATCAGCTAATAGACCGCGAGCTAGTCTTGTTTAAGCGTCCAACAACTGCTGCTTGGTACTGCCGCTACAAGATTGATGGCAGATGGATCACTGCAACCACCAAAGAATTAGATTTGAAAAAAGCTAAAAAAGCTGCCAATCAAATTCTCGTAAAAGCGCAAGTGCTGAAAGAGCAAAACCTGCCAGTTTTATCTAAGCGTTTCAGCGATGTTGCCAACATAGTGATTCGTTCGATGGAAGAGCGTATCGCTGCCGGACATACAGTCAAATCGTTTCAGCAGTACAAGCGGATTGCTAACGATTACCTCATCCCGTACTTTGGCAAGATGCACATTAACAACATAACCCATAAAACGATAGAAGACTATGGGTCATGGCGAGCTCAGAAAATGGGTAAGGTGCCAATGTACAGCACAGTTCGCAAACACAATGTTGTTTTGAACATGGTGTTTAACGAGGCTGTTGTACGTAATTACATTTCTAAGCTAAACGTTCCGTATCTCGAGACTAAGGGCGAAAAGAGCGAAAACTACGCAACGTTTACTGTGAATGAAACAAACATCATATTAGCGAAAATGCCCGAATGGATCGCTAATGGACGTGAGCATCACAAGGCTCAACGGCAAGTTCTTTACGACTACACAAGAGTGTTAATTGATACTGGTGCAAGACCCGGCAAAGAACTTTTAGATCTGCAATGGAAAAACATAGAGTTTGAAATTCAACACGAAACATATGGTGTTGACTACATTGAAGACAAAGATGCAAAAGAAAATGCACGTGATTACGAGCGGGAATACATTGAGCTTAGCGACGGACCATATGATGAGGAGGGTAATCCAATACCCAATACCACTTGGACTCCAATAATTACACTATTCGTATCTGGAAAAGAAGGTTCGCGACATGCGGTTGGCTATGAAAAGACTTTTAGAGTATTAAAAGAAATTGCTGACCGAAGATATAAAGACTTAGAAGGCAACAAGCTCAAGGCATTGATTACGCAATCAAGTGATGACAAGATTTTTGAAACTAAAGATGGGAAAAGAATCCCAAGTGCATTGCATATGTTTCAAAACTTTTTGGAAGAATATGGATTGCTGTACGACAAAAACACAAGTAAAAAGCGTGTGTTCTATAGCTTTCGCAGTTTATTCAGCACAGCGGTTATGGACTATGACGATGTAGACATGCGCGACTTAGCAAAAGCATTGGGCAACTCTCCGGAAATGCTAATGAAGCGCTATGACCGTGGCACATTGAAGCAAATAAAGCACAAGCTAAAAGCACCAAATGCTCGTCAACAATTGTTTAAAGAAATAGTTGTGCCAGATGCACACCAATCAAATAAAAAAAAGCTAGCAGCTACGAAAAAAAGCTGATAAATGAATCCAAAAAACCGCGATGAAAAAAGACAGCTACCAGCGTTTTGTATTAGTCATTTTTTTCGTTGCCTTCGAAAATAAAACTTCAGAATTAATGAAATCAACATGGGAAATTGATCAATGAAAATCACAAAAGGTACACCACAAGCAATGAGTTTGCTGAATGAATTGAAAGAATCTGGGGATTTAGTTGATGTTTACTCAGAGGAATTTTTTGATCGTCAGCCAACCTATGAAGATGATCCATCGGCACCTTTTCTCAGAGGCGGATTTGAAATGATTGAGGAAACGGAGAGCGATTTAGAGGCAGAAGCTAAGCCTAAAAATCACTTGCTTTTTATATTTGTAGATGAGTATAAAAAAGACATTCGTGAAAAATTAAAAGCTGTCTATCCGCCAGTTCAAAAATTTTTTGAACAATATCACTCACCAGATTTCCTTTTGCTTAATTTATATACAAAGCAAATGTTATGTGTAGGTTTTGGCCGCAAAAATAGACTATTTATTATTGATGCTGAAACAGGCAACCATATAAATGCTTTCAACCTCAATGGGATTGCAGATGACAGTGAATACATGGATCAGTTTCTAGAAAGTGATGTGTATGAATCTGTGAGCGATTTGATTCATGCTCTGTATGATTTAAGTATCGCGATGTATGAGTGCGATCATCTTCCTGGAAATGATGATTTAGTTGCATTTGCCCTAGAAGAAGAAAATACGAGAGATGGGCTTCATTACATTGAGGGTGAAGATGAGGGATACACCACAGATCAAATCAATGAGTTTTTGGAGAAATACCGAGAATATCAAGCTGATGAAGATGAAGCAATGAAGATGATAAAAGTATTTTTCCCTCAATGTGAGCGTGGGGAGCTAAACACAGGCGATTACTGAACGAGTGAAAGTACAAATGCAAGGAGCAAGCTATTTAAAGAATCGATGTGTTTGAAATAAACAAATCATCAAAAAGTCGAATGACTCTTCGTTAATGGTGATAAATCGAAGGAATGACGTTTTTTCCCCTAGGAGCAGCTCGTGAACGAATCTGACAATCTAGGATTACCTCAGTCAACAAGGCTATTTGTTGATCGATTGGTGCATCTTGGATTTGATCGTGAAAGAGTGATTGGTTTTTTTACCTCGATTGGCCTGTGCGCGGACAGATTGTTATCGCTGGAATGAAGAGAAAAATTAGAAATGAGTACGTGGACGATTTTAAATATTTTTAATTCGATGGGAACTTAAATGAGTGCGAATGAAAAAATCTTTCTTAATGAGTTAACAATTTTTTTACGATCAAGGCTAGTAAAATTTTCTAACGCGCCAGAAGCTATTGCCAAATTAATAAACCGCCTGATATATGTCCCTGCTGAAGAGGCTAGTTTCCAAGACATTATTCAAACCGCTAATGAAGCGTGTGCTGAAATAAACATAACGCTTCAGGAAGAGGATTTGTATATTTTTGTCGACGGGTTAAGGCTTGACAATGATCTACAACCAGTTTTTAGTTTTTATATTGAAATCACGGACGAGGAGTTGAAGCTACATCTGTCGTATATGATAGACATTGGCAAGACTATTTTTAAGAAAAATAAATTAAATTTTGAGTTTGATTCTGCATTCAGTAAAAGCTATGTTTGGGAAAGGCTTACAACTAAAATGAAAAGCCACCAAATTTTCGGCTCATTAAAAAAATCATAGATCATTTTTTATACTAGCTCCACTGCATTACGAAGCACACCTGGACGCAGGTCGATATACCGCTGCGTAGTTGCCATATTGCGATGGCCAGCAAGTGCCATCATTACTCGCACACTTACACCTTTCTCCGCTAAGTTAGTCAAAAACCCTCTGCGTCCGCTATGACTGCTTGCGCCATCAAAGCCAGCATGTTTGTAAATTCCGTTTACAACTTGCGTAAGTGAGTTGGATGTAAACGCTGCGCTGCGCTGTGTTGCAAACAATGCTTGTTTTGCATCGCGTATACGCACTGTGCGGATGTATGTAGCAAGTTCCGTTTGCATCCGCTCATTAAGCAAAACGCTGCGACTTTTATTGCCCTTTGTTTGGGCTGCGCTTAAATTAATCTCCTCGCGAACAGTTCCATCGCTTGCAAGCACATCACAGACACGCACAGCGGAAACCTCTCCGATCCTCATGCCTGCTAAATGCGTAAGAAGGATGATTGCGCGATTACGTGCTGCACTTTTTGTGGTTTTAACAAAGTCCAATAAGCGTTGCAGCTCGCGCTCGTTTAGTGTTTTTGCTTGTTTAGTCATTTGCACTCTCTTTGCTGTTGTGGAAAAAGTGCTATTAGTATGTTTTCGTATCTTCAAAATTCCTACCTCTATTTGCCCCTAAATTGATCTCAATGATTTCAATGACTTAGCAGGACTGCGCATGTTTTGTGTAATTTATGCTCAGTGCTATTTAGCCCAAAGTCGTGGCTAAAGTGCCACGAAAATGGGCTGACTTGCTAGCAAGCCCTGCAAGCGTTTTGAGTGCTTTGGACTGGCTTAGGCTGCTGGGTTGAGCTTTGCGCTGCTTGTTGGGCTTTTAAAGCTGTTGACTTGCACTGAAAAAAGGGTTGTAGTCAAAAAAAATCAGCTGCGCAAAAAGTTGCTGGGGAGTACTTACGCTTTTGAGGTGGTGATTTCTAACCTACCCCTTGCTATACGCAGACACCCAGAAAAACAAAATTCCTATGAAAACTATATGAAATGTGTATCACGTGTTAGAGTGATGGATACACATTGTGATTACATATGGGTGGAGATATGAAAGATGCTGGAATGCGTATACGAATTGAGCCAGAACTCAAGGATGCCTTCATCCAAACGTGCCGAGACGCACATACGCCTGCAGCACAAGTTCTTAGGTCGTTCATGCGTGAATATGTTCAGCAGAACATGAAGAAATCAACCAAGCAGGTACTTTCTGGAAGTGCAAGTAGAAAAGCAGCAGCGTAAGGCATATAGACATGGCTAAAGTAGACAAAAAGAATGGCGGCGACCTTGGCTTTGAAGCTGAGTTGTTTAAAGCAGCAGACAAGCTGCGTGGCAACATGGAGCCAAGCGATTACAAGCACGTTGTACTTGGGCTGATTTTTCTCAAATACATCTCCGATGCTTTTGACGGAAAGCATCAAGAATTGCTGGCTGATGATGCAGGCGCAGCAGAAGACAGGGATGAGTACGCCGCAGACAATGTGTTCTGGGTGCCAAAGGAAGCTCGTTGGAGCTATCTACAAGCTAACGCCAAGCAGCCAACGATTGGAACGCTGATTGACGATGCAATGCGGTTGATTGAAAAGGACAACGAGAGTCTCAAAGGTGTACTGCCAAAAGACTACGCTCGTCCTGCGCTTAACAAAATCATGTTGGGCGAGTTGATTGACTTGATTTCTAAAATTACCCTTAGTGCTGAGGGGCATGCCAGCAAAGATGTGTTGGGTCGTGTGTACGAATACTTCCTTGGGCGCTTTGCTGGTGCTGAAGGCAAAGGTGGTGGCGAGTTCTATACGCCGCGCTCAGTAGTGCAGACACTTGTTGAGATGCTTGAACCGTTTTCTGGACGTGTGTATGACCCATGCTGCGGCTCAGGGGGTATGTTTGTACAAAGTGAAAAGTTTGTGAAAGAGCACGGCGGGCGAATTGGTGATATCGCAATCTATGGGCAGGAATCTAATTACATCACTTGGCGGTTAGCAAAGATGAACTTAGCTGTGCGAGGCATTGACAGCGATCTTAGATGGAATAACGAAGGAAGTTTTCATAAAGACGAGCTTCGTGATATGAAATTTGACTACATCATTGCTAATCCACCTTTCAACACTAGTGATTGGGGTGGTGAAAGATTGCGTGATGATGTTCGCTGGAAGTACGGAATACCACCAGCCAGCAATGCAAATTACGGATGGTTGCAACACATTGTTCATCATCTAGCGCCTAATGGAGTTGCGGGTGTTGTTCTTGCTAATGGATCAACTACTTCTAATAAAGTGGGAGAAGATTTGATTCGAAAGAATCTCGTGCTCGATGATCTAGTTGATTGCATGGTTCTACTTCCAGGGCAAATTTTTTACTCAACGCCTAGCCCAGCTTGTTTATGGATTTTGAATAGAAATAAAGGTGCCACCAAAAATTCAAGAGATAGAAAAAGAAATGTTTTATTCATAAACGCACGACGTATCGGCACATCTATTGGGAAAAATATTGAATTTAGCGACACTGACATTAAATTAATTACCAACACATATGCTGCTTGGAAGGGTGCTGATTTTTCCAAAGCATATAAGAATATTTCAGGTTTTTGTTATTCCGCCACAATCGAAGAAATAGAAAGGCAATCATTTTGTCTTAACCCAACCCGTTATACAGGTTCGATAGATATCGAAGATGAGGATGACGAGTTTGATGTGGTAATGAGCCACTTAACCAAAAAATTGAGCACTACTTACAAGGCGTCTAGTCAACTCGACGAACAGATTAAAAATATTTTTTCAAAATATGGTTATGAAATCAGCTAATCTGAATTCATTTGTAAGCCATATGATTGGCGGCGGTTGGGGTAGTGAAGCTCCAGACATTAAAAATACGGAGCGTGTTGCAATTATTCGTGGAACAGATATTCCAAAAATATCTGCTGGCATTTTTTCAACTGTGCCTATTAGGTATGAGTCTCCAAGCAAAGTTCGTAGTAGGCTTTTAGAAGAGGGCGATTTAGTAATTGAAGTTTCTGGAGGAAGTGCAAAATCCAATCAACGCACAGGAAGAACGCTATTAATTACTAATGAAATTCTAAAAAAACTAGGCGGAAATGTCATACCTGCAAGCTTCTGTAAGTTGATTCGGTTTGATAAACAAAAAATTGATTCTGCATACGTAAGCTATCAAATAGCATATTTACATCAGACCGATGAAATTGCGAACTATGAAGTTCAATCAACTGGCTTAACAAATTTTCAAACTTCCCATTTTCTAAGTGATGTTGAGCCGTACTTACTTGATATTGGTGAGCAGCGATCTGCCTCATTTCCTTTATTGGTTCTAGATAAAAAAATTTCCATACTCAGAGAGACTAACAATCTATTTGAAAAGGTAATTTCGACTCTTTTCAAATCATGGTTTGTGAGTTTTGATCCTACAGTTGACTCAAAAAACTTAAGAAATGAATTTTGCAGTGGCATAGACTTTCCTTCAAGTTTTGAAAGAGACGAATATGGGATGATTCCCAAAGGTTGGTCGAGAGTTAAATTTGGTGATTTGTTAATAGACGTTATTGGCGGCGACTGGGGGAGCGATTTACCTAACGCAATTGAATCGGAGCGTGTTGCAATTGTGCGCGGCACGGATCTACCAGAGTTGAATATCAATATTCCTAACAAAATACCGATTAGATATACAACCTCACGAAAAATTTCTAGCCGATTAATTGAGCCGGGAGATATTATTATTGAAGTGTCTGGTGGCAGTAAAGATCAGCCGACTGGTAGGTCTTTATATTTCACCGAGTCAATGCTTAGGCAATTTAATATTCCTGTAGTTCCAGCGAGTTTTTGCAGAAGGCTCCGACCAAGAACGATAAAACATGGCCTGCTTTTGGCTTGCCATTTGAATGAAATCTATCGTCAGGGCAAGACATGGGAATACCAAGTACAGAGCACTGGGATTAGCAACTTTCAAACTAAACATTTTCTTGAAAGTGAAATGGTCGTAGTTCCAACTGATGATGTTTTAGATAGATTTTTTGAAATCGTTCAACCAATGTTGCAGCGATCTGGATTGAGTGAAATCCAAGAACTTACAAGATTAAAGAACAGCGTATTGTCAAAACTGATTACAGAAGGTGGTCAATGATGGCATTCCTGAGCGAAGCAGCAGTTGAACAAGCGCTGATTGAGCAGCTATCAAGCCTTGGGTACACGCTTGCCAGTGAGGATGTAATTGGTCCAGATGGCGTTGCTGCTGAGCGGGAGAGCCACGATCAAGTCATATTGCTACAACGTTTGATAGATGTTGTTGAGCGCATCAATCCAACCCTTCCGCAATCTGCAAGAGAAGATGCCATTCGTCAGATCACGCAGTCAGTGTTCCCAACATTGATTGAAGAAAATCGTCGCATACACAAGCTGCTGACTGAAGGCGTGGACGTTGAGTACGAATCAACCGATGGAAGCATTGCGGCTGGCAAAGTTAACCTGATTGACTTTGCTAACCCAGCTAACAATGACTGGTTGGCAGTGAATCAGTTTGTTGTGATTAGTGGGCAATACAACCGCCGCCCTGACGTTGTAGTATTTTTGAATGGCTTGCCCGTTGGTGTGATTGAGTTGAAATCACCCGGCAGTGATAGTGCGACGATGCAGAGCGCATTCAATCAGCTGCAAACATACAAATCTCAAATCACGGCGTTGTTCAATACCAATGCGGTGTTGATTACCGGCGATGGGATTACCGCACGCATTGGCTCGCTGAGCGCAGACATTGAACGATTCATGCCATGGCGTACAACAGATGGAAAAGATGTTGCTGCAAAGGGCATGCCGGAGCTTGCAACTATGGTTGAAGGTGTTTTTGAGCACAACCGCTTGCTGCAATTGATCCGTGATTTCACCGTTTTTGGCGAAACAAAAGGTGGTGTTTCTAAAATTATTGCTGGCTATCACCAATTCCACGCTGTCAATCATGCAGTTGCTTGCACGATTAAAGCATCAGCGGGTGGTGGCGATAAGAAGGCTGGGGTTATTTGGCACACGCAGGGTTCTGGGAAGAGCTTGCTGATGGCTTTTTACGCGGGACAACTTGTGCGTCAACCTGAAATGGCAAATCCAACATTGGTTGTGCTGACAGATAGAAATGACTTAGACGATCAATTGTTTGGCACCTTCGCAATGTGCCAAGATTTAATTCGCCAGCGTCCAGAGCAAGCTAGCAGTCGTGAAGATTTACAACGGATTCTCAATCGTGCATCTGGTGGAGTAGTTTTTACAACTATCCAAAAATTTAGCCCTGAAACTGGTAGCAGTACATATCCAGTGCTCACGGATCGTCGCAACGTGGTCGTGATTGCTGATGAGGCGCATCGTAGTCAATACGGATTCAAAGCTAAGGTTGATAGTAAAACTGGAGTGGTTGGCTATGGCTATGCCAAGTACCTGCGCGATGCTTTACCAAATGCATCATTCATAGGATTCACTGGCACCCCCATTGAAACAGATGATGTAAACACGCCGACTATTTTTGGCAACTACATTGATGTATACGATATTAGTCGTGCTGTAGAAGATGGCGCCACTGTACCTATCTACTATGAATCACGACTTGCTCGTATTGAACTAGACGCTGATGAAAAGCCAAAGATTGACGCTGAGATTGAAGAACTAACTGAGGATGACGACTTAGCAGAGCAAGAGCGTTTTAAGCGTAAGTGGGCAAACGTTGAAGCGTTAGTTGGTAGCGATAAGCGCATAGACTTGATTGCTGCTGACATCGTAAAGCACTTTGAAGCTCGCACGGTATCTATGCCGGGTAAGGCAATGATTGTCTGCATGAGTAGGCGAATATGCGTGAAACTGCACGATGCGATTACTAAGCTGCGTCCCGATTGGTACAGCAAGGATGATACGCAAGGCACCATGAAGATTGTGATGACAGGTGCTGCAACTGACCCACTGGAATGGCAAGAGCACATTGGCAATAAACAGCGCCGCGACACACTGGCTAATCGCGCACGTGATCCTAAAGACCCTTTGAAAATAGTCATCGTTCGCGACATGTGGCTTACTGGGTTTGATGCTCCTTGTATGCACACGATGTATGTGGACAAGCCAATGCAAGGGCATGGATTGATGCAAGCTATCGCCCGCGTCAATCGCGTATTTAAAGACAAAGAGGGCGGTTTAATTGTTGACTACATTGGCATTGCCCAAAACCTTAAGTCAGCCCTACAAATTTATAGTCCAGGTGATAGAGATAAGACTGGTATTGATGAAAGCCAAGCTATTTCAGTCTTGCTTGAGAAATATGAAGTAGTGCGGGACATGTACCATGGCTTTAACTATCTATCAGCTTTGAATGGCACTGCTCAAGAACGCATGATGATGATGGCTAGTGCGATAGAGTGGGTGTTGGATATGCAGCAAAAGCTGGCTGCACAGGAAAAGACTGATGAAAAAAAGAAGCAAGCACATCGCAGATATCAAGATGCTGTTTTGATATTGTCAAAGGCTTATAGCCTTGTAGGTGCCAGTGATGCTGCCCGTGAAATCCGAGAAGAGGTTGGCTTCTTTCAAGCTATTCGTGCAGCTTTAGTTAAGAGTGCAGCTGGCACTGGTTCGCAGCAGCAGGACAAGGACTTGGCAATACAGCAGCTAGTCAGCCGCGCTGTCATATCTACCGAGATTGTGGACATATTAGCGGCAACAGGACTGAAAAGCCCAGACATTTCTATTTTGAGTGAGGGCTTCTTGGCTGAGTTGCAGCAGATGGAGCGCAAGAACCTAGCCCTTGAGGCACTCAAAAAGTTGCTCAATGATGGCATTCGTTCACGTAGCAAAACAAACGTTGTTGAAACTAAGGCATTTACTAAGCGCCTTGAGGACGCTGTGGCAAGGTATCACGCTAACGCAATTACAACTGCTGAAGTGTTGCAGGAACTCATACAGCTAGCCAAAGACATTCGTACAGCAAGAGAGCGTGGCGAGGCTAGTGGTCTGAGCGATGACGAGATAGCCTTCTATGACGCACTTGCTGAGAATAACAGCGCAGTTGAGTTGATGGGCAATGACAAGCTCAAGTTGATAGCGCATGAGGTGCTTGAGAGCTTGAAAGCAAATGTGTCAGTTGATTGGGCGCATAGACAAAATGCCCGTGCTCGTTTGCGAGTGCTAGTGAAACGCATCTTGAAGAAATATGGTTATCCACCAGACATGCAAGACGAAGCTGTGCAAACTGTATTGCAGCAAGCTGAAGCATTGAGTTCTAGCTGGGTGAGCTAATTTGTTAAATGAAGACGTTGTTCAGTATCTGCCTACAAAGTCTTTGTGAAGGTTATGGTTGAGTTAGGCTAATTTATGCACAAAATTCATATGGCTGAGTTCAGCAACGGCTTTGGATTCTGTTGGAATGCAGCAGGGGCACACTTGCAAGCACAAGGGCAAGGTGCACTTAATTGGTTAAAAGCCTCTCTCACCCCACCATTCTTAGAGCATTTCTCATTTCGTCTTGGTAATCAATTGTTCTTTGTGCGTGTTGAAGACATTGACAAAGAGGTGCTGCCTCCTGGAACGATTGAAGGCTTGCTTTCTGTTGCTGACGGCTGCAACGGACATGCATGTCTGATGTACATGAAGCGCAAAGGTGATGATTGGGAGTGCGTTATTCCAAGCTGGGGCTTGCTTGATGCACGTACTGAAAAACCTGTTGACCCTGTTGCGCTAATCACAGACGAAAAAATAGTGATGACTGATTGGGAGTTGCAAGACTTCGCCGTTCAAGTTGTGCGGGATAGTTTAAAAAAGGATGGCAAGGAAATCATGTCTTGGCAAAGCAATCCAAGCATTGACCCTAGCATATGGTTTGTTGGCGACACTGGCCCCGAATGGATTGTCGTACGTGCCGCACGGTGGCCTGAGCGTGAAGCCGCTTTGCCTAACAATGTAGCAAGTATCGCTGAGCAATGTTCATCCATTGGCAAAGTGGGGCATTTTGCCGCTGTCAGTGCCGCAAACACTAATGACCCTTTCGACCCTGCTGCGAAGGAAATCGGAAATTACATACCTTTATTTCGTGGAGAGGGGCTAGAGGTTAGCTACAAGGGTTTGAAAGTTATTCATACAAGCACAGCCTTTGTTCCACCAGATGACTTTAGTGGCGTGTTGATACAGGAATTTTCGAACTGGTTTGGGGTCTTCCTCGACAAAGAAAGCGTAATGCCGAAAATGTTTACTGGTGTTAATCGGGATGGTCGCCAATTCATTATTGATTTTTCAAGACTAGAGCTTGACCCCAGTAAGCACTTGGATTTCATGCGGTATGTGTTGCATCACGAAAATTCAATCGCATATGTGTACAAGATGCGTACTATTGTTGAGGTCTGCAAAGAACCCCAGATATTGCAAGAGCAACACTTGTTCTTCTCAGGCTATGCAGATTCATTCCATTCCTTATCTATTACATCTAACGCTCCTGATGGATGGCAAGATGGCTACAAGGTTTTGAATGAGTCCCATACAGACAAGCCTGAAATGTTTTTTCAAGAACTGCTGCCTAACTATTACAAACGAACTGATGATGTCGTTATGTTCAGTGAGTTATGGCAAGGTATACGAGAAAAAGTGTTCTGGCGCACTCGAAGCTAGTTCACGTACAAGACAGCGCCAAGTTTATCCACAACACGTACTATTAAAGCGCCACGTTTCTTTTTTAGTAATGCGTTAGATATTGCGTTTGCTTCACTGTTGTAAATGCCTAATGTGTTCCATGTTTCATAGGGGCTACGTGTCTTGTATTGAGTTTTGAACATCTTGTATTTACATTGTGTGAGCGAACCCTTGTTCGCTGTGCTTCTGCAATGTTCTGTCGCTTACTCTTTCACATTGCTTCGCACACTTTCATTCGTTTTTTAGACAAAGCAATGCTATTACTGCTTGTTTCTAAGCAGCTTGATTGCAATAGCAAGTGAGCAAAGGCTCTAACTTGCCTACGCCTGTGCGGGAATAAAAGTTGAGTGAATGTCTAAGCCTAGGTGTGTGCCAATTCGATTTTCGCGATGACCGTATGTGATCCAGCCTTTATTGTTGTCGTTAGCCTTTTGAAGCCATATGCTCTTTGCTGATTGATTTGCCTTGTCTATCCATAGTTCTGTAAACACAGTCATCATGTCTTGTTCTGTTATATCCGCATGTATGTTGCCAAAGGCAAAGTGATAGTGAATGGTGCTGCTGGAGTTGTTTAGTTTGCCTGTATGTAAATGACTGATGATTAGAGGGTTGTTTGGGTGTGCGCTGTTTGCTAAGCCTTTTCGCCCGTTAAAAAATTGAACAAACTTGCGTGAAAAAAATCTACCTGTTTTTTGTGTTTCTACGAGCATTGCGTTTATTTGAGCCTCTGTCTTGTTGCAGGTATGCATGTGTGTATGACCAACCGCTACCCATTGCACATTCATGCTGTGAGGTAGTGCAATCAAGTTATCTAAGCGGTTGTCGTTCTGTCTTTGCATATGTTTATTTAGCTCCACTGATATGAATAGCTGAAATTTTTAGACCTGTTCAATTCAGTCCATATCTTTTTGGTTGTCCTGTATAGGTAGCGACAATAAATTTGTGTTTCCAACATTACTTTGAAAGGAAACACAAATGGCAACTCTTGCATCTCTCAAGCTAGTAGCAGCTAAGAAACCAATCCATCAACCACCAATCGTTCAACGTCGCCATAAGTTGAGCAGCAAAGTGCATGAGCAAATTCAACTCGCACGTGCTCAAAGCAAGGGTGAGAACTATTCCCCAACAAAACAAAAGATGCTGACAAATGCAGACGGTGAACGTGTGTCTGTTGCTGTACCTAAGCGCATCAAGCCTTGGTGGTTTGTATCTGAGAACGGTAAGTGTTGTATCGCTATTAGGTATGGCGCAAAGCTGATTGAGCTTGCCAAAGGTAAGACTGCCATTGAAGTCTCGAGCCCTGATGCACTGATTGAGGCACTTGAAGCAGTAAATGCCGCTGTACTTGATGGCGAGCTTGACGCACAGATTGAAGCTGTGAGCGTCAAGTTGCGCGAAGGCTTTACCAAGTGATGAATTGGTGTGCTGACGTTTCAAGCGCCAGCACACACATTCATAAATACAGCAGGAGAAACAGAATGCGTATAAAAGAAGTTGTAGACGGTGCTACACAGCAAGTGAACATGCTCAAGCTGCAAGCAAAAACAGCTCAAAAACGAGCGAAGGAAGCGGCTTTGCGCTTAAAGATGCAGAAGGCGCAGCAGTCGTTAGCCAAAGTTGCTGCCAAACCCATATGAAGCTGTCCAAAACTGAACTGCTTAGCAATCTCAGCCAATTCATTGGCACTGAGAATTACTACCGCTTGCTACCATCATTCGTTCTGACAGATGGCTTAAAGTACTTGATAGAAGCTGCGGAGTGCTACTGGCTTGCACAGCTGTACGGCTTGCATTTAGTAGACGTAGATTTCAACGAAAACCCGTTCACTATCCTTAAGTTCGCACGCAAAGGTGAAGGCGGCATCGTTAAAATTGAAGATGGGAATGGTGTGGTGCTTGCTTGGCAAGGACTAGACTACACGGACTTTCCATTGGACCAGCTCAGCTTGTACGCTTGCTGGAATGGTGAGGTGTGGGTAGGCATGTTGACAAGTGAGTACTGAAACTCCATCAAACGATTCATAATCGCCGAGTTTTAACCTTTGTATTACACTTTGCCGTACCATATGAGTTTGCATGGCTGGCATAGCTAAAATACAGAGCCTCAAGAGCATTACTTAAGTAATGCTGCAGCAATTAAAAATTGATGCTTTGCTTCTACAAAAGCTTCTACAAGTTTAAAAACCACGCTGCAACCCGCATAAACACTGGGTTTTTTTTAAGTACATCGTCTCATAATCCGTTGGTGCCGTGTTCGACTCACGGGGGGGCACCAGTATTTTGTATTAGAAACAAAGACTTGCGTAAAAAACAAGTCTTTTTTTCTTGTCAAATCCAACTTGCACACAGCTTGCACACCAGTTACGCTGAGTTACTGTTATTTTGTAACGAGTTTCAGCTGTTGAACACACGGAACTGCGAGCTATGGCGACGACAAAACGCAACGTAACAACACACACGCTGATTGAGCATCAGCTCGTCGTGTATCCGCGTGGGTGAGTAACTATTGAGTGGTAGTAGTTTTTATAGACTAATCATTTGATTTATAACGATCTTTTACTTACACAAAAGTTTCACACTTCTTGTAAGTGCTTGTTTTTATTAGGGCTAACGACTCAGTTGTGCTCTTTCAAGAATCCTTGCCATTCATAGCTTGAGAACTGACTACCACGGTCAGAATGCAATCGTTTTGTTCTAATATGGGCTGACTATATATAGACTCTAGTTCTGAATATGAAAAATACCAATTATTCACGCCGAAAATTCATTTCAGACGGCTCTGCGCTTGCAGCTAGTGCCTTAGTATTTTCATCCTCCGAGGTGTTGGCGCAGACGCCTGGCAATGTAAAGATCGCTGGTCAAAGTGTTTGGCCTTCTGAGGCATCTTGGCAGCAATTGAAAGAGGCGGTTGATGGTCGTCTGATCAAACCTATCGCTCCTTGGTCATCGCTGAAGGCGGGCGAGATGAACGAAGATTTAAAAAATCCTTGGTATCTCGAAGAGCAAGCGGGTGCAACACAGTCAACGGGGATGTATCAGGCATGGGACTCTACTCCCAGTGCATATGCAGTCGCAGTAGAAAAAGTTCAAGATATCGTGGCCGCCGTAAATTTTGCTCGTCAGAATAAGATTCGATTAGCCGTCAAAGGTACGGGGCATGATTACTTTGGACGATCCTGCGCGCCAGACTCACTGCTTGTCTGGACACATCCCTATCGTGGTGTGACACACCACCCACGCTTTTTTCCTCAAGGTGCCCCTCCAACGACTGAGCCTGTTCAAGCGGTCTCTGTCAGAGCGGGAAATCGATGGTTAGAAGCCTATCAAGTCGCAACAGCGGCTAACTGTTACGTACAGGGTGGGGGGTGCACGAGTGTAGGTGCCTGTGGCGGCTTTGCGTTAGGCGGTGGTTTTGGTTCTTATTCCAAAAAATTCGGTAGTGGTGCAGCGGGCGTTTTAGAGCTTGAGGTTGTCGTGGCTGACGGTCGAGTTTTGATTGCCAATGCTCACCAAAACGAAGATCTCTTTTGGGCCTTGCGTGGTGGTGGTGGAGGTACTTTTGGTATTGTTAGCCGCATCACCTTGCTTGCTCATCCGATGCCCAAAACTGACGGATGGATTTCTGGAACGATCTCCGCCTCGAGCGACGCAGCGTATCTTGAGCTCATTCACCGCTATGTTAGTTTTGTGCCCGCTGCATTGAATAACGGTAGTTGGGGCGAAGGTGTGATTTTTCCAAAAGGGAAAAATCATCTAGAAGTTGGAACCGCTTTTTTGGATCTCACCGTTGAACAGGCGCAGCAGGTTTGGAATGAATTTACTACCCCACTCAAAGGCAGGCCAAAAGAATTTTCGGTCGATTTAAAGTTCAGCGTTGTCCCTTTCAAAGAAAAATGGAATCCTAAAAGTGATGGAGTCATCATGGATTCAAGACCTGGAGCGCCAGCTGGATACTTTTGGTGGAAAGGCAATGACGTGGAGGTCGGTGCTTACTGGGCTAATTATCAAGGGCGCGGTGTCCCCTTAAAATCCATGTCTATCGAGCATTCAAAAGTTCTTGCTAAAGCGATCTTTGATGCATCGAGAACAAGTTTGATACTGTTTCAAACAAACAAAGGCCTTGCTGGAGAGCCTCAAGAGGCTCGTGCAAGAGAGATCACGACATCCTTGAATCCCGTCGTCTTTAACAACGTTGGCTTTTTCACCTTAGGTAGCTGGGTGCAATATAAATATCCGAAGGTGCCAGGACATGAGCCGGATATGCTGTGGGCAAAAAACGAAGCTGATGCTGTGAATCAGGCGATGGTACACATCAAAAAAGCCACGCCTGATGGAGGTTCCTACACCAACGAGGGTGATTTTTCGGAAAAAAACTGGCAAAGCGAGTTTTGGGGAATTCATTACGCACGTTTACTATCGATCAAGCGTAAATATGATCCTGATAATCTCTTCCGCGTTCATCATGGCGTTGGAAGTGAAAGTCAAAATGTAGACTCCACTGCCAAGGTTACCACTCAAAAGTTGAACTCACGATGACTCGAGAAACGAGCTTGTTGCTATTGCAGTCTGGATGGATCTATCTAGGATTAACAATCGCGGTTGTGATCGTGTTCGTTTTGAGTTGGCTTTATGGCACACCGGTAAGGCGCAAACTCAACAAAGAGTCCGTCGAAGTCAGTAGTATTTTTATTACGTCGATTTTTGGTTTTTTTGCGATTCTGGTTGCGTTCCAGCTGTCTGGGTCAACGAACATCTACGAGACGCAGCGTAAGCTTACCGTGGATGTTGACCCAAGGCATTTTTAGCTACTGGACCATCGATCTCAACGTAAGTTACATAAGCGCCATCTTTTAGATTATTAGTAATATTGACTGTTTGATCTGAGCTGGGTACGGTAAATGGGCCAGCAGGATTACTTGATGGATTATTGCCAGGTCCGCCCGGATTATAGTTAGGTGAATATGCCCCGGAAGATGGCAGGCAACAATCATTGAGCAATTTATTCAGATCGTCGATTCGTATATTCATTGGTACAACGAAAAACGAATCAAGATATCCCTTGGATCACTTAGTCCCTTAGAATACCGACAAAGTCTGGGACTTACGACGTAAACTAGTCCAAGTGTTTAACCGCAACTCCGTTGTTGATCTTCTCAAAAATTGAGACCAATCTTCGCGGCATGAGTCTTCGAACCTCACAGGAATAAACTCTTTTGCGTAGTGGACGACTCAGCGCACTAACCGCTTCGTGCCTCCTGGTTGGCGCGGCGGTTGCTGGGCAGACTGCGTTACCAGACAAGGGCGACCCGTACCTCAATCGGTTCGTTGATGTTGCGCCAAACACGTCAGTTCGGCTGATCGATCGTTTGGGTACTCAACAGTTAGTCATCGCGACTGCGCCTGAATGGCGAGCCAAGACAGGGACGCTCTCAACATACGAACGCGTAGATGGCAAATGGCTTTTAAAACTCCAAGCCGTTCCGGTCATTCTGGGTAAAAATGGAATGGCTTGGGGGCGCGGCCTACACCCCGAGTCTGCCGGTGCCATGAAGCGCGAAGGTGACGGCAAGGCGCCTGCCGGAATATTTGATTTTGGTTTGGCGTTCGGCTATGCGCGAACGGCTAACACTCGGATGCCCTACCAAGGCATGGAAGCATCGCATTACTGCATTGATGTGAACAGCTCGGCGCTCTACAACACGATCGTTGACACACGTAATGTGGGTCTTGAGGCGATCAAGGGGAGCACCGAGCCGATGCGCCTCGACCTGACCAACAAAGGTGATCAACAGTACGTAAAGGGACTAGAGATCAAACAAAATCCCAAAAACGAGCCGGGTCTTGGGAGTTGTGTGTTCATGCATGTGTGGAGCCAACCTAACGGAGTCACACTCGGTTGCACAGCGATGGAAAGTTCTAAACTCGAACAGATTATGTCTTGGCTTGATCCCAAAAAACGTCCGCTTTATGTATTGATTCCAGAGGTCGAATACAAAAAATACCAAGCGACTTGGGGGCTGCCGGCTCGCTAAGTGTTCAGTAGCTTCGGTTGTCTGCTCTCATCATCCGTTGGTGCCGTGTTCGACTCACGGGGGGGCACCAGTATTCGTTAGCGTTGACACCATTGTTGTACGCTGTGCTGTCGTAAAGCAGAGCCGTGCACAGTGTTGTTACGTTAATTCACAGCATAAGACGCTACAAAACAGTATTGCTAATGTAGTAGTGGGGCGAGTTGGCTGTGTCTGAGATTAAACAGACGCAGACTAACTGGTTTTCTCCCAATCTGTAGACAGTGCTGCAAGCCTAAAACACCGTTTCACGTCACTTACGCCATTAATTCATTTGCGTGATGGCGAAGTTGTGCGCCATAATCGATCCTGTAAATAGTTCTTAGCAAATAACGTCTTGCCGATATTTCGATCAGGCGAGCCTTGGCTTTAACTCAGGACAGTGCGCACGTAATCACTATAAGGACTCGGTGAGTGCGTTCAGAGAACGTGATGGTGTTTGTTGTGTTTTTGATCACGTATCGTGATGGTTTGGGGGTAACCCCCCGCAGAGTAGTTGATTAAACTAGCTCTTTGGAGGAGTCTCTGGTTACCAAGCCAAAGAGACATCCAAAGTGTG
>CAMDEF010000021.1 GCA_945895265.1 Bordetella parapertussis | reverse complement strand
TTAAACGTAGAACTTACCTTTGATAATTTTGTAACAGGCAAGGCAAATCAGCTCGCTCGGGCTGCCGCCTTACAGGTTGCCGAAAATCCCGGCACCTCATACAACCCGTTGTTTTTGTACGGCGGTGTTGGTTTGGGTAAAACGCATTTGATCCACGCCATCGGTAACGCGTTGCTTGCGGCTGGCAAAGGTGCGCGAGTCAGGTATGTTCATGCAGACCAGTATGTATCAGACGTTGTCAAAGCGTATCAACGCAAAGCTTTTGATGATTTCAAACGCTATTACCATTCTCTTGACCTGCTACTAATCGACGATATTCAGTTTTTCTCAGGCAAGAACCGTACACAAGAAGAATTCTTCTACGCCTTTGAAGCCATGGTTGCGCAGCGCAAGCAAATCATCATCACTAGCGATACGTATCCCAAAGAGCTCTCGGGTATTGATACCCGGTTGATATCGAGGTTTGACTCGGGGCTCACGGTTGCGATTGAACCCCCTGAGCTTGAAATGCGGGTTGCCATTTTGTTGCGCAAGGCCGAGCAAGAAGGAGTAACACTACCTGAAGATGTTGCGTTTTTTATTGCAAAACATTTGCGCAGTAACGTTCGAGAACTCGAGGGTGCGCTGAAAAAAGTTGTGGCGTATGCGCGGTTTCATGGCCGCGAAGTTGCCAACGTTGATATCTGCAAAGACGCTTTAAAAGACTTGTTGTCAGCGTCTAGTGGGCAGGTGACGGTTGAGAACATTCAAAAAACGGTCGCTGACTATTACAAAATGAAGGTCGCTGATATGTATTCAAAGCGGCGCCCTGCCAACATTGCGATGCCGCGTCAGGTCGCGATGTATCTAGCTAAAGAACTGACGCAAAAAAGCTTGCCAGAAATTGGCGATCTGTTTGGTGGTCGCGATCACACCACGGTGTTACATGCGGTGAGAAAAATCACCGATCTACGTGCGAAACAAGCAGACTTTAACCATACGCTGCATGTGCTTGAACAAACTTTAAAGGGATAATCCATGCAACTTGTCCAGACCCCCCGCGATGCCTTACTCAAACCGCTATCGACTGTTGCCGGTATTGTTGAACGGCGTCACACACTGCCTATACTTGCCAACATTTTGGTGCGCAAGCAAGCGCAACGGATATCGTTCATTGCGACAGACCTCGAAGTACAAATCACCACGCATGCTGATTTTGGCACCGGCGCAGAAAGCGAATCGCTCACCGTCGCAGCGCGCAAGCTATTAGATATCTTGCGGGCCTTACCCGATACGGGCGATGTCAAACTCTCAACGACAGGCGGCAAACTGGCTGTTCAAACGGGCAAAAGCCGGTTCTCGCTGCAGACGCTTGCAGCAACTGAGTTTCCGACGATGACGCAGCCCGAGCGCTGGGACGTCTCATTGACGCTACCGCGCAAGACACTTAAGCATTTGTTCAACATGGCGCACTTTGCCATGGCACAACAAGACATCCGCTACTACTTAAACGGAATGTTGATGGTGTTTGAACCAGGTCTGTTGCGAGCAGTGGCAACCGATGGGCATCGCCTGGCGCATAGCTCGACCGCAGTCGACGGAGTGCTTGCTAAACACGAAGTGATCGTGCCACGTAAAACCGTACTCGAAATGCAGCGCCTGTTAGACGACTCAGACGAGTCAGTCACGATTGATGTGGCCCCTGGGCAAATACGGTTTTCATTTGGTCACGTTGAGTTAGTGTCAAAACTAGTCGAAGGAAAATTTCCAGACTTTAATCGCGTCATCCCTTCTAATTACACACGTCATTTTGATGTGTCGCGTGAGATCTTGCAGGGCTGCTTGCAGCGCGCAGCGATTTTGACTACAGATAAATTTCGTAGCGTTCGCTTGCAGTTGGGGCAGCATCTGTTAAAGATTTCTTCAACAAACGCCGAACAAGAAGAAGCACAAGAAGAAGTCGACGTTGATTACGAACACGAGGCTTTAGACGTTGGATTCAACGTCAGCTACTTGCTAGATTTCTTAGCCAACGTCAAAGCCGAAACGATTCGCTGGTCTGTCATGCCCGATGCGAACGCCTCAGCCCTTATTACTTTGCCTGATGACGAGTCTTTTAAGTACGTCGTCATGCCTATGCGGATTTAAAGAATGTCAGAAAACACTCAAGTACCTAGCCAGCCTCCTGAAGATATGGACGCGTATGGTGCCGATTCGATCAAAATGCTTAAGGGCCTTGAGGCCGTACGCAAGCGCCCTGGCATGTACATCGGGGATACGTCTGACGGCACCGGTCTGCATCACATGGTGTTTGAGGTTGTTGACAACGCAATCGATGAATCGCTAGCAGGGCATTGCGATGATATCGTTGTCACAATTCATGGCGATAACTCAATTTCAGTGACTGATAATGGTCGCGGCATTCCGACCGACATCCATAAAGATGATGAGTTTGCGCGTAGCGCGGCCGAAATTGTTTTAACGGAGTTGCATGCGGGTGGTAAGTTTGACCAGAACTCGTACAAAGTCTCTGGTGGTTTGCATGGCGTGGGTGTGTCTTGCGTCAACGCGTTGTCGTCGTGGTTGCGTCTGACGATTCGTCGCAATGGGCAGGTGCATCAAATGGAGTTTCGCAAGGGTGAGCGAGTTGCTCCTCTGGCGGTAACGGGCCAAACTGAAAAGCGCGGGACAGAGGTCCACTTTTTGGCCGACACAGATATTTTTAATAACGTCGAATATCACTACGAAATTCTTTCAAAACGGTTGCGTGAACTTTCGTTCTTGAACAACGGCGTGAAGATTCGCCTGATTGATCAGCGCAATGGTAAAGAAGAAAATTTTGCGTTTTCGGGCGGCGTCAAAGGCTTTGTTGAATATATCAATCGTGGCAAAACGGTATTGCACCCAAATGTGTTTTCAGTCAGTACAGAATCAAATGCTGGCGGTACGCTGGTGGGTGTAGAAGTTGCCATGCAATGGAATGACGGTTACAGCGAACAAGTGCTTGCCTTTACCAATAACATCCCACAACGCGATGGCGGCACGCACATGACCGGATTACGCGCAGCGATGACGCGTATCTTGAATAAGTATATTGGTGACAACGAAATGGCCAAGAAGGCCAAGGTTGAAACCACAGGTGATGATATGCGCGAAGGCTTGACCTGCGTATTGTCGGTCAAAGTGCCTGAGCCTAAGTTTAGTAGCCAGACCAAAGACAAGTTGGTTTCAAGTGAAGTGCGCCCAGCCGTTGAAGAGGCTGTTGCGCGCACCCTAGAAACTTGGCTGCTTGAAAACCCAATAGATGCCAAAGCCTTGTGTGCCAAGGTTGTTGAGGCAGCGCGCGCTCGAGAGGCTGCGCGCAAAGCACGCGAGCTGACACGCCGTAAGAGTGTGCTTGAGGGTGCGGGCTTACCCGGGAAACTTGCCGACTGCCAAGAAAAAGATCCAGCATTGTGCGAGTTATATATCGTCGAGGGTGACTCGGCGGGTGGCTCAGCAAAGCAAGGGCGTGACCGCAAGTTTCAAGCGATTTTGCCGTTACGCGGCAAGGTATTAAACGTTGAAAAAGCGCGCTTTGATAAGTTGATTGCAAGCGAGCAAATCACAACACTGATTACGGCGCTTGGTACAAGTATTGGCCCAGATTTCAACGTCGATAAGTTGCGCTATCACCGCATTATTATCATGACCGATGCTGACGTTGACGGTGCGCATATTCGCACACTGCTTTTGACGTTGTTGTATCGGCAGATGCCACAGCTTGTTGAGCGTGGATATATCTATATTGCGCAGCCGCCTCTTTATAAAATCAAGGCAGGCAAAGACGAACGATATCTGAAAGACGAGGTTGAAGAGTCTAGCTATATGCTGACACTTTCACTGAAAGACGCGTCGCTCGTGCCGCAAGCCGGCGCCGAGGCGATCTCTGGTGTGGCGCTGACAGAGCTTGCCAAACAATACGTCATGGCAGATGGCGTGATTGCGCGTCTGAGCCGTTTCATGGATGAGTCGACGTTGTCTGCGATCGTTGGTGGTGCAACCGTTGAACTTGAGACCGATGAGCTAGCAAAGGCTTCGGCAGCGCGTTTGCAAGCGTCGCTCGAAGATCCCTTATTGCCCAATCAAGTTGAAGTGACGCCTGAATATCATCAGGG
This sequence comes from Bordetella parapertussis, assembly GCA_945895265.1. Lineage (GTDB taxonomy): Bacteria > Pseudomonadota > Gammaproteobacteria > Burkholderiales > Burkholderiaceae_B > Zwartia > Zwartia parapertussis_I. The sequence continues at coordinate 53,727 of CAMDEF010000021.1, read as the reverse complement.
GTCAGAGCGCTATCGTTTGATTGTTCGTCGTAAGCATCACGGCAACGTGCGCGTCACTGTGCTTGACCCAGACTTTACGGGCGGCGCAGATTATGGCGTGCTGGCACGTGCCGCGGCCACCTTTCAAGGCTTGGTGGGTAAAGGTGCAATGGTTGCACGCGGCGAAGGCGACAAGCGCAAAGAAAGCATGGTTGCTGATTTTCGTGAGGCGATGCAATGGTTGCGCGCTGAAGCCGAGCGTAATGTCACCAAGCAACGTTATAAGGGTTTGGGCGAGATGAACCCATCGCAACTTTGGGAAACCACGATGGATCCTAAAGTACGCCGCTTATTACGCGTTCAGATTGAAGACGCGATTGGTGCCGATCAGATTTTTACGACGCTGATGGGCGACCACGTTGAACCACGGCGAGCCTTTATCGAAACGCATGCACTTCAGGCAGCGAATTTGGATGTGTAACTACGCGTATCGAGCGAAGTGGCTCGTTGGTGGCCCTTGATTATTGATTTAGGCGCAACGCCCGACTAAGGTTGAGGGGTTCGATGTGTAAAGGCTGTGTTGCGGTGTTGAGCCGTGATCGGCCTAAGCCTTCACGGCCACCGGGGTCTCATAGGACGTACAGACAATGACAACAACACTTTCAAGCTTTTTTTGCCCTTCCACCATTTATATGGGGGTTGGTTCGGCAGAAAAAATCAGTGAGATCGTTGTGAAGTTGGCGTGTCGGCGTATGTTTGTGGCGCTTGATGCAGCGTTGTTGAACAGCGAGTTTTACGCGCAAATACAAACGTTGTTAGAGACTGCGGGCGTTCAGCGTGCAGTCTTTACTGAGATTGAACCTGATCCAAGCGCGCACACGGTACAGAAGGCGTTTGAAGTGTGCCAAGCCCATGGGGCGACGGCAATTCTTGCGATTGGTGGAGGCAGCACGATCGATGTTGCCAAAGCCGTTGGGATTTTAGCCACGAATGGTGGGCGGATTCACGATTACGAGGGGATCGATAAGTTTAGTCTCGCGCCGCTGCCGCTTATCGCGATCCCGACGACTGCAGGTACGGGGTCTGAAGTGTCGGGGTCTTGCGTGATTACGGATACTGAAAAAAATCTCAAGATGTCGATTCGGCACGCCGCGTTGAATCCGGCCGTGTTTGCAATACTTGACCCGTTGGCGCTGCGTACGGTACCGGCACATGTTGCCGCGCACTCTGGCATCGACGCTTTTGTACACGCCTTTGAGTCTTATCTTTCATTACAGACAAATTTAATCACCGATGCAATTAATTTGCAGGCCATAGAATTGTTGGCGTCAAACATACGACCGTTTGTTGCGAACCGAGGCAATCTTGAAGCCGGGTTAAATATGTTGTGTGGCTCGGCGCTCGCGGGGATGACGTTCGGACAAACGGGGTTGGGTAACGTGCATTGCATGGCGCGTTTTATAGGTGCCCAGTTTCATTTGTCGCATGGTTTGTCTAACGCGCTGTGTTTGCCGCACGTTGCGCGTTTTAATCTGGTCGCAAATCCGCAAAAATTTGCCCGGGTCGCGGTGGCGATGGAGCGCCCGGTTCAGCAATGGCCAACGCTTGATGCGGCGCAAACTGCGGTCGAGGCGATTCAAACCATGTGTTTGGATTTAGGCATCCCGCCTCGGCTCAGGGATGTGGGTGTGACCGAAGATTGTTTTGATGACATGGCGCAGTTATGTACGCAGGCCAATTACAACCGCTGGAACCCGCGCCATACGACGACAGCGGATTTTCGCGCGTTGTTTGAAAAAGCGTTTTAGTAGCAGGCTTGAAGACTCGTAGCGTTTTGAGTGACAGCGAGTCGTTTAGACTCCTGCTGGCTCTGTGTTGTCCACGACGCAAGCCTGCGCGTGAAGAAATCGTGTGTTGATGTTTTATATCGGTACATGGCAAGTTAAACGCCATACACAAAAATCTAGTAATCATGGGTCACCCAAACTACCAGGGAGAGCTAGCCTCCCATAGTACAGGGTAGCCTTTTTCTTGGGCTCGCTTTAGCAGATCAAGCAACGGAAACGCTCGTTGGCGCAGGCCGACTGGTCGAGTAATTGGGTCGTGCGGCGCATCTTCGTCCTCTTCAGTGGGTGTTGGCGAAATCGCAATGGCTTGTTCAAGTTGAGCAATGGTTTGCGCCATGTGCTCGGGCATGAACACGCCTCTGACCGGCAAATCTGTACCATCGAGTTTGCCCATGATCTGCAGAATCGGTTTGGCGTGTTGCGACAGCATCAAAATATCTGCGCCAGCTTTACTGCTAAAAGTGACTAGCATCGTAGTTTTCCTTATGGATCAAAGCGTCTTGCGTTGAGGCTTTTTCAGCCCCATTGCTACAAGCTTACTCTTTTGTGTCACAGGTATAAAACCGATGCGAATTTGGTTGATTGGAGCATTGCTTTTTTTATCGAAACTCGTCTGGGCAGGGGGGTCGTCATGCCAAGTCACAGAGTTGGGTAACCCATGTCAGCAGGGCGGTGTTGCTACGTTAGGTCGCGCACATAGCAGCCCTAACCATGGGATTGGTAACCCAGTCGATCGACGCAATGGCAACAAATATCAACGCGATACGGATTTGCCCAGTTTAGTCAGTGCACCAGGACTTGAGTTGGTGAGGCACTACAACGCGATGGATCCTCGAGTGGGTGCGTTGGGCCGAGGTTGGTCGTGGTCGTATGACACGCGCCTGTATTGGATGGGAGCACACCTACAGGTGCTGCAGGCGGACGGTAGCCGGTTGACCTTTCAATGTGACACGACACAGCGTTGTGTCGCACGAGCACTTGAGGATGGCGTGATCACGCGAGTGGGCGAAGGCTGGCAGTGGGAGTGGCCGTTTGGAAAGTGCTTGCGTTTTGACGAACCCGGGCGCTTGATTGGCTGGTCGTTCGTGGAGGAGAACAAACGTGGCCAATTACACGGCCATTGTCGAGAGGAGCTGGCGGTGCAAATTCTGCGGCATCACGCACCATCGAAATGGCATGGTGAGCTTGACCGTGTGACCGATACCCAGACCAAGCAGAGTTTGCGTTTTATCTATGCCGTGCCAGTCGCTCAGCAAGCTGCTCCGTTGACGGCGCAAAATGCGACAAGTCAAATCGCAACAACACAAGGAACTCAAAATCACAAACATACGACGCAACGACGCGTAAGCCAACAAACAGCATCGCTAGACACGATGAACCCTGACGCTTTGCACAAACTGGTTGCGGTCGAGTCGCCACTGGGGATCCTTCATTATCGTTATGAGGCCAACGTCTTGGCTGAGGTGCTTCGCCCTGACGGCATGCGTCGTCGTTATCATCACGAACAGCGATTACAAGCTGGGCATGCGCACGCCGTGACGGGAATCTCAATCGTCGATCAGACGGCAACGTTGGCGCTACGAACACACACGTGGCAGTATGACCGTGAAGGCCGAGTGCAAAAATTTGCCGCGGGCGCGCCAGAATTGCTTGCGGCAGGTTTGCCAACGGCCATACCTGATTCGGCGCTTGGACTGACGACTGAACAAGATGCGCGGCAGATAATCCGGAAAGTTTCTTTTGATGGCAAAGGATGGCCAGGCTTACGCCTTTGGTTTGATGCGTCAGGACATTTAACGCAATGGCACAGTCGTGGCGTTGCGACTGAGCGCCTTGAGTATCAGACGCCAGATAAGTTGCAGACGGCCTTGGATCGACACCAAGGGGCTACGCAATACGAAAGGCCCTTGCCGCACGCGCACTTAGCCTTGCGTAAATTTGGCGAGCAAGATCTTTGGCGTTGGAGCTTTGATGTGTTTGGAAGAGTACGAAGCTTCAAGGCGCGCTCGAAGTTTGCAGAGCCTGTCGAGGTAAGCGTAGCTTGGCGAGGTAGGCACCCCGCAGTGATGGCACACCCTCAAGAGACGCAGCACTGGCGCGTTAACTCGAACGGCGACTTACGTGAGCGTGTGGTGTTTCGACCAACGGCGCATACGGGTCTGTTCAAGGTGCTTCGCCCCGAGTGGAGTTATCGCGAGGCGTTTACGTATGATGCGCGGGGCCGCCGCTTAACGCATGTACTGCCAGAAGGGGGGGTGTTGCACTATCACTGGTCGCAGACAACCTTGCAAGCGGTTGAGTGGGAAAATGTCGCTGGGCAGCGGCAGAAGGTTGTCGAGATCGGCCCTAATGGGCTTGTGCATGGCAACGGCCTGTTAACGGTCAGGCAAATGGCCACGTCTCAGGCGATTGGGCGGCAGGCCACGCGGCTTGAGCAGCTGCTGGTGTATCAACCAGTCACGCGGTTGTCACTGTATCGGCATCAAGTCGCTACCGATCAGCGCGCACGGCTCAGCCATGAGCGCACGACGTTGCTCGGACAGACGCGGGATACACGCTATGACTATGATGTTGAGCAACGCTTGCGTCGACATCGCAGTTGGTCGTCAGCTGACAATCAGACGTCGGCGCGTGAGTATGCCTGGCGTGTGTCAGGTGCGGCGCGTCAAAAGATCTATCGTGATGCAACTGGGTTGCCCACGCGCTTGGATCATTTTGTGCTGCGCTATAACGCACAGCGCCGGCTATCTAGTGTGGTCGAACAGCGTGATGCGGGCCAGACGGTCAGCTATGGCCACAACGCCCTAGGCGAACAAATCTGGCGCGAAGATCAGCACGGGCGTACACAGTTTTTGTATGACCAGCAAAAGATGGTGGCACAAGCCTACGAAAGCAAGAGCGGCTTGCGCGTGAAGCGACGCTTTATCTACGTGCAGCAGGTGCCGATTGGCCTGATTGAATACGACAACAACGCGACTCGGGCAAGCCTCTATTTCTTTCATGCGGATGCGGTGGGGTTGCCTCAGTTGCTGACCGACGCTCGGCAGGCGGTTCGTTGGCATGCCACCTATAGCCCCCTTGGTGAGTTGCTAGCGCAGCAACACGACTTGGGAAAAGAGTTTGTGCAGCCTTTGCGCTTGCCGGGGCAAGTGGCAGATCCGTTCACAGGCTGGCATGACAATTATCAAAGAACTTACGACCCGCATTGGGGGCATTACCTTGAGCCGGATCCTTTAGGCCCAATCCCAGGTAACAGTCAGTACGGGTATGCAGATCAACAACCGCGCCGTTACGTTGACCCTCTTGGGTTATTGCTGTTTGCGTTTGACGGCACGGGCAACAACCCAACTTCACAAACCAATGTCTGGCTGTTTGCGAGGCAGTACCTGGGAGGATCGGTGAAATACATCGAAGGCCCTGCGGGCAATCTTGAAACGGGTAGCACTAGGCAGGCCTTGGATGCGGCTGTGGCGTGGTCTGGCGGAAGTCGTGTGGATCAGCAATGGGAGCGCTGGCTCAATGCGGTGGCTTTGCAAAGAGAGGGTGCACCGGCGCTGGCCTTGGATGTGGTGGGGTTTTCGCGTGGGGCAGCGCTTGCTCGCCATTTTGGAAATCGGGTGGCTCAGCATCTGCGCGATGGCCGCTTTTGGTTACAAGATCCTCAACGCGGAACTTTGTCGAGTTGTGTAGACCTGCGTTTCATGGGTTTGTTTGACACGGTGGCGCAGTTTAATGTGCTGGGTGCCGGCAACGCGGCGTTTGATTTGTCCATTGCCCCGGCTTGGAAGTGGGTGGCACATGCTGTGGCCTTGCATGAGCACCGGTGGTTGTTTCCGCTGACCTCGGCGCGCGGCACGCAAGTGGGGGGTAATGTCGTCGAACGCGCCTTTGTTGGGGCGCATGCCGATATTGGCGGCGGCTACTTGACGCGAGAGGCGTCGCCTGGTTCAACCCCTGGTGATTTGTCTCAGGTGGCCTTGGCTTGGATGCATTGGCAAGCGAAGGCGGCGGGCGTGCCGCTTGGGGTTGGCCCTGCTGCAGCGTCGGTCACCCGACCAATTGTTCATGACGAGCGGGCGGTATTTGCCCGAACCGTGCAGCGCGGCGACCGCCGAGTGAGCCAGCCCGATGGCCGTCTTTGGGTGAATTATCAGGATCACGCCCCTGCGATGGGTGCTGAGGTACGCCGCGACGTTGAGTCGTTGCTGGCACGTTCGTCACCGCTCTTGCCGCAGGCCCCCGACGCTGTTGGGTGGGTCGACATGCCGCGCTACACAAAATGGTTACGCGAGGAGGTGGGTTGGCACTGGGACTAAGCGCATTTCAGGCTATCATTTGACACTTCAACTTGTCGTGTTTTTAAGCCCATGCTGCCCGAGCAACACCAGACCATTATTTCTTGTTTGCAGGCCGCCGTGGCAAGCATTTTGCCAGAGGCCAATCCTGCTATTTTGCTAGAGCGTCCGAAAGTTGCAGCGCATGGCGACGTCGCTACAAACGTTGCGATGCAATTGGCTAAGCCCGCCAAGCGCAACCCTCGCGAGCTTGCGCAAGCAATCGTTGACGCGCTGATGGTTGACCCCCGTGCGAACGCACTGGTTGCAGCCGCCGAGTTGGCTGGGCCAGGCTTTATTAATTTGCGGTTAACTCACGCAGCCCGTATTGCTGTGTTGACGGCAATCTCAGAACAAGGCTCAACCTTTGGCCGTACCCCACGCAACGGGCAAAAGGTCTTGGTTGAATTTGTCTCTGCGAATCCGACTGGGCCCTTGCATGTGGGCCATGCCAGGCAGGCAGCGCTCGGAGATGCGTTGTGCCGCCTGTTTGATGCAAGTGGTTTTGAGGTGAGCCGCGAGTTTTATTACAACGATGCCGGCAACCAGATCCACAACCTTGCGCTGAGTGTTCAGGCGCGAGGCAAAGGGTTAAGCCCTGAGGATGAGGCTTACCCTGCTGAGGGCTATAAGGGCGATTACATCGTCGATATTGCGAAAGATTTTCTCGCCAAGGCGACCGTGAGCGCGAGCGACGGTGAACCCGTGTTAGCGAGTGGTGATCTTGCCGACTTAGATAACGTTCGCCGTTTTGCGGTGGCGTATCTTAGACTCGAGCAAGATTTTGATTTGCAAGCTTTTGGCCTGGCCTTCGATCATTATTATCTTGAAAGTTCGCTCTACACCTCGGGGCGAGTTGAGCAAACCGTTCAGCAGTTGGTTGCTTCGGGTCACACCTACGAAAGCGAAGGCGCATTGTGGTTGCGCACCACTGAGCTGGGCACGGGTGACGACAAAGATCGCGTGATGCGTAAGTCAGAGGGTGGCTACACGTACTTTGTGCCAGACATTGCTTATCATGTCACGAAATGGCAACGTGGGTACACCCGTGCCATCAATATTCAAGGTAGCGATCACCACGGCACCGTTGCACGTGTGCGTGCTGGGTTGCAGGCGTTGGCTTTAGGCATCCCTGCTGATTACCCCGCCTATATTTTGCATAAGATGGTCAAAGTGATGCGCGGGGGTGTTGAGGTCAAGATCTCAAAACGCGCTGGTAGTTATGTCACGCTGCAAGACTTGATCGAATGGGTCGGGCGAGATGCCGTACGGTTCTTTTTGATTCAGCGACGCGCCGATACAGAGTTTGTGTTTGACGTCGACTTGGCGCGTTCAAAAAGTGAAGAAAATCCAGTCTATTACATTCAGTATGCCCACGCGCGAATTTGTTCGATGCTGCTGCAGGCCGGTCTAAGCGCCCAAGAACTGAGTGCAGCAGACAGTACCTTGTTGGTGGCACCGACAGAAATCGCGCTGATGCAACGGTTGGCAGAGTTTGCGGCACTGGTGTCTCAAGCTGCTCTCGATCTGTCACCGCACCTAGTGGCATTTTGGTTGCGTGACTGCGCGGCAGACTTTCACGCTTGGTATAACGCTGAGCGTGTCTTGGTGGATGATATCGCTGTTAAGCAGGCGCGGTTACGGTTGGCCGATGCAACGCGACAAGTGATTGCAAATGGTCTGGCATTGTTGGGTGTATCTGCCCCCGAACGGATGTAAGATTACTTCATGGCTAAACAAAAATCTTCTGGTGGTGGCAGCACGCTCTACGGGGTGTTGGCTGGGCTGTTGATTGGGTTGATTGCTGCGGTTGCTGTGGCCTTTTACGTGATTAAGTCGCCGATGCCGTTTGTCGATAAAGCCAGTCGTTCGCCAGAGGCCACGAGTACGGTTGATCCGCGAAACGCACCAGACCCGAATGCGGGTTTAGCTGGGCGAGGCACGGGGCCTGTGACTGCACCAAGCTCGCCTGACCAACCGACCGGAGAAACTCCTGCGACGTCATCGTCGCGTCCAACGGCGGCACCCGACGCGCTAGGGGCGTTGATCGCGACGCTCACGCCAGCCCCTTCGACCCAACAGTCGCAGCCACGTCCAACTGCGCGCTCTGAACCTGCGCCGGTTGCACCCGTCACTTCGACCGCGCCCAGTAGCGCAACAGCGCCAGCCAGCGGCCCTTATTTTCTGCAAGTTGGTTCGTTCAGAGTGCTCGAAGACGCCGAGGCCTTACGTGCAAAGATTTTGTTGATGGGGATGTCAGTTGAAATACAGCGAGCAGAGGTCAATGGTTTACAGGTCAACCGCGTGAGGGTTGGTCCGTTTGCCCGAATCGACGATATGAATCAGACACGCACACGACTTGGGCAAGAAAAAATCCCAACCGCGGTTGTGCGACAGTAAGGTATTTTTACAGGTTTTATTTTTTAGGATGGGCAAGAGATGAAGATAGCTTTGTTGGTCCGAACACTTGGTGTGCTGATGGCGGCTACAGCCCTGTTGTTTTCAGCGCCCGGTTTGACGCAGGGCATGCCGGCTGCGGCCAAGGCGAGGTACCTTGAGGTGAGCCCTGCGCAGCCTACCGAGCCAGGCAAAACAGAAGTCCTCGAATTTTTTTCATACGCGTGTTCTCATTGCGCCGTGCTTGAGCCGCTGTTAGAAAAGTGGTCAAAAAAAGTTCCGTCTGATGTGATCGTTAAACGTGTACCTGTAGCGTTTAACGCCAGCATGAAGCCTCTGCAACAACTGTATTATTCGCTCGAGGCACTTGATCGCTTAGATTTACACGGAAAAGTGTTTAATGCGATTCACGACGATAAAAAGCGGTTGTTTACCAAGCCTGACATTGTTGCTTGGGTTGCAGCACAAGGGGTTGATCGTGCAAAATTTGAAAGCGTGTTCGACTCGTTTGGTGTGATGTCAAAAAGTGGTCGTGCGGATCAACTTGTAGGCGCTTACAAGGTTCAGGGCACACCCTCAATGGCTGTAGGTGGTCGCTTTTTAACTTCGCCTTCAGAGGCGGGTGGTTACCAAGAAACGATTGACGTGACAGATAGTTTGATCAAACAGCTTCGTGCAAAATAAAAAAGCTGGTAGAAAATATCTTTGAAAAATGCAGCGCCGTGGCGCTGCATTTTTATTTTCAAACGTGGCAATGACGCCTTTAATGCGCATTGCCACATAGAAATACCAGAAGCTACGCCCATCAACACCTCACATGCCACAGCGTCTTAAGACGCCAAGGATTCAGGGCGACGAGCTGGTGCGTTAAGCGCCTTGAATCACATAAAACGTGATCACGTGAGCGAACTGATCACGATAGGTTTTTGCTTCTTGCGACAGAGGTGAGTCGTACCACGCTAGCGCTTTCTCGTAGCTTTCGAATTCGATCAAGACACGACGACGCTCGTCAGAGGGGCCGGTCTTAATTGACACAGCGCCGCCACGCACTAGAAACTTACCGCCAAACCCAGCGACAGCAGCGGTTGAGCGGACTTGATATTGATTCTTGAAGTTTTCTGGATCGCGTACGACCAGTTCAACAAATACATAGCCTTTGGGTGAACTCATAAAAATCCTTTTATAAAAGGTTGGGCATCGCGCGCCTGATGATTGCGGTGCGTCGCGTGAAAAATTGTTATGGACAGATTGTTTGTGTAACTTTTCAGCTGCGCTGAATCTTACCAAAGGCCTGAGTCAGGTCTTCGATCAGATCACGCGGTGACTCAAGGCCAATGTGCAGACGAATTAGGGCGTGGTCCTTGCCCTTCCAATAGGTGTGGTTTGTAAGCACCGCCGGGTTGACCCACTGCACAAGACTCTCGAACCCGCCCCACGAAAAACCAATACCGAACAAGGTTAAGGCATCGACAAAGGGTTTGGCAGCAAGCGCAGGGCAATTCAGCTCAATCGCTAACATACCGTTTGCACCAGTGCAGTCGCGCTGCCACAACGCATGGCCCGGGTCTTTATGCCAGGCTGGGTCAAAGATGCGTACGACTTCGGGACGAGAGTCTAAAAATCCACTGACTTCGCGGGTGTTGCGCGCGTGCTGCGCCATGCGTACAGCCATTGTTTTGACACCGCGCAAGGATAGCCAAGCATCATCTGCGCTCAAAGAGTTGCCCAAGGCGTACTGAGTCGCGTGAATCCGCGCAGCAATTTTTTCATCTTTGACAATGATGGCACCTAGCATGACATCAGAGTGGCCTGCGATATATTTGGTACCAGCCACAATTGAGACATCAGCGCCAAGCATAAGCGGCTTATAGATGTAGCCCGAGCCCCACGTGTTGTCCGTTGCCAAAATTAAGCCATGCTGTTGCGCGATTTTTGATAGCGCGGGCATGTCGAGCATTTCAAAGAGTAGCGAACCAGGCGACTCAACGTAGATCATTTTGGTGTTGGGCTGCACCAACTCTGAAATTTGATCTTGACTAGAAAAATACGTGACTGAAATCCCCAGACGACTTAGCAACGTTTGGTCAACGGTGCGCACTGGGCCATAGACGCAGTCAGACACCAGCATATGATCGCCAGTACTGAGCAAGGCTAGAAACGCGATGCTGATGGCTGACAGGCCTGAGGGCGCGAGCACGCAATAGCTGCCGCCTTCGAGCTGCATGAAGACTTCTTCAAGGGCGCGATGGGTGTCAAGCCCAGCGATACCATAGGTAACGACCCGCTCGCCTGCCGCACGCTTAGTGAGGGCGCGGTCAAGCACCTCGAGATTTTTAAACCGCACAGTGCTGGTACGAATTGCTGGGATGCTGACCGGCGCTGTGCCGGTTTCAGGATCGAACTCGGCGGCACCAATATGCAGTAGGCGAGTATCTAGATGGTGAGTGGTCAAGATAAATCCTTAGTCAAGATCAAGCGAGTCGCTTATTGTTTTTGAGTAAACCGTATGATGCCATCGGTGCACAGCTCACGGGTAAGTTTTTCTTCAAAATACAAGGCGTGTAAATGCGCAGCCGCCTCGCCCATCGCAAACGTTGTTTGGTGCAAGTCGAGCTTGCGCTTAAACATCAGAGGCAGAATATCGGTTGTTGATTGAGGTACGACGCAAGCGGTATAGACCTCTGCCAAGCGGTCGGCGTGGTGCGTGTGTTGCTGCGCGGTACGTACGTGTAAGCCAGTGAAGGGGCGCCCGTGCGAGGGCAACACCAAGGTGTCGTCTGGCAGGTGATCGTAAGCATGTAACGAGTTTAGATAGAGAGGCAGGGGGTTGCCCATCGGCTCGTAATCAAACACGCTGATATTGGTTGAAATTCGGGGCAGTACCATATCACCCGAAATTAAAACCTTTTTGTCATCGCAATAAAGTGACATGTGTTCTGGTGCGTGGCCGTAGCCTGCGATAGCGCTCCAGAGGTGCCCGTTGATGCGAAAGGTTGAACCGTGCATGATGCGTACGAACGCGGGTGGTACCCGGGGCACGAGCCCCGGATAGTGCGAGGCGCGGTCGCGAATTTGTTGAATCGAATCTGGATCAACCATGCCGTGGCGCATGAGATGTTGCGCGGTGCGTTCACCACCCGTTGCCCCGCCGTCTGTGCGTTGGGACCAAGCCTGAGCGGTCATGTAATCGGTCATACTGATGTGAATCGGGATGTTCCAGCGCTCACATAACCAATAGGCCAGGCCAATGTGATCGGGGTGCATGTGTGTGACGATGAGACGAAGCACAGGCAGGCCGTCGAGCTGAGTACGAAAAATGTCGTCCCAGAGCCCTTTGACTTGGTCGTTGCTTACACCGCAATCCACGATGGTCCAACCCTCTTTGCCATCGATATTGTCGCGCAAGAGCCATAGGTTGATGTGATCAAGTACAAAAGGAAGCGGCATTCTGATCCAGCGTACACCAGGTGCGACCTCAAGGGTGATCCCCGCGCCCGGCAGGGTGTCCCCTAAGGGATATTGTAGTTGTTGTTCAAGGTGATTCATCGGTACTTTGTCTCCGGGCTTGACGGTATGATCAGAGCATCATAATGTGCAATGACGCTTACGTAAACGTAAACTAGATGATTCTGACGGGAGACGACAGTGGATTTACCAGGCTTAAATTTCGAATTAGGTGAAGACATTGAGATGTTGCGACATGCGGTGCAAGATTTTGCAAAGCATGAGATCGCACCCTTGGCCGCGCAAACCGATCGCGACGATCAGTTTCCGATGCACTTATGGCAAAAAATGGGTGAGCTTGGGCTGATGGGGATGACGGTCAGCGAAGAGTACGGCGGTACCAACATGGGCTACTTGGCACACATGATCGTGATGGAAGAAATTTCGCGCGCCAGTGCGTCGATTGGTCTCTCATACGGTGCGCACTCTAACCTGTGCGTGAACCAGATTCATCGCAATGGCAGCGTTGCGCAAAAGAAAAAATACCTGCCACAGTTACTAACGGGCGAGCATATTGGTGCGCTTGCGATGAGCGAGTCCGGCGCGGGCTCGGATGTGGTGAGTATGAAATTGCGCGCCACACCCAAGGGCTCCGATTACGTGTTGAACGGCACCAAGATGTGGATCACCAATGGGCCCGACGCCGACACGTTGGTGGTGTATGCCAAGACTGATCCTGAGGCAAACGCGCGTGGCGTCACGGCATTTCTGATCGAAAAAGGTATGCCGGGCTTTAGCATCGCGCAGCAACTTGACAAGCTGGGGATGCGTGGCAGTCACACGGGTGAGTTATTGTTTGAAAACTGTTTGATCCCCGGTGACCACGTACTAGGCGAAGTGAATGGTGGTGTACGCGTGTTGATGAGTGGTCTGGATTATGAACGCGCCGTCTTAGCCGCAGGGCCCATCGGCATCATGCAAGCCGTGATGGATCAGGTGATCCCATACATCCACGATCGCAAGCAGTTTGGCCAGTCAATTGGTGAGTTTCAATTGATTCAAGGCAAAGTTGCCGATATGTATACGACCTTGCAGGCATCCCGCGCGTTTTGTTATACGGTTGGAAAAAATCTTGACAAGCTAGGAAGCGAACACGTGCGTCAAATCCGCAAAGACTGCGCGGCGGTGATCTTGTATTGCGCCGAAAAAGCAACATGGATGGCGGGTGAAGGCATCCAGATCTTTGGCGGCAATGGCTACATCAACGACTACCCGTTAGGCCGCTATTGGCGTGATGCCAAGCTCTACGAAATTGGCGCAGGCACGAGTGAGATTCGCCGCATGCTGATCGGTCGCGAGCTCTTTAACGAAACAATGTGAAGAAAAAATACAAGGTCAAAGGTCGAGAGACATGCCAAAAATTGAATCCCTGATTAATACGCGCTCGCCGGAGTTTGCGCAAAATACGTTGGCGATGCAGGCGCAGATTGATGATTTGCAAAAGCAGTTAGAGCAAACCGCGTTAGGCGGCACCGAGCAGGCGCGTCAGAAGCACATAGGTCGCGGCAAATTGTTACCACGCGATCGCGTCGAGCAGCTGCTTGACCCAGGCACGCCATTTTTAGAGCTATCCCCATTGGCGGCGCATGGGCTGTACAACGGCGAATCTCCAGGCGCGGGTCTCATCACAGGTATCGGACGAATCTCTGGCGTTGAGTGTGTGATCGTGTGCAACGATGCGACGGTGAAGGGTGGCACCTACTACCCATTAACGGTCAAAAAGCATCTGCGTGCTCAAGAGATCGCGCAGCAAAATAATTTGCCGTGTGTGTATCTGGTGGACTCGGGTGGTGCAAACCTGCCGCGTCAAGAGGATGTGTTTCCAGATCGTGATCATTTTGGCCGGATCTTTTTTAATCAAGCCAATATGTCGGCTCAGGGCATCGCGCAAATCGCAGTTGTGATGGGCTCGTGCACCGCAGGGGGCGCCTATGTGCCCGCCATGAGTGACGAGTCGATTATTGTGCGTAATCAAGGCACCATCTTTTTAGGTGGGCCGCCGCTGGTCAAGGCGGCGACCGGAGAAGTCGTTTCAACCGAGGATCTTGGTGGCGGTGATGTGCACACGCGTTTATCTGGGGTGGCTGATCATCTTGCTGCGAACGATCACCATGCGTTGGCGCTTGCGCGCGATGCGGTGGGTCGTTTAAATCGGATTAAGCCCGCACAGTTAGCGCTGAAAAAGAGCGTACCGCCTGCTTACGACATGCGTGAAGTGAATGGCATTGTGCCGGCCGATACGCGCAAGCCGTATGACGTGCGTGAGATCATCGCGCGCATTGTCGATGGCTCTGAGTTTGATGAATTTAAAGCGCGGTTTGGCACGACGCTGGTGACGGGCTTTGCCCATATCGAAGGTATGCCCGTTGGCATTGTGGCGAACAACGGTATCTTGTTTTCAGAGTCGGCACAAAAGGGCGCACACTTTATTGAGCTTTGCGGTCAACGCAAAATCCCACTCGTGTTTTTACAAAATATTACGGGCTTCATGGTGGGCCGCAAATACGAAAACGAAGGGATTGCCCGACACGGCGCCAAATTGGTGACAGCCGTGTCAACTGTTGCAGTACCAAAGTTCACCGTCATTATCGGTGGGTCGTTTGGTGCCGGTAACTATGGCATGTGCGGCCGGGCTTTTTCGCCACGATTGTTGGTGATGTGGCCCAACGCGCGTATCTCAGTCATGGGTGGCGAACAGGCGGCCAGTGTGCTGGCAACGCTTAAGCGCGAAGCCGTTGAATCGAAAGGCGCGCAATGGTCGGCCGATGAAGAAAACGAATTTAAAACGCCGATTCGCGAGCAATATGAGCGCGAAGGACATCCGTACTATGCCACCGCACGCCTGTGGGATGACGGTGTAATTCAGCCTTCGGATACGCGCCGTGTCTTGGCGCTTGGCTTGTCTGCTGCGTTAAACGCACCGATTGCTGACACACGCTTTGGCGTGTTCCGCATGTGAACGTTGGATCAAGGAGCTATTGTGTTTACAACGTTATTGATTGCCAATCGCGGCGAAATTGCCTGCCGTGTTGCTGCAACAGCACGCCGCTTGGGGATCCGAACCATTGCGGTGTATTCGGATGCCGATGCGGGTGCCAAGCATGTCGTCAGTTGCGACGCAGCGGTGCACATTGGTGCGTCGGCCGCGCGTGAAAGTTATTTGAAGAGTGAAACGATTTTGCAAGCGGCACTCGCGCACGGTGCGCAAGCGATTCATCCGGGCTACGGATTTTTATCTGAGAACGCAGATTTTGCTAGCGCGTGTGCAAAAGCGGGGATCAGTTTTGTTGGCCCGCCCGCGTCTGCGATCGCGGCGATGGGAAGTAAGTCGGCCTCAAAGACTTTAATGGAAAAAGCCGGGGTGCCGTTGGTGCCTGGTTATCACGGCGACAACCAAGATCCTGAGTTTTTAAAGCAACAAGCTGATGTCATCGGCTACCCAGTCATGATTAAGGCCAGTGCAGGCGGTGGCGGTAAAGGGATGCGGGTGGTCGCGAGCGCTGACGATTTTGCCAGTGCCTTGGCTTCGTGCAAGCGCGAGTCTGCCTCGAGCTTTGATGATGATCGTGTTTTGATCGAGCGCTATGTGCAAAAGCCTCGCCACATTGAGATCCAAGTGTTTGCTGATTCGCACGGTAACGCCGTCTATTTGTTTGAACGTGATTGTTCAGTGCAACGGCGCCATCAAAAAGTGATTGAAGAGGCGCCGGCGCCTGGCATGACAGAAGAGCGACGCCGTGCGATGGGCGAAGCTGCAGTTGCCGCGGCACGCGCCGTGAACTATGTGGGTGCAGGTACCGTTGAGTTTATTGTTGAGCCAAGCGGCCGTTTTTATTTCATGGAGATGAACACGCGCTTGCAGGTTGAACACCCGGTTACTGAGATGATTACTGGGCTCGACTTGGTAGAGTGGCAATTGCGTGTGGCGAGTGGCGAGGCCTTGCCGTTGACACAAGAGCAACTGACGCGTTGCGGGCATTCGATCGAAGCGCGTATTTATGCTGAGAACCCAGACAAAAACTTTTTGCCTTCGGTGGGCACGCTCGCGTATCTGGCCTTGCCGCCCCATACGGCGTTTAGCAATGCTGACATTAGGGTGGATGGTGGTGTTCGCATGGGCGACACGATTTCGCCGTTTTACGACCCGATGATTGCGAAGCTGATTGTGTGGGGCGCTGACCGTGATCAGGCGCGGGCGCGTATGGTGCAGGCGCTGGCACAGACACAGGTGGTTGGCGTGCATACCAACGTTGCATTTTTGACACGGCTGATGACGGATCAGGCCTTTGCTGCGGGCGATTTAGATACGGGGCTGATCGAGCGGCAGCGTGCGACCTTATTACCACCGCCTGCAGCAGCTAGCCGTGAGGCCTTAGCGTTGGCTGTGGCCGCTTTGTTGTTGAGTGAAACCGCGGCCGTGTCGAATGACGACCCATGGGCGCGCACAGACGGTTGGCGCATGAATGGTTTATATCGGCGTGCGTTCAATTGGGTGGATCAAGAAGGTGCCCGCAGTTGCGTTTTGCATCGCCAAGGCATAGACCAAGTGCTTGAAATGGATGGCGAGCGCTACGCGTTTGGTTGGCGCTTGGCCATGAGCGGCAACACGGGCAAGAATTACAACACGGGCAAGAATTACAACGCGGGCGAGAATCACAACACGGCCAAGGATGACAACACCCCAGCTTTGAATATTGAACTGACGCTAGGTAACTTGGCGGTCACCGGCACCGTGGTACCGCGTGGCGAGCGCTTTGATGTTTTTTCGTCGGGTGCGATGACCTCGCTTGTACTGAAAGACTCTCTGAAACACGCGGCTGACGGGCAGTCTGAGCCTGCGGGGGGCTTGACTGCCCCGATGCCTGGCAAGGTGATTGCTGTGCACGTTGCGGTGGGTGACAAGGTCAAGCGCGGGCAGGCGTTGTTGGTGATGGAGGCCATGAAAATGGAGCACACCATTGCGGCACCCGGCGAGGGCACTGTCAAAGAATTGCTTTACGGTGTTGGGGATCAAGTGGCCGAGGGCGCGGCGCTGATTACCCTTGCTTGAACAGGGTTTTGTATTTTAAGTGATGACTAATCATTGTTAATTTGGCATGACAGCGTTGCAAAAAAACAAATTTATAGTTCGACTTGTCGCGGCAAAGTTTTTGGCGTAGAGTCAAACTACTTGGTCGGGTGCCCCCTAACCCGGCCAGCAACAGGAGCCCGTCTTTATGTTTGACATTCTGGTTTACCTGTTCGAGAACTACTACACCCCCGAGGCCTGTCCGTCGGCGGATGTGTTGGCAAAGCGCCTTGCTGCTGCGGGCTTTGAGCACACCGATATTGACGACGCGTTAGGCTGGTTGGTGGGCTTGGCTGAGACCACTGCACAGTGCGTTGAACTGTCGCAGACGCCGGGTAGCGGTTCGCGCGTGTACGCTGACTTTGAGCAGCAACACCTCGACCCTGAAGCGATTGGCTTTATCACTTTTCTCGAAGCGACTGAAGCGCTGTCGCCCGCGTTACGTGAGATCGTGATCGACCGTGCTTTGGCCACCGCCGAAGGCTCTGTGTCGCTGCAAAAAATCAAAATCATCGCGCTGATGGTGCTCTGGAGCCAAGAGTCAGAGGTCGATCATCTGATCCTTGAAGAATTACTGCGCGACGACGGCGATCGGCTTTTGCACTAAATTTGTTGCACACGGCATCGCCCTACGTTGGTCGGTTTGCACCAAGCCCCAGTGGTCCGCTTCATGCGGGCTCTGTGGTCGCGGCCATGGCCAGTTTTTTGGATGCGCGCGCCCACCACGGGCAGTGGCTTGTCAGAATCGAAGACTTAGACACCCCCAGAACGGTGCAAGGCGCTGCAGAGTTGATTTTGCAGCAGTTGCCAGGGCTAGGCATGCATTGGGATGGCGAGGTCACCTACCAGTCGCAGCGGTTAAGCCTTTATCAACAAGCTTTTGATAGTCTTTTGGCGGCCAGGCAGGTGTATGCCTGTGGTTGCACCAGACGTGAAATTGCTGATTCAGTGCTGAGCCAGCTCGAGGCGAGTACTCACTCAGAGCGTCCATACCCTGGCACCTGCCGTTTAGGCCCGCCAGTTGGGCGTCAGGCGCACTCGTGGCGCCTACGGGTACCAGAGGAGACGATCGTTTTTACAGATCGCTGGCTGGGCGTACAGCGTCAAGAGGTTGCTCACGTGGTGGGTGATTTTATACTGAAGCGTGCCGATGGGATTTGGTCGTATCAGCTGGCGGTGGTGGTGGATGATGCCGAGCAAGGTGTCACTCATATCGTACGAGGCGAAGATTTACTTAGTAGCACCGCGCGCCAGCAGTTATTGGCCCGGCTGTTGGGGTTTAACCCTCCGAGCGTGTTGCACGTCCCGGTGGTTTATGACGCCAGAGGCTTGAAACTTTCTAAGCAAAATGGTGCCCAAGCCATAGATGTATCGAACCCCTTGGGGGTGTTGCAGCAGGCCTGGCAAGCGTTAGGTTTCGAAAAACTCGTAGCCTCTAATATAGAGACATTTTGGTCAATGGCGACCCAAATTTGGGGTCAAGGCCCCGAACGTGCTAACTTGCACGGCATTCATCACCACTCTTATGATGCGCGTTAGCCTGATTTAGGCCTCGCGCCATGCTTGGTAAACCGCTTTAAGCGTTGTATCTGGACAAGAATGACTAAAACCTTAATCATTGCCGAAAAACCTTCTGTTGCACTCGATATCTCGCGTGCGCTGGGTGGTTTTACCCGCGAAGGCGACTTTTTCGAAAACGAAAAATACGTCTTGTCATCAAGCGTTGGCCACCTGCTGACTTTGATTGCCCCGAACGACCCCGTTAAGGGTAAGTGGAGCTTTGCGCATCTGCCGGTTGTGCCGCCTGAGTTCGATCTGGCGCCCACAAAAGACAAGCGCTCGGTCGATCGGCTCAAAATGCTAGTCAAACTGATCAAGCGCAAAGATGTTGGGGCGTTAATTAACGCCTGCGACGCTGGGCGCGAAGGTGAATTGATTTTTCGCTACATCGCGCAATATGCGGGCCAGAAAAAGCCAACACAGCGTCTGTGGTTGCAGTCAATGACGCAAGACGCCATTCGTGAGGCGTTTGCAACGCTGCGTGCAGATGACACCATGAAGCCACTTGAGGCTGCCGCTCGTTCGCGTGCCGAGGCAGACTGGCTGGTGGGTATCAATGGCACGCGTGCTATGACTGCCTTTAATAGTAAAGATGGTGGTTTTTTCAAGACCCCGGTCGGGCGCGTACAAACGCCTACGTTGGCCTTAGTGTTTGCTCGTGAAGAAAAAATCCGTCATTTCGTACCCCGTGACTACTGGGAAGTGAAAGCGAGTTTTGTCGCAGCCGCCGGTATCTATGAAGGGCGTTGGATTGATCCAGCCTTCAAAAAAGTCGCTGACGACGCTGAGCAAAAAGAGTCTCGTGTTTGGACGGAAGCCGCCGCAAAAAGCGTGGTGGCGGCTTGCCGCAATCAGCCAGGGGTGGTGACCGAAGAGTCTAAACCGCGTTTTGAAGCTGCTAAACCCTTGTTTGATCTGACCTCGTTACAGCGCGAGGCCAACGGGCGGTTTGGTTTTTCAGCCAAAACGACGTTGTCACTTGCGCAAAGCTTGTATGAGCGCCACAAGGCGCTGACGTATCCACGAACGGATTCAAAATTTTTGCCCGAAGACTATCTCAATACGGTACGCGAGACCATTGCAGGTTTAGCTGAGGGCAAAGGCGTGTCAAAAGCCATTTCTCCGCATGCCGCGACGATCACCAAAAATGGCTGGGTCAAACCTAACCGCCGTATTTTTGATAACAAAAAAGTGTCGGATCACTTTGCAATTATTCCGACGATGCAGGTACCAACCGAACTCAGCGACGCTGAGGCAAAGGTTTACGACATCGTCGTTAAACGTTTCTTGGCGATTTTCTTTCCGCCGGTTGAGTGGCGCGATACGGTACGGACTACCCTCGTACAAGGCCATCACTTCAAAACTGAAGGCAAGGTCATGGTGTCGCCTGGTTGGCGCGCTGTAGAGGGGCGCGAGGCCCAAGGTGACGACGCCAACCTAGTGGCGGTGGCAGACGGTGAAAAAGTGCGCACCGAAGACATCGAAACCGTGAGCTTGGCGACTCGACCGCCTGCGCGTTACAACGAAGCCACCTTGCTCTCGGGTATGGAAAACGCGGGCAAGCTGGTCGATGACGATGATTTTGCTCAGGCGATGGCGCAGAGTGGTCTAGGTACACCAGCCACACGTGCGACCATTATTGAAGGCCTGCTTTCAGAAACCTATTTGCGACGTGACGGCCGCGATCTTGTCCCGACAGCAAAAGCCAGGCAGCTGATGACCTTGCTCAACGGCTTAGATGTCAAAGAGCTGACCTCGCCCGAGTTGACGGGTGAGTGGGAGCATAAGCTCAAGCAGATCGAACAAGGTGAAATGCAGCGCGAAGCCTTCATGCTTGAGATCGCGCAAATGACGCAAGTCATTGTGAAGCGAGCTAAAGAATATGAGCGCGATACGGTACCAGGTGATTACGTTACCTTGAAATCGCCATGCCCAAAATGCGGCAATGTCGTGAAAGAAAACTATCGCCGCTATGCCTGCACCAGTTGCGATTTTTCGATTGGCAAGCACCCGGGTGGTCGTACGTTTGAGCCTGAAGAAGTTGAGACGCTCATTACTGATAAACGCATCGGGCCGATGCAAGGCTTTATTAGCAAGATGGGTCGCCCCTTTGCCTCGATCTTGATTATTAACGCTGAGTCGAAGCTTGAGTTTGACTTTGGCCAGCGTGACGAAGAGGCTAACGAGCCCGTTGATTTTTCAGGGCAGATGGCTTTGGGCCCATGCCCAAAATGTCAGGCGCCGGTGTTTGAGCATGGCATGAGTTTTATTTGTGAAAAATCGGTTGGCCCTGAACGTAATTGTGATTTCAGGTCTGGCAAGGTGATTTTGCAGCAAGAAATTAGCGCCGAGCAGATGACGAAGTTGCTTGCGACAGGGCGCACGGATTTGCTTGAGGGTTTTGTTTCTAATCGTAACAATCGCAAATTTAAAGCGTATTTGTCGCGTGGCGAAGACGGCAAAGTGAGCTTTGAGTTTGAGGCGCGCCCCGTCAAAGAAGGCGGCAAAGCAGGTACCGGTCGTTTTGCCGCAAAAGCTGCGGGTAAAACAGCGGGTAAGACTGCCAGCAAAACCGCGACTAAAACCGCTGCAAAAACGCCGACTAAGACGGTTGCTAAAAAAGCGACAAAGAAGGCGGTTAAAAAAGCTGTTGCCAAAATCACCGACGCTGTTGCGACAGACGCGGTCGAGACTGTCGTGGCTAAACCTGCGGCGAAGGCCGTAAAAAAAGCGGTAAAGAAAGCAGTAAAGAAAGTGGTGAAAAAAGCTGTGACAAAAACCGCAACTAAGACCGCAGCCAAGTCCGCG
The DNA here is from genome assembly GCA_945895265.1 of Bordetella parapertussis. Classification (GTDB taxonomy): domain Bacteria; phylum Pseudomonadota; class Gammaproteobacteria; order Burkholderiales; family Burkholderiaceae_B; genus Zwartia; species Zwartia parapertussis_I. The sequence goes on along the minus strand of CAMDEF010000021.1, from coordinate 32,230 downwards.
GTCAAAAAAGCCGCAAAATAAGCGCTTGCAGGTCAGGTCAACGCGGCGCATTGCACGGACCTGAACTGAACTTGACAACAACCTTTCAACCCAAGCTAGGTTGTTGTCAACAGTCAAGCAGCACGAACGGTTCGCACACCACTCCTACTATCTATTCCCACACTGATCGCTAAGGCAGTGTGTCGGGATAATCTATTGTTAAAGGCTAAGGTATTGTTTTGAGTTCGCATGTAGAAATTAAGCGCGTTACAGTACCCCAACTCATGGCGTGTAAGGGCCAGCGAAAAATTGTGGCGCTGACCGCACATAATTATTCAACTGCACGCATCATTGATGAGTATGTTGACTTTATATTGATTGGCGATTCAACGGCGATGGTTGCCTATGGCTTACCCGACACCCTGACCATCACGGTTGAGCAAATCGGGCAGCATACCGCCGCCGTCGTGCGGGCAACCCAACACGCGTGCGTTGTTGCTGACATGCCGTTTGGTAGTTATCAAGAGTCCTTGGCACAAGCGTTTCGCAATGCCGCGCATTTGCTTGGAAAAGGCGCTACAGCGGTCAAGCTTGAGGGTGGAGTGGTGATGGCTGAGACGGTTCGCTACCTTGTCGACCGCGGCATCCCTGTGATGGCTCATGTTGGCCTGATGCCTCAGTATGTCAACACCATGGGCGGCTACCTCGCCCAGGGCCGCAGCCCTGAAGCCGCCGCCCGAATTCTGGCCGAAGCGCAAGCGCTTGAACAGGCGGGTGCTTTTGCGATTGTGCTCGAAGGGGTTGCCGAGGCCTTGGGCGAAACGATTACGACAGCGCTCGCGATTCCGACAATCGGGATTGGTGCCTCGGTAAAATGCGATGGTCAAATACTGGTCACAGAAGATATGCTTGGCTTAAGTGGCGAGCGTGTGCCAAAATTCGTTAAGCGCTATGCCAATCTTGAAGAAATGATGCGAAGCTCGGTTCGGCGTTATGCTGAGGAGGTTCGCACAAGTCAGTTTCCCGAGCCGCAGCATTGTTTTGGTATCAAACGCACCTGATTCTAGACTTCACTTAAATGACCTCACCTGAAAAGCCTTCATCTGAAAAGCCCTGGCATATTGTTCGCCAATCTAAAGTACATGGCAATGGCGTTTTTGCGGCACGCAAAATCCCAGAAGGCACTCGCATCATTGAGTACGGTGGCAAAACCATCAGTGCCAAAGAGGCCGACCGGCGCCATCCCACAAATCCCGATGACCCCTTTCACACCTTTTTCTTTTCGTTAAGCTCGGGTAAAGTGATTGACGGCAATGATCACGGCAACGAAGCGCGCTGGATTAATCATGCCTGCGAGCCAAATTGTGAAAGCTCAGAAGGCAAGGGCGGCAAACGTGTTTATATCTTGGCTAAACGCGATATCAAGCGCGGTGAAGAACTCAACTACGACTACGGCTTAATTATCGATGACGAGAAATTAACCAAGTCACTTAAGGCCCAGTACGAGTGCCGCTGTGGTGCGCCAAGCTGTCGTAAAACAATGTTGGGCATCCCCGAAAAGAAAGCTAAGAAAAAAACAAAAAAAGTAGCTAGCAAGGCTTAACCGAACTCATGAGTCAACCTACCCGTACACCCTTGGCGGCGTTGCTTCCTGGCTTGCTCGGGCTTTTACCCTTCTGGGGTTTTGCCTTGGCGACGGTAGTTGATACAGGAATCGATCCGCTACTGGCGCTGATGGGATTGATGATGTATGGCGCCGTGATCTTAAGTTTTGTGGGTGCATTATGGTGGGGGATGGCGGTGCATGCCCCGCCAAACGCGCCACGCACAACGATGTTTGTCTGGAGCGTGGTGCCGGCACTGATTGGCTGGGGCGCGACGCTGACCACGCCAGAAACAGGTCTGCGTATTTTGATGGCAGGGCTCGCGTTTCAATGGTTGCTTGACAGCATGCTCAGGCGCAAAATGCCTGAATTAATGCTTGGCTGGGTCTTTCGCTTGCGTACGATGTTGACAGGTGGTGCGCTGAGCGCCTTGGGCTTTACCTGGTGGCAGTTGGCCTAAGAGATGGAACTCAGAGAGCGTGCACTTGAGGCGCTGTGCCACGACACCTGGCAGGAGAAGGCTGATTGCTTAGGTGCCTTAGGCCAGAAAACGGCACTTGATACCGCGCGTATCTTTTCAGCCCCAACCGGCATCCCTGGTCGCCCCTCGATCAAACTCGTGCCACCCGCGCAGCTAGGCTTACGCAGCGTGCACACGCTTGAAGGGCGCGCGGTGTTGATTCACGCGTTGGCCCACATCGAGTTCAACGCCATCAATCTTGCCTTGGATGTGATTTGGCGCTTTGCGAACATGCCCGATAAGTTTTATTACGACTGGCTGCGAGTTGCGCAAGAAGAGTGCGAGCACTTTGGCTTGCTCAATCAGCATTTACAAACCTTAGGTTTTCAATATGGTGATTTTTCAGGTCACGATGGCTTATGGGAAATGGCTGAGCGCACGCAAGACGATGTGTTGGCAAGGCTAGCTTTGGTGCCTAGAACGCTCGAGGCCAGAGGGCTGGATGCGTCGCCTGCGGTCAGACATAAGCTGGCCAGTGGTGGAGACCCGGCGGGCGCCGCAATCATTGATATTATTTTGCGTGATGAAATCGGCCATGTGGCCATTGGTAATCATTGGTATCGCTGGCTCTGTACCGAGCGTGGGTTAGATCCTATCAAGACCTATACCGAGTTAGCCGCTACCTATCGGGCGCCGAAATTAAAAGGGCCGTTCAATATTGAGGCTCGCCTCGCGGCGGGCTTTGAGCCAGCAGAGATTGCGTTGTTATGACCACAACACAAAATATTTTATTCATCATGGCAGATCAGTTTCGGGCCGATCACCTTGGCTGTGACGGACACCCTTACTTAAAAACAGCCAATCTTGATGCGTTGGCGAAGCGAGGTGTGCGTTTTAGCCGTGCCTTTGTGAACTCGGGCGTATGCGGGCCTTCACGCATGAGCTATTACACGGGGCGCTATCCCTCGAGCCATGGCACGACCTGGAACCGAGTGCCGTTATCGATTGGTGAACTGACCTTTGGCGAATATCTCGCACAGGCAAGACGTGATTTGATGCTGGCAGGTAAAACGCACGTGATCCCGGATCTTGCTGGGATGAAACGCCTGGGTATTGAAGGTGATTCTGAGCTCGGTTATTTGTTAGCGCGTGGCGGTTTTCGTGAACTGGATCGCTATGACGGGCATCATCCACCGGGGCTTGAGAGCGGCTATCCTGCCTACTTAAAGCGCCAGGGCTATCTCTCAGATGACCCCTGGACCGATTTTGTCATTGCGGGGCAACTACCCGACGGGCAGATCGTCAGTGGCTGGAATATGCGTAATACTTATCTGCCCGCGCGGGTGGCTGAGCCTCATTCTGAAACGGCCTATATGACCAATCAGGCGCTTGAGTTTATGCGCGTACAAGGTGACAAGCCTTGGGTTTTGCATTTGAGTTACGTCAAGCCTCATTGGCCTTACATGGCGCCAGCACCGTATCACAATCGGTACACAGCAGAGCAGTGCTTGCCCGTTGTGCGCAGTGAGGTTGAACGGCGTGAAGCACACCCAGTTGTGGCGGCGTATCGGCAGCACGAAGAAAGCCAAAACTTTAGTCGGGACGAATGTATCCGAACTGTACGCCCGGCCTATCAGGGTTTGATTCAGCAATTAGATGATCACCTCGGGCGGTTGTTTGAATACATGGACGGTGCGGGCTTGATGAAGAACACGCTGATTGTGTTCACCTCAGATCATGGCGATTTATTAGGTGATCACTGGCTTGGCGAGAAAGAATTGTTTTACGATGCCGTGCAGCGTGTACCGTGTATCGTGATGGATCCCGACGCGCGCGCAGACACCACGCGCGGCACAGTCGATAACCGGTTTGTTGAAGCGGTCGATATGGTACCAACGTTTCTTGAAGCGCTTGGTGTGGCAGGTTCGCCTGAGCGAATCGAAGGTCGTAGCTTGTTGCCTCTTACGCGGGGTGAGCCCACGCGATGGCGTGACGCTGTATTTTCTGAGCTGGATTACAGTTTTAGGCAGGCGCGGCTGTTACTGAATAAAAGTCCGCAACAATCGCGCGCCTATTCGCTTCGTACAACGCGTTGGCGCTATGTGTATTGGCTTGACGAGCCCGAACAGTTATTCGATTTAGAGAATGATCCGAACGAGCTCAATGATTTGGGCCGCGAAGCGCTATACGCCAGCACGCGCGAAGCTTTACGAACGCAGTTGCTTGAGGCGCTCGCGCGGCGTAAACGGCGCGTCACGATGTCTGATGAGGCCGTTGAGCGCGGCACCAACGCGCATAAGCGCGCGGGTGTTTTTTTTGGACAATGGTGAGATAGGTTTAGATTGGGGTGTTCACACCGCTAGGCGCATTCAGAAATACAAAGGGGTTTAGAAACTGTCTTCGCCAAAATAGCGTTTGATCGACTTCGCTTAACGAGGCCTCTTCACAAACCCCTTGCCAGGCGTGCTCAATGATTTTGACTTGCTGATTGACGATGCTGATAGCTTCGTGTTGATTGAGCAAAAACAGTGAGGCTGCGGCAATGCATGTGCCGACTTGACTCGTGCGATCGTTGTCGCGAATCAGCATGGCTTGCGAGGCTTGTTGACCTGTTCGTGATTGGGGACAAAGGTCATAAGCTGGGGTCAACGTCAGTTGTTGTCCATCCCAAAACGCGGCATGGTTGCGCGCGTGATCATCGGTATTACCGCACAAAATATTGAAAACAACTCTTGAGAAAAGCTCTCGCAGAGTCGACTTTGGATTAGAGAAGCGGTGCCGTACGATCTCTGCGAGGTTTTCGTAACTGGCGTAGGCCGCCATCATCTCGTCGAGCTCGAGTATCGTTAGCGCAGAGACCATGGCGCGTCTGTGCCAACTTTCGTCGCGCCATGTTCTATCGAAGCGTTCAATTAACAAGACGTCTTTACCCAACGCGCGCCGTAAATGTACGGGTGCTACCTGTAGCCCAACTTTTTTGGCGAGGCGCATCGCGATAAATTCTGCTTTGACGACGCTGTACAGATCGTTGCTTGCAGAAAACTTAGCGATGAACTTGTGCTTGCCATCATTCAGCATCACTTTTGGTCTGGCCCCGCCCAGCGAAGTGCCGTGCAATAAGGCCTGATCCAGTTCGGATGAAAGCGGCACACCGCGATCGACCATCTCGGCCGCTGTTAACAGTTCTTCAAGGGTGGGTTGCGGTGTGTGCCTTGCGACATATTGAGTCGCAGAGTGTTGAAAATCTAGTGCACCGATTCTGTCAGAGCCTGACTCAAGCAAATAGGTCAACTCGCTGAGTTCAATTTGTGAAGGATCCACCCGCGCGGTGCCGAGCTTGCGATTAATGAGCACACGTCGTCCCCAGGCATCTGGTGAGGCGTCCCGAATGCAGCTGGGCATACTCATCATCGGTAGCAGCGGTTGTACCCCCGGACGCATTGGTAGTTCGGGCGCATATAAGGCGATCGCATTGCCTCTGGCGAGATAGCTTCGACCATAGTTGAACACTAACTTTTGGCCTTGCTGAAAGAGCAGCCCCGCTACGACTGGCGCGGTGGCCGTTGGTAGCCATACCCAGACGTAGGCCTCTGAATATTTAGAACCGATCTCAGAAGTCATCTTTGACTTCTTTGGCGATGGTTCTAACTGCTTTAGGGAGTAATGCCATTTTTTCTTGGTGTAGGTCGAGGCGGGAAGCAAGCTGTCTAGGGTCTTGTTCAAATAGGGGTACGCCACAAATCGTGGCGACCTCGAAGACGGCCCCAATTGAACAGCTCGGGTCGCCTCGCTCGAGGCGCTGAAGAAGAGCACGCGAGATGCCAGCGCGCGCAGCTAAGTCGGACGTGGTCATGGATTTTTTGATACGGGCTTCACGCACGAGTTGCCCGAGCAGCTGCAGCGCATTGCTGCTGTGATGCGAAATAGGGCGTGAAACTGGTTTAACCATGTTGATTTAGGGCAGACTCATCAGCCAAAAGGTTAGGCTGCTATTTGAAATTTGGATGAGTCAGTTTCGCATAGGCATAGCCTAAAATCAATAATTTTGATTCATTAATGAATCATTAAAGACATTATGACTCATTAATGAGTCATTTGTATAAAAGTTTCACAAATGCACACTGCCGCGATAAACGTGTGATTTTGTCCGGCATGACACTCTATCTCTTAAGCGTCGTCGTCATTGCGCTTTAAAGTCGTGCCGCTCCATCAGCCAAGACACCACAAAGCCAGCCACCAAACCCCAAAACGCTGAGCCGATATTGAAGAGGCTGACATCCGCGACTGTCACCAACAGGCTCACAAGTGCGCCCAAGGTAAATTTGCCCGAACCAAACGAGGTGACAAAGGCGCTTTGCAGCGCGCGCAACATGGCGAGCCCCGCTAACACCATAATGAACGATTTAGGGGTTGCCAACGTGAGGTTGGTAAACGTTGGTGCGAGCACTCCAAAAACCAAGGCCAGGCAACCGAAGGCTAGCGCCCCGGTGTAGTGACGGGCTTTTTCGCCAGAGGAACTGATCAGGGCATTTGTCGGGCCGGTTAGGCAAGAGCTCACGGCACCCACACTGGCGCTTAAGGCTGCACCGATGCCGCAGGCAACGGCAATCATGGTGATGGGGGGCTCGTGCCCAGCCGCCTTGAGTACGGCGACACCCTGGCCATTTTGTACAACTAACACCGTGATGGTCAGTGGAATCACGAGTTCTAGCATTGCGGTCCAAGACCAACTTGGTGTTTGTAAGACGGGCTGGGCAAAGCCAAGAGCACCCACGTCGCCAAGATTTAGACGACCCAGTATGGCGATCATGATTGCACCCACTAACAACGCGGCAATGACCGGCGGCATCCGCCGCCCGAGCGCCGGGATTGCGGAGCATAAGAAAAATACAAGCACCATGGGGGCAGCAATGGCAGCATCACGATCAAGCGCGTGGATGACATCCAAGCCAAAGTGAAGAAACACACCCGCGACCATACCCATCACAATTGGCATAGGTAACGCTGACATGATGCGCTTGACGAACCCGCTGAGCCCAAGCAATAGGATCAGCAGGCTGGTGGCATAAAACGCGCCAATCACGGCAGAGAAAGGTAGGTGCTGTAAGGCCGGGCCGACTAAAACAGTGCCAGGAATTGTCCAGCCGAAGGCCAGTGGTATTTGGTAGCGCCAGCTCAAGACAAGCGTTAGCAGACCATTCACAAGAAAAACACCAAACACCCATGAAGCAAGTTCTGCCGAAGTCAGCCCGCCTCGCGAACCGACTGAGAGAATCACCGCGAAGGGCCCGGTTGCTGCGAAAATAAAACCAATCAGGCCGTTGGCGAGATTGTTGACGCTAAGGTCTGCTAACACTTGGCGTACGCGCGCACGTGGCATTGGAGGACGTTCGATTGGAAAAAACAAGACGTGCACCTGTTTGGGCAAAACCTAGAAAACAGAGCTTAGCAGTGCGCGCGCCCAGCGGAGCCAGCTACAACGGACTTTATGGGCGTGATTGGCATAACTATTGCTTGAGAATAACGGCGTAGAGTGACACGAATGACGTGCGACATGCCTAAACTTGACTGCTAGACTTTGATTATCAAAAAAACGTTGTGAATGACCCAAATCAATTAAGGTAGCGTTTAGTTTACTTCTGTGGCGAACAAAATGTCTGAACAAGAATTTGATGTGCACCAGACCCATAGCATTGAGCGTTGGGATCGCAATCAGTTGATTTTGCAAAGCGCCGGCCGTGGATGGTCGACGCTTTATGCGGCAGTGGCGACCGTCAACAGTTGGTCTGGCATATTGAAGCCGACTGGTCACTACTGTATTGGGTTTTGTTTACGGGGGCCAGCTCAGTTAAGTGTGAGGCTGGCGAGTCAACCCGATGCACAAGAAGCGACGTTGTCGCCTAGGCGGTTTTTGATTATTCCGGCGGACGAGGCATCGCAGTGGAATCGTCGCGGTTCATCAGAAATGTTGATGCTCTATTTAAAGAGGGAACTCATCGATGCGGTCAATAAAGATGTGTTTGGACGCTCGCGGGTGAACTTGGTGATTCGACTGGGCGCCACTGATCCGCTGCTAGAGCAGCTTGCTCTGGCGGTATTAGAGGCCTTACAGAATCCAAGCTTGGCAACCACACCCGTCTTTGTTGAAACATTGGCGTATGCGTTTGCTGCACAGTTGCTCAAAGCGCACTCTGTTGACGCTGAGCAAGACCCCCCGACCTTGGCCTGTTACGAAAATTTTCGCTCAAATATGGCACGCGTTCAGGATTTTATCGATCGCTCACTGGGCGAAGACTTGTCTCTTGAAATAATTGCTAACCAGGCAAACATCAGCGTGTGTGGTTTAAAGCGTTTGTTTCAAAGACATCACGGGACCTCACCCCATCAGTATTTGCTCGAACGTCGCATCGCGAAAGCCGCCAGGTTTTTAACCGAAACCGAATTACCGATTGCAGAGGTGGCCTTAGAAACAGGCTTTTCAAGCCAAAGCCATTTTGCGACAGCGTTTAAAAAGAAAATTGGCTTATCGCCAAAGGCTTATCGCGAGGCGAGGGATTCGACGCTTAGTAGGAGTCATAGCACTTTTAATGTTGAGCAAGCTCTTGTATAAAAGCGCCAGACTTATAGTGTTGAGGCTAGCACGGTGATGGTCGACGAGCGGGTACGACCCCCGCTGGCAATCTCTTAAAGTCAGTTGATGTCCGCATGCCGCTCTCAACGCCGGCGGGCGAATACACGGCTAAAATCTTTACTGGTTCCCAACCGTTATTCATTGTCGAATGAAATGCCTTTTTAGGGATTGTGACTAAATCCCCAGCGCGAACAGTTTGATATTGTGGCTCGCCTTCAATAAATTCAATCATCATCTCGGCCTCGCCCGAAATAATAAAGATCAATTGATCTGCGTCTAGATGTTGATGACGGGCGTGCCCCTGACCCGGATCGAAATAAATCGAAACAGCGCTCAAAGACGCGACGCCCGTAACCGCTGGCTCGGATAAAATTTTGCCGACGACCCAGTCAGAAACAATTGACTCGACCTCGTGCGGACTGACAGCAACTGGTGGACAACTCATGAAAATACTCCTGTGGAAACCAAAAGGGTTTGATATCAGTGACTCGGCGATCGTTATTTAGCTAAGCCACACGATCACGAATGATTTGTGGGACTGGTACGCTATTTTTAAATGAAGGCCGAAGCTCTAGTCGGTCAGAATAAATGGCAAGATTAGGATAGGTTTCGCGCCATGGTTTAGCGGGCCACCGTACGCTCAAGTAACGCAGCAATGTTCCTGCGGCAATATCAGCCAGGGTGAAGGCGTCACCATGACAAAATTCTTTTTCGCCAATTGCTGTTGATAAATATCTAAGCGCACCATCAACTTTTCGCTGTTGGCGATCAAACCAAGGTTGGCTTTGTTTGTCGAGATCGCGTGCGATTTCAAAAAACATTTGCACTAAAGCATCGCAGGCACCATCAACGATCACCTCGAAACGTTTGACCGCCAAAATGCCATCCACATCGGCTGGAAATAGGGGGGTCGCTGGATGTTTGTACTCAATCCATTCGTTGATATATCGAGATTCGAAAACACTCGAACCATCGGGACAAAGCAAGACAGGTAGTTTCTCTAAAGGATTGTAGAGGGGTGTCTGCGTATCTGAGTTCCAAGGCACCTCGGTGATCAATTCGAACGGTATGCCTTTCTCTGCCAATTGAATTCTGACCTTTCGCGCATAAGGGCTTGGCGTGGCGCTGATAAGTTTATACATATGTCTCCTATGGCTTGGCGGTGTAAAAATCTTCGGCACGATGGCATGCAACTTGATGGCCATCTGCTCGATTGATAAGCGGTGGTGCGACAGAAACACATATTGGGATTTTATGCACACAACGCGTATGAAAATGGCAGCCCGTAGGGCGGTCAATTGGATTAGGGATTTCTCCTTGTACCAAGGTGCGACGCCCGCGGCGGCGAGTTGGATCGGGCAGAGGGGCGGCATCGAAAAGCGTATGCGTGTATGGATGCAGAGGTTGACTCCACAGCCGATGGCGGGGCGCAAGTTCAACAATGCGCCCAAGGTACATTACGGCGACACGGTCGCAGAAATGCTCAACCACCGACAGATCGTGGGAGATAAACAGATACGCGAGCCCAAGCTCTTCGCGTAAGTCAGCTAAAAGATTCAGCACCTGAGCGCGCACCGAGACATCAAGGGCCGAAACTGGCTCGTCACAGATAATCAGCTTGGGGTTCAATGCGAGCGCGCGGGCGATGCCGATGCGCTGGCGCTGACCACCCGAAAACTCATGGGGATGCCGCTGGGCCGCCTCAGTCGGTAGGCCAACCCGCTCGAGTAACCAACTCACGCGTGCAGCGCGGGTACGCCGATCTTTCACGCCATGAACGATTAAGGGCTCTTCGATCGCTCGCCCGACGGTGCTGCGGGGATTTAAAGATGCATAGGGATCCTGGAAGATCATCTGAATCTCACGGCGCAAGGGCTTGAGCTCTTTATCGCTGAGCTGCGCTAGGTTTTTTCCTCCAACATGGACAGTCCCTGCATCGGGTGAAAGCAATCTGATAATGGTGCGACCAAGCGTTGATTTGCCGCAGCCCGACTCCCCGACTAAACCCAAGGTTTCACCGTTAGCCAAGCTAAAGCTAACATCATCAACAGCATGCACACGCTGCCCATCGCTCAGAGTAAAAAATTTCTTTAGACCGTCAACACGCAATAACGCATCGGTCATGAGGCCTCCTGAGTCGCGGAGATAAAAGATTGAGAGGTCGCGTCGTAAAGGCGATGGCATGCCACAAAGTGTTGTGTCCCTGAATCCCTTAACCTCGGCAGCTGTTCTTGGCATGCCGGTACGGCCCAGTCGCAGCGGGGTGCAAAACGGCAGCCTTGTGGCATCGCGTGTAGTGCTGGAACTTGCCCACGAATTTCAGTCAGCCGTTTGCTACCACCGCGCGAGGCAGATGGTGTCGCCTGAATGAGCCCTTGCGTATAGGGGTGTTGAGGACGTTTAAACAAGTCGAATACAGAGGCCTCTTCAATTTTTTTACCCGCATACATCACGGCCACGCGATCAGCCACTTCTGCCACCACACCAAGATCGTGCGTGATCAGCAGAATCGACATGCCCAGGCGCTCTCGCATTTCAAGTAATAAGTCCAGAATTTGGGCTTGCACAGTGACATCAAGAGCGGTTGTTGGTTCGTCGGCAATGAGTAGTTTTGGTTCGCAGGCAAGTGCCATCGCAATCATGACGCGTTGACGCATGCCTCCCGAAAGCTCATGTGGATATTGGCTTAATCGTTTTTGAGGCGCCGACATACGCACTAACTCAAGTAACTCACAAGCTCTTTCCATGGCTTGCTTGGGGGTTTGGCCTCGATGCGCAATCAGCGTTTCGCTGAGCTGCTCGCCGATAGTGAGCACAGGGTTTAGTGAGGTCATTGGCTCTTGAAAAATCATTCCAATGCCATTGCCACGAACTTGTTGCATCTCTTTAGTGGTGAGTCGCAACAAATCTTGCCCTTGAAATATCACTTCACCGCGCGCGATTTTTCCGGGGGGGCTCGCAATCAATTGCATGATGGAAAAAGCAGTTACAGACTTACCGCAACCTGACTCACCAACCAGAGCAACAATCTCAGCGTGACCAACCGCCAGTGATACGCCATCAATTGCGTTGACAAGCCCGTTAGCGGTTTGGAACTGTGTACAGAGATTTTTGACTTCAAGTACAGGAACATCCTTGTCTGGCTTCAACGACGCAAGCGGCAAGGGCATGGTGATAGCCATCAGCGATTCTTTAGCCGTGGGTTGAGTGCATCATTCAGGCCTTCGCCAACTAGATTTAAGCCCAGTACGGTGAACATGATCGCTAGACCTGGAATGGCGGTGATGTACCAAGCCGTTCTCAAGGCATCGCGCCCAGCGCCAATAATGGTTCCCCAGCTCATGACATTGGGATCGCCTAGCCCTAAAAAAGCGAGTCCAGCCTCTGTCAAAATGGCTGTTGCAACCATCAAAGAGCCCGTGACAATGATGGGCCCTAAGGCATTCGGAAGGATTTGTGTGGTGATAATTCGAAAAGAACTCATCCCGATGGACACGCTTGCCGCGACAAAATCGCGCTCACGCAATGTCATAAATTCTGCACGAACTAAGCGGGCGATTGAGGGCCACGAAACGATCCCGAGAGCGAAGGTAACCGTGCTAACAGTTGGGGTCAAAATCGCCACGACCACAATCGCAAAGATAAACTGTGGAATCGTTTGAAACAACTCGGTGATCGCCATCGCAACGCTATCGGCAACGCCACCGTAATAGCCGGCAATCGCGCCAATGGTTGTCCCGATGAGTACGGCGGCAAGCGTGGCAGAAAAGCCAACGAGTAGCGACACTCGAGAGCCATGAAACAAGCCAGCGGCTAAGTCTCTGCCCATGATGTCAGAGCCGAGTCGAAAATTGGGGTCTTGTCCTGGCCAAAGAAATGGCGTTGACACCATATCCCAAGGGTCTTCCGGAAACAACACCGAGGCTGAAGCAGCCATGAGACCGACACACATCAAGAGAAGCAGGCCAAAAACTGCCGAATAGTTTCGACAGAATCTGGTCGCGAACAAACGCAGAGGGCGCTGTGCGCTCATCGGATCCGAATCCGCGGGTCGAGCTGTGCGTACGCCAGATCAACTAAGACGTTAGAGATCATCACTAAAACGGAGCACATTAATAAGATTCCAAGTAATAGATTCAAGTCGCGTTGAAATACTGCTTCGAAGGCAAGCCTGCCTAAGCCCGGCCAAGAAAAAACGGTTTCAACGAGAACAGAGCCCCCGAGTAACGTGCCAAACTGCACGCCAATTAACGTGACTAAGGGCAGCAAGGCGTTGCGAAAAACATGGCGTAGGATGATGCGTCGCTCTCCTAGGCCCTTTGCGCGAGCTGTTGTGACATAGTCTTGATTGAATACCTCAAGCATCGATGCGCGCATGACGCGCGTATATAACGCGACATAGAACAGACCGAGCGTTGTGACAGGCATCACCAAGTGATGTAAGACATCCAGAATGTGAGCGAACCCTTGCTTGCCGCTGGCGACGGTTTGCATACCGCCCGAGGGAAACCAGCCAAGGTGCACTGAGAAAACGACAATTAACATCAGCCCTAACCAGAACACTGGAATCGAAAAAGAAAGAATGGCAAAAACAGAGATGATGTTGTCGCGAAGGCGATTGACGCGTTGCGCAGCGAGAACCCCTAGACATGCGCCTACAACGACCGCAAGCGTGATGCCCGAAAGCATCAATAGCAAGGTTGCGGGTAGGCGATCAAGAATTAACGACAGTACAGATTGGTTATGGCGAAACGAAAATCCTAAATCTAAGGTCATGAGTTTGACGAGATAGTGCCAAAGCTGCAGGTAAACCGGTTGATCGAGTCCAAAGCGTATGCGTAATTCTGTCAGATACTCAAGGCTGCTCGCGGCGGCTTCTCCGGCTAGCACCTCGGCAGCATCGCCAGGTGCTAGCTTCAATAAAATGAAGTTGCAGATGACGACCGCCAGTAAAAGTGGAATCGCTCTTAGCAGGCGCCGCCAAAGCAAACGAAGCGTTGGACTGCGCAATTTTGGTAGCTGCATAACCCGCTTCAATTATTTTTCGAAGTAAGCATCAGCGAAGTTTCCACCGATGATCCCGTCAGCACTGACTGTGTGATTTTTTAATTTCGAGCTCGAAATGGTGAGGAAGCGAGTTTCCATCAGAGGGATCACGGGTAGATCGGTCATCGCAAGACGTTGCATGTCTAGATAGAGAGCCTTTCGTTTTACCGGATCGTTTTCTCCTTGTGCGCCTTCCAGTAGCCGATCCATTTCGGGGCTGTTATAGCCGGTGTTGTTTGTAAAGACGACACCTTTTTGAATGGCTTTTGACCAGTAAAGTCGCTGTACCCCTTGGGTGGGATCGGCAAAGGCACCGTAGTAGAGGCTAGTCGTATCAAAATCGTATTCGGTGTAGGCGCGACGAAGGAACGACGGTAGATCTTGACTGCGTAGTTCAACATCAATGCCCACGCGATTGAGTTGTTGCTTGATGAATTCTCCGGTGCGCTGATACTCAGATCCAAAGGGAATAAAGTCGTGAGTGATTTTGAACCGCATACCGTTTGCGCCAGGCTTTAAGCCTGCATCATCAAGCAGCTTTTTTGCCTTATCAATATTGAACTCATACTTGGGAAGGTCGGTTGAGTGAAAGGTCGTGACCTGCGAGGGAATTGGACTGACCGCCGGTTGACCATAACCAAGCCAAACAACTTGGGTCATCCGTGTGCGATCAATTGCATGTGCGATGGCCTGTCGTACTCGTACGTCGTTAAGAGGCGGTTTGCGCAGATTGACTTCCATCAGCATGTAGGGCGACATGTAAGCGTATCCGCGCGTTTCAATACTGAGTGCGGGATTTTTCGCGATACGTGGCATATCGGTCAGTGGTATGGGGCTGAGCCCACCAATATGACCTTCGCCTGTTTCAAAGCTCGCTGCGCGCGCCGAGGCATCACTGATGATTCTGAACACGATGCGCTGTAGGCTTGGCTTACCTGGTTGCCAGTAGTCTGCATTTTTCTCTAGCAAGATGTAGTCGCCTTTTTTCCACTCCTTGAATACGAAGGGGCCTGTTCCCACTGGTTTACTGATGTAGGGGTTGGCAGAGGGGTCTGTGCCAGCGAAGAGATGTTTAGGCACCATGGGTGACTCGTAGCTAGAGGCCAGAGCTGTCAGCATAGGAGGTGCCGGTTGGCTAAGTTTAATCACGGCAGTGAGAGGATCAGGTGTTTCGACAGCCGTGACTTTTGCGAAAGCCGAGCGCCCACGCGGATGAACCTTTTTAAGCACCTCAAGAATTGTGTAGCTAACATCTGCCGAGGTAAATGGCTGGCCATCATGCCACTTAACGTTTGGACGGAGCTTAAAAGTATAGGTCAGCCCATCTGGGCTGATGTCCCAAGCTTGAGCCAAGAGAGGTTGCGGCTTGAGTTCGTTGTCGAGGTACAGTAAGCCTTCCATCACCTTTGAGGTCACCATCCCCATCTGTAGGGCGGTGTTGATGGCGGTTAACAAAAACGGTGGTTCGGGTGACAAGACAAATTTGAGTGTGCCGCTGTCAATGTCCGCGGCGCTTTGTGCTTGGACGGGGTACCCCAACAACGTGCCAGTCAGCAGTAGCAGCGAGGCAAGCGCGCGTTTAAAAGAATGGATAATCGTGGTCGTCATGGGAAACCCTCTTTTCAGTACGTTGAACGCTGAACGCTAGGTTTGCTCACTTTTGGTGAGCAGACCGAGCAATTAAGTTTCAGTATGAAAAGTCAGGTCACGAGCGTCTTTCAAAATCCGCTCGCTTCATTTCAAAATCAGAACAGTTGACCTGAGGGGCCAACTATGTGGCAACCTTAGCTGGATTTAATATGCCGGTTTAAGCCACTTAGCACCGCCTTGAAAGACGCTGTGACGATATCGCGGTCAATGCCCACCCCAAACCCGGTGGCACCTTCTTCGATACGTGCTTCAACATAGCAAGCGGCGCGTGTATCTGTGCCGATACCAATCGCATGTTCGTGATAATCCATAATACGAACAGGTATCCCTAGGCAATCCACAAACGCAGATATCGCACCATCGCCCGCGCCTTTCAGTACACGGCGTACGCCATTCACTTCAAATTCGGCTTCAATCGTAAAGAGCTTACCTTCGGCGGCACTTGGGTCGCCAGTAATGCTGTGCTTGATGAGTTTCCAGGGCTCGGTTTGTGTCAGGTATTCGGTATTAAAAATTGTGTAGACAGCCTCAGCGGTGACTTCGCGACCGGTTTCATCGGTGACGCGTTGAATGGCGCGGCTGAACTCAATTTGTAACCGTCGTGGCAAGGCTAAACCATGCTCTTGTTCAAGCAGGTAAGACACGCCGCCTTTACCCGATTGGCTGTTGACGCGAATCACGGCGTCGTAGCTACGCCCCAGATCGGCAGGGTCGATCGGCAAGTAAGGGACTTCCCAAATGGCATCGGCCTTTTGCACCGCGAAGCCTTTTTTGATGGCATCTTGGTGCGAACCCGAAAAGGCCGTGAACACTAAGTCGCCGGCATACGGATGACGTGGGTGCACCGGCAACTGATTGCAAAACTCAACGCAGCGACGCACTTCGTCGATATCTGAAAAATCAAGGCCGGGATGAATGCCTTGGGTATACAGGTTTAAGGCCAGGGTTACTAAATCAACGTTACCGGTACGCTCGCCGTTACCAAACAAACAACCTTCGACGCGATCTGCGCCAGCCATCAAGCCTAACTCGGCCGCTGCGACCGCGGTGCCGCGATCGTTGTGCGGATGCAAACTGACAATCACTGAATCACGCTGATGCAGATTGTTATGCATGTATTCGATTTGATCGGCATACATGTTGGGCGTTGTCGCCTCAATCGTGGCGGGCAAGTTATAGATAATTTTTTTCTGTGGGGTGGGCTTGTACAGGGCGGTGACTGCATTGCAAACCTCAAGCGCAAAGTCTGGCTCAGTCGTACTGAAGACCTCAGGAGAATATTCGTACAGCCACTGTGTTTCAGGGTGCTTGGCCATGCAGTCCATGACGCACTGCGTGCCTTCGATGGCAACTTGCTTGACCTCTTGGCGGTTCATGTTGAAGACGATGCGACGAAAGCCGGGCGCGCAAGCGTTATAGAGGTGGATCATGGCACGCTTGGCGCCAGCAGCAGATTCAACAGTGCGCTCGATGAGTTCGGGCCGGGCTTGGGTCAGGGCGATGATGGTGACATCATCTGGGATGAGCTTGTCGTCAACCAGCTTACGGACAAAGTCAAAGTCAGTTTGCGAGGCCGACGGAAACCCAACCTCAATTTCTTTAAAGCCAATTTTGACCAGCATTTCAAAAAACCGCAGCTTGCGCTCAACACTCATCGGTTCGATGAGCGACTGATTGCCATCACGCAGGTCGGTGCTCATCCAGATCGGTGGGTGAGTGATCTTTTTAGTAGGCCAGGTGCGCTCTGAAAAATCGCGTTCGAAGGGCTTGAACGGGATGTATTTTGTGGCGGGATTCGAAAGCATGATTAACCTTAAATCTGTTTAAGCGATGAGACGGTACGTACGACCTGGGCTCATCGATGGCGTAACACGCCAGGGTTTGGATTAAATCTAAAAATTTTTGAGGAAGGCTATAGCTGGGGTGGCGGTTGGTTGCCGGACTGCCACGGGCACTAGGCCCGGCAACCGATCGCTAGTAGTAGCGATAGCAGCCCTAGAGCACCAGCACGGTTGCCAGACACGACCAAACCGCGACCTAAATTGGCCGAGCAGTGTGTTTGAGGGCAGGCGAAGCCTGTGGCAAGCGTGTTCATACCCTCTAGTCGAACATAAATTGGCTTGAAACGCAAGCGCGGCGGGCGCTTACGTGGCGCTTGAGCAATGTTGGAGCAGAACTTGACCAGTGATTGAGCAGGCTAGGCAAGCATTGTGGGTTCGCGCTGACCAGCCGCGTTGGCGGGCGGCAAATCGAGTGTTGGGACAGCCGTGGTCGGGGTGTTAACCGGCCGGCTTTGCAGGGCAGACTGGAGTTCGAGCTGCTGCGCCCGCGCTAAGGCTAGTTTGCGTGCCCGCCCGCTGGTGCGCTGGCTGAGTACGGTTTGTAAAATCCCAACAGTCACAGGCTGAGTCTGATCTTTCCAGACCCAATTCAAAATATCCAGGCCTTCCGGGCTGAGTTGAGCGCAGAGCTTGCGCACATCACCGAGCGGCACGAGCGCTGCACGACCACGCTTTAGGCTGCTGCGTAAGTAACTGATCAGACAGCTGACCGTGATCAAGATCAAGATCAGAATCACAAACCACCAAAAATACTTTTGATACTGAATGACAAAGTCGATGACGGTCTTGCCAAGAATCTCAGACAGCCCCGTCAGTTTGAGCGCAAAATCAAGCCAAGCTTTACCCGACTGCATAATACGTTGCGCGCAATAAATGACTAAGGCGATAGCCGCTAGAATGACGACTATCCGCGTCAACAGGCGCGGTAGTGCCAACCGCAACAGGATGCTGCCCAGTAAAGGGGTGTCTTTGTGTTGCGAAGTGGTGCTAGGTCGATTCATCATGCAAAATATTGTACCTATGAGTCGCAATTTTCTCGAGCTTCGTCAGGGTCAACAGTTGACTCTGACCCCCGCGCTGCAACAGTCGATCAAGCTGCTGCAGCTTTCGACGCTGGATCTTGAGGCCGAAGTTGCGCGGGCTTTGGCTGAAAACCCCCTCTTAGAGCAAGAGGGCACGCCATTGTACGAGCCAGGAGGCGCGGCGGCGAGTTTACGGGTCGGGCAAGAGAGCGCAGAATTTGACTCGACCCAAAGCAGTGCCGATCGTGGTCAGGACGCAACACCCGAGGCCAATACCGATTACGCCCCAGCCTCAGAGCGTGAGCCCGAACGCGACCGAAGCGAATTTTCGTCAGAATCACGTGGTTCGCGCGACGATGACTTCACCGACCGTCCCGAGGCAGCTCGCGAAAGTAACTTGCGAGAGTATTTGCTTGAACAGTTAGGCCTGACGCGTTTAAGCAAGCGCGATGCGGCGATTGTCGAATTGTTGATTGATGAGCTTAATGATGATGGGTTTTTAGCATCGCCACTGGACGAAATTGCCAGCTGGATGAACCCAGAGCTCGGCCTGGACGAAGACGATTTTCGTTGCGCCTTAAAAATGCTGCAGTCGTTCGATCCGCCAGGTGTGGGTGCCCGCGATCTGGGTGAGTGCTTAGACTTACAGCTTCAGTTCGGCGACCCCAAGCGACTTGAAGCGTTGCAAGACCCAGCGCTAGTTGCCTTGACGCGTACGGTGTGCCAGCACCATCTGGCGGTGTTAGCAACCGGCAATATGCTCAAGCTACGTGAGTCACTGCAATGCGACGCCGAGATGCTTAATCGCGCGCATGCGTTGATCGTAAAACTGAATCCTCGGCCGGCGAGTGCCTGGAACATACCCGCTGCAGACTTTGCTGTGCCCGATGTGTTGGTTCGAAAAACCCGCAGGGGCTGGGTGGTATCACTCAATGAGTCTGTCATGCCCAAGCTCAGGGTCAATGCAATGTATGCCGAAGCGTTAGGCAGCCCGCGTAGCGGCGCGCATACGGCGCTGCATGGGCAGTTGCAAGAGGCGCGTTGGCTGATTCGAAATGTGGCGCAGCGGTTTGAAACGATATTGAAAGTGTCGCAGGTGATCGTTGCTCATCAGCAAGCGTTTTTTTCAAGTGGTTGGGGGGCAGTCCGGCCACTGACTCTTAAAGACGTCGCTGCTGAGATTGGCATGCATGAGTCGACGATTTCGCGAGCCACCACGCAAAAATTTATGTTGACGCCGCACGGGACGGTTGAACTCAAGCGATTCTTTAGCACGGGGCTCACTACCGAGGGCAAAGAGGCTACGTCGGCAACCGCGGTACAAACACGCATTCAACTATTGATTACTAGCGAAGATCGCAAAAAGCCGCTGTCGGATAGTCAGCTTGTGAGTTTGCTTGACCAAGATGGCATCACGATTGCGCGGCGTACGGTGGCTAAATATCGAGAACTGTTGCGTATTCCGACGGCGCCACTGCGAAAGTCGCAGGCGGGCGCACGTTAGTTGCCGATCAGCTGTTCGTTTTGACGCGCGGGGCAGTCGGCGGTTTTGCCCCAAGCGTCGTTTGACGCGCAGTATTTGTTGCGCGCATTTTGTGAGCAGGTCGGGCGTTGAAAAAACCCTAGCTTGGCGCATTGGTCAAGCTCTTGTTTGAGTGATTGCTGCCATGAAATCACTGTCACGCTAATGCCAGGCGGTACCGGCGGCGCAGCGGGTCGTCTTGCAGAGTCTGAAGTGCCCGCCGAGTTTGCTGGGTTGTCAGAGCGTTCTTTCGCATTTCGCGCTAAGCGTCTGGCGTCTGCGGTTTCTGAACCTTCGCTGGCTGTGCCCTCGTCATCATCATCGTCACCCTCAACTTTCATGCGGTTCGGATCCGTTTCAAAGTCCTCGGCTGTAACGGCTTCAATCGCCCACTCAATTGGATCGAGTTCGCGCGGTACGCCTAAGGTGCCATCAATACGAGGCTGCGGTGGTTGGGCGGTGATTGGACGACCGAGAGCGTCGAACTTTAAGATCTTGTTGTCTTTGTCGGCTACCGAGGCAACGGTATCGGGTGCGCGCGTCACCAGCCAATTGCCTAATTGCACGCCGCCCTGCCATGAGGCAACCGCGGCAAGCACTAAAAAGACAATTAAGACACGCCAGGACATAAGGGATCTCTGAGGGGCGAGGATTAAACTTTATCGGCAAACACTTGACCGCCATGCTCGCGCATGGCGTGAAAACGAATCGCCGGGTAGCGCTCTTCGGCGACGCGTAACTGAGCGGTGGAGCTCACTAAAAACGCCGGTGCTTCGACGACATCATAGGCGATGTTTGAGACGTTAGCATCGATGAATTTGCGCAGCTCTTTCGGGTCTTCGGCGGTGACCCAGCGCGCCATGTTGTAGCGCGAAGGCATCAGTCGCGCTTCGGCGCCGTACTCAGCCTGCAGGCGATGGGCAACGACTTCAAACTGCAGCTGGCCAACCGCACCCAGTAGCAGCGCGCCTCCTGCCACCAACGGCCTGAACACCTGAATTGCACCCTCTTCGCCAAGTTGCAAAAGCCCGGTACGCAGTTGTTTGGTACGCAAGGGGTCTTTGGTTTCGACTGCCTGAAAAAGCTCGGGGGCGAAAAATGGCAAACCCGTAAAGTGCAAAGCCTCGCCTTCGGTTAAGACATCACCCAGGTGCAAAATGCCATGATTAGGGATGCCAATCACATCACCTGCGTAGGCCTCGTCAACGAGCTCGCGGCGTTGCGATAAAAATGACACCACGTTATTGGGGCGAATCTCTTTATTGTTGCGCGATACTTTAAGCCGCATACCGCGGTCAAACTTGCCCGAGCTGACGCGTACAAAAGCCACCCGGTCGCGATGAGCCGGATCCATGTTGGCCTGCACTTTAAAGACAACGCCGGTGAACTTGGGCTCTTCGGGGTGCACCACGCGCTCAAGCGCCTGACGCGAACCCGGTGGTGGTGCCTGATCCACGAGGGCGTCGAGTACTTCTTGCACGCCAAAATTATTAATTGCAGAACCAAAAAATACAGGTGTTTGCTTGCCCGCTAAAAAGGCGGCAGGATCAAAGGTAGGCGCTGCCGCTTGGATGAGTTCGATCTCGCCTTTGGCTTGCTCAAAAGAGCTGCCAAAGCGTTTGGCGATTTCTGGGTTGTCGAGCCCGTCGATAAAGTCGTCACCCGTATCGTTGCGACGCTCTTGTCCGGACTTAAACAAACGCATGCGATCGCGTTGGATATCAAACACGCCGCCAAAGGCCTTGCCCATGCCGACGGGCCACGAAAACGGCACAGCATCCATGCCAATATGTTGTTCGATTTCGGATAATAGTTCAAGCGGTTCGCGGACTTCGCGATCCATCTTGTTAATGAAGGTGATGATGGGGGTATTACGGGCGCGACAGACCTGCAGCAAACGGATTGTTTGCGGTTCGACGCCGTTGGCCGCATCAATCACCATCAGTGCCGCGTCAACCGCGGTGAGTACACGATAGGTGTCTTCAGAAAAATCTTGGTGGCCCGGGGTATCAAGCAGATTAATCACGCAATCGCGGTACTCCATTTGCATGACTGATGAAGCGACCGAGATGCCGCGTTGTTTTTCGATTTCCATCCAGTCTGACGACGCGTGGCGCGAGGCCTTGCGTGCTTTGACGCTACCGGCGATCTGGATCGCACCCGCAAAAAGCAGTAGCTTTTCGGTGAGCGTCGTTTTACCGGCATCGGGGTGAGAAATGATGGCGAACGTTCGGCGTCGCGCGACTTCAGTTTGAATACTCATGATGGCGAATTTTACAGGCTGGCGCAGCCAACCTGTGTGCGTACAAATTACTTGTTGAACAGAGCCGGACGACGTGGGCGATTTGCCTGGTCGCCGCTGGCGCTACGAGGGGCTGATCCGCTTGGCGCACCGGTACGAGGCCCCGTACGCGCACCAGCACCCATACCTGTGCCGGTTCTGACCGTGCCACCGGCACCGTGGGGTGCGCGTGCACCCGCTGCTGGGGCATCACGACGTGGTGCAGAGCGGCTATCGCCCTGCGAATCACGACGTGGTGCGTGAGTTGGCCCTTGGCCTGGTCGCGCGGGCCGAGCCCCGGCACCTGCGCCGCCTGGGCGAGCTGAGCGTTGCTGCGGGCGGCGTTGACCATCGCGCCGGCCTTCGGCACGGGCTTCGTCGTCGGCACCGTGGGGTGAGGGTGGCGATGCGGTCCAGCCGGTTGGTGCGGGCAATTGAGGAATCGTCTTTTTGATGATGCGCTCGATCGCCTTGAGGTATTTAATCTCGCTTGAATCGACTAAAGAGATGGCAGAACCTGCTGCACCTGCACGACCTGTACGACCAATGCGATGCACATAATCTTCAGGGATGTTGGGCAGCTCAAAGTTCACGACCTGAGGCAGTTGATCAATATCGAGACCGCGCGCGGCGATATCGGTGGCGACCAGCACGGCAACCTTGCCCTTTTTAAAGTCATCCAGGGCACGGGTGCGCGCAGCCTGGCTTTTATTGCCATGAATGGCCGAGGCCGACAAGCCGTCTTTGACCAGCTTTTCAGCTAAACGATTCGCGCCATGCTTGGTGCGTGTAAAGACCAACACTTGATGCCAGCCACTTTCGGTAATGATGTGGCTCAAGATGTCGCGCTTGTGGGCTTGATCAACCATATACACAGTTTGATCAACGCGTTCGGCCGTCGTGTTGCGCGCGGCAACCGAGACTTCAGTGGCGTTTGATAAAACACTTTTTGACAACTCGCGGATTTCGTCTGAGAAGGTTGCCGAGAACAGTAGGTTTTGACGCTGACGCGGCATCAAGGCCAGAATCTTGCGGATATCGCGAATAAAGCCCATATCGAGCATGCGATCGGCTTCGTCGAGCACCAAAATCTCAACGCCAGACAAGTCAACGGTGCGCTGTTGGCAGTGGTCCAGCAGGCGACCGGGCGTGGCCACCAAAATATCGATCGGCTTGCGCAAAGCAGAAATTTGCGGATTGATATTGACGCCGCCAAAAATCACCATTGACGAGATTTTTGTGTGGCAGCCGTAGGTTTTGACCGACTCTTCAACCTGCGCGGTGAGTTCGCGGGTGGGGGTCAAAATCAGCACGCGAGGGCGCCCAGCTTTGCGCACTTCGAGGGGTTTGGCAAGCAGCATGTGCAAAATGGGCAGCGTGAAGCCAGCCGTTTTGCCCGTGCCAGTTTGGGCTGCGGCTAATAAATCGCCGCCAGCAAGCACGCGCGGGATCGCCTGAGCTTGAATAGGTGTTGGCGTGGTGTAACCGGCATCGGCAATCGCACGCATAAGGGGATCGGCCAACCCGAGGTCGGCAAAGGTCATCGTAGTAGACAAGAGAACAGCTCCATCGTCATGCCGGCCTGCACAGGGTGCGGGCTCCAATCGGGGCAGACGAACAGGGAGTAAAAACGCCTTGGAGGCGAGCGCCCACAGTGTTGGGGCTTAGAGCGGCACGAGGACTGGAACGTTGTGCCGTGCAGCAATTGTACGTCAAATTGAGTGCGGCCTCGCCGAAATTCTTAAATCACCTAGTGATCGCGAGAGCGCCTAAGGCATCTGAGTCTCGGGATCGACCTGCAACGGTAGTAAAAAGTCTTGGCTAATGCCGCTGCCAACTGCGTTGATACGGCTCAAGAACTCGGTCAGATATTCATGCAATCCTTTTTCAAAGATCTCTTCTATATTCAAGTCGCGCAGCTCTGAAAGTAGCCGCAAGGCCGCCGACTGGGTGTTAGACGACTGGCTATTTCTGACGCGCGACAGGGTATCAACCACTTCATGCAGGCAATTGACGAGCGAGCGCGGCATCCCCGGGCTGAAGACCATGAGTTCGGCGATGCGTTCGGGCGTAATGACATCCCGGTAGACTTTGCGATAGTTTTCGAAGGCCGACACCGAGCGCAAGATCGCGGTCCAATAATAAAACTCATCAACCGGATCGGTGTCGTCGTCGTGTACTTCGCTGGCCGCTAAAAATTTAACGTCGAGTAGTCGTGCGGTGTTGTCTGCTCGCTCAAGAAAGGTGCCGAGCTGAATAAAGTCGTAGGCTTCGCCACGCATCATGGTGCCTAAGTGCACACCGCGAATCAGATGTGATCTGAACTTGACCCATTCAAAAAATTCAGCGGGCGCGCGCTTGAGTATGCCCTCGCGCATGAAGCGTTGAGCATCCAGCCACGTCGTGTTGATCGTCTCCCAGAGTTCGGTAGTGATTGAGCCCCTGACCGCGCGTGCATTTTCGCGGGCCCCTTGCAGACAGCGCATGATCGAAGAGGGGTTGCTGGTGTCGCTGACCATGAAGCGCATGACGGCGTCAGGTGTGATGGTGGATTGCTGCGCGGTAAAGGCCGAGGTGAGCTCTGAAATTTCGAGCAAGGCAGCCCAGCCTCGTTCGATGGTCTGCACAGACTGAGGCAACAGAGACATCTGGTAGTTGACATCGAGCATGCGCGCCAAATTTTCTGCCCGCTCGGTGTAGCGAGACATCCAGTACAAGTGATCCGCAGTTCTTGAAAGCATGAGAGTGATTTCCGATTGGGCTAGGCGTCGAGTGTCGACTCTTTAATGTTCAAGCACCCAAGTGTCTTTCGTGCCGCCGCCCTGCGATGAGTTCACGACAAGCGAGCCCTCTTTTAATGCGACGCGAGTCAAACCGCCTGGCACCATCCGTACGTGCTGACCAGATAGCACAAAGGGGCGAAGATCAATGTGACGCGGCGCGATCCCAGCCTCAACGTAAGTTGGGCAAGTCGATAGCGCGAGCGTGGGCTGAGCGATGTAATTGCTTGGGTTCGCCAGCACACGCACCTTAAAGTCGTCAATTTCGGCGCGCGTTGAAGCGGGCCCAACCAGCATGCCGTAACCGCCGGCCCCGTGTACTTCTTTGACAACGAGCTCGTGCATGTTTTGCACCACGTGATCAAGCTCGTCAGGCTTGCGACACATAAAGGTGGGCACGTTGGCGATGAGGGGTTCTTCGCTCAGATAAAAACGAATCATGTCTGGCACGAACGGATAGATCGACTTATCGTCAGCGACACCGGTGCCGATGGCATTGCAAATCGCCACGTTGCCAGCGCGATAGGCGCGCAGCAAGCCTGTTGCACCGAGTGTTGAATCTTCGCGAAAGACTTCAGGATCAAGAAAATCATCATCCACTCTGCGATAAATGACATTGACACGGCGCGGCCCTTGGGTGGTGCGCATGAAGACGGTGTCGTCCTGCACAAACAGATCTTGTCCTTCGACGAGTTCGACGCCCATTTGTTGCGCGAGAAAGGCGTGTTCAAAATAAGCTGAGTTGTACATGCCTGGCGTGAGCACGACAACGTTCGGCTCAGGCGTACTGCTGGGACCCGAATTGCGCAGCGTGTCGAGCAGAAGATCTGGGTAGTGCGCCACCGGCTCGACGCGATGCTTCGCGAACAGTTCAGGAAACAATCGCATCATCATCTTGCGATTTTCGAGCATATACGAGACGCCCGAGGGTACCCGCAAATTGTCTTCAAGCACAAATAGCTCGCCGGTTTGTGCGCCGTGATTGGCACGCACGATATCAATGCCTGCGATATGCGCGTAAATGTTGTGCGGTACGCGCACGCCCTGCATCTGCGGTCGATACTGCGCGTTATTGAGCACTTGCTCGGCCGGGATCAAGCCGGCTTTCAAAATATGTTGCTCGTGATAGACGTCATGCAAAAACATATTGAGCGCCTGCACGCGTTGCCTTAAACCGCGCTCAAGCCTA
The DNA here is from genome assembly GCA_945895265.1 of Bordetella parapertussis. Lineage (GTDB taxonomy): Bacteria > Pseudomonadota > Gammaproteobacteria > Burkholderiales > Burkholderiaceae_B > Zwartia > Zwartia parapertussis_I. The sequence continues at coordinate 6,225 of CAMDEF010000021.1, read as the reverse complement.
GACCATTCAGCCGCTGGGAAAATGCGCGGCACAATATCAAAGGGGATGGTGCGTTCGGTGCCATCGCTATCGCCATAAACGGCAAAGGTGATGCCGACCCGTCTGAAAATGAGCTCGGCTTCGTCGCGGCGTGCTTGTAGCAAGTGTTCGGGTTGTTGAGCCAGCCATTGGGCAAAGCCTTGGTAGTGCGCGCGCGCGCTTTGGCTGGGGCAGGCCCCAATCGCTGGCCGTGCGCCGCTGGTGTCTACCATTTCGTCAAACGCTAATGGTCGCGCTAGTTGCTGCATGGGTCCGCCTTTGACCTTATCTGACTGGCAAGCTGTGTGGGCAACATGCACCACCTTAGGGTTATGGTTTAAGACAAAGCAAATTTCATGCCATCCATGCTTCGCATGCACTGAACTGGCACACTTATTGCTGTGTTGTAGACATGCCTATACACGTCGCACTTCATCACCTCACGACCTATCGCTACGACAAACGGATCAACCTCGGCCCTCAGGTGATTCGTTTAAAGCCAGCGCCGCACTGTCGCACCCGAATCTTGTCCTATGCCTTACGCATTAAACCTAGTGAGCATTTCTTAAACTGGCAACAAGATCCCTTTGCTAATTATGTTGCGCGCGTTGTGATCCCAAATAAGACAACAGAGTTTCAAGTCGAAGTCGATCTTGTTGTTGAAATGTCTGTGTATGACCCGTTCGATTTTTTTCTCGAACCAACGGCTGAAAAATTTCCGTTCAAGTATTCGCCCGAACTCAAGGCCGACTTGGTGCCGTACCTGCGAGCAGAGCCTGCCGGCCCGAAGTTAGCGACTTTTTTGAAGAATGTGCCCCACCGCACGCGACGCAGCATCGACTTTTTGGTTGAAATCAACACGCGCTTGCATCGTAAGGTGAGCTATACGATCCGTATGGAGCCCGGCGTGCAAACGCCCGAGCAAACGCTTGAATTATGTTCGGGATCTTGCCGCGACACGGCTTGGCTGATGGTGCAGGTGTTTCGCCATTTTGGCTTAGCAGCACGTTTTGTCTCGGGCTATTTGATTCAGTTAAAGCCCGACGTTGAGGCCGTAGGTGGCCCAACGGGGGCGACCTCAGACTTTACCGACTTACATGCCTGGTGCGAGGTGTATTTGCCTGGCGCAGGTTGGGTAGGGTTGGATGCGACCTCGGGTTTATTGGCGGGCGAGGGGCATATACCAATCGCTTGTACGCCCGAACCTTCGTCGGCTGCGCCGATCGACGGTGCACTAGATGAGTGCGAAGTTGAATTTGAGCACCAAATGTCAGCACGCCGGGTATTTGAGTCACCACGGGTGACCAAGCCCTATGACGACAAGCAGTGGCAAAACATCTTGGCGTTAGGCGCGGTTGTGGATACCGACCTCGACGAGCACGACGTTCGCTTGACGATGGGTGGCGAGCCCACGTTTGTGTCGGCGCTGGATCGAGATGGTGCCGAATGGAACACCGAGGCGCTTGGCCCGACTAAGAGAGGCTTGGGCCTAGAGTTGATGCAGAAATTAAGCCAGCGCTATGGAGCAGGCGGATTTTTGCACTATGGTCAGGGCAAATGGTACCCGGGTGAACAGTTGCCGCGCTGGTCGCTTTCGGCATTTTGGCGCGAGGATGGTCAAGCTTGCTGGCAGGATCCGTCTTTGTTTGCCGACGAGCGCGAAGAGCATCACTACACTCCAGAGGATGCAAAGCGTTTGATTCAAACGTTGACGCAAAAACTAGGACTCGAACAAAAATACATTCAACCGGCCTTCGAGGACACTTTTTATTATTTGTGGCGCGAGCGTACGCTGCCCGTCAATGTCGACCCGTTTGACTCGCGCTTAGACGATGAGATGGAGCGTGCGCGCCTGCGGCGTGTCTTTTCAAATCAATTGGATGCGCCTGTTGGCTACACCTTACCGCTTGCAGCGACAGAGGGTGGGCAGGCCAACACTCAACGTTGGCGTTCGGGCCCGTGGTTTTTGCGTGACGACAGAATGTACTTGATCCCGGGTGATTCTCCGATGGGGTATCGTCTGCCGCTTGATTCACTGCCGTGGGCGAAAAGTACCGATCGGCCTGCTGCGCCAGACGCCGATCCTTTTGCACCACGTGTAGCGCTGCCGTCTGCAACTGAGTTGCGTTTGCAATGGCCGGCCACCGGGGAGTCTGTAGAGGCATTGCCACCCCAAAAATTTGAATCTGCCGTCGACCTGACGCGTACCGCGTTGTGCGTTGAGGTACGCAACCCTAATCGCAGCAATGGCCCGAAGCTTGAATTTACAGAGCCGCAGTCTTCGGTGCTTTATGTCTTTATGCCACCGCTTAAGCGGCTGGACGACTACTTGGCACTGCTCGCTGCCCTTGAGGTCAGTGCAGTTGAACTCGGTTTCAAAATTGTGATCGAGGGTTACGCGCCGCCACGCGATCCGCGTTTGACTGTATTGCAGGTGACGCCTGATCCGGGCGTGCTTGAGGTCAATATTCACCCCGCCAAAAACTGGGGTGAGTTGGTCGATCACACACAATTTTTATATCAGGCCGCGCACGAAACTCGCCTAAGCAGCGAAAAGTTTATGAATGATGGTCGCCATACCGGAACCGGTGGTGGCAATCATTTTGTCATGGGGGCTGCGACGCCAGCCGATAGCCCCTTCTTGCGTCGCCCTGATGTGCTGTCGAGCTTGTTAACGTTTTGGCATAACCACCCCTCGATGTCGTATCTGTTTTCGGGCTTGTTTATCGGGCCAACCAGCCAGGCGCCCCGAGTTGACGAAGCGCGCAATGATCAACTCTACGAGTTAGAAATTGCGATGCAAGAGATTGAGCGGCAGCAACAGCAACCAGGTGGCTGCCCGCCGTGGATGATTGACCGTGCACTACGTAATATCTTGATCGATGTTACTGGTAATACGCATCGCTCTGAGTTCAGTATCGATAAGTTGTATTCGCCTGATGGCCCAACCGGACGACTCGGCTTGCTAGAGCTGCGAGGCTTTGAAATGCCACCCCACGCTCAGATGAGTCTGGTGCAACAACTGTTGATTCGTGCGCTCGTTGCGTGGTTCTGGAAAACTCCTTATCACCCGCCAGGCAAAACACGTTTGACTCGTTGGGGCACGCAACTGCACGACCGGTTTATGTTGCCAACCTTCATTATGATGGACTTTGATGATGTATTGGCTGAACTTCATCGCGCGGGTTTTTCGTTTGACCGGTCGTGGTTCGAGCCGCATATGGAGTTTAGGTTTCCGTTGATCGGCCATACTGAGCTCAAAGGCATGCAACTGACCTTGCGTACTGCGCTTGAGCCTTGGCACGTCATGGGTGAAGAGGGCGGCGGTGGTGGCACAGTGCGTTACGTGGATTCGTCGCTCGAGCGCCTAGAGCTCAAGGTCTCTGGATTTACGGATAACCGCTATGTGATTTCGGTCAATGGTGTCGCCCCGACCTTGCAGCCTACCGGAGTTGAAGGTGAGTTTGTGCTTGGCGTACGTTATCGAGCCTGGAATCCGCCTTCGGCATTGCACCCGACGATTGCCGTGCACGCGCCGTTGTCGTTTGATATTGTTGACCAGTGGCTCTCGCGCTCGCTGGGTGGCTGTCGCTACCATGTGGTGCATCCGGGAGGGCGTAGTTACGATACCCTGCCGATTAATTCGTTTGAAGCAGAGAGTCGTCGGCGTGCACGATTTTTTAAGCTTGAGCACACGCCCGGTGAAATCCAGTTGCAACCTCAGCCCACTGGGGCAGAATTTCCCTTTACACTCGACTTACGCCGAACACCACAAATTTAGAACGCAAGGCCTATGTCGTCCGACACAATTTTTACTCAGGATTCTGCAGCCAAGGGTCAACGTGACCGAGAGCAAGCGTTTGCGCTTGCGAGCAAGCTCGCGGCACCGGTCAAGCTGGGTCATTACGATGAACTGAGAGACGCGAGTGGCACCTTGCGAAAGCCCTGGCAAACGTTTTTTAGTTATCTAGGTGAAGCGGGGATCGCTGGCCTGCCGCAGAGTAGCGAGACCATCGAGCGGCTGATTCAACAAAACGGTATTACCTATAACGTCTACGGAGATCAGCAGGACCAAACGCGACCGTGGTCACTGAACGCGTTGCCGATGTTGATCACACCCGCAGACTGGCGGGGTATCTCAACGAGTTTGCAGCAGCGCGCCAAGTTACTGAATACGATTTTGCAGGATGTCTACGGTGAACAGCGTTTGATTCGCGGAGGCTACTTGCCCGGTGCGTTGATCCTGGGTAACCCAGGATATTTGCGTGCGATGCAAGGGGTGAAGCCCTTAGGCGGCGTCTATTTGCATGTGGTTGCTTTTGATATTGCGCGAGGCCCCGATGGGCGCTGGTGGGTGATTGGTCAACGCACTCAAACGCCGTCGGGCTTAGGGTATGTACTTGAAAATCGCCTGACGGTATCACGGGTGTTCCCTGAGGCGTATCGTGAGATGCGAGTGCAGCATGTCGCGTCAAGCTACAAGCGCCTGCTTGAATCGATGACAAGTGCGGCTGCCTCGATTGCAGAGGGGGCCCCGCGCTTCGCACTATTGACCCCGGGGCCCTACAGTGAAACGTATTTTGAGCATGCCTATCTGGCGCGCTATCTTGGTTTGCCTTTGGTTGAGGGAGCCGATCTGGCGGTACGCGACGACAAGCTCTATTTGAAGACGATGCATGGCTTGCAACGCATACACGGTTTGCTGCGTCGGTTGGATGATGATTTTTGCGATCCCCTTGAACTACGTGCTGACTCAAGTCTGGGCGTACCGGGGTTACTGCAGGCGATACGTGCAGGCAGTGTGGTGATGGCTAACGCTCTCGGCACTAGCTTTCTAGAGTCGCCCGCGGTGCAGGGGTTTTTGCCTGCGATCTCAGAATATTTGCTGAATGAACCTTTAAAAATGCCTTCGCTTAACACTTGGTGGTGTGGCGAAATCGCAGCCTGGCAAGATATCTCTCCTGACTTACATACTCAGGTCATTAAGCCGACCTACGCAACGAACGCTGCAACAAATTTTCAGCCAGCGATCGCTAGTTTGCTCAATGCCGAAGAGCTTGAAGCCTGGCGCAAGCGTATTGGTTCGCAGCCTGATATTTACACGACGCAAAGTTATTTGCCCTTCTCGCAAGCGCCGACTTGGCAGGGTGACGAGATTTCGCCGCGCACCGCCATGTTACGTGTGTATGCGATTGCGTCTGGTGACGGTGAGTGGCAATTATTGCAAGGCGGCATGACGCGCATTGCAACGGTTGACCCTCACATTGTTTCAATCCAAAGCGGTGGCAGTACTCTTGATACCTGGGTGATGACGGATCAACAGGTTGATACCTATTCGATGTTGCCTAACCGCACGCGTTTGCCGCGTTGGACAGCAACCGAGCAATTGGTGTCGAGCCGCTCGGCCGAGAGTTTGTTTTGGCTAGGGCGTTACACCGAACGCTGTGAGTTGATGGTACGGCTGGCCAAAGAGGCTTTGGTGTTGGTCAGTACGAATCAACAAGATAGTTTGCCGGCCCTGAACGATGCGATCGGCGCGCTCGGTAGGCTGCATGGCTTAATACCAGAGGGCACACCAAGTCTGACAAAATCTGCTGCGGTCTTTGGGCGCACGTTGATCGCGCAGTTGATACAGAAGGGTGCGCGTGGTTTGCTCGACAACCTCGAGCGACTTGAGTTTTCACTGAAAGCGGTGCGTGATCGTTTGCCGGCTGAGCATGCTGAAATTGCTCAATCCATGAAGCAAATGCTGTTGCACAATACGGTTCATCCGGCACTGGTGGGCGCGTCTCATGCAGCCAAGTCTCGAACGAAGCGTGTGAGCCGCGTCGCCCCTCGAAACCCGATTGACACGATTGAGGTGCTTGATGTCATCGGCATACAGCTAGTTGCCTTGGTAGGTTTTCAATCTGATCGCATGACCCGAGACCTGGGTTGGCATATGTTGGCAGCAGGGCGTTTGATCGAGCGGCTGGTCAATCTCAGTGGTATTTTGGTTGCATTTTTTACGCACGCTGCCGTCTATACGCCCAGGGGGTTTGAAACACTTTTGGTGCTGTTTGATAGTTCGATTACCTATCGTACGCGTTATCAGCGTCAGCAAGATATTTCAGCCTTAATGGACTTGTTGGTCACAGACGAAACCAACCCCCGTTCGATTAACTGCATCTTACAGGCGCTTAAGGGTGAGATTAAACATTTGCCGAA
>CAMDEF010000020.1 GCA_945895265.1 Bordetella parapertussis | reverse complement strand
AGTTCCTTTTTGACGATAGCAATCAGAACGTAGGTGGACACGGCGCACCAGATTTGCGTCTTGACTGCGTTCTCGCTGTTGCCCAAAAACTTCTTGATGCGAAGGTGCTGTTTGATCCACTTGAAGAACAATTCGACTTGCCAACGATTCTTGTAAAGCGCAGTGATTGTCAGCGGTGGCAGAACAAAATTGTTGGTCAAGAATATAAGGGTCTTTTCTGTCTCGGGATCTTTGAAACGAATGCGGCGCAGATTTTCTGGGTAATGTTGCGCAGCATAAAAGCCGTTGAGCTGCACCGATTGATCGCAGATCACGCCCGTACTTCGGTCGGTGCGTTGTGAGTAGACTCGCTTGGCATTCATGTTCGTCTTGGCGCGAGTGACAAAGAACGCACCGGTCAGATTCATTGCGTAGAGTCGTTCGAAATCCAGATACCCGCGATCCATGACATAAAAGGCGCCTGGCTCGGTCGGCAAGAAGTCCAGAATTGAAATCAAACTAGGTTAGTGCTGTTGCATGGAAAAACGAACTCGACACGCGTGACGTACCCTATATCTACAAAGATGATGCTACGATAATTCTCACGGTGAAGGGGGATTTTTGTCCTGCATGCGGCGAAGTTGTGTTGAATAAAGAGAAGGGTGATCGTTATGGTGAATCGATCAGGCAGTTTCAACGTCAGATCAATGCGACCTATGTAGATCCGTCTTTCATCGCAACGGTTCGCAAAAAATCAAAGCTAGATCGGTTTCCCCCACTTTAGCTGCGGTAGCGAACGATTTGCGTTTGCCACATATCAGAGGTAACGCCCAACGCATGTGAGAACATCAACGTAGGCAAATGAAGCGTGCCCGAGCGGGGGTAGAAAATTTCTGTCTAATTGAGATTAACAACGGGCAACTCGAGTTAAATAAATAGGTAGTCGGCAATTAATTCACGCCATACACTAACTTCGCGGCGGTTAATTGCTGCAATTTTTCAAAACCAAGGCCTGGCACGATATCAATCACAGTCAATCCACTCGGGCTCACCTCGATGACAGCCAAATCTGTCTAGATACGATTGACACATCCAATGCCTGTTAGCGGATAGGTTCCTGGTTCGATTCCAGGTCGGGGAGCCAAATTCAAGAGCCTCACAGCGATGTGGGGCTTTTTGTTTTGATTCGCAATTCTGGCAATACTACTCAAAAAATCGATCCCTTCCTGGCAATAAAAGTTGAATATTAGTAATTAACCTATTAGGTTATAATTCGTTAAGTAATTATTAACTCAGTAGGTTAGTGCTGTTGCATGGAAAAACGAACTCCTCATCGAAAGCTTTCTTTAGTTAAAGAGCTCGTCAAAGCTAACAAAGTGAGGGCCACCGCCAGTGCTTTTAACGGTGCGAGCGAGTTGGGTATTTACACTTTGGCCGGAATGTGCGACGTCGTTCTCTCACTTACCACGGCGAATTTCGACAAAAGTATGACAACTCACGCGGACCATCGAATTTGGCAAGATGTTTATAAAGTGGTGAATCAGAATGGATCTGATATCTACCTAAAACTGACCGTTATTGAAGATGTTTTAATTGTTTCTTTCAAGGAGCTTTGATCATGAAGTGCCCATGCTGTGGTGCCGCTGAACTGATCCACGACACGCGCGACGTACCCTATATTTACAAAGGTGATGCGACGACAATTCTCGCGGTGAAGGGGGATTTTTGTCCTGCTTGCGGCGAAGTTGTGTTGAATAAAGAGCAGGGTGATCGTTATGGTGAATTTCTCAGGCAATTTCAACGTCAGGTCAACGCGACTTATATTGATCCGTCTTTTATCGCAACAGTTCGCAAAAAATTAAAGCTAGATCAGCGAGAAGCAGCAGAAATGTTTGGTGGCGGCGTGAATGCTTTTTCGCGTTACGAGAAAGGTAGAGCTAAACCGCCGCTCGCGTTGGTGAAATTGCTCTGGGTGCTTAATCGACATCCCAATCTATTGAAAGAACTAAAGAGTATCGATGATTTAGGAATGGGGACTTCTGCAGGGGCAGTCGGCAGCTTGTCGCGCTAGGTGGAGGGTCTTGAATGAAAACTCCACCTTTCAATGATTTAGCCCAACTTCATGGTTGGGCTTTTTTTATACGGCTGATGAAAGACTCAGGCTTTGCGTGTTTCTGGCAAGAAGCGAACACCTTTGCGAGCTAACCCACCACCTATGCCGATGGGCGTGCCGTCCGCCCGCCAGCAGGCGGCGCCCTCGAGGGAGCTATCGTCATGGAATTCAATCGCATTCATGCCGCCGCCCACATTGGGCACGTGCACAACGGGGTGACCGCGGGTTTGAAGTGAGGTGTGCAATGCCTGAGAAAAGGCGGGCTCTAGCTCTAGCTCGAACCCTTGGGTCCAGATGCGTGGTGCCTCAACCGCTTCTTGCAAGCTCATGCCATGATCGATAAGGTTGATCACGGCTTGAAGCGCCGAAGTAAAGATCCGCAAGCCGCCAGGCAAACCGAGCGCGTAGCGGGGCTTACCGTTCTTGCTCACCATTAGAGGTGCCATGGACGAAGTCACTCGTTTGCCGGGGGCCATTGAGTTGGCGCGGTCAGGCCTCGGATCGAGAACGTACAGATAATTATTGGGAATCATGCCTGTGCCCGGCACCATGTAGCGCGCACCAAACACCGAATTGATGGTCTGCGTGGCACTGACGATGCGCCCTTCACTGTCAGCCACGGTGATGTGAGTGGTGTTGGCGCTTTCAGCAGGCGCCAGGCCCGGGGACCACGTTTGCGCTTGATGCAAGTTTATTTGCTTGCGGCGCTCAGCAGCGTATTCGGCAGACAACAGTTTTTCGATAGGGACATTTACAAAGTCTGGATCTGCCGTTACCGCAGAGCGATCTGCAAAAGCCATTTTCATGGCCTCTGCGAGCAAGTGGACCCCTTGTTCGGTTCCGAAGCCGATGGCTTTTAGATCAAAACCCTCGAGCACGTTCAGCATTTGCCCGATGTGCAAAGGTCCTGCGCACGGTGGTGGCGGGCCGATGATTTCAAAACCGCGGTAATGGCTACGCAAGGCAGCGGGATTGCGGGTGTTGTAGAGGCGCAAATCTTCTAGGCTTAAAAAGCCCTGTTGACTTGCAATGTCGGTACACAAGGCGCGGCCGAGTGCCCCGCTGTACAACGCGTCGGCACCTTCTTGGGCAACCAGTTTCAGGGTGTCGGCATAGGCGCCTTGCAACAGCAAATCGCCTTTTTGAAGCGCTTGACCTTGGGGCATGAAAAATCGAGAAATTTCGGGGTCTAGCGACAAATCAGCCGCGTTTTCGGCAACGCAGTCACTCAAGTATTGCGTGGCCCTGAATCCACAAGAAGCGTGTTTGATGGCCGGCGCAATCACCTCTGCCAAAGACATGGAACCATGTTGCGAAAGCATTTGGCACCAAGCCATCAGGTTGCCGGGTGTGGCCACCGCCTTTCTGCCTAAGCTGTGCTGGCGACCCACGCTTTCAAGCGAACCGGCAGGGGCCAACGCGTCATGTGTGAAGGTGTGTGGGCCAACCGCTTGCGGACACGTTCCTTGGCCTTCTAAGATGGTGTGCGTCCCATTGGGATGACGAAGGTGTGCAAACCCGCCGCCGAGTAGGCCCACCATCATGGGTTCGACCACACTCAACGTGAACAGCGCTGCTACGGCTGCGTCTACTGCGTTGCCACCGGCGCACAGCATTTCTGAGCCAGCAGCAGAGGCCAGCGGGTGGTTGGTGACTACCATGCCACGCGATGCGCGAGCCGATTGTTTTTCGGTGACAAAAGAGGTCCCGCAGTGATCTGTCCAATTGTGCATATCAATGATGGTGAGTTGGGGTCATAAGTCTTCGATGGCGCGCGGTGGATTGCGAATTGGCGTGGGTCTGTAAAGTGAGACCAACAATCAGCCTATGCAACCCAGTTATCAAGTTTAAGTTTTGGCACTTTGGCAAACTCTTTTATGTTGTTCGTAATTAAAAGAGCATCCACACTTAAAGCGTGTGCGGCAATGAGCATGTCAAGAGAGCCGATTGGTTCGCCACGTTTTTCTAGGTAGTTGCGCAATTCACCATAGGCCCAGACACTCTTCTCGTCAAACGGCAAAATTTCAAAGGGCGCCAAAAACATTTCTAAGGCGTCATGGTTTCTTTGCGAATCGCTTTTTGCTACGCCATATGCTAGTTCGGCGGCGACAACTGATGAGACACCCAAATCGCCGGCGCGATATTTTTGAAACTTCTCAATAACGTGAGCAGGTCTTTGGTTAATGATGTAAATGCAAATATTAGTGTCGAGCAAAATCATGGCAATAAGGTTTCTCTGACTTGCTCATCTGGCTGAGATCTTTCAAACGTAAAGCCGGGCTCAAACAAAGACAGTGCTGTCTGTAGGATGCCCCAGGGTTGATCTGAGGGCATCAATAAAACCGCATTGCCAACATGCTTAACTTTTACTTCGGTACCGGCGAAGCGGTACTCTTTGGGCAATCTGATGGCCTGACTGCGCCCCGATTGAAAAATGCGTGCGGTATCCATGCTTTTCCTCTTATCTTAATGATATACACCAATGGTAGCTATCATTCTGATTCTTTGCAAGCTCAGATTTAATCAGCCATGGGTAAGACACGCTTAAACCGAATGATTTAGCCCAACATCATCATGGTTGGGCTTTTTTGTTGTTAACGTACCCGATGTGTCAAAAACTTGGCCACTGTGATTCTCAAGGCTCCGAATTTAAAGAATCAGCCGATCCATGAAATTGCGACTCGCACTGGAGTCATCTTATGAAACTGGATGAAGGGCTTCCGTTGCTTAAGTGGTTTTGGTATCGGCAGAACCGCTTATTTCGATCAGAGGGTGTGGGTTGACTGCGTACTTTGCTTTCTACAATTAAGATCGGCCTCACCAGTCGCTTGAGTACAAGACGCCGGCTGAATGTACACTGACTCACTCGTGGTGTTTAGAGAAATATAACAATGGACGAAGACGGCATGAATTCCAACAAATCAGCATCCGTAGAACAGCGTATCAATGCGATCCAGTTTGTGCTGGAAGCGCACGGCATGGAACCGGCCGCCGCTATTGAACAAGCGTATCATCGGGCCGAAGAAGACTGGGTACCACGCAACGGTGCCCGGATCATCGCCAAAGCCTGGACTGATCCGGCGTATCGACAGCGGCTTTTGGCGGATGGTAAAGCTGCAGCTGCCGAGCTAGGCTTCGACATGCCGCCCCATCATCGCTATCTTGTCGCACTTGAAAACACCTCGAAGCTGCACAATGTAATTTGTTGCACATTGTGCTCTTGCACTGCGTTTTCGATTATTGGATTGCCGCCTGATTGGTATAAGGATCTGGAATATAGGGCACGTGTCGTCAGAGAGTCTCGCACAGTACTCAAGGAAATGGGTCTTGATCTGCCTGCGTCCACCGAGATCAAAGTGTGGGATACAACCACGGATACCCGATATATGGTCGTTCCACATCAACCTCCAGAAACAATCGGTTGGCCAGAGGATCGGCTTGTAGAAATCATCACAAAAGAATCAATGATCGGCGTTGCACGCTTGATGGGGAGCTAAAACATGGACGGTGTACACGATATGGGCGGTCGCCAGGGGTTCGGCGTCATCCGCTATGCGCCCAATGCATCAGTATTCCACGCAGAATGGGAAAGAAGAGCAAATGCGCTCTACGGTCTGGCTGTTCGTCATGGCATCTTCAACATGGACGAGTATCGTCATGCCATTGAGCGCATGTCGCCATACCATTACATGTCAGCAAGTTACTACGAGCGCACACTGACTAGCCTCGCGACCTTGCTCGTCGAAAAAGGAGTGACGACCCGGGAGGAACTTGAACAGCTGGCGAAGGGGGAATTCCCCCTCGCAGGCCCGAGCGCTGCGGGTCGCAGCAACCTGCCTGATCGCCAGCAGTTCAAGCCCGGTGACCGTGTACGTGTGCGCAATGAGTTCTTCGCTGGGCATATCCGTATGCCCGCCTACATTCGCGGCAAGCAGGGTATCGTCGTGCGAGAAACACCTGTCTACCCATTACCCGATGCACATGCCCACGGCATTCAAGCTGAGGACGAGCCGACATACGATGTCGCCTTTCGCACTGAGGACTTGTGGCCCAATGCGTCGGACTCTGCGCAAGTGCATGTCGGGGTATTCCAAAGCTACTTGCAAAAAGAGGACTGAGCACGACAAGCTACAGCAGAGTATGCTGTAGCAGCTAATCAGGCTTTATCCTGAAGATCATCTCTGGGTGCGCAAAGGCACGACAAACACTCACACAATGCGCAATGCAAGCAGGCGCGATCGTTCTCTTGAGTTTTCGATTAATTGGTAACGAAACGCTGATGTTCCAGAAAAGTTCAGGGCGCTTGGGTGCGTTCACGGCGAGCTCTCGGGAGCCCAACTTTTCCGCTGTCCCCCCCCTTTAACTTTGCTACATTTTCCCGGGCAACCATGTCACGAGTTGGGGAAACACCATCAATAAGAGGGTGAACAGAATAATGATGATGGCATAAGGCAGTGCTCCCCACATGACATCGCTGATCGTACCTGAGTCTGAACGAATGCCATGAACAACAAATAAATTCATGCCTACAGGTGGTGTGATAAGCCCAAGCTCGCACATCAAGATAATAAATATTCCAAACCAAATTGGATCAATCCCTAGTGCAATAGCAATGGGATATGTGACAGGAATTGTCGCAACCATCATGGACAACACATCCATGAACATGCCCAGAAGTAAATAAAACAAAATTAAACCAAGAATCAGTCCAGTAGACCAAGAGCCAAAGGTGCAAGGTAAGGGGCGAGATAGCGTTTAATTGAAGACATCATGTGCTCCGGAGAGAATAGAAATGATTGTTAGTAACCCATAGATCGAGGCAGGGTTGTGACAACGGCTGGGAAAAACATACAAAGAAATAGGACTGCATACATCAGTGCGACAAAGGGCCAGATGTTGGCAACAAGTTCACGCATACGGATACCCGTGACACCACAGACAACGAACAACACTACACCTACTGGAGGCGTCAACATTCCGATCACGAGATTTAGAACAAACAAGAATCCGAAGTGAAGAGGATCGATACCATATTGAAGTGCGATTGGGTGCAGCAATGGCACCAGCATGATGTAAGCGGAGTTAGACTCCAGGAACATTCCAACCACAAAGAGCAGTAGGGCGACAAGAATCAGGTAAACAAGCGGATCCTTTGTCAGCGCAAACAGCAGCGCTGAAAGTTTTTGTGGCATCAAATCCACAGTCATTAGATAAGTAATAACAGAGGCAAAAGCGATGAGGGCACCCACGACGGCCGTTGTGATGGCGGCTCTCACCAAGATGCGCGGTAAGTCTGAAATTTTGAGGGTGCGTGTGATGAAGAAACCAAGAATTAACGCATAGATCACTGAAATAGCCGATCCCTCGGTTGCAGTAAAGGCTCCTCCGATGATGCCGCCAATAATAATGATGGGCATGAATAAAACGATGGCAGAGCGGCGCAGTTCGATGAATAGTCTTTTGAACTGAAACGGTTCGCCAGTGGTCGCCCAGCCGCGCTTTTTGGTGATCCAAGAACACAGCAGCATGAAGCCGATCGTGATCAGAATACCTGGAACCACACCTGCCATAAACATACCTCCGACCGAAACAGAGGGACCTGCCATGAAAGCATAGACAATCATGGCTGCCGAGGGTGGAATGATGGGCCCGAGGTTGGCTGCCGCCGCGACGATCGCCGTCGCAAAGCCTTTGTCATAGATTTTGGAAAGCGAGGGCACTAGAATCGCGGACAACGCACTGGCATCTGACACTGCTGTGCCTGATACCGTCGCCAGACCTGCACCCGACAACATGGTGACATGGGCTAAACCGCCGCGGACACGTCCCACTAAAGCGTTGGCAAATGAAATGAGGCGTTCAATGATCCCGGCTTTGATCATCAACTCGCCCGACAGCATAAAAAATGGAATCGCCATTAAGGGGAAAGAGTTGACCGAGTACATCATGCGCTGAGGAATGATAGAAATATCGATGCCTGACAGCCAGATCGCGACGATTGAGCTTAAGCCCATTGCAAAAGCGATGGGCAGGCCCATTAGGGCGATGAGCATGAAGCCAATAACCACTAAGGTACTCATTCTGCGTCACCTGATTGTTTGTGCATTTCGCCAGTGATGGTGATGCGTACCATATGTAAACCTGTGCATAGCATGCCTATTCCGACTGCGACAAAAAAGTAGGCCACGCTGACATCAATCGTAGCCATTTGTTCATCCCATTGGTCTTTACACAACTCAATACATGACCAAGCGATCGCAAAAGAAAGTGCAGCACATAAGGCTGCGGAGACTCTCTGAATGAGTCGCTGATGTTCGGGTGAGAACTTGTCCACAAACAGATTGATGCCGATATGCGCGCCTTGTGAAGCCGCCAGCGGAATGGCGAGAAAAACCACCCACACAAACGCGAGTCGGCCGGACTCTTCGGCCCAATCAATCGATACGTTAAAGCCGTAGCGCATGACCACTTGTGCAGAAACAATGCCGACCATAAAGAGAAATATCAGAACAAGTGCCCAAATCAAAATTAGATCTAAACTCCGAAAACACTTACCCAAAGGGGTGGTCGTGTCGTAGGTGGCAGGGATGGAATTCATCATTGGGCAGCCCAGAACATTGCAGGATTACTTCGAAGTTTCGGCAATCACTTGATCGACCAAGTCGGCGCCTGCGCGTTTTTTGACGCTCTCAATGACCGGAGCAGTGAGCTTTCGCATTTGCTCAAACGTCTCAGGCGGAATTTCCGTATAGGTCATTTTTGCTTTGAGATTGTTCAAGGACTTGAGATCGTTTTCTGCTGCCAGACCGCGCTGATAGGCGACAGTCTTGGTCATGGCTTCGCGGACAGCTTGTTGATTGGCAGGACTCATCTTGTCAAATACGCGCTTGCTGGCGACGACAACGATAAAGTCAAAGAAATGCGAGGAGTTCGACAGATATTTTTGTACCTCGGCATAGCGATTGGCATCGATCACGGTGTAGGGATTTTCCTGACCGTCGACCACTTTTTGCTCGAGCGCGGAGTAGAGTTCTTTGACGTCCATCGCGATTGGGTTTGCGCCCAATGCACGGAAGGAGGCCAGATGCGTCTCGTTCGGTTGCATACGGATCTTCATGCCCTTGAGGTCGGCGACCGTTTTGATCGGGCCTTTACTGTTTGTGATGTTGCGCATCCCGAGCTCCATCCAGCCGAGGACGACAAAGCCTTTGTCCAGCAATTTTTGATCAATTGCCTTGCCAACGGGGCCATCAATGACTCGGTAAGCCGCTTCGCGATTTTTAAAGACAAACGGCAAGCTTACCGCTTCGATTTCAGGAGCGATGCGCGACATGAAAGAAGCACCTACCCAGGTCATGCCAAGTGTGCCCGCGCGCACGCCATCGACGTTTTCCTTAGCGCCACCCAGTTGCATCGCAGGAAATACATCGACTTGCAGTTTGTTGTTCGTCAGGCGAGCAAGCTCGTCTTTGAACACTTTATCAACAGCAACACTACTAGGATGCGAAGTGGCAAAATTGCCCGCGATCTGAAGTTTGTCTTGGGCGCTCGCCTGCAGACAGGTCGCTGCTAGCAAGAGTGTGCCGATTGCAGTGCTCAGGAGAGTGCGTGGTGTTCTCTGTTTCATGATGAGTCCTTTTGAGGGGTTAAATGCGTTGATGACCATTCGCGAGTAGCGTCGCGATTGACTGAGGGAGTCCTGCATTGGGCTTGAGCGGTGGTGGCGCAAAGCTGCCCGTGCGGCTCTGCCCGGCATTGAGACGGACTAAAGACTCTGCATGTCTGACGGCGCTCGAGACACCATCTACGACAGGGACTGGGAGTTGGCCAGCCAAGCTGCGTGCCAGCCCCGCCAACGGCGCGCCCGCCAAAATAATCACATCCGCACCGTCTTGGCTGACGCATAGATTGGCGGCAGCCAGCAGACTAGCGGCTTTGTCTTGTTGAACGGAACCGATGTTCGGGAGGGGTTCTTCGAGGCTGCGTATACTGACCAGACGATCGCTCAAGCCATAGGAAGCCACGGTCTCGGCATACCAAGCCTTGATACGTTTTGAAATCGCAACAATCGAAATTTTGTTGCCGAGCAGGCAGGCGCTCGCCAATGCCGCTTGCGTTAAACCCACGACTGGGCAGGGCAGCACTTCTTTGAGGCCTTGCAAACCTGGGTCTCCAAAGGCGGCGACGACGACGGCATCGTATTGCCCTGCAAGATCACCGGCCAATTGCGCAGCGGCGTAGGCGCCGATCAGGGCTTCGAAGCGGGTCTCAATGTAGGCGACGCCAAAGGCAGCGGTGGCAGTCTGAATCTGGGTGTCAATGCTAGCAGTGCGTTTGGCCTCGATATCTATGAGGTCTGAGACGCTCTGAGAAATATTCGGATTGATGAGCAGGATCCGCATTTTTTTCTCCTAGCGACCTGTCGTCATCAAGGTGGGTTTGCCGCAGGACAAAAACTGCCCTTTACCCAGACGCGGGATGAAATGCTGACCATCCCAGACAATCTCCCCCCGACTCAAGGTCATCGCCGGCCAGGCTTTGAGCTCAATCCCTTCGTAGGGGGTGTAGTCGACGGCATGATGCAAGGCACTGTTTTGAATCGTGACGGGCTTTTCATCCCAGATCACGAGGTCGGCGTGCGAGCCTGGTGCGATGGTACCCTTGAGGGGATGCAGTCCGTAAGCTTTGGCGGGATTGGTCGAGGTCAGCTCGACAAATTTGGTGAGCGAAAGGCGCCCGCCCAGCACACCTTCAGAATATAAAAGGGGCATGCGCGTCTCTAAGCCCGGGATGCCATTGGGAATGTGTCTGAAGGCCACTTCTTCACCCCCCGGCTTTTTGCCCTCGGGGCTTTCGTAGCTAAAGGGCGCATGATCCGAGGAAAACACTGAGAACAGGCCATCGCTCAAGGCATTCCAAATAACTTCCTGATTTTTACGATCTCTTGGAGGCGGACTACAAATGCACTTTGCTCCTAAGTAGCTGTTATCGATACCTAGGTCGTCTGCCGTCAGAAATAGATACTGGGGACAGGTTTCGGCAAAAATCTGCAAGCCGTGGCTGCGCGCCCAGCGGATTTGTTCGACGGCCTCTCGACCCGACACATGCACAATCAGAATCGGGACGTCAACCAGTTCGGAGAGCGCAATGGCACGATGCGTGGCTTCGCGCTCGACCAGCATGGGTCTGGAGTGCGAATGAAAGCGCGGGGCGGTTTGACCTGCAGCCTCAAGCCTGCGGGTGAGCCATTCGATACAGTCGGCATTTTCCGCATGAATCATGGCCATCGCACCGTGTTGCTTGGCGACAGACAGCACATCGAGGATCTGCCCATCATTAAGTTTGAGGTCGTCGTAGGTCATGTAGATTTTGAAGGACGTATAACCCTCGGCGATCAGTGCGGGGAGTTCTTCGTTCAAAACGGTGGGCGTTGGATCGCTCACAATCAGGTGAAAGGTGTAATCCACATGGGCGCGACCATCCGAGCGCTGGTGATAGTCTTTGACTGCGTCGCGAAGGGATTGTCCTTTTGCCTGCGCAGCAAAAGGAATGACGGTTGTCGTGCCACCGCAAGCGGCTGAACGCGTACCGGTCTCAAAGTTATCGACCATTTTCATGGGGGCTGGCATGGGTTGATCTAGATGACAGTGCGCATCCACGCCACCGGGGGTAACCACGCGACCGGCTGCATCAATCGTTTTCAGTGCGTCTGGTAAATGACTGCCCAGCATGACAATCGTGCCATCCTTTATGCCGATGTCGGCCATAAACACATCGGAGGCCGTAGCGACTTTAGCGTTCTTGATGACTAAGTCGAGGGTGTTGCTCATGTCAAACGTGCTCCTAATTTTTTGTGCTTTGCGCAAATTGCCCTAAAGTAGGGCGATATATTGTCAACATTAGTGCATACATCACATTTTGGTGCACTTGCATACATTCCGCCCTCACAAGGCTCGTCGTTCTCTCTTCTGGCACATCACTTGCTTGTGTAGTCTCTAGCAAGACACGTGCCAGTGTTTGTTATTTTAAAGTTATTGGTGCTTGCATAATGTTTACAATAACGTAGACATTAAAGTCAACATAAAAAAAGGACAAGTATGCAAAAGGTGATCCGAATCGGTGTGCTCACACCCTCATCCAATACCGCACTTGAGCCTCTCACGAATGCCATACTTAGTGGGCTGCCCAATGTGCATGCCCACTTCGCACGCTTTCGTGTGACGAATATTTCCCTTTCAGATCAAGCGCTTGGTCAGTTTGATGACAGCAATATCCTCGCGGCAGCCGAGATGTTGGCGGATGCCAAGCCCGATGTAATTACCTGGAGCGGGACCTCGGCGGGCTGGATGGGCTTTGAAAAAGATATTTTGCTATGCGAGAGAATTACGGCTCACACGGGCATACCCGCATCGACAGCAGTATTGGCATTAAATGAACTGCTTGCGCTCAAACACATCAAGCGCTTGGGGATTGTGAGTCCGTATACAGAGGACGTTCAGCAGAAAATTGTTAGACAATACGCCTCGGCGAATATTGAGGTCGTGGGTGAAGTACATCACGACATTTCGGTGAATTATGATTTTGCGCTGGTTGAGCCCGAGACGATTGAGAAAGATTTACACACAGTCAGTCAAGCTCAACCTGAAGCCATCGTGACCTACTGTACGAATTTACGTGCGGCGCAGCTTGCTGACCGTTTTGAACAAAAGAGTCAGATGGTGCTGCTTGATACGGTGAGTACAACTGTCTGGGGGGCATTGCGCAAGGTGGGCGTCGATCCCTCTGAAATCAAAGGCTGGGGCAAGTTGTTTAGTTGGGCCTAGTCGTATGTGTTTTAAAAAGAAAGGGACTTAGATGCAGTCAAAGATTTCTGCTCGTTTAAAGCGTGAAAATACGCAAGACGAAATATACGAAAAGATTTATGTCGCCATTTTGGAGCATCGGCTGCATCCCGGTACCAAGCTGGTAGAGGAACGACTCGCCGAAATATTTAAAGTCAGCCGCGCACGCGTGCGCGAGGTCTTGGCCAGTCTTGCGCACGAGCAGGTGGTGGACCTATATCCCCAGCGTGGTGCCTATGTTGCGCGACCTACGATCGAGCAGGCCTTGCATGTCTTTGAAGCAAGACGCCTGATTGAGCCTGAACTAGTGCGGCGTTTGATTGAAAATCTGACTCCCGAGCGGATCGAGCGCTTGCGCCAACATTGCGCGTTAGAGCTTGAAGCCCGCCGCCGCGAGGATAAAAGACTGATCGTGCGCCTGTCAGGTGAGTTTCACACACTGATGGCGGAGCTAGCCGGTAATCAAGCTTTGGCGCGTACGATGCGTGAGCTCTCGACCTTGACGTGTCTCATTATTATTTTGTATGACGCTCCGACTGCTTCGAGTTGCCTGGCCGATGAGCATAGTCTGATTGTGGATGCGATCGCGAAACGTGATATTGAAGGTGGACAGCGTCTGATGCTCGAACACCTCAACCATATCGAGGGCAGTCTCAATCTTGAACCCGCTGATTCTGAGGTTGATCTCGCAAAAATTTTCTCCGAAAAATGAAACAAATCCAATGAATATTCTGCTGATCAACCCGAACACAACTGAGCATGTGACGCAACGGCTGTTGACTCAGGCCAAGCTTGCGGTAGGTGAACAAGCGATTATTCATGCCTTCACCGCGCAGACCGGACCCGCCATCATCAGCAGCCGTTCAGAAAACGCAATCGCGCTGGCAGAAATGCTGCGGCTGGCGGCGACGCATCAGGACGAACATGATGTGTTGGTGCTGGGCGTTTCGATTGATACAGGATTGATGGCCTTGCGGGAGATGCTGGACATTCCGGTGGTGGGGATGGCTGAGGCGGCGTTAGTGACCGCAAGCATGCTCGGGGGCAAGATCGGTTGTCTCACGCTTGGCGCCTCGATGGTGCCGGTCTACGAAGAACTGACTGCTTCCTATTGTTTTACGCAACGTGTCTCGAAATGGCGGGCCATCGAGATGCCAAGTGCTTTTAGTGTGACCGATGCCGATCCCCTGGTTGCCCAGGCCTTAATCCAAGCCTCTGAACAGCTCGTGCAGCAGGATGGCTCAGACGTCATCGTGTTGTGCGGCGCAGTGCTCGCCGGTTATGCGCGGCAGGTTTCTGCTGCGGTGGGTGTACCCGTAATTGATCCGATGCAGGCTGCAGTGTTGCAGGCCCTGTCGGTCGCGCGCATGCATCCTTCGAAACAGCGGTCAGGAAGTTTTGCTCGTCCCAAAGGTCGTATTCTTAATGGTGTCGACGCAAACATTACACGCTTGTATCAGTAACCTACATAGAGAGCTTGAGATGGATCGTAGAGATTTATATGGTTATCGTGATCAGCGTCCTGATCCAAAATGGCCAGGCGGTGCAAGCGTTGCGATCAATCTCGTGGTGAATATCGAAGAGGGCGCAGAGCTCAGTCTTGCGGATGGCGACCCCTCGAATGAACCGATGCACGAAGTGACGAGCAAAGTCGTGTCGCAACCTGACCTGGCGCGAGAATCGCAGAATTAAAGGACTGCTAAGTGAGGCACGGCTCAAATCCTCACAAGCGTGCGTCGAAGATATCCAATACGGCGCAGGCCGCAAACTGGACAAGTCCTTGATGGCACAGCTCTCGAACTGCCAATGGATCCACAATCACCAAAACCTTATTCTGACCGGTGCCACAGGGTGCGGTAAGACATGGCTCTCGTGTGCGTTGGGTAATGCGGCTTGCCGCCAGGGCTTGTCGGTTGCTTATGTCCGAACGCCTCGCTTATTTGAGGAGCTACGCATCGCCCACGGTGATGGCAGCTTCGCTAAACGTCTGAGTGCGCTGGCAAAGACCGACTTGCTGATTCTTGATGACTGGGGTCTAGCTCCACTTGAACAGAGCTCAAGAAACGATCTGCTCGAAGTCCTCGATGACCGGGTGGCTACGCGCTCAACCCTCATCACCAGCCAATTACCCACTGAACATTGGCACGATTACCTCAACGATCCGACCCTAGCAGACGCCATCCTAGATCGGGTGCTTCACGCGGCACATAAAATTAGCTTAAGCGGTGAATCCCTACGCAAACAGACCAAAACCATCACAAAATGATGTTTTTCCAACCAAACACCGCGCCGAAGCAACGATTTCATATCATCGTGACCGATGATTTCACGAAAGCGTGACCGTTTCGGATAAGATTAATCATTAACTATGCAACCTAACCGCATCGGTCACGCTTTCGCGAAACCACCGGTCACGTTCAGTGAAATACGCACAAATGCCTTATAAGTGTATAGGCCACGTAATTCTGCGCCCAACATCAGGGCAACCCCATCGCCCTCAAAACTCTCACCATCATCAGCCAGCACATCCGTTTTTACGGCTCTTTGTTCCAGGGCATCATAAAAGTGCCTAACCGCGCCTTGACTCAACGTCTTAGCGTTAACACAAACGTCTACCGCATCCTTCATAAACGGCCTTTAAAAAGCCACCCGAAGGTCGCTAGTACCCAAGTGGGCATGGGTCGGGTGTGGGTTTGCTGCCAGCAATAGCTACCTAACAGCAGCCAACGTGCCGCCCAAGTGGGTGTAAGCAGCTTAACCCCCCCTGCGCACCACCGGCAGCCAGCTCCGCCGCACCTCCAGTGGGTCAGTTCTCGGTGCAAATCAACAATACAGCATCTACACCAAGTTGAGCTTGTCCTAGACGACCGTGCCGTGTGAAATCCTGATTATTCCGACGGTTTTTGGCGGCGGAATAGACTATCGCCTCAAACTCATTCCCACTTTTGGGAAGTGAAACCAATGACTCCACTGGAGCAGGCAGGTCACCCCCCGTAAGTCGAACACGGCACTAACAGGTCGTGAGCGCAGACAACTAAAGAAAACTATCAGAATTTTGAGAGGTTACGCGACCTATACGGTTCATCATCAAACTCTTCTTTTAATAAAATATTTAAGTATTGCTTTATTTTTATTTTAAAGCTTGACAACAGCAAAGGAGCGCAAGATACTTCAATAATGAAATATTTAACTTTAAAGTATTTTATAAAAAAGAGCCTATGAAAATCGTTTGTATTGGCGGCGGTCCTGCAGGTTTGTATTTTAGTTTGCTGATGAAAGCGCGTTGGCCAAGTCACGATATCAGCGTCATTGAACGCAACTTGCCTTACGACACCTTCGGCTGGGGTATCGTATTTTCAGACGCCACGATGGAGAACATGCGTCAGTGGGACCTCACCACGGCTCACGACATTCAAACAGCTTTCAATCACTGGGATGATATTGAACTGCTTTTTAAGGGCCGAACAATCCGCTCGGGCGGACACGGCTTCGTCGGCATTGGTCGAAAAAAGCTATTGAATATTTTGCAATCACGCTGCGAAGCGCTGGGCGTCGTATTGCAGTTCAGCTGCGATGTGGACTCAGACTTAGATTTTTCTGATGCTGATTTAATCATCGCTTGCGATGGCATCAACTCTAAAATACGCACACAGTATTCAGAGATTGTTAAGCCAGATATCGTGACCCGGCCTAACCGCTTTATCTGGCTGGGCACAAAGCGTCAATATGACGCCTTCACCTTTGATTTTCAAAAAACTGAACACGGTTGGTTTCAAGCACATATCTATAAATTTGACGACGAAACTTCGACGTTTATTGTCGAATGCTCTGAACAGACCTGGCTGGCGCACGGCTTAGAGCATGCCGATCAGGAGCAATCGATCGCGTTTTGTGAAGCGCTGTTTGCCAACAACTTAAAAGGAGCCAAACTGCTGACCAATGCGCGGCATTTGCGCGGTTCGGCTTGGCTAAATTTTCAGCGCGTCGTCTGCGAGCAATGGTGGCTAAAAAATAAACTCGGTGCTCACGTCGTGTTAATGGGTGACGCAGTTCATACCGCGCACTTTGCCATCGGCTCTGGAACTAAATTGGCGCTAGAAGATGCGATCGAATTGACTCGACAATTTGAGATCCACGGTTGCGAGACCAGTCAACTTGCACGCGTGCTGACAGATTACCAAGAATTACGACGCATCGAAACACTCAAGCTACAAAATGCGGCATGGAACGCCATGGAATGGTTTGAAGTCTGTGGCCAACGCTATTGCGATCAGCTACAACCCGAGCAATTTATGTACTCGATGCTCACTCGCAGTCAACGTATCAGCCACGAAAATCTACGTCTGCGCGATAAAAAATGGCTAGAGGGCTATGAGCAGTGGTTTGCGCAGCGTGCAAAGTCTCCGAGCATTAGCCAGACGCCTCCAATGTTTACCCCATACACAGCACGCTCTGTTACCTTGAAAAATCGCGTCGTCGTATCTCCGATGGCGCAGTATTCGGCCCAAGATGGTGTACCAGGGGATTATCACCTCGTTCACTTAGGTGCGCGTGCGATGGGTGGCGCGGGTATGGTTTTTGCCGAAATGATTTGTGTCAGTGCAGATGCTCGGATTACGCCGGGTTGTCCAGGATTATGGAACGACGCGCAAACGCAAGCTTGGCAGCGTATCGTCTCTTGGGCGCACTGCAACAGCGATGCGCGTATCGCGGCGCAAATCGGTCATGCTGGCGCAAAAGGTTCAAGCAGACGTGCTTGGGACGGCATAGACCAACCGCTTGAGGCCTTTGACACCGAACCAAACTGGCCTTTATTGAGCGCCTCGTCACAGCAATACCTAGACGGAATCAGTCAACAGTCGCACGCAATGACGCTCGCGGATATGGCGCGTGTAAAAGATGACTTTATCCAAACGACGCAACGCGCTGCGCTCGTCGGATTTGACTGGCTTGAGTTGCACTGCGCGCATGGCTATTTACTGTCGAGTTTTATATCGCCTTTGACGAATCGCCGAAGCGATCAATATGGTGGCTCGCTAGAAAATCGTTTGCGCTATCCCTTAGAAGTCTTTGAAGCCGTGCGTGCGGTCTGGCCCGCTCATTTACCAATGTCGGTACGAATTTCAGCGCACGACTGGGTACAGGGGGGTATCACCCCCGAACAAGCAGTTCTCATCGCCAAAGCCTTTAAGTCTGCGGGAGCAGATCTGATTGATTGTTCGTCAGGTCAAGTCAGTAAACTCGAAAAACCGGTGTTTGGTCGTATGTTTCAGACGCCCTTCGCCGACCGAATCAGGCAAGAGGCTGGCATCGCCACAATCGCGGTAGGCGCCATCAGCGAGGCCGATCACGTCAATAGTATTATTGCCGCAGGTCGTGCCGATTTATGCGCTATCGCTCGCCCGCATTTAGCCAACCCATTCTGGACCTTAACCGAGGCTGCTCGCATCGGTTACCAAGCCATTGCGTGGCCAAAACAATATCTATCGGCTAAACGGCAGCTCGAAACCACTTTCGAACGCGCCGCAGCACTTTTGTCTTCAAACAAATAATACCAATGCCAGACGCTCAATCTCTCAAACAACGTCATGCTCTGATCACGGGGGCCTCTCGTGGTATCGGAGCCGCTATTGCTCGTGAACTGGCGCGGGCCGGCGCTAACTTAACTTTACTTGGGCGGGACGCCGAGCACTTAGAAGCTCTGGCTAAAACACTTGATCAGCAGGCTTCAATCTGCGTGCTGGCAGTTGATATTACAGATCACACAGCGCTCGAAGCCGCAATACAGAAGGCACTGTCGGCTTTGGGTCCAGTGAATATCTTAATTAACAACGCTGGCCAGGCGCTTAGCCAACCATTTGAAAAGACCGACCTTGCAGCCTGGCAACGCATGATTGATGTCAATCTAACCGGAACGTATGCCTGCACTCGAGCCGTACTTGCTTCGATGGTTTTAGCGGCCTCACAAGGTATCCCAGGTCGTATTATCAATGTCGCCAGCACCGCGGGCTTAAAGGGCTATCCTTATGTCACGGCCTATGTTGCCGCCAAGCACGGCGTAGTGGGATTGACTCGCGCCCTGGCTCTAGAATTAGCGCGAAAAGCCATCACGGTCAATGCTATTTGCCCGGGCTTCACCGACACCGACCTGACACAACGCGCGCTCGAAAATATCGTTCATGAAACCGGCAAAACACCTGAACAAGCCTACGCTGCGCTGGTTTCGAATAATCCCCAGCAGCGGTTAGTGGGGCCGGAGGAGGTCGCCCGCACCGTGCTGTGGTTATGCCAATCCGAAAGTCACTCAATTAACGGACAAGCGATCGCCATCGATGGCGGAGAATTAGCAAGATGATCAACACCGACGTGTCTCAAGATCAAGAATTACGCGCCCATAAGGATCATCACTTGTCTTTGCGCTTGTGGCTACGATTATTGTCTTGCACTACTCTGGTCGAAGACAAAGTGCGTCAAAAATTACGCGAACAATTTGATACCAGTCTGCCACGTTTTGATCTCATGGCACAACTCGAGCGTCATCGCGATGGACTCATGATGAGTGAATTATCGCGCCGCATGATGGTCAGTGGTGGCAACATCACGGCGATCGTAGATCAACTTGAAAAAGAACAACTCGTACAACGCGTGGTTGCACCGAGGGACAGAAGATCTTTTAAAGTTGTTCTAACCCCCTCTGGCCGCACCAGTTTTGTACAAATGGCTCAAGCGCATGAACGCTGGGTGGTGCAGTTATTTAGCGGGATCACAGGAGAGCAGCAGGCTCAACTCTTCAGTCTATTAGGACATCTCAAAACTGGCATTCGTCAACACTATGTAACCTCTGTCTCTCTGGATCAATCATGAGCAAAAAATATCGTTCGGGAAGATCGCATCAATTACCACGACACCGCAAGTCGTTAGCAGAATACCAAGGCGAGCATATTCTTTTTCAATACTCAGCCAAAGTTGCCACGATTACACTAAACCGACCTGAGCGAAAAAATCCATTGTCTTTTGAGTCTTATGCTGAATTACGCGATTTGTTTCGGGCGATGAGTGACGTGGACGATGTACACGCCATTGTTATTACCGGAGCCGGACAAAATTTTTGCTCAGGCGGCGACGTGCATGAAATTATCGGCCCACTGACCGAACTAGATACGCCGGGTCTACTTGCGTTTACCCGCATGACAGGCGAGGTCATTAAAGCCATGCGGGCATGTCCGCAGCCAATCATCGCAGCGATCGATGGTATTTGCGCGGGCGCGGGCGCTTTGCTGGCGCTTGGGGCAGATTTACGCTTTGGTACCGAGCGAAGTAAAACGTATTTTTTATTTAATAAAGTTGGCTTAGCCGGTTGCGACATGGGAGCCTGCGCTCTCTTGCCACGTGTGGTTGGTCAAGGCAGAGCCTCCGAACTGCTGTACACGGGGCGAGGCCTTCCCGGCGCAGAGGCAGAACGCTGGGGCTTTTATAACCAGCTTTGCTCGCCCGACGCCCTTCTGCCACATGTCCAAAAAATAGCTTCTGACATGGCTAACGGTCCGACCTTCGCCAACAGCATGACTAAAAAAATGTTGCAACAGGAATGGAATATGGGTGTGAATGAGGCGATCGAAGCAGAGGCTCAAGCACAAGCCATCTGTATGATGACCAACGACTTTCATCGTGCTTATCACGCTTTTGTTGCTAAAAAAATACCTATTTTTGAAGGGGATTGACGGAGTCAATGACTGCACTCACGTCTAGCCCTTTGCGCAACAACCTAAGAGAGGTGTCGATGTCAAAGCTTGCGCTTGCCGTCTCATCACACGTTGATATGTTTACGCGTGACCATTTGCCCCCTGCAGACCAGTGGCCGATATTTCTCTTTGACCGCCCTGAATTGCAATATCCGACTCAGTTAAACATCGTACAAGAATTAGTCGACACGCACGTTTCACAAGGCGAGGGCGCGCGACCCGCGTTGTACGGCCGCGACGAGCACGGTGCTGTGACTTGGACGTATCACAAATTACAACAACAGATCGACGCCATCGCGCAGGCGCTTATCCAAGACCTCAAGCTAGTCGCGGGCAATCGCGTGCTTCTAAGAGGAGCGAATTCTCCGATGATGGCTGCTTGTTTGTTGGCGGGCATAAAAGCGGGTCTGGTCATGGTACCCACCATGCCAATGCTGCGAGCAAGCGAGCTCAGGCAAGTCATCGAAAAAGCTCAGATTACGGCCGCTCTTTGCTCGCAGAACCTGTCAGAAGAGTTGAGTTTTTGCTTAGCACCGCAACACCCGCAAAACGCCTCGTCATTACAACTTGTCCTTTACTTCGACAATCATCGGCCTGACGGACTTGAAGCGTTAATGACAAAGTACTCCCGCCCATTTTGTGCGCATCCAACCAGTAAAGATGATGTGTGCTTGATTGCGTTTACTAGTGGTACAACAGGTCAGCCCAAAGGCACGATGCACTTTCATCGCGATATCTTGGCGATGTGTGATCTGTTTCCAAAGCATATTTTGGAAATGAATGCCTCTGACATCGTCTGCGGCACTCCGCCGCTTGCCTTTACCTTTGGCTTAGGTGGTTTACTGGCGTTTCCGCTGCGTTACGGCGCTTCAACGATTTTGCTTGAGAAACACACGCCCGAGACACTGTTGGACACCATGGCCTCTTATCGCGCCACTCAATGCTACACCGCACCAACCTTTTATCGTCAGATGGCGAGCTTAGCTCACGCGTTCGACTTAAGCTCTTTACGTCACCCTGTATCGGCTGGCGAACCCCTGTCCGAGTCAACTCGACAACGCTGGAAGGACAGTACCGGAACCGATCTCACCGATGGCATAGGCGGCACCGAATTAACCCATATCTATATCAGTAGTGCAGGCAAACATGCGAGGCCGGGCTGTGTCGGCCGAGTCGTGCCGGGGTACATTGCTCAAATCGTCGATCAACAAATGCGACCCGTGCCAGCGGGAACGCCCGGGCGACTCGCTGTGCGTGGCCCGACCGGTTGTCGTTATCTCGAAGACTTGCGTCAAGCCGAATATGTTAGAGATGGCTGGAACTTGCCCGGCGACACCTTCGTCATGGATAAAGAGGGCTACTTTACTTATATCGCACGCAATGATGACATGATCGTTTCAGCGGGTTACAACGTCGCCGCGCCAGAGGTTGAGGGCATTTTGTTACAGCACCCAGCGGTTGCAGAATGCGCTGTAATCGGACAACCCGATGCTGAGCGCGGACAAGTCATCACCGCCTTCGTTACACTCAATACTGGCTTCGAACCCAGTGCAACACTTATCGAAACCTTACAAAATTTTGTCAAAAAAAATATTGCTCCGTTTAAATACCCTCGAAAAATTATTTTTCTAAAAAGCTTACCGCGCACCGCGACGGGTAAACTGCAGCGCTTTCGCTTGCGAGAGATGACCATACCGACTTAATAAAAAAGGCCTAACTATGTGGAAGGTTTTACAACCCGACGGTTGGATTGCCCCGAAAGGGTATAGCAACGGCATCGCAACACGCGGTCGTCACGTTTATTTGGCAGGTATGATCGGTTGGAATCATGAATCGAAATTCGACTCTGATGACTTCGTGCTGCAAAGCCAGCAAGCTTTGAGAAATATTGTCGATACACTCGCTTGCGCTGAAGCGGGCCCCGAACATATCGTTCGTATGACTTGGTATGTCAAAGATAAGCAAGAATATTTGATATGCGGTCGCGAGCTCGGCCAAGCCTATAAAAACATCATCGGACGACACTACCCCGCGATGACCCTTGTGCAAGTCGTCGACTTGGCCGAAGACCGTGCACGTGTGGAAATTGAAGTCACTGCCGTGATACCCGATTAATCGGTACGTTCTTTAACGCGATTCGAAGTAATCAAAATCTTCAGACCGTTTTTTCAGCCCAAGAGCCGTATCAAGCTCTGCTGCCTCAGACCGAGCCAGCGCATCGCCCTGACTCGCTCGTTTGCACAGTGCCACTAAATGCAAAACCACTTTAGGTAAAATATTGCCAATACTAAGGGAGGTGCGGCCGAAAAGTTGGATCAACGTCAACAGATTAGCGTAGATAACTTGGCAAACACCAGATCTTTTCAGCTACCCGAAGGATGGCTGTCGTCACCAAACTGGCCTGACGACTGGAGGGATAAATCAACTGCAACGTCGTTGTTGCTCGTCCTTTTTCCCAAATTACTAGCTCGCCCGATACACGTGCGGCCGCCGCTACCTCCCCTCGAACGAGGCTAATTCCAACGCCTGATTGCACAAGGCTAATGATTGTGGATTTTAGGAGTCATGAGCAATCAAATTGCCTTTCGCTATCGCACTGTCTATAGGCGTTGTCAGCAATCTTGACGGTGCCATACAGCCCCACCTGCACAAAGGCAGAACCTACCGTTGCTGTGGTGACGCTGCTTGACTAACGGAGATGCGACGCGATTTACGATTCGCTTCGCGTCCGGCTGAATAAAGATTAGCCAGAATAGGGATGCGTTTTTAACCAGTGGTTCGCGATATCGATTCGGCGTGTGACCCAGACATCCTTCTTGGTTGAGATGTAATCCAGCAAACGCTTTAAACCCGCTGAGCGCGCAGGATGACCGATCAGTCGCATATGTAAACCAACCGACATCATTTTCGGCTGCGTTTTACCCTCTTCGTACAACGTATCAAAAGCATCTTTGACGAAATTAAACCATTCATCCGATGTCCCAACCGTACCAGCATACTTGCCATCATTATTCGTTAGCGAATACGGTACGACGAGATGAGGTTTACCTTCGACCGTTTGCCAAAAAGGTAGTTCGTCCGCATAAGAATCAGAGTCATATAAAAAACCACCTTCTTCGGCGACGAGTCGACGCGTATTCACGCTCGGGCCATAGCGGCAGTACCAACCAAGCGGTCGTTCACCGATCGTTTTCTTGAGTGACTCAATCGCAAGCCGGATGTGCTCACGCTCTTGTTCCTCGGTCAGTTCAAAGTGCTTGATCCAACGCCAGCCGTGACAACAGACGTCATAGCCCATTTGTCGAATTTTTTCGGCTGCGAGCGGGTTACGCTCTAGAGCGAGTGCACAGCCAAACACAGTGAGAGGCATGTTGCGCTCTTCAAACAGCTTAACGAGGCGCCAGAACCCCACGCGACTGCCATACTCAAACATGCCCTCAGCAGCCAAGTCGCGTCCGGCACCCGCCTGATTCAAGCCATGGGCCTCGGTCAAACCCGTTTCAGAAAAGCCCTCGCCATCCTGAACCGATGGTTCAGAGCCTTCTTCGTAATTCATCACAAAATTTACGGCCAAACGCGCGCCACCGGGCCACTTTGGATTAGGGGGATTATTTGCATAGCCAATCAAATCACGAGAAGGTTGCCAACTCATCTTAGGTCTCCAGAGGTTTGTGCCATCAATCAAAACATACTAGGCCTGCTGCACCATGAACGGTGTAACAGGAACAAATTCTTCATCACCCGTCGTGTTATCACGCCACATAAAAATATTAAATTTTGCCGTCTCACCAAACACTGTCATGCCGTGATGCCAGGTGTTAGGCTTGTATGTAATTCCTTGACTGCCATTGGCCAAAAAGGCTTGAACACCGTCTAAATCTGGTTTGCCGTCCGCCGTATGGGGTGCCACAACAATTAGCCATGATTTCACGTGGGCTGGCATAAAAGACTGTGAAGAAAACTCATGACGTTCTAACAAGTTGACCTCAAGCGGTAAGTCACTAGTGGGCTCTTTAACCGTTGTCGATAAAGACGCAATGGCATGCGGCCTCAGGTTACCCAGCGCATCCTGAAAATAAATACGTCCAGGCTTTTCGGGCATCTCAATGACCTCACCAAAAGGTGCGAAATCTTTGGCATTCAGAGGCTTGATCGTGACAATTTTCATAAGGATATCCAAAATAAAGTAGTGATGAGCAACCGGGGCTAACCCTTGATGCGCTGACTTAAGCCAGTCAAACGCTCCATGAGCAACATTAAAATCAGAACTGAAATGATCAGTACACCCGAGACTGCTGCGACTCGCACATCCAAGGTAGACTCCATCATTCCCCAGAGTCGTATCGGCAACATGTCGCTCTTGGGCCCAGATAAAAACAGAGAAACCGGGACGTTATCGACCGAGGCCATAAATGCCATAAAAGTGCCCGCCGCGATACCAGGAAAAATCACGGGCAAAGTAATCCGCCTAAACGTGTAGAGGCGCGTGGCACCGAGACTCGCTGAGCATTCAGTCAGTGCGGGATCCAGCTGAGTGAGGCTTGCTAGCGTTGTCCGCAGCACGAACGGTACGATCATCACAAAATGGCCCACAATAATCAGCTTTAAAGAGGGCCTGATACCTAGCAGCGAAAAATACATTAGGGCAGCTAAACCAAAAGCAATGCCAGGCAAAATAAGGGGCGACATAAACAGCGTATCAGCCGCTCTAGACCAGCGCGAACGGGTCGAAGAAATTCCGATTGCTGCACAGGTGCCTAGCAACGCCGCTGCGCCAGCTGCCCAACACGCTACCTCAAGCGTATTAAAAGCCGCTCTGTGTATCTGTCTGGATTCATTTGGATCAAACAACTTTTCGTACCACTGCAAGGAAAAACCCTGAGGCGGAAATTTCAAAGATTGGTTATCTGTAAACGATGTGATCAGGACAACAACAACCGGTCCGAGCAATACCAAAATCGCCAAGCCGGCTAGGCCGTAAATCACGAGTTCGTGCGATACGTCACCGACTGAATTACGCCTAGACATTGAGATACCTCATACTCTTGCGGCCAACCAGATTCAACAAAATAATGCAACTCATCACGGATAACAATAGGGTCACCGCAGCGACCGACGCCAGCGGCCAGTTGTAGACCACCAGAGATTGCTGCCACACTACCAAAGGCAAATAGACCAGACGATTACCACCAATGACAGACTGAGAAATAAAGGCAGTCGTCGAACTCGCAAAAACCAACGTGCAGCCCGCAATCAGGCCTGGCAGACTCAGCGGTACTGTGACCTTGAAAAAAGTCCTCCAGCGCGAAGCACCCAACGCGGACGAGGCATCATGCACACTCGGATCAATCCGCGACATCACACTGATGAGGGGTAGCACCATCAACGGCAATTCAATTTGCGTGAGCGATACGATCAGGCCAAGCTCTGTCTGCAATAGTCGCAAAGGCGTAGAGGTCAGACCCAGACTGAGCAGGGTCTGATTAATCACACCCTCTCGCCCAAGGATCACAATCCACGCAAAGGTTCGAACCACTACCGACAACAACATCGGCATGATAATGATCAAGATCAAAATTTTCTGCACACTCGGACCTGCGCGCATGTACACAACCGCGAGCGGATAACCAATCAACAATGTTGCCAGCACTGTCAGGACACCAAGCTTGAGCGTATTACCAGTTACGACCCAGTAAAAAGGATCGCTAACAAAACTCACCCAAGTCTTTAAACCCACTTGGGTGATTTTGTCGTCTTCAAAGCCACTGACAACAAAGAGAATCATCAGTGGCGCAACAAAAAACGCAAGGAATGCAAGTGCGAGTGGCAACATCAATTGCCAACCGCGGGCCTGCAGGGAAAGCCTTAGTGTCAAGACACTTCCTTGTTAAAGCGGGTAATCCATTCGGCACGCAGTGGGTTGATCTTGCTCCAGTCATGCTGAATCATTTTGCTCATTTCGCTCAGACTCTTCACTGGCAGCGAGCCGTCCAAAGCGACTTTGGAATTCACAGGAGCCATAAAATACGGTGGCTTCATCAACTGGGTCTGCACCTCCGCGCTTAACACTGTATCAATATACTTGTAAGCGTTGGCGATATCCTCGGAGCCCTTGGCGATGTGCATCGTCGTAAAGAATGTCGCGATACCGCTTTCTGGCGCTACAAACTCGATATCAACACCACGCGATTTCAGAATGCCCACGGTTTGTGTGTTGGTATACATGACATCGCATTGCCCCTGCTGAAACAAACCTGGCATCGCAGCAGGTGCACCAATCACGGCAACTTTTTTCAGTACTTTTTTCAACTCTGCAAAAAATGGATCAACATTCGTGATGGATCCACCAAAGGCCTTGGAAAACTCAATGATCGCAACCGTACCAAAGGTCGTTTGAAAACCCGTCAGACCCAGACGAGAGAGATATGGCTCTTGAAAAAGATCCGCCCATTTTGTTGGCGGCTTGCTAAATTTTTTGGGGTTGTAAGCGATCCCGACAAACTGCGCGGCGATGGGCACGCCATAGGCATCCAACATGCCGGCTTGTAAAGCGGAGGCATTTTTCAGCTGACTGCCATCAAATTTTTCAAACAAATTATCGGCTTTGCCGGTCGCACTTGGGCCTGGATCGAGAACAAAGGTATCGAAGACAGGCCGACCACGCGCAGCCTTAGCTTTTGCAATCTGATCGACTGCAAAAAGTGGTTGTAATTCCAAATCGACACCGGCGCTCTTTTTAAGTGCAGGTGCCACGATTTTTCTGTAAGCCTCATCCCAAGCGCCGGGATAGATGGCACTACTGACAGAACCTTTGGCAAAGGCTAGATTAGGATAAGCAACTGCGCCTGCAATGGCGGCAGTGCTTTGCAAGAAATGGCGGCGTGAGATCTGACTAGACATGTCAACTCCTAAAGGGGTGTGTATTAAGTTGCGGTTGGAAAAATTGTGGGGATCGCCTCAGGACGCAATCCACACCAAGCCGTGCTTTGCGTCGAGCGTTGTACCAGTCTTGGCATCGTGACCTTGAGTGCAGTGCGATCCTTAGTCCAAGCCTCGACAACAAGCGTTGGCCCCAAGGGAAGATTCAAACCAATCTCGACAGGCCAATAGCCCTCGCGACGCTCAGAATCCAGAATTAAGTGCTCGGGCCGCACGGATACCACCACGCGGGCGCCTCTCGAAAAAGTGGCAGCAGTCGGCAGCGCGATCTCAGAGCCGGCGTCCAGAGCAATGACATCCGTGCCGGACTCGCTCGCCTTGACCACTCCAGGTAGCAGGTTTGTTGAGCCAATAAAGCTATTCACAAAAGGTGTTTCAGGCTTGTCATACACATCTGTTGGCGTGCCAAACTGCTCGACATGACCTTTGTTCATCACTGCAATGCGGTCGGCGATACTCATCGCCTCTTCTTGATCGTGCGTCACCATGATGGCGGTGAGTCCGAGTTGCCTCTGCAACCGCTTGATCTCGATTTGCATATCGAGGCGCAAGTTTTTATCTAGCGCTCCAAACGGCTCGTCTAGCAAAAGAATCGTCGGCTCAGTCGCAATGACGCGCGCCAAGGCGACACGCTGTTGCTGACCCCCAGACAGTTGCCGAGGAAAGCGCTCTGCAATGTGGGGTAACTGGACAACTTCCAAGCAATGCGCGACCTTTTTCTTGATGGCTACACGATCGACACCCCGAGCCTCTAGGCCATAGGCGACGTTCTCACCGATGGTTAGATGTGGAAAAAGTGCGTAGTTTTGAAATACGATCCCGATGTTTCTTTTGTTGGGTTGTAGATGATCGATCGACGCGCCATCGATGCGGACCTTGCCCGTTTTTTGTGCCACAAAGCCCGCAACGATACGTAGTAGTGTTGTCTTTCCGCATCCCGAAGGGCCGAGCAAGGCAACAATCTCGCCAGCGCTAATGGACAGGCTCACATCATCAACCGCGGTGAATGCCCCAAAGGTGTGAGTGACTGCGTCGATGTCTAAGGTGTGATGCGCCATGAGCTGAGTTTTATATTAATGATTCTAAGTCAGGTGAGCAATATCCGTGCCAACAATCATTAACGGAAATAAGTCTCACTACGTCTGCATCGCAACCTTGTGGAAACATTACCGTAACCAAATGGGTGGTACTTGAAACTCCTACTTTCCGTAATGTTATTCGGTGACTTATCTTCTGCCTCTGTCAACAAGACAGACGAGGTTGCGGTGGAGTCTTGTAAAGCTAAGATATCCTGACCTAGATGCATGGAGCGCATTTCGGTGCACGTTATAGTTGATGAGGCACCAAAGTGGGTCACGCTCCGACAACGAACGCATAGGGTGGGTATGTACCGAACACATGGTTTACATACCGTACCGGTCACACAGTTAACACTGTGCTGTAAACGTACTGTCAGGCGATTCTTAGCCGCACCCCCTTTGAGTTAGTCTACGGAAATTTTCGCATTCTTAACGACATTTCCGACTCGGATATTTTCAGAGCGTACAAAATCGGTCAGTTGTTTTTGATTCATAAAATTAGGATCAAGACCGCCTCTTGTCAACTCTTCACGCACCTTGGGATTTTCAACGACAGCCTTTAACGCCGCAGTCAATTTGTCAGCCAGGTCAGTAGGAATATTCGCAGGTCCCAATACGCCCATCCATGAAATCCAGGATTGCACACCCTGCTCAACCATTGTCATGAGCTGTGGTGCGGCAGCCAGTCGATTTTGACTCGAAACACCCAGGATCTTTGCTTTTCCTGCGTTGTGATGAGGCAACGCAACGACCGCGGGCACAAAGACTGAGTCAACCTGCCCTCCCAGAACCGCTGTCATAGCGGGTGCCGCACCTTGAAAAGGAACATGCAACATCTGACTGCCTGTCTGAGCCAAGAACATTTCAGTCGCTAGGTGGCTTGAGCTGCCGATTCCCCAAGATGAGTAAGTCATCTTTGAAGCAGGATCTTTGCCCTTCTGGATAAATTGTTTTAAATCTCCAGGATTATTCTGGGGATTCACAACTAGAACCAAAGGAAAAAAGCCGACCATACCAATATTTGTGAAGTCCTTATTCACATCATAGCGAGCTGTCTTGGGAGAAACCAGTGGACTCACAATGTAAGAGTCCGCAATGAAGACAATCGTGTAACCATCCGGCGCTGATTTGACTAGCATATCGGTACCGATCAGACCTGTTGCTCCGGCTCGATTTTCAACGACAACGGGCTGTCCCAATACATCTGACATGTGCTTAGCAACGATGCGCCCCAAGACATCTGAGCCACCGCCAGGAGGCCAGGGAATAATCATTTTGATGGGTTTGTCAGGGTAGCTGGCTAAGGCAAGGCTACTCAATCCTGTTGTTAAAACGACCAAAACGGCTTGCAGTAAACGCAACGCCCGAAGTCTGAAAATTTGCAAGATCATCTCCCTTTTAATTATTTAAGAAACATGTGAGCCCACGCTTTGCCTGATTGGTCATCCTGCCATGGTCGCACGTAAGTCGGTGTACTCGAGCCCGCGGCTAAGCCCTACGCTTACTACCGCATCATTAACTATCACCGCAATGCTAAGTCGTTCAGTTAGTTTTTTTCAAGCCTCATCGCAAACAGTGCCGTCATGTTGTGCTGCAAAGTACAGTACCTGGCGAGCAAGCATCGCGGGCATGATGTTCATGATGGCATGATGACTCGAGGGCACGTGTACGATCGTTAAATTTTTAATATGCTGGCGGATGACTTTCTCTTGTGTTTGGATTGTTACAGGCGCCTGAGCGGGGTACAACCCAAGTGTCGGAGTTTTGATGCGGCTCAGATACGGTGTCGCATCAATGACCGACGCGATACGTGACATGCGGATCAAAACATCAACGTTTGATTTTCCCATCTCATCGGCGTACCACTTTAGCAAGCCAACGTCAGTACCCGGTCCAAACCGAGTTGCGCTGTTTGCAGCATCGGCCCAACCACGCGAACCTAGGGTACTCAACGCTTCTTGCCAAGTTGGGTAACCAAAGGCGAATGCCTTTTGCGTATCAGGATTAATGTGTGTCGGTGCGGCCACCAACGATAGCGTGCGAAGCAGATCGGGATGTTCGGCCGCAAGCGCCATGCCAATAATACCGGCGACTGATTCGCCGCAGTAGTGCACAGGGGCGCCACCTAGACTTTGGATGAGCGCGACGAGGTCGCCTACGTAGTGTTGGGGTGTGATGTCCACATCTAGATTGCCAGGGATTTCAGACTGGCCAAGGCCACGCAGATCCGGGCGTATGACCTTAAAAAAACGCGCTAAGTACGGTACCCATGGCCTCCAAAATTCGCTTGAGCGGCCATAGCCATGCTGCAAAATTAAATAAGGCGCTTGACGCCATGGGTCGGTAAAATCATCGAGTGCATAGTGAATGGCAGGGTGACCAGCGCGTTTTAAAAATGGCATGACAGTCCTTGCGTGATAAATGTTGAAACTTTGTGCGATACAGCAAGTCGCGGCCTAGTCAAGCTTAATATTTGCGTTGCGAATAACACCCGACCATTTGATCAAGTCGGCTTGCATCACCTCAGTTAACTGCTCTGGTGTGCTGCCTAGGGCTTCAATCCCCATTTTTGCGAGTCGAGCCTTGAGATCGTCTTGCTTTGTGATTGCAACGATATCCCTTGATAATTTTTTTGAAATCTCGGGCGGTAATCCAGCCGGTGCCAAAAATGCGTACCATGTGCCCGCTTCGAAGCCGGGGTAGCCCGATTCAGCGATCGTTGGGATGTCTGGAGCAAGGGCCGATCTTTGTGTGCCTGTGACGGCCAACGCTTTGAGCTTACCAGCTGTGACATGGGGCAACGCCGATACCGGGTTGTTAAACATTAACTGACCTTGACCAGCGAGAAGATCATTGGTAGCGGGCGCAGCCCCTTTATACGGAACATGCAAGAAGTCAATTTGAGCAGCGGTGCGAAACAGCTCTGCAGTGAGGTGTGTGGGAGTACCGTTTCCAGCAGAGACCAAAGCAAGTTTTCCCGGTTGTGCTTTGGCCAAGGCGACGAGCTCAGACACTGACTGAGCAGGCACCGACGGGTGCGCAACCAGCACCAAAGAGTAATACGCGACTTGTGAGAGGGGCGTAAAGTCTTTAATCGGATCGTAAGGAAGCTTGTCATACAACGCACTATTAATGACGTGGCTGCTTGCAATTAATAAAATGGTGTACCCATCCGGCGCAGCCTTCGCAGTCATGTCTGAACCAATATTGCCGGCAGCGCCAGCACGATTTTCGACGATCACGGGTTGACTCCATGCGGCCGAAAGTTTCTCGGCGTACACGCGGCCTAGCACGTCAGCAGGACCACCCGGCGGAAACGGCACAATGAGGCGCACTGATTTGCTGGGAAAACTTTGAGCAAGTGATTCTGTTGTCCACGAGCTGGTGATCGCAATTAAAAGACCGAAAAATGCTAAGCGGTACATGATGAGCTCCGACAGGTTCTAATTCTTATTTTGCATCTTTTGTAATCTGATTTATAGCATAGCCTTTAAATAGTACTAGGGCCATCCCTGTGCCCGACACAATCAACTAGTGTGCGGTGAATCAGGGCTCGTTTGCATTTAAAACTACGCAAAGCCCTGCCCAACCTGCCTCTATTGCTTTCGCACTAAAGTACTGAAATAAGTAATCAATTAACATGCTGTCGTTTGAGGGACGCGATCCACGTGTCCTCTGCGATCAAAAGATGCAAAAGCCAAGGAAGCACGTCTATGCCTGATTTGTTCACGCCTTATACGCTCAAGGGTGTCACGCTACGCAATCGCATCGCGATGTCGCCGATGACGATGTATCGGTCTGAGCCAGATGGGAAGATGAACGATTTCCACCTGATGCTGCTGGGCTCGCGTGCGGCCGGCGGCTTTGGTTTGGTCTTTCCCGAACAGATCGCCATCACACCCGACGGCCGCACTAGCACCTCGTGTGCCGGGCTGTGGGAGGACGAGCAGATCGAAAGCATGGCCCGTGTGGTTAGGATGATCAAGGACATGGGTGCGGTCCCGGCCATTCAACTGGGCCATACGGGTCGCAAGGGAAGCGAGCAAAAGCCTTGGGAAGGCAAGCTGCAAATCGCCCCGGACCATCCCGATGGCTGGCAGGTGCGTGGTCCCTCGCCCATTCCCTATGGCGGGCGCTTCCCCTATGCTGTGCATGAACTCACCGTTGACGAGATTCATGCGTTGCACCGGGCCTATGCGGCCGCCGCAAAACGGGCCCTCGCGGCTGGCTTCGAGTGGCTCGAGATGCACTTCGCGCACGGTTATCTCGGCGCGAGTTTTTTCTCACCACTGGCAAATCAACGCACGGATGCTTACGGCGGAACGCTCGAGAATCGGCTGCGATTTCACCGCGAGGCTCTGGATGCGGTGCGTGCCGTTTGGCCTGAGCGCCTACCGCTCACGATGCGTCTGGTGACGGATGATTACCACGAAGACGGCGTGCAGTTTGATGAAGCGGTCTGGGCGGTCGCGCAGTTGAAGAACCACGGGCTTGATCTGGCGGACTTGAGCATCGGTCTGAACACTGACAACATGCGCGAGCCTCCATTCTCTCGCGCCGCTTTCATGGTCGAGCGGGGCAGTCGCGTCCGTCGCGAGGTCGGAATTCCGGTGGCGGTTAGCTGGAACCTAGGGCAGCCTGCAGTGGCGAACCAGGTGATACGCGAAGAACTCATCGACTTGGTGTTCCTCGGGCGACCAGCACTTGCTAACCCGCATTGGCCAATCTGGGCGGCGCGTGAGCTTGCTCACCAAGACCCTTTCTCGCTGCTGCCGCGCGACTGGTCGTGGTGGCTGAAGAACCGGCCGGGCTCCGAAAATTCGCACGGTTGGCCGCCGCCCGCGATCGTCGGTTGAGGACGCGCGCTCAGATGGCTATGCGCGCTTAGCCTATGGAGTAGGGTGGGTGAAAATAGGAAACACACGACTCCAATCATCTTGATGTATCATGCTATTTCAAGATTTATCAAGATGAGGTGCTTTTATGGCTACTGCTGCACGCGAAAAGTTTTCTTCTCAAGCGTCGCCAGACGTGTTGACCGCATTACGTCAAATCGCTGAGCTGCAAGGTCGGCAATTTCAGGCTGTGCTCGATGAGGCTCTGCGTGATTACATTGACCGCCAGCAAAAGACTCGACCCCGTCGTCACGTGATGGCGTCATTTGCGTCTAGTCTTGATGAATTCGATCATCTTTACCGCGAACTCGCGAAGTAAGCCGTGCAGCGCGATTATTTAACCGTGGCCGATGTGCTCGGTATGCACACGATCCTAATGCAAAGGTACGGCGGCGCGGGCGGTGTTCGTGACCCAGGTGCCCTAGAGGCAGCCCTGTTTAGACCACAAACGGGTTACTACTCCGACATCATCGCTGAGGCTGCAGCGTTGCTAGAAAGCCTAGCGATTAATCATCCGTTTGTAGATGGTAACAAGCGCATCGCTTTTGCCGCGACTGACGTGTTTCTGCGCATCAATGGCTGGTGTCTAAAGAGGCAACCGATGGTGATCCACACAGAGATGCTAAAGATGTTGGAGGCTGGCACGTTTGATATCGCCCACCTTGAACCTTGGCTTCGAGAGTTTGCGATGACTCAAGAGTGAGGGCGGTTAGTATCCCTGCCGCAGACCCAAAGCAATACGGCGAACCCTCTCAAACGGTTTTCTTATACGCCGCGCTTGGCTGGTAGCTCAAAATGACTTGGTCCCAATCAACGCCAAATAACGTTGGAATATAAGGTCAATCGGCCGTCGCGTCCCAAGACTCTCCTATACTGAAGCATCCAAACCGTTTTCAGGTGAATTCTGTGTACTCTAATTCAAACTCTAACCCTTATCTGCGCTTGATTTCAGGCGTGGTGCTGGCCTGTTCGGCCTTGTTTTTTGGTGTCGCTCAGGCGCAGCAAACTTTACGAGTCACCACCATCCCCGAAGAGGCTGCTACCGAGCAAATGCGCAAATTTGGTCCGCTGACCAAATATCTTGAGCGCACGACGGGGATGACGGTCAGCTTCGTACCTGTTAATGACTACCCTGCAGCGGTAGAGGCCTTGGTCAATAAGCAGGTCGAACTTGTCTGGTTCGGAGGCTTTACCTACGTACAGGCTCAAATCCGTTCTGGCGGAAAGGTTGTACCCATTGCGCAGCGCGAAGAAGACACCAAGTTTCGCTCGGTTTTCATCACGCAGAAAGACTCCGGTATCAAACAGCTGTCAGATCTAAAGGGCAAGCAAGTGAGTTTTGGCTCGCAATCCAGCACCTCGGGTCATCTCATGCCGCGTTCTTTCTTATTGGATGCGGGGATCAATCCAGATCGAGACTTTAAGCGCGTTGCTTATTCGGGGGCGCATGATGCCACGATCGCGTCGGTTGTGAGTGGTCGCGTGGATGCCGCAGCGCTAGACATCACAGTTTGGCAAAAATTCGTGAATGAAAAAAAGGTGGATACGAGCAAGGTAGACGTCTTTTACACTACGCCTCCCTACTTTAATTACAACTGGTCGGTGCATGCCGATATGCCTGCCGCGTTGCGTGAAAAAATCACTAACGCTTTGCTGGCTCTTGATATGAATACTCCCGAGGGCAAAGAAATACTGACGCTCAATCGCGCCAGCAAATACATTCCCACGACTCCAGAGAACTATAAGGGCCTCGAGTCAGCGGGCAAAAGTGCAGGTCTTATTAAATAATGTCTGGCCTACGTCTTGAGTTGAAGGGCGTTTGCGCCCGTCATCCTGCCGCAACCAAACAGTCTCGCCCTGCTATAGACGCGCTATCGTTGACGATTGAACCGGGCGAGCACGTCGCGGTCATCGGGCCTTCGGGCGCTGGAAAAACCACCTTGCTTCAGTTGTTGGGCGCAGCACTTAAGCCCTCGGTAGGGCATGTGACGCTTGATGGCCAGTCGGTTTGGACGCTTTCGACTCGAGGTCTGCAGCAGCAGCGTGGCCGGCTGTTTTATGCGCCACAAACTCCGCCGTTGCCACCTCGACAGCGGGTGATCGTTTCATTACTCGCAGCTAAGCTGCCTGCGTTGTCTTTGTGGCAAAGCCTGAAAAACTTGTTGTATCCACAACATGTCGAAGAGGTTGCCGGCGCGTTAGCGCAATTCGATCTGCAAGAAAAGTTATGGGATCGCGTCGATCGTCTGTCCGGCGGCGAGCGTCAACGTGTGGGTTTGGCGCGTGCGTTATTAGCGCCGACGAAACTTTGGCTTGTGGACGAACCTTTGTCCGCCCTCGACCCAACGCGTGCCCGACAGGCCATCGCGACGCTCTTGCGTGAGGCGAGTGCGCGAGGTGTCACCTTAGTGACGACTTTGCATCAGGTCAAGGTTGCCACCGCTGAGTTTCCTCGGGTGCTTGGCTTGCGCGAGGGAAAGCTAGTCTTTGATTTGCCCGGGCACGCTGTGTCAGAAGACATTTTAGCTGAGCTTTATGCGCAGTTCGAGTTCGAGCTCGCTCTAGTCGAGGCGCCGGTCGCGCCTCAAGAACAGCTCCCACCTGCTAAGCAGGAAGTCCGCGTGGGTTGCGCCTGAGCGCGATGATGACGACTGGGCCCGTCTCGATTGCAGTCATCAAAGATCCCGAGTTGAGAGATCCCGCTTGGACGCGTCGCGTCTTCTGGTTTGTCGTGGGGTGTGTGCTCCTTTGGCCCGCGTTAGTTAGTACAGAATTTCGACCCTGGGTATTTTTCGAAACTGAAAACCTAAAGGTCACCACGCGCTTTTTAGCCGAGTTTTTTCCGCCAGCACTGAACCCTGAGTTTTTGGCGTTGGTCGCTCGTGAGGCATGGCGTACGGTAGCGATCGCCACGGCAGGGACGTTTCTAGCCCTGGTGCTAGCGATTCCCTTGACGCTACTGTCGACGACGGTGCTATCGGTGTCCTCTCTGTCTGGTCGTATGCAGGCGTTGCCTTTTGTTATCAGACAGTTGATCCGCTGGCTCTTGATTCTTTTGCGCAGTGTGCCTGAGCTTATTTGGGCGCTCGTCTTTGTGCGAGTGGTGGGGCTTGGTCCGGCTGCCGGAGTCTTGGCCATCGCTTTGACGTACGCGGGAATGCTGGGCAAAGTGTATGGCGAAATTCTAGAGAGCGGCGAGCGCGAACCCGCCACGGCCTTGTTAAGAAATGGCGCGGGCCGTATGCAGACTTTTTTCTTTAGTATTTTGCCTTGCAATGCCAAAGAGCTGACGAGTTATACGATTTATCGCTGGGAGTGC
Source organism: Bordetella parapertussis (assembly GCA_945895265.1). Classification (GTDB taxonomy): domain Bacteria; phylum Pseudomonadota; class Gammaproteobacteria; order Burkholderiales; family Burkholderiaceae_B; genus Zwartia; species Zwartia parapertussis_I. Next base: position 21,774 of record CAMDEF010000020.1, on the reverse strand, counting down.
GCGATCCGTGCCTCGACAGTGTTGGGGTTTGTCGGTGCGGGTGGTTTGGGTCAGCAAATGGACAACTCGATGCGCATGTTCAACGGCTCCGAAGTCGCCACGATGTTGATTGTTTTTATTTTGTTAGTCGGGCTCGCGGATCTCTTGAGTACTTGGATGCGGCGGGCACTGCAATGAGTCAAGCCACGACTGATCGATTGCCGTCATCACCACCTCAGGGTGCGCCGCAACGTCCTCGGCATTGGATGCGTTTGGACTCGCCAGTATGTTGGTCCCTGGTCGGGACAGTCGCTCTGATTGTTTTAAGTTTTTGGTCTCTCGATTTGCAGCTCGGCCGCGTGCTGTCTGTTGAGAGTCTTGGTCGCATGGGCAAGTTTTTGGGTGAGCTCATGTCACCCAATCTAGAGCCGGTTTTTTTAAGCAAGTTGTTGCAAGCTAGTCTGGAAACCTTGGCGATGTCCGCGGTGGGGACTCTGCTCGCGGCGATTTTTGGTTTACTGTTGGCCGTGCCCGCGAGCCGCAGTTACGCCGGCGATCCCGCACGCTGGCGGTTTTTGACGCGACTGGTGCTCAATGCCTTGCGTGCCATTCCTGAACTCGTCTGGGCTGCCTTGCTGCTAATTTCTGCTGGTTTGGGGCCGTTTGCCGGCACGCTGGCCTTGGGCTTACACACGACAGGCGTCTTAGGGCGTTTATTTGCCGAGTCAATCGAAAATGCGCCACAACACGCCGCCTCGGCTCTGCGCGTGCAGGGGATTGGAGAAGGGCGCGTATTTTTATATGCGACACTTCCAACGGTTTCTCCTCAGTTAATGTCCTACTCGTTGTATCGTTGGGAGAACAATATCCGTGCGGCTGCCGTGTTGGGTGTGGTGGGTGGCGGTGGCCTGGGTCAAATGTTGTCGTTTCATATGGGTTTGTTTCAAATGCAAGAGACAAGCAGTATTCTCGCTGCGATGATTTTGCTCGTGATTCTCGTGGATACCTTGTCTTATTTCGCAAGACGCTTATTGTCACGCTGAGGCCAATGAAGTGGGTGCCGACGCTCGATTTTTCATGTATCAAATAATGGATGGTTGAATATGTACAGTATTCCTAGCCCTTTTCTTTTTGGTGTGGCGCTTGCCTTGTCGAGCTGTTGTGCGATCGTTGCAGCGCAACCCCGCCAAGCGCCTGGTGAAACTAGCGTGTCCGTTGGGGCCACGGGCTTAAGTCAATTCAACACGCGTCTTGTGGATAGTGGTAGTTTCAGTTGGCAGGACGCTTCGTTAAATGTCAATGTCACACGACAAATTACTAGCGAATTTTCTGCCGGAGCGAGTGCCCGTTACAACTATCAGAACTGGTCATGGAGCAATCTCAATACCTTGGGCGGCCAAGCACCTTGGACCGCTATCAATACACCAGGTTTGGGGTTGAATTTTGCTTACTCACCGAGTCCTCAGTGGCGTTTCGGTTTTTCGCCAACCCTTGAGTGGTCGGGTGAAACAGGTACGGGCACCGGAGGCACGGCGACTTATGGCGCCGTGCTGAGCGCGGCGCATACTTTTTCAAAAGACTTAACGCTTGGTGTAGGCGCGGGTGTCTTTCGCCAGATCGATCAAACCAAGGTGTTTCCCTATCTGCTAGTGAACTGGAACATCACAGACAAGTTGAGGCTAAGCAACCCACTGCCAGCAGGCCCATCTGGTGGCGCAGGGCTTGAGTTGTCCTATGCATTTAACGATCGTTGGACCTTAGGTGGGGGCGGTGCCTATCGTTCGTACCGGTTTCGCTTGAATGAAAATAGTCCAGTGGCCAACGGCATTGGTCAAAACAGCTTTGTACCGGTGTTTGCGCGACTGTCATACTCGATAGACCGAACGTCACGTGTTGATTTGTATGCCGCGGCCACGACAGCCGGCCGTTTGTCTGCGATTGATAACTCGGGTACGACACTGCTCAGCGCGAACTATCAAACTGGTTTTGCTATGGCACTGTCGTTTTCAAAGCGTTTTTGAACAGTGAGCGCGCTCATCACAACTTAGCGAATAGGTCCGAACGTTAAGAGGCCTTTGGAAATACCAGCGTAAAGCTGGTATTTTTTTCATTGGATGCGACCGTAATGGTGCCGCCTTGCGCCAGCATCAAAGACCTAGTGATCGAAAGACCTAATCCGGTGCCGTTATGCTCTGGATGCGGACGAGACTTCTGCGTGCGATAAAAACGATCGAACAAACGCGGAATCACGGCCTCATCGATAGGGTGACCTTCGTTTTTTACAGTTAGCTCAACCGCATTAGGGCGGCGCGTGACGATGACCTCGATCACGGAGTGCTTAAAGGCGTGTCGTAGTGCATTCGAGAGTAAATTACCTACGGCTCGTCGCACCATCAATCGATCGCCGACAATCGTCGCATCGCCTTTGAGCGACAAGCCGATACGGGCCTCTTCGGAGACAGACTCATAGAAGTCAAAGAGAGCCTGCACTTCGACCGCCAGCGAAAGTGGTTCGCGGTTGGGCAACTCAAGCCCATGCTCTGTCTTGGCCAGATACAACATATCGGACACCATGCGCGCCAAGCGTTGAAACTCCTCGGCATTCGATGCGAGGATATCCCGATACGACTCGGCATCTCGCTCTCGCGTGAGCGTGACCTGTGTTTGCGTCAATAAGTTTGTGATCGGGGTGCGAAGCTCGTGCGCCAAATCGCTTGAAAACTCCGAGATGCGTTCAAAGTCTTGCTCGAGTCGCTCGAGCATGAGGTTTAGTCCCTGCGCGAGCTCAACAAGTTCGGCTGAACAGTCTGCGGTAGGCATCCGAATATTTAACTGACGCGCATCGATATTGCGGGCGCGTTCGCGCATGACGCGCAGGGGAGCTAATCCGCGTCGCGCAGCCCACCAACCCAACAAACCACTAAGCAGTGTGGCGATAAATAGATAGATCACCAGTGTGTAATGAAGCTGTGTCATAAAGTGCGCGTGATGATGCGTATCCAAACCCAACAACAGAGATCCTCCTCGTGGCAACGGGACTTTGATGCCGCGCAAGGTCATAGAGCCTGCTTGCCAGTCATAGGTGGTCTCAGGCGAGACTTTAGCGGCGCTCAACGCAGAAAAATCTACACCCTGAACCATGGGCCCTGAAGAGGGGCCGTCACTCAGTGCAATAAAAAGCCCCTCGTGACTGTCCATCTGTTGCGCCAGTAACGCGCGCACGGCGCTTGGTTCAGAGGTCTGTGCCAAACCGCGCTGAACCAAACTCGCTTTGCCCTGCAAGTATGCCAAATCCAAGTCAACGAAATGCAAATAGCTTGCACGCGCCACCATCACCCCGAGACCGCACAACACCAGAGCCGAGATCAAGGCATACAAAATCGTCAACCGCGAAACAAGCGTCAAACGTATGAGCATTAGGCCGCCCCGTTCGCTTCGAGAACGTAGCCCATGCCGCGCACCGTCTGAATCAGTCGAACATCAAAACCTTCGTCGACCTTAGCGCGCAATCTGCGCATCGCAACCTCGATCACATTGGTATCGCTGTCGAAATTCATGTCCCATACTAAGGAGGCGATCAAAGAGCGCGGAAGGACTTCACCTTGGCGGCGTACGAGTAACTCTAATAATCCGAACTCCTTGGGTGTGAGGTCAATCCTTCTCCCTGCGCGTGAGACGCGGCGCCTAAGCAGATCGACCTCGAGGTCAGCCACCTGCAAAACCGAACTCTCGATTGTGGCTGGTCCTCGTCGTAAGACATTACGGACCCTGGCCAGCAGCTCGGCAAAAGAAAAAGGTTTAACCAGGTAATCGGCCGCGCCGAGCTCAAGTCCTCGGACACGATCTTCGACCTGATCCTTGGCAGTTAAAAATATCACTGGTGTGCGGATCCCGGCCTGAGTCAGTGCTTGTAAAACACCCCAGCCATCCATGCGAGGTAGCATCACGTCCAGAATGATCAAATCCTGATCACCTTCGATACCGAGATGCAGACCATCAAGGCCATCCTGAACGAGATCGACGACAAAACCGGCCTCGCGCAAACCCTGCCGCAAATAATCGCCCGTTTTAGGCTCATCCTCGACAATCAAAATTTTCACCAGGAAGAACTCCTAAAGTCAGCATCGCGACGGATAGGCTTAGCGCTAAAACTTCAAGGGACTATACCGTAGCACTCACCATCGTGACGGATAGGCTTAGCGCTGAAACCGCAAGGGACTATACCTTAGCACTCAGCATGTGCAAGGCAGTAGGCTCAACATAACAATTTTGTAATGTTGGCGTCACGCCGGCTTGCACCGTCAAGCATTACATTTACAAAGTTGGATGGGGAGAGTCCCTCCCGGACATCCCAACGTTTTAGTGCGACACAGGCAACGATGCATTTCTACTTCGCCCGCCCCGGGCTCAAGCACTGGCTCACAGTCTCGCTCGCCTTGAGCGCACTCAGTTTGCCCGCTCTGGCGCAAGCGCAGGCCACGCAACAGAGCGATCTTAGACAATGGCGTAACGCGAACACAGACGTAGGGCGTTTCCAGCGCGGTCATATTGATCTGCTCAAAGCCGAGCAGAGTCGTAGTGCGCTGACTCAGCGCGATCCAAACCTGATCATAGGCTCATTCAAAGAAGATCCAACTGCGCCTGAACTCACCGAAGAGCTCGCCCGAAAAGCGGCGCTTACGCTGAACGCCGATCTTCTGACAGGTCAGGCGTTCAGTCATATCGAACGATCCACCCGAGACGCACAACTACTCACACTACAACAAACCACTCACAAGCTCTGGCTTGAAGCTGTCTCTGCTAAAGAACAACTCAACATCCAGCAACGCATCGCTGAAGCCGCCAGTGTGTCACTTGAACTCGCCAAGCGAATGGAGAAGATCGGCAACTGGGGCCGCAACAGACTCATCGATGTCGAGATCAGCTACCAGTCTGCGCGCCATCAGCTTTTGCTGGCGGATCAAGCTGCGTTTAACAGTCGTCAAAAGCTCTTCGCACAGATCGGCTCCGAGCACTGGCGCTTACCAAACGCTCTCCCTAAACCCGCTAGCCTTGCCGGCTTATCCGAACTCGTGACGCCACTTGAGCAACAACTTGCCGTCATGCTGGCCCGCCATCTACAGTTCGGCCTTCTGGAAAAAGAGGCGCAGTATTACGAGCGTATCGTTGGTCCCTCCATGCTTGAACAATGGCGACAACAGCTCGACGAGATGTTAAGCGCCAGTTCAGATTGGACCAGCGCGATTCCTACAAGGGACCGTACAAAGATACTTTGGAACCACGATCTCGAAAAAGCCATCAAAGCGCGGGCTGAGGTGCTGCGTTTGAGCATCAGGACTAAAAGCGATTTACAACAAGCCCGCGAACATTTGCGTGCAGCCCATACGCAAGCATCAGATATTTTGAACAAGCTGCAAGGTTTGCACAGCGGTGCCGAAGAAGAAGCGCTGCTGCGCTACAACGGCATGTTTATCAGCACCTGGGACTTAATCGCCAAAGCGCAGACCAAGCTGCAATCCGAACTCGCCGTCGCGCAAGCCAAACAATCCTTTTGGATCGCCTTGACTGATATGCGGGCATTGCTTGCAGGCGCCCCTTATGCCGGTCCTGGTGTAAATGTCGGCGGTCCCGACGCGAATAGCTCTACTGGTAAAGGCCACTGAAATATTATGGAACGCAGAGACTTCATTCACAGCGCACTCCTCGGTCTGGCCGGCACGGTCACCGCGACTGCAGTGGGCAAGCATGCGCTGGCCAAGGTGCCCGAGCCGATTTATCAATCGAGCGCCGGCACAGCGCCGCCATGGCGCGGACCTGAAACAGAAGGGCCTGAGCCTCGCTATCGGCCTGTTGTGACACTGAACGGTTGGACGCTTCCCTATCGGATGAACGAGGGTGTCAAAGAGTTTCATCTGGTCGCCGAACCTGTCGTGCGTGAAATGGCACCTGGTTTCAAAGTCAATATGTGGGGCTACAACGGTCAGAGTCCAGGTCCTACCATCGAAGTCGTCGAGGGTGATCGTATCCGCATTTATGTGACCAATCGTTTACCTGAAAAGACCACGATTCACTGGCATGGACAGAGACTCCCGAACGGCATGGATGGAGTGAGTGGTCTGAACCAGCCGCCTATTCCCGTGGGTAAAACCTTTGTCTATGAATTCGTCGCGAAACGGCCTGGGACTTTTATGTACCACCCTCATGCCGATGAGATGACACAGATGGCAATGGGCATGATGGGTTTCTGGGTGACTCACCCCAAGGGCAAGCATCCCAACATCAGTGAAGTCGACCGTGATTATTGTTTGCTGCTCAATGCGTTTGATGTCGAGCCCGGCAGCAAGACGCCCAAGATTATGACCATGTTGGACTTTAATATCTGGGCCTTTAATAGTCGCGTGTATCCCGGAATCTCTCCTATGGTCGCCAAACTGGGCGATCGCGTTCGCATCCGGGTTGGCAACCTCACTATGACGAACCACCCGTTCCATGTGCATGGCATCGAGTTTGAGCTCACCGGTACGGATGGCGGTCCTGTCCCTGTTTCTGCGCGCTGGCCTGAAGTGACGCAAGACATTGCAGTCGGTCAGATGCGCCAAATCGAATTCATCGCCGACGAACCTGGCGACTGGGCCGTGCACTGTCACAAAAGTCACCACACCATGGGCGCGATGGGCCATGAGGTCCCGACCATGATTGGTATCAACCATCAAGGCCTGGTCGGACGACTTCAGAAGGTCGTTCCTGACTACATGGTGATGGGGGAGCGCGGCATGTATGACATGAAAGAAATGGAAATGGAATTGCCCCCAAATACGATACCCATGATGGCCGGCACAGGACCTTATGGACCAATCGGGATGGGCGGCATGTTCACGACGCTCAAAGTGCGTGAAGATTTAAAGCCAGACGACTATTCAGACCCAGGCTGGTACAAACAACCCCCAGGCACGCAGGCCTACGAATACAAAGGCACTCTGCCTGAGGTCAAGCGAAACAACAATGCTCAGTCTGCCGGAAAGCCGGCAGGAGCTCCAGTGACGCCTAATTCTGGGGATGGCAATGCCCAGGCTCGCAAGCCAAGCCCTGCGACAAGCGGTTCACATCAACACTGATTGACTCACACTTCAAACAGGCAGCACATCATGATGAAAAAAATATTCGCTCCTTTGCTCGTTGGTCTCTCGTTTGTGATCATGGCCCTGCCGGCCTTGGCGCACCAGGCGAGTCACAAAGGTCACCAAGACATGCCCAAGGAACAAAAGGAATGGGGCATCGGCGGTGACGCCAAGGCCGTGACCCGCACGATTGAGATTACGATGCTAGACACCATGCGTTTCGTGCCAGAGCAAATCACCGTCAAACAAGGCGAGACGATCAGACTGACCGTTAAAAACGTTGGTAAAGTTATGCACGAGTTAGTGATTGGCACCAAGCAAGAGCTCGATATGCACGCTGAGATGATGAAAAAGCATCCCAACATGGAACATGACGAGCCCTACATGGCGCATGTCTCACCAGCAAAAAAAGCCGAGATCATCTGGAACTTCAATCGCGCCGGCCAGTTTGATTTTGCCTGCTTGCTTCCAGGACACTATGAGGCCGGCATGGTCGGCAAGATTAATGTGGTTGCGAGTGTTAAATAATGCAGATTAAAAAATCATTGATCCATTGCGCGTTGACTTTTGCCGCACTTGGCCTGAGCGCAAACACTTTAGCGCAGGTGATGGCAGAGGGCGTTGTGCGCCGCATCGATTTAGAGAACAACAAGATCACCATCCGTCATGGTGAGATCAAAGCACTCGACATGCCCCCGATGACCATGGTGTTTGTCGCAAAGCAACCTATCTTGCTGAAATCACTCGCGCCCGGGGATACAGTCGAATTTGAAGCGTTCGAAGCGAATGGTCAGTATTCAGTCGGAAAAATCCAAAAGAAATAAAAAACCATAAAGCTGGCCGAGTGTCCAACTTTATGGTGCAAGTTCAGTAGGCGGTTTTTAGAAAAATTACTTCAATAATTCTGCTGTTAAATCATTTTTCGGGTACGGTAACTGATCAATGACCCACGTTTTTGATTTGCCAGACTTAAACACCTGATTGAGATCAATCTCGATAAAGTTTGTACGATTTGAATAGTTTGCAATCTTCATACGGTTATTGTTCAAATCTTTTAGATTGACCCACTGCGTGTAGTCGGAAACAACCTGTTTACCATCTGTCGAACGGGCAACACCAGCAGGCATGTCAACGTTATTCAAGAAGTGCCCGGCCAATTGAATCGCTTCAGCACTATTTGTTGATTGATAAGCAAACTGCTTGAGGTAGGTTTGCCTCACAAAACGGGACGGTGGGGTGTAATCTGCAGACAATCCCATCAAACCGCCACCTTGGCCAATCTCTGTCACGTTTGCGCCATTCACTGCGACAGAGGATGTTGCAGTCGATGTGAGCGATAGATAGTTTCTAACATTGTTGAGATGCCAGTCATAGGTTGGTGCGTTGGTCAGTACACCCGCTACATTTTCATGAATCACCATCTGACCTTTTACAAACTCTACGATGATGCTCTCACCGGTTCGATCTGTTAATACGAAATGTAACCAAGGAGGAGTTGGAATACCTTTGACTTCGCTTGCGTCATACCAGACTTTGTATTTTGGAATTTCAGTGCGCAGTTCTTTGACTGACCCAAACATTCCTAAGATAAAGCCTCCAAAGTTCATCACAGAAACATAGTTTTTATCTTGAGGAGTGACAGTTTGGTACTCAGTAAAACCAGGTAAAAAATTACCGCTGATAGCCAGGCCTGCCTCATTTTGCCCCTCTAGGTATGCAGGCGAACCCTGCAAGACCCCCGGGGCAACTCCAACAAACGCATACTTGCTAGCTAGGGTCGTTGAAGGTAGTTTCATTGAAGCCGGCGCAGTCATCGAGATGTTTGTGCCCTTTGGGTTTGCAATCAGCTCCCACTTCATGTCAAAAGCCCATTCCATGGTCCTGCCTGCAACGACAGAACCATCTTTTGCGATGACGTTAACGGCCGTACAGGCATTGCCTAGTAATGGCGTGAACGCGAAGGTGGTTGAGACGAATACTGCGACTAATTTACTGATCATTTTTTGCTTCATAAGAAATCCTTGAATTAGGCGGAAGTGGAATTCAAAACAATATTCTGGTTTGGTTTACTGCTTGATTAACTCGATGGACAAAGTGCCGGCTCTTGAGCAGGATTCTCGTCCTAGAGTGCACGCGTGCGTAATTGCCGCGGATGAGACTGAAAAAGTACGTGCAGCACCACCGGCAGTGAGCATGGTCACCAATCGAACCCCACACACTGCCGATTTGTCAGAAAACAAATCAGTCAAACCGGATGGCGACTTTACCCAATAAGGTGTTTTGCTCGACGTATTGCTTGGCAGCCGGCAAGTCATCAAACGAAAACGTGCGATCGATGACTGGGACGATGCGACCATCGGCAATGGCGGGCATGACGTCGCGCTCGAAGCCACGTTGAGCAACCGCACGCATCGCCGTTGATAGAGGTGCATTCGAAAGCCCAAAAATTTGCAGGCGTTTGCCGTGTACCGGCTCAATATCGAGCCCAGTCAGCATCTGCCCGTCAACATAGCCGACAACTGCCAGACGGCCGAAATCAGTGAGTACGCCAAGACACCCTGCAAAAGCGCTTCCGCCCACCAGATTCACCGCAAGTTTGGCACCGGCGCTGCCTGTAATCTTCAGCGCTTCTTCTGTAAAGTTTTCGCCACGCGTTTGGATGCCTGCATCGAGGCCAAGCGCCTTCAAGTGCGCAAGCTTTTCTGCAGATCCGGAGGTACCGATGACCTTGGCACCGCACATTTTTGCGATCTGTATCGCTGCGACACCGACGCCTGAAGATGCCCCGGCAATTAATACCCAGTCGCCGCGTTGCAGACCACCAAGTTGCAATAGCGCCTCGTAGGCGGTGATGTAGGCGATCGGAATCACAGCGGCCTGTTCCCAGTTCAGGCATGCCGGAATCGGCGTGAGCAATGTTGACTCGACAACCACGTATTCAGAAAAACACCCTTTGGCGCGGAACATGACGCGGTCGCCGACCGCAACCCCGGTGACATTGGCACCGATTGCTTCTACCTCACCGGCACCATCGACGCCCGCTGGGCGCCCGCCCTTGGCGCTATGAAGCTTAATGGCGCCCATGATGTCGCCGCGGTTGATGCTGGTGGCGCGCACCCGCACCAGCACCTGATCAGGGCTAGGTGTCGGTACCGGCAGCTCGCGCAGTTCAAGCTCGGTACCGTTCATGGTTTTGTTGATCCAGTAAGATTTCATCAAAGTGCTCTCTATACATTCGACCTAGGTCGCGATTGCAGTGCCGAGCCCTTAGGGCACGGTGTTAGATGTTCTGCTTGACCAATTGCCTCAGGGGAAGAAAAAGAGTCCCAAGAGACAAAAGTCAAGGCAAAATGAGATTAACACGCAGGTTTCGCACGCAGCGACCTACCCTTGGCTAGGAAAGATAAAGGGAAAGAGCTTGGCGTTTACCATACCGTACGAAATATTACAGCTTTTGAGTAAAACGCTGTCTGAAAAAAATGCTGCTAAATCCGTTGCTTAGTAAACTCGTCAAACAAGAAGCATTGACCAATTGTCTTAACCAGTTGCGCTTATTCGATTAACATTGGAACACTAGTGATCTTTCCTATGAGATTCATTAATCTGATCCTTACTGCACAATTGAGTTTATTGGCGTCTGGCTGGGTGCAAGCGCAAAGCTTGCCAGAGGCCGTCGCAATCGCGCTATCTCAATATCCAACAATCTTCGCAGCCCAAGCAAGTCAACAAGCCGCAGAGCATGAGGTCACTCGTGCGCAAGCTGCTTATTGGCCGCAGGTAAGCTGGACGGGTACTTACAGTTACTACAATACCGGATCGGTACCAAGCACTTGGATTCAATCGCCCACCGTTAGCCTCAATCTCTGGTCTGGCGGACGAATCTCGGCTGACGTGGATCGCGCGCGTGCTCAAGTTGATGCGAGTAGGCATTCGGTTGATATCACGCGCGATCAGGTGGCCCAACTGGCAGTGCAGGGCTATTTAAACTGGGCGCGTAGCCAAGAGTTAGTGCGAAGTGCTCGGGAAAATCACTTAGCACACCAAAGACTGCACGCCCTCGTTTCAAAAATGGTCGAGGCCGATCCTGGGCGTAGCGTAGACCTTGAACAAGTCCGTGCACGACTGGCAGGTGCTCAATTAATGCTTGAACAAAATAAAGCGGGTCTTGCCATTGCGGCAGAACGTGTTCGAAGAATGTTACTGGGTGTTGTGCCACAAGAGCCTTCAGGCCTTGACATCGCACCTGCTCAAATGCCCGCCTCATTAGAGATCGCCCTAACGTATCTAGGCGATACCAATCCCATCATTGCCCGACAGTTAACGACATTAGCCGTTGCTCGGGCTAATTTGGCGAGTGCCAAGTCGCAACACTCTCCACAGATAACGGCCACCTACGGAAAACAAACGTTTCAAGGAACAGCTCAAGGTGACTATGTCGCTCAAGTGATGCTGACCGTACCAATTTTTCAAGGAGGCGCCACCTATGGCGCGACGCAGTCAGCGATTGCTCAACTTGAGGCAGCAGAATATAGTTTGAAGGAAGCTCGTATCACGCTTCAAGAAAACCTCAGAACCAATTGGATCAACTGGATCAGTGCTCAAGAACGCTTTAAAGTTGCCGACCAACAGGTCGCTCATGGCGCAAAAACACTCGCCGGTTATTGGCAACAATACCAGGTCAGTCGCCGTCAAATGAATGAAATTCTCAATGTTCAAAATGAATTATTCACGTTTCAAGTTAATAAAATATCAGCTCGCTTCGATGCGCTTAATTTTCGAATTGCTGTCTTAGCGAGTATCGGCCGTCTGGCGAGCGGCTACAGCATGTCGATGCAAAAAGCAGACCCTGGAGTTTCTCAAAAACAACCGTTAACCAAAATTGCACCCTCGGGCATGAATCCTAATTTGTTCTCAGTCAAAAACGAGCCTTAATTTTTGATATGTCTAGACTTTGAAAACATCAAATATGCAACCAGCAACATCGCAAGCAGATGCCGTGCACTGGTTTGGAGGCACTTTATGGCGCTTCCGTAGTTTTTATATCGACTCAATGCTCGCCACCGTCATGGCGAATGTGCTGACCTTGGCATCGATATTTTTTACAATGAATGTCTACAACCGGATCGTGCCAACTCAGGCCTACGCGTCCTTATGGACTCTCGCAATTGGTACAGCGCTCGCGATTGTTTTTGAATTTCTGATGCGCTGGTTCAAGGCTCATCTGATCGATATCGGTGGCAAAAAAGCCGACTTGGAGATCAACGCAACGCTGCTGCAAGAAATTATGACGATTCGACTTGAGCACGGACCGAATTCCGTCGGAATCTTTGCGAGTTCGATGCGCGATTTCGATGCACTCAGAGATTTTTTCTCTTCAGCCTCTTTGGTACTGGTCACCGATCTGCCGTTTATTTTTTTATTTTTGTTTTTGATCGGGATATTAGGTGGTCCACTTGTGCTCATTCCCGCACTGATTATCCCGATCTTATTGTTAGTGGGGTTGATTGCCCAACCAGGATTGAATCGTGCCATTCGTCAAAACATGAAAGAGGCAGGTGATCGACAAAGCGTCCTGGTTGAATCTGTACTTAATCTTGAACTACTCAAGGCTCACAACGAGCAGCGCTATTTGCAAGCGCGCTGGGAGCGCGCCAACGTAGCCAGCGCTGAGTCGTACAAAGAGTTACGATCGATCTCTAACATGATGAACGGTTTGACGGTCATGCTGCAGCAGTTGACCACGATCGGCATGGTGGTGTATGGCGTCTACCTCATACACGAGAGAGATTTGAGCTTGGGAGCGCTCATCGCTTGTGTGTTGCTAGCGGGCCGGGCGCTCGCACCTCTCAGCAACGTGATGTCACTGGCGGCACGATTTCAACAAGCCCTCAGCGCTCTCGACACGCTAAGCGGGCTCATGAAACGGCCTCGCGATTTTGATCCAACAATGCAATACGCAAGCTTGACTCATTTCACGGGTGCGCTCGAGTCGCGAGAGCTACAATTTTCCTACCCAAGCGCACTGAATGTGCCCGTGCTCAAGCAAGTGTCAATGCGGATGAATCCTGGCGAGCGCGTTGCGTTTGTTGGTGCAGTCGGAAGCGGGAAAAGCACTTTTTTGCGCACGATGGCCGGCTTGTACACGCCGTTAGCGGGTGAGGTCAGGATCGACGGCATCAATATGTCGCAAATTAATCCGGCAACGTTGCGTCAGCGGATCGGATACATCGGACAAGAAACGCAATTATTTTTCGGTACCCTCAGGCAGAACTTGATGTTATCGAACCTCTCGATCACCGATAGCCACATACTCGACGTGTTAAAGAAAATCGGCTTATACGAGTTAGTGGTTAAGCATCCAAGAGGCTTAGATATGCATTTATCTGAGGCGGGAGGAGGTATCTCTGGGGGACAACAACAGTTGGTTGCGATCGCGCGTTTGATGTTGCGAGATCCGGTCTACGTTTTTATGGATGAACCGACGTCCCACATGGATGCGCAGACTGAAGCCTTGGTCCTCTCTGCGCTTGAGCCATGGCTAGACGGCAGAACCGTTTTGCTTTCCTCGCATCGTACCCAGTTGTTGAGACTCGTTAACCGAGTCGTGGTTTTCGAGCGAGGTAGTATCCTCGCAGACGGAAGTCGAAATGATTTTGTTCGTTCTTTGCGTGCAGAGCGCATGACGACGAAAGAGCCCAAAGCGACTTCGTCGGTCGCAGCACAGCAAGCAACAAACTCTCGCTATACGATAAATTGGCAGTTTAAAAAATAAGTATGCAAAATCTTGATTCCGACGAGAAAAGCGCAAGCCGTACTTTGTTGTTGGTATGTTTGTTGACGTTAATTGTTGCGTTGAGTTGGGCCGCTTTATTTCAGTTAGATGAAGTCACCACTGGGCATGGCAGAGTGATCCCCTCGAGTCGCGAGCAACTGATACAAAGTCTGGATACCGGCATTCTAGAAAAAATGTATGTGCAAGAAGGACAGACTGTCGAAAAAAATCAGCCCCTGCTTCGACTAGATGATTCGAGAAGTAACCCCATCTACCTAGAGGCGAAAGAGAAATGGCTCGCTCTTTCTGCACAAGCGGCCAGGCTAAGGGCCGAGGCAAACGATCTTCCGATTGAATTTTCGAAAGAGGTGTTGCTAGAGCCCGAGATCGCAGCGCGAGAGCGGCATACCTTTGAAATCCGCAAACGAACATTGACCGATCAAGTCGCAGCCATGAAGCGATCGCTCGCCACGATCGATCGAGAAATGACGTTAGTGAGTTCTTTAGTCAAACAAAGAGTGATATCTGAAGTCGATTTGCTGCGTTTGCAGAGGCAAAAAGCAGACCTAGAAGGCAGTATCGCCGAGAGATTGAACCGTTATCTCAGCGAGGCCGCAAACGAACTCGTTCGCGTAGAGTCCGAACTTGCCCAATCGCGAGAAAATATGCGTGCCCGAGCGGATGCTTACAATCGGTCGACGATCGTCTCACCGATGCGTGGTGTTGTTAAAAACATTCTGGTCAATACAATCGGTGGTGTGATTCAGGCTGGTCAAAACATTGTTGAGATTGTACCGCTCGATGAGCAACCGATTGTCGAGGCCTTTGTGAAGCCCTCAGAGATCGCATTCTTAAAAACTGGTCAATCAGCTACCGTTAAACTGAGCGCTTATGACTACAACAAGTACGGTGGGTTGGCTGGTGTACTAGAACATCTCAGTCCAAACACCATGCGTGATGAAAGTAAGGCTCGGCGTCCTGGGACGCCTCCCGTCGATCTTGAAGAGGCCTATTATCGAATCTTAGTGCGAATCACGGATCCAGACCTCAGTCGCAAAGGAATGGTCATGACCCTCTTGCCTGGCATGACCGCAATTGTTGAGTTGCGAACCGGACAGAAAACGGTCTTAGACTATCTGATTGGCCCCATCAAAGCCTTGAGCGAGGCCTTGCGCGAGCGATGATGTCAGGGGTTGAGCGCCCACAAGCAGCGCTCGCTGGTACCCACACAATAATTTGCTCGTTTATTACACAGTCAGAAGCCCTGCAGAGTGATCCACTTCGGGCACGTACGCCGCAACCGGTGGTACGTAAGCTGAAACAGTCACGGGAGCCGCAACGGGCGAGACAATCGAGCTTGCAGCCTCAGAATGGTCACTTGAAACTAAACTCGTTGCGCTTGTCGAACTTGTAGGACTTGTAGAGCTTGTCGAACTTGTAGGACTTGCAGAGCTTGTCGAACTTGTAGAGGTTGCGACCTTCTCGCTGATCGACTCAGAAGAATCATTTTTTTGCACCGCGCTACCCGACACAGTAGAGCTCGTGCCAGCGTCAGAGGTGGCCACCGAGGACGCAACCGTCGATGATTTAGATTCAAGAGAGGTATCTGGCGCCATTGCTGAACCCTTAATCGCTGTCGAGTCAGTCGTGGTGTCAGACACTAACGCCTTGGTAGTGCTGGTGGTAGTCGTGTCAGACACTAACTCCTTCGTGGTGCTGGTGGTAGTCGTGTCAGATACTAACGCCTTCGTGGTGCTAGTGGTCGTCGTGTCAGACGCTAAAGTCTTTGTGGTGCCGACTTCGCTTGCCGAAAGCGTTGAGTTGCCGGTTTTGCTGCTGCTCGTGCTCGAGGAGACCGCTGCTGCAGACACAGGAGCCAAGCTCACTGTCGTCGTAAAAAAGTCTGCAGAAGTTAATTTCGCGATCGTTGTATTGGCTACCACAGCTAAAAATTCGCCCGAGACACTTTGAATCAAGGCATTGGCTTTTGCGGTGTTCGTGCCGTTACCTTGGCTAATCACGAGGTCTTTGAAAGTGAGCGCTCCAGATAAACCAAAGACATCCGCACCATCGGTAAAGTCAAGCACAGTATCCGCCTGTACCACCGTGGTACCGCCACCTCCCGTCGTTAAGATAAAGGTGTCGCTGCCCAGTCCGCCCGTAAGTTTGTCGGCCCCAAGACCGCCCATCAACACATCGTTGCCTAGCCCGCCTATAAGCTTATCAACGCCTCTGCCTCCTACCAAGGTATCGGCATTCAAAGAACCCGTGAGTGTCACTGTAGCTGAACTGTTGGCATTGCTGACAAGCCAACCACTCGAACCGGTCGCCGCAGCGAGGTTAACGTTAAAGCCTGTTGTTTGAATGCTCACTCGACCTGAGTTACTCGTTGACGAGTTGGCAGTCCAGGCTTGAGCGATCGCGATATTGGCTGCAGCGCCAGTGCTGATGGCCACTTGATCTGCACCACCCAAGCCAAGGTCTGAAATTGTATCCGTGCCAAAGTTCACCTCAAAGCGATCTATGCCGCGGCCACCCACTAGGGTGTCATTACCAGCGCCACCGCTAAGCAGGTCGTTGCCTAGCCCCCCGTTGAGTGAGTCTGCGTTGCTACCACCAATCAAGGTGTCAGAGAGTACCGATCCAAGGATACTGACAGACACCGCGCTTGAGGCGTTACTGACGGTCCACCCATAAGTCCCCGAGGCTGCATTCAAATTCACATTATTGCCGGCTGCGATCAAATTGGCTGTACCTGAATTATTCGTCATCGTTGACGCAGTCCAACTCGTGGCTAATGTTGCGTTGACTTTCGCTCCTGCCCCCACGACAATCGAGTCTGCACCACCCACACCCAAATCGGTCACTGTGTCAGTACCCGAGTGAATCACAAATTTGTCGACCCCCGTACCACCTGTCAAAAGATCTGCGCCAGCGCCGCCAGTCAGTGTGTCGTTGCCCGCGCCACCCGATAACGTATCCGCGGCAGTGCCACCCACTAGCGAATCCGCTTGGGCTGAACCGGTCAAGGTAACTTGTTGGGTGTTACCTGCATTGCTGAGTTGCCAGCCATTGGGGCCAATGGCTGCGGCTAGATTCAGGTTGAAACCGCCACTGACAACGGTAGCTGTACCAGTGTTGCTAGTCAGACTCGTTGCCGTCCAGTTAGTTACGGCAGTCGCTTTCGCAGTGGCACCCAGCGATACAACGACCGAATCAGCCCCACCATTCCCTAGGTCTTTAAGCGCGTCGGTACCCGCGTCTACAACAAATTTGTCAATACCCAAGCCACCGGTCAGGGTGTCATTACCTGCTTTGCCTGTCAGTGTGTCGTTTCCAGCGCCGCCCGTCAGCGTATCCCGGCCCGAGGTACCAACTAAATTCAAGTCCGTAACGGGTGGTGGCACTACCCCTTGAGTCAACATATCTGCAACATCTAGACGGCCGCCCGTCACAGTTTTGCCAACTAACGAGGCTGTTGAATCTGTCGAGCTCAGCAAGGCAGCTCGAATTTCTGCTGCCGTCGCATTTGGATTTGCAGACGCAAAGAGTGCCACAGCCCCTGCGACGTGGGGGGTTGCCATTGACGTGCCGCTGAAGGTTCCGTACGAGTTTCCGGGCAGCGTGGAATAAATCGATGAGCCCGGAGCCGCGAGATCAACTTGCGTTGCACCGTAACTTGAAAACGATGACAGAGCACCCGTACTGGTTAACGAGGCCACGGCAATCACTGAGTCGTAACCCGCGGTAGCTGTCGTGTTGTAATTAGAAGGATAATTCGCAGTCACATCGTTATTCGAAGCTGAATTACCCGCTGCAGCGATAAACAAGATATCGCTTTGGGCCGATCGAGTGATCGCGTCCTGCAGTGCGGTCGAAGCACCGCCTCCGCCCCAAGAATTGTTGGTCGCAACAAAATTTTCGCCGCTGATCGCCACTTTCGAGGCCGCGGTAAAGTAATCAAGCGCTTTCACGGCGTTGGCTGTTGAGCCCGAACCGCTGGCATCCAAGAATTTGAGACCGACAAGCTCAACGTTCCAAGACACGCCTGCTACGCCAACGTTGTTCCCTCCCATTGCGCCAATGGTGCCTGCGACATGGGTGCCGTGACCGTTGTCATCGAAAGGATTGTTATCGCTATTGGCAAAGTCCCAACCGACTAAATCGTCGACATAACCGTTTGCTCCGGTATCGATGCCGTCAGCCCAACGCGAGTCACTTAACAAGTCAGCAGCATCAATATAACCATTCGCGTTTTTATCAGCCACGAACGCTTGGTTAGCCGTCGCATTCAAATCACTGAACGTAATCAACCTATCATAATTTATGTCACTCAGACTGGCGTAGATCGTAGTCGGTATTTCTTTTTGATTCAGCCAAATATTCTGGTAAAGATCTTGGTGTGTGTGGTCAATCCCGGTATCAATCACACCGATGACTGTTTTAGTCGAGCCCACAAATCCAGCTACCCATGCTTCACCCGCCTGGCTACCATATTGATTAGCCGTTGTCGTTTTGTCGCCATACATGCCCCATAAGCTACCTTGGGTGTAGCCGGGATCATTGCTAACAGCCATAATAGATACTAGGGAGTCTTCCTCTGAGGAAGCTTGCGCGGTGCTCGATAGATTGTCTGACGAATCATCTGATGCCAATATGTCAGCATCAATGCCACTAGACTCTGAGACATCCCAAGAGTTAGAGTCCAGCACAGCAGATGCTGCTTGGTCGGAATCCGCTTGGGCGCCAATCAGATCTAAAACTTGGGTGATGCCAACATTTAAATCGCTATCCGAAACTTGTTCGGTGTGGCTTGCTTGTGCGCCGATCTCTGGTTGCGTCTCTTGAATTGAAATGTCTGACGGTGTCTGGCTGTCAACTTGAGGCGAACCAGCCGGTTCTGGTTGCGGCAATATCGTGACCACATCATTGGGTTCAGCAAAGCGAACCGAATCGTGGCTAGAAATAATCTTAAGCGCATCTTCGACGCTCAGACCATCTCCAATTTTTACTAGCACCAAACTGTCGCCAGAAGAAGGGCTTTCTGCGGCACGAATCACCTCAAGCGTTTGACCCTGAACCGTACTAAGTGCATGTGCATGCGCAGCCGCGGTTGACCCTGTCTTAAACTGCACTAGGACTGTTCGAGCGGTAGATGAGGTAAAAGCCGAATCCGCCACGGCTGAAAAATTGAAAAAGGATTCAGTTGGCAACCACGGAGATGCGTTGGCACTTAGATAGTTCGTCCCGTTTTCAGTCACTGAATCTGTTGCCTCAGAGAGACTGGTGCCTTGGTCTTTCAGAGTTGTAATCAACTTCGAATAGATCGACATAATTTCCTCGTAGAAGACCAGTGATTCAGTTTCGAAACCGTTAACGCCTAGTCATTAAAAATGACAACTGTTGGAGTTTCCACCCAAAACAACTGTTGGAGTTTCCACCCAAAACGTAAGTGAATGAAGTCTCCGGCAAACGTCGTTTTACAATTTTTTGCTGTGTAGTAATTTTAACGACTTAGTTTAGCGTAAGTTGATCAGCTTAATAAGTTAACTTTAGAACAAATAAATTAATATCGCCATACAGCATCAGCGTAAACAATCACGATTTATGATCTTTTGCCAGTATTTTTGGGTATAGAGCCTGCGTTTGCCGCTCACTTTTCAATTGGCTATTGAAGCACTCGCGCAACGAAACCCAATATTATGGTGACCCGCTTTGGGATTGCGAGATAAGTTTCTGCCGCGTTGGGTGGTTGTGAACTCGTCTTCGCTTGAATCATGCCCGCCACCGCGCGTCGAGCGAACTGGGCCGGGCGTTTGATTTTCTCTACCATCGTCAGCGCTGTAGGGGTAGGGACGATAGGCGCTAGCTACCCACTCCCATTGATTGCCAGACAGGTCTAAAACTCCGTACGGACTCGCCCCTTCTGAAAACGCATCAACCGGTGCCGACGAGTTGTAGGCTGCGCCGTACAGTGCCCGCTTGTTGTTCGGCTTTGAATTACCCCACGGATATTGTCTGCCATCTGTGCCACGTGCGGCTTTTTCCCACTCTGCTTCGGTTGGCAATCGCTTATTTAACGAAGTGCAGTAATCACGAGCACCTACCCAACTGACTTCGTTGACTGGGTGCGTGGCGTACCCCGGATCTGACTGCCATCTCGAGCTTTGTTGATGAATTCTGGCATCACGGTCATCGTCGTCGTAAAACGATTCTCCGAAGTGATTTTTTAAACCGCGCGTATTCAGGAATTTTGCAAAATCAGCATTAGTAACAGGAAGCACATCAATCAAAAATGATTTTACAAAAACCCGGTGCTCTGGTTTTTCATCATCGGGCCCGTTGTTCGAGCCCATCACGAAATAGCCCTCTGGCACAAGAACCATCTTGTTGAACGAGTTAGCGCTCACGGCCGTCGTTTGGGCTTGGGTGCTGGCTGTGAAGGCAAACAGCGTTAGCAAAAAGAATAACGCTCTAGTGCTAGTCATATTTGTTCAACCTGAAAACGACAGAGTGATATGCCTGGTCGAGAAAAGGAGTTTGATATCTCACCGTATATCATAAGGGTGTTTGCAGTGGTTTCAGCAATGGCTTTGTGTAATTTTTATGGATCGTAGATATTTCTACCCTTGAAGCCGTTTGTAATCAGACTTGGCACAACATTTTCTCTGGGCGGGAAGGAAGTCAATCTTTTTGGGTTACGCTGCTTATTCTCAAAAATAATTCTTGGAGTCACTATGTTTAGTCACGTCATGGTAGGTGCAAACGATTTAGAAGTATCGCGAGAATTCTATGACGCAGTTTTTGCCACCTTAGGCATTGCACCGGGTGTCATTAACCGAGATATTCGCTACTTCTATCGCACGCCTACGGGTGTGTTTTCGTTCACTCTGCCGATTGATAACAAAGCGGCGACTCCGGCCAACGGCGGTACGATCGGATTTGCCGCGCAATCGACAGAGCAGGTCGACGCGTTTCATGCTGCTGCTGTTGCGAATGGCGGCACAACCTGTGAAGATCCTCCTGGCTATCGCGAGGGTCCTGCCGGTAAGCTGTATTTGGCTTATGTGCGTGATCCAATCGGCAACAAACTTTGTGCGATGTTGAGAGTACCGAAGTAAGCGTTGAGTGGGCGGCAGAGGAGTTTAAACATGCGCGCCCATGATGCTGCTTGATCGATTCTTTCAGTTGCCTCGTTTTCTGATGGCTGAGAATTCAATCCGAAGCATCGCGATTGGGTAAAAATACCTTTCAAAGGAAATCATCTATGCATCTGTATATCAGCCCAGGCTCGCCCTATGCACGGATCGTACGCATCGTCGTCATTGAAAAAAAGTTATCAGACAAAGTCGAAGTGATTGCAGCCAAGACACGCACGACTGACAGCCCCTACTATCAGATTAATCCGTCGGGAAGGGTGCCACATTTAGTGTGCGACGACGGCGTTGGGCTCGAGGATTCAGGCTTGATCTGTTCTTACCTTGATCACCTCGAAGGTTATCCCACTTTTGCGTTACCTGCCGGTGAGGCGGGCTTTGAGGCCAGGCGCGTTGAGGCGTTGGTGCGCAGCACGCTCGATGGCCTCGCTGTACTAGGGCGTGAAAAATGGCGACCTGTCAACGAGCAGTCTCCCAAAATCGTTCTTCACGAAACGGATCGCGCTAAGCGCCTACTAAATTTGTGGGAACAACAGCTCAATCATCCCCTGTTTCATGGTCAACTTAACATGGTGCAAATCGTGTTTGGCTGTACCTTAGTAAGCGGTAACTAAACGCCGTTATAGTATTTGCGTTTTATAAAGTGCAAACTCTCTCTTTCAAAAAACCACGAGAGATTGCAATGCAAAGCCCAAAGCAAAGTCAGCAGTTAAGCCCGCGCCAACAGCAATGGCGTGATGAACAAGAA
>CAMDEF010000019.1 GCA_945895265.1 Bordetella parapertussis | reverse complement strand
CTCAATGCAGCAGGATTTATGGGAATGACTGTGCCAAAGGAATACGGCGGTCGCGGCCTTGGCTACCTTGAGACAACACTCGTGATCGAAGAGATGGCCAAAGCCTGTGCCACCATGGGTCGCATCACGGTTGAGGCCAACATGGGCGCAATCGGTGCCATCATGGCCTATGGCACCGAAGAACAAAAGAAGATTGCCGCTGAGTGCGTATTATCTGGCGATAAACCGGCGATCTGTATCTCTGAACCCAATGCGGGAAGTGCCGCGAGTGAAATGACCACACGCGCCGACAAAAAGGGCGATCGATACATCATCAATGGTCAAAAATACTGGATTACTGGTGGCGGCGTGTCGCGCTTACACCTGATTTTTGCGCGCGTGTTCGAAGATGGTATTGAACAAGGCATTGGTGGCTTTATCGTTGTACGTGATGGCAACGAACCCAAAGAGCTCGTCATCGCTAAACGAACACCTGCAATGGGTGTGCGCGGCATTCCTGAAACCTACGTAGACTTTATCAACCTTGAGGTACATGAATCGATGGCGTTAAAGCCACTCGGCGATTTACGTAAAGGCTTTGCTGCGCTCATGAACGCATACAACGCGCAACGAGTGGGTGCGGGAACAGTGGCGCTTGGTATCGCTGTTGGTGCCTTTGAAGAAGCCGTTCAATACAGTAAAGAGCGCAAACAATTCGGCCGATCGATTGCTGAGTTTCAAGGACTTCAGTGGATGATCGCAGATATGTCTATCGCTCTTGATGCCGCGCGGCTTATGCTTCATCGCGCTGCTAATGTGCCGGTGGGTAGCTTCCCAGATTTAAAATTAGCCGCCCAAGCGAAGATCATTGCTGCGGAAACCGCCATTAAAGTCACCAATGATTCATTGCAACTTTTTGGATCTAGTGGTTACTCACGTGAATTTGCTGCTGAACGCCACGTGCGAGATGCTCGAATGTTTACGATTGCTGGGGGTACGGCCCAGATACTGCGGACACAAGTCGCAAGTGCTGTGCTAGGTGCAAAACTTCCACAAACGCGTGAGGGCTATGTGAAACACCCCATAGGGAAATAAAAACTAGTCCTATCAGTAAGCCCAAAAATTCTAGGCTCCGGTCGATTCCGCCCCGGGCCACCACTGAATTCATAGAAACTCCTGTGTTCGCGCTGGAGTTTTGTGTGTTTTGGAAGTGCAACTAGAAATTAAGGAACCTTTTTTTTGGGCAGTACTGATAAGATCCTCTCATGATTATTCAAAAAGAAGCTGCGATAAATTGCGGCCTACGGATCAATGACTGAAGCCGACTGGCTAATCGCTCTCGCCCTTGCCATTTCTCTGGCAGCTGCCCATTTCTCCGCCTATAGAGTCTCAACATTGCCATCAAAGACTCAAGATATTCTGGCATCGGTTGGTGGTGGCGCAGCCATCGCCTACCTATTCATCCACCTAATGCCCGAATTAGCAGTGGGTGGCCGCGCACTGAGCGAACTGGATATCACCAAATTTACGCCGACACCGATCACCGAAGCCGGGCTTTTTTTGACAGCAATGATCGGCATGGTGATCTTCTTCGTCCTAGACGTACGAACCGAGGAGGGACGCTTATCCACGAAAATAGGCTTTCGCGTGCACATGGCGTCATTTGCCTCAGGTAGCGCGATCTACGGCTACACGCTTCCCTCGCTGGTCACTACCGGATGGAGCTACGCCATCTTATTCACTGCAGTGCTTGCCGGTCACCTGCTACTTGCCGATAGAGCGCTAGCTCGGGCTCACCCCGCGCAATTCGCGCATGAGACGCGGTGGATTGGCATAGCTTCAGTCGGCGCTGGATTCGGCGCGGCCTACTTACTTCCACCGGCGAATGACTTCATCCTGGCCATCGTTACCGCGTTCCTTGGTGGTTCCCTGCTGATGACCACTTTTCGCGAGGAACTCCCTGCCGCCTCTCGCACACGCATCCCGTGGTTTCTGTTAGGACTGGTAGTCATGTCTGGGCTGTTGATTATCTCGCTTGCAGTCGGTAAACACAGCTAACAGCAAGGTGGTTTCGACTGTCTTTGCCCTTGCGTCAGCTGACCGCAAATGGAACTTATTTAATTGTCGAAGGGAAATCACCATTCTGACTCACAAACTGACATTCGGACTCGCCCTCAAGTCTTGAACAATTAAACCCATATCTTCGATTTCAATATCGTGTGACTTATCACGCACAGTCTCATTAAGTGCATCCTGTTCCCATTCAATCACTGCAGGATGACTCAATAGTTTCTCTACATAGACCTGATGTTCGACGCTTCCAAACTAGATAAATGAGCATAAGTGCAAAGGGCAGGAGCCTGTAGTGTCCGAGCGGTGCGAAAAGTAGAAGGGCGACGCCCAGGAAAACAAGCTTTTCTAATCGACCCAAGTGACCAAACAGATACCCCTCGAACGTCGCCGTTAAGCATAGACAGCCGAGCAAAGCGTACAGCGTGACGGAAATAATTTCTATCGGTGAGCCAATCATCAGCAATGCAGGCTGCACAATAAAAACAAAGGGAATGACGAAGGCAACAATTGCGATTCGACAGGCTAGAAAACCGATTCGCATCGGATTAGCTTGTGCAATGGATGCAGCGGCGAAGGCCGCGACTGCGACAGGCGGGGTAATCGCCGATACCGCAGCGAAGTAGACTATGAGCAAATGTGCGGGTAAGGTCTGGATGTCGAGCGCAATAAGTGCTGGCGCTGCGAGCACAGCCGCCAATGCATAAACGGCAGGAACGGGCATTCCCATACCTAAAATAATAATGACACCGACGGCAGTAGAGATCGTCAGTAGAAAGTTTCCTTGGGCCATTGCGAACAAGGCAGAGCTGATCTTGCCAGTTAGGTCTGTCATCGATAACGTACCGATCACAAGTCCCGCCGCGGCGCATGCCACGCCGACAGTGAGTACCCGAGAGATCCCATCGCTTAAGCTTTTAATCAGTCTAGGGAAAATATCAGAGCGGGGTCTGGTTTTTAACAGCATCACCGGGACAATAGCGGCGCAGGCAAGAGCGCCGGCGTAAGAGGGACGATTTAATGCCAAGACCGCCCAAGCGATCGTAACAAGCGGTATTAGATATACCCAGTCGCGCTTCAAGACGGCCCCAGCCGAGGGAATCGCTCCTTGGTTCATGACGGCAATATTTGTTTTGCTCGCGTAAAGGGACACGCTGGTGTATATGCAAAAGTAATATAGCAAGGCGGGAATTGCCGCAGCTGCAGCAATTGTTCCGTAGGGGATGCCGGTGAAGTCACTCATTAAAAATGCGGCAGATCCCATGACAGGAGGAAGGATTGAACCGCCAGTCGATGCAGCGGCTTCAATCGCTGCGGCCCTAGTTTTGGTAAAGCCCGTTTTCACCATCAACGGAATGGTGAAAGAGCCTGTTGTGACGACATCTGCCGTCGGTGAGCCTGATACCGAACCGTACAGTCCAGAAGACACGACAGCAACCTTTGCACTGCCACCGACCTGCTTGCCGACGAGAGCGTTGGAGATATCGTAGAAGAAGTCCGCTCCACCAAAACGATCAAAGATTGCGCCAAAGAGAACGAAGATGAAAACTAAAAAAGCAGCAACCTCGAGCGCGGGACCAAAAAGACCATTGGTGGTAAAAACAAGGTGGTCAAGCATCTCCTCTAAGCCCATGCCGCGATGAGAGAAGCCACCGCCAATGTCTCCGCCAATCAAGGCATAAATTAGAAAAATACCGACGAGCGCAACCAGCACAATGCCGATTGTGCGACGTGTGGCCTCAAGAACCAGAACAATCAGCATCAACGAAAAAACCATATCCCAGCCCGTCAGTGCGTCAAGTACTGGCAGTCGGTTGCTATGTGCTTCGCCCATTAAGACGAAGTACAGACAGGCCAAGGTTGAGCATAATGCCAGGCCGTACGAAATGAACGACGAAGTTTGTGGGCGGCGAGCGTTCCCTGTCGTGTTTAAAAATACAAGCGTTAGGGTACCGCCAAGGAAAATATGTAAGGCGATCGTTTGATCAACATAAACGCCAGCGGCAATTGCAAAAAAACCAACCGCGAGCGCAATCGATATCAGGGTGTTTAGCGCAGATCCCAGTGGGTCTAGTTGCCGAGTGCGACCAACGCTACACAGCTCTATAAATGTCGAAAATACGCTCATGTTTGCCTAACGCGATTACTCGATTGTTTCGACGCTGGGCAATCCGAATCACGAATTGCCCGATGCGACATCACTTAATTAGACCGGCTTTTTTGTAGGCTGCCGCTGCGCCGGGATGCAGCGCGAGAGGTGCCGTTTGTGCCAGACTTTCAGGAGTCAAACGAGCAAGTGTGGCATGTGCTTTTTGAAGGAAAGCAAAATTTTTGAGCATCGCTTCAACGATTGCTTGTGCTTCGCTATCCTTCATTTTTTCGGAGGCAACCACGACTACGCTACCTCTAACAGTTTGAATTGCTGCAGGTTCAAAGGAGTAGGTGTTGCTAGGCACATCAATTGTCGCAGTCCCGAGCTTTGTATTGAGGGTTTTCATTGCGGCTGGGCTCAAGCCAAGCATTCTGAGTGGAGTGTCGCGTGCAGCACTCACTACCTGACTGGAGGGAAATGCAAGCATGTTGATGATTAAATCGATTTGACCATTCTTGACCTGGTCGAGTCCCGTGTTGTAAGCAACATAGTTGATACGTCCACCCCAATTTTCGATATCTTTGACTGAAAAGCCATAGGCTTCAAAAATTTGTTCCCCGGTAATCGCCATCAGCGTGCCTTTCGAGTTCAAGGCTACACGTACTGGCATTTTCTTGTCGCGGATTTGCTCAATACTCGTTATCCCTGACACGGTTCTCGCAAAAATCTGAACAGCCGCTTGAGGGTCAATCATTGCGATCGCGCGCAAATCGCTGAGAGGCTGTTTAAAGGGATCGAGTCCTTCTAAGGCGCGCTTCGCGAACTGAGCGTGTGCAATCCCTAGTTGAACCTTCCCTTGCGATACGAGGACAACGTTTCCAGATTCTCGGCCGGGTTCATAAGTAAAGGAGGTGCCTGGGTACTCCTTTCGAAGGGTTTCCCCGATGGCGGTGCCAATTGCACTCCACGCCCCTCCAACCGATCCGCCGGCGAGCGTTACTTTTTCTGGAGCGGTGGGATTGGCATATGAAAATTGGCTAGTAAGCAATACAACAATAGAGAAGAGTCCTGCGATGAGACGAGTCGTGATCATAGCGTTAGCTCCTTTTTTATGTAGTGTTCACTACATCTGAAAACTCATACTAGTGGAGTTTTTTCATCCTTGCAAGTTTTTTTGTTGCAGGGATGGCTTGCCAAAAAGCATTGGCGGCAGCTTCGTCCGCAGTTCGTGAGGGTCCCCGTTTTATCGTGGAACGGGTAGGCGATATCCGGCAGTCCTTCATGCTTTCTGTTCGACGGTTGATAAAAATCAGCTGGTCGTTTCATCGCTAGAGCTTGGTGCGGCCGTTCATAATTGAACTCTTGAATGAAGTCTTCAAACTTGTCCTGCTGCTGAAGCATATTCATGCCTGGGGGATTTGTTGTGGCCTTTTTAAAGGTCAGGTGCCTGCGCTCATGTCGACCGCTCTGCTGCGGGTTACCAGCCGTTATCCGAACGGATATTGTTCGGCAACCCATGCTCTTTGAACAGTCTCTCGAAGACGCCAAAGGCATCTGCTTCTCGCGTACTCTCAAGGCCCTCACAACAGATTAAAAAGCGAGAGGAGATGGTTTCGGCTAAAAACGTGGACTCGTTTACACCATGAGTCCGAGACTTTGTCGGTATTCTAAGGGACTAAGTGATCCAAGGGATATGGAACTGAAGGTCGTTCATTGCAAGCAATGACGCTTTAGTACTACTATCAAAAATTAGAAAATTAAAAAACTAATGAATGGAGTAGGCAATGTATCCAACTGCCCTGAGCGGCGTACGTGTATTGGATTTATCACGGATCCTTGCAGGCCCCTCAGCAGCACAGCTTCTCGGTGACCTTGGTGCCGATGTTGTTAAAGTTGAAAAGCCTGGCGAAGGTGATGACACTCGCAAGTGGGGTCCTCCGTTCGTTGAGGATGCTAACGGCCAGCCCACGTCTGAAAGCGCTTATTACTTGTGTGCCAACAGAAACAAACGATCAATCGAAATTGATATTGCAAGCGTAGAAGGCCAAAATCTCATCATGCGCTTGCTTGAAAATACCGATATCTTGGTTGAAAACTACAAAGTAGGTGGACTAAGTAGTTATGGTCTGGCCTATGATCAAATCAAAGAACGGTTTCCCCGATTGGTGTATTGCTCAATCACGGGATTTGGACAGACCGGTCCTTACGCCACGCGCGCTGGTTACGACTTCCTGATTCAAGGCATGGGTGGGATCATGAGCTTGACTGGCGAACCGGAAGGTCAACCTATAAAGGTGGGTGTAGGGATCGCTGACGTCATGACAGGCATGTATGCAACTGTTGGCATCCTGGCAGCCTTGCGTCACCGGGATCAAACAGGAAAAGGCCAACAAATTGATGTAGCGCTGCTCGATACACAAGTGTCATGGCTCATCAATGCCGGTACAAGTTATCTCAATTCCAAAGAGAATCCGGTCAGACTTGGCAACGGACACCCAAATATCGTTCCTTATCAGGTCTTTCCGACCGCCGATGACCCGATCATTATCGCTGCGGGCAATGACAGCCAATTTAGAAAACTCTGTCAGATAACCGATATTGCTGCTGTTGCCGAAGACCCTCAATACGCGACTAACGTTTCTCGAGTCATTAATCGACAGGCAGTGGTAGATATCGTTACTGCTGCCCTTGAAAAGAAATCACGCGCTTACTGGCTTGCTGCCTGCGAAAAGGTAGGTGTTCCATGCGGGCCCGTCAATAACCTCGAGCAAGTTTTTAATGACCCGCACCTTCAACACCGTGGCTCTGAGGTAAGGATGCCCCACCCTCTTGCAGGTTCGGGGGAAGTGAGCCTGATTGCCAACCCCTTAAAGCTCTCTGAAACACCAGTACAGTACAAGTATGCACCACCTATTCGCAACCAGCACGAACAAGAAATTTTGCGTGACTGGCTCGGACAACCTTGAACCCATAGACAAACAATAAAAATGACTATTTTGACGCACGAACAACTCGGAATTCAAGCTCAAGCACGTGAGTTAGCAGAAACTGTTTTCAAAGCAACAGCTGCTCAGACAGATGCCACGGAGGCTTACCCTTGGGACAATATCGCCAAACTCAATGCAGCAGGGTTTATGGGAATGACCGTACCAAAGGCATACGGCGGTCGCGGCCTTGGCTACCTTGAAACGACGCTGGTGATCGAAGAAATGGCCAAAGCCTGTGCCACCATGGGTCGAATCACGGTTGAAGCCAACATGGGCGCAATTGGCGCCATCATGGCCTACGGTACCGAAGAACAAAAGAAGATTGCCGCTGAGTGCGTATTATCTGGCGATAAACCGGCAATCTGTATTTCTGAACCCAACGCGGGGAGTGCCGCGAGTGAGATGACCACACGCGCCGATAAAAAGGGCGATCGATACATTATCAACGGTCAAAAATATTGGATTACCGGCGGCGGCGTATCGCGCTTGCATCTGATTTTTGCGCGCGTGTTTGAAGATGGTGTTGAACAAGGGATTGGTGGCTTTATCGTTGTACGTGATGGCAACGAACCCAAAGAGCTCGTGATCGCTAAACGTACACCCGCGATGGGTGTGCGCGGCATACCTGAAACTTACGTAGACTTTATCAACTTAGAAGTACCTGAATCGATGGCATTAAAGCCGCTCGGTGATTTACGTAAAGGCTTTGCTGCGCTTATGAACGCATATAACGCACAACGAGTGGGTGCGGGAACGGTGGCGCTTGGTATCGCTGTTGGTGCTTTCGAAGAAGCTGTTCAATACAGCAAAGAGCGCAAACAATTTGGCCGATTGATTGCTGAGTTTCAAGGCTTACAGTGGATGATCGCGGACATGTCTATCGCACTTGATGCCGCGCGGCTCATGCTTCATCGCGCAGCCAATGTGCCGGTAGGTAGCTTCCCGGATTTAAAACTAGCCGCCCAAGCCAAGATCATTGCCGCGGAAACCGCCATTAAAGTCACCAATGATTCACTGCAACTCTTTGGATCTAGTGGTTACTCACGTGAATTTGCTGCTGAACGCCACGTGCGAGATGCTCGAATGTTTACGATTGCTGGGGGTACAGCTCAAATACTTCGGACACAAGTCGCAAGTGCTGTCTTAGGTGCAAAACTTCCACAAACGCGCGAGGGCTATGTGAAACACCTTATAGGAAAATAAGAACCAGTCCTATACGTAAGCCCAAAAATTTAGGCTCTGGTCGATTCCGCCCCGAGCCATCATCTAAAACTGAAAAACCCCTGGGTTTGCCAACTAATAGTGAAAGTCGGTCGATTGTCATTATGCTGATCAATCTCGCACCACAATTTGAATGCTGTTTCGTGAAATATAAAAAGGGTGAAAAACATGAATAAACTGAAATTCCTTCTCGCTGCATCAACAATTTTCTTAGCCAATGCCTCGTTTGCGCAAGAGCCTAAGTTCCAAGGTGCTTTTGGACAGCTCGGCATTGGGTATGAGGCAGTCTCACAAACACAACAGTCCGCTACAGGGGCGGTCAACTTCACACCTGTACCAGTCAACACGTCATCAAATAACGCGAATAGCTTGACTGGAACATTTGCATTGGGCTGGTATCAGAATATTACAAAAGGTTTTTTACTGGGTATTGGAGTCGAGTATTCTCCGTTTGCAGGATCTGCCGCAAACAAGACAGCTACCGTACAAGCAGGGCCGATGGTCATATCTAATAACTATCGTTGGCAAAAGAAAGAGTCATACAATATATTTTTGTCACCTGCAGTGATGGTTGGTACTGATGGTTTGGCGTACGCTAAGATTGGCTATACAGGCGCAAAGGCAACCGATTTCACTACACGTACCGACAACTTGACAGGCTATTCTTTAGGCGTGGGTTACAAGCAATTCTTTAATGATGGCTGGTATGGGTTCGTTGAGTTTAACTATGCTAACTATGGTAAAGCGACCATGACAGTGACCGATCCACCCGGTGGGCCACGTTTCGACGGAGTCGCAACCAATGGTTTGGCAGCCTACAACGGGCTTGTTGGCATTGGTTATAGGTTTTGATCTCTATTGGTGGGCCGAGGCGAAGTCGTAGATTATTACCGAGAGCACGCAGGAGTTCCGGTCGCCGAAAAATTCTCTTTTGAATTCGATCAAGCGCTCGAGCGGTTGAGCGAACTGAAATTACTGAAACCCCAGCGTTCGCGCTGGGGTTTTTGTTTTTATGGGCTTGTTTTATACGACATGATAGTAAAAGGCTTGAGCTAAAATGAGTGGCAGCAAAAACGTAGTTATTCCAAGCGAGAATCAATATGAAAATAAATTTATTATTGGGCGCCTCTGTGCTTGTTTTCAGCTGTTCAGCATTTGCTCAAAGTCAATTTGCTGGTGCATATGGTCAAATCTCAAGTGGTTATGAAAAAAACACTGTAAGCGCTGCCCAGTTGACTGGGACTGATTATGGCGATACCCCTAACAAGACGAATAGTCTTACTGCAACGTCGGGTACAGCTCCTCTTGTCGTAGGTGGTGGCTACATATTCTCTGTAAAAAACAATCTCACATTAGGTGTGGGGATCGACTACTCTGCTCTAACACAAAATACTAACCCAGTTGGTTTTTACTACTCTGGAGTCAGTAGCACTACCTATGACTATAAATTTTCAATTTCTAACCGTCTTAACGTATTCATTGCACCAGGGTATGCGATCGATCAAGAAAAATTACTCTATGCCAAGTTGGGCTATTCGGTGCAAAACGTGCAATATAGTCAGACAAATTGCTGCTCTTCCCCGTCCAATAAGGCCCAAGTAAGTGGCTATGTCGTAGGGCTGGGCTACAAGCAATTGTTTACCAAAGGACTGTATGGATTTGCAGAGCTAAATTACTTTGCCTATGGACGACCTAATCTATTGTCGACCTACTCGTACTCGAATGGTGGCGGAGGAACGATTTCCTCAAATCCAAACGTCAGTGCATATAATTTTTTGTTGGGGTTAGGCTATAAATTTTAGTCTTGCCCCGCGCCTAAAGCTTTTCCCGAACAGCAAAACTGTGGTGTTGGAGATTAATTTTGACTGACAAAAGTTGGAAAACTGCCTATCGATCGTTTTATTACGAACATGCACCGATCCCGCAAGATCTTGATTTGGATCCCGCCGAGACAGCGCTACTTGTGATTGATGTGCAAAATGCCTATCTAGTCGAAGCGTCTGATCCCCTAGAACGTGAGCGCTGGGCACCTTTTATGCAGCGTATGCATGGGCTAGTCATTCCCAATATTCAGCGTCTAATCAAAAACTGTCGCGATAAATCCATGAATGTCATGTTTGCGCGTATCGCTTGCCAAACACCGGATGGCCGTGATCGTTCTCTGTCGCAACGCAAACCGGGTTTCAACAACTTGCTATTGCCCAAGGGGGAGCATGCTAGTCAGATTATCGACGAGCTAGCGCCAAGGCCAGAAGAAATCATGGTGCTAAAAACTACCGACAGTGCTCTGACTGGTACGAACCTGCGGCTAATACTCAACAATGTCGGAATTCGCCATGTGATTTGTGTTGGCATTTTTACAGATCAATGTGTATCGAGTACGGTCCGGAGTTTGGCCGATGAAAGCTTTGATGTACTAGTCTGCCATGATGCGTGTGCAGCCGCTACAGATACGCTGCATGAGAACGAACTAACGACGATCAACTGGATTTACTGTCAAGTGGCTAGCACCGAGGAAACGCTTGGTTTTATTGGCTGAAGATCATTGGTCGGCAGCCTGCTGAGCCCATTGGCATCTGCGACCGCTGGGATCGTAAGTACTTTCAAGGAAATAGCTAATACTGCTACCATAATTATTCAAGCCATTAACTTGTCCCTACTAAGAAATAAAAAGGTCAAAAATGAAAATGAAATTATTAGTAACAGCAGCGGCTACAGTGATGGCTGGCACAGCAATGGCTCAGCCAACGTTTGTGGGCGCTTATGGTCAAATCGGTATTGGTTACGAAACCGTCTCCCCATCCCTTTCAACATCTCTCAGTGTTGGCGGAGTTGGCATCCCATCTGAAATTCGCACTAGTAATTCAAATAGCTTCGCTGGGACTATTACTGCGGGCTACAACTTTGCTATCAATAAAAACTTTGTATTAGGCGTTGGCGCTGAGTACTCGCCAATTTCTGGAAACTCCCAAAATGCAAACCTTACCTTAGCAGGAGTTAGCGCTGATACCTCTGTTGGAACATACAGAAAGACAAACTCATACAACTTTTTTGTATCGCCAGGTCTGGTTGTAGGAGATGATGGTCTTGCCTACGCAAAAATTGGTTTCACAGGCGCCACCATGCGCGAGGAATCAAGTGATGGCTCAAGCTCCAATAATACCAATGGATACTCTCTCGGCCTAGGATATAAGCAAATAGTCAAAGGCGGTCTATACGGTTTTGGTGAAGTTAATTACGCCAGCTACGGAAAACAAACTAACACTCAAACTGGTGTGATTGGAGGCAGGCCTGCAAGCGCCTCGATAACATCAAGCGCAAACGTATTCAATGTTTTAGTTGGTATTGGATATAAATTTTAATTAATTCTAAGCTGCAACAAAAGCTACCTTGTGACATCTGATTTCAATTCGTTTGGGTCGCATGTCGCAAGCCCCGTTCGTGTTCTACCGAGGTGCCGCGGCGATCGCGACAGAAAAAATGAAAACACGATTATTTTTAACAGCATCTTTTAGCTTATTTTGTAGTGCGGTGTCCGCTCAGTCTTCCTTTGCTGGATTTTATGGTCAGTTCTCGTCTGGCTACGAAAGTAATCAGTTAACCAAGATCACTGGATCTTCACGGGAAGTTCCATCTACTGGTCACGATGTTTATACTCTACCCATGTCTCAAACGTTTGGGGGAGCACCGTTAATATTTGGTCTAGGCTATTACTGGCAAATGAGCCCCTCCTGGCTCCTTGGCGTTGGCATCGATTACTCTGCACTCTCCCAAACAAGCTCCTCTATGATTGCCACAGTAAAAGATGACACCCAAGGTGTTGACTTACTACCCCGTGGTTCAGCAATGACTGCGAATGGAAAGTCAGTTCAACTCCATGGACGCTACAACTATTTTATTAGCCCTGCTTATGCCATTGACAACGAAAAATTACTTTATTTGAAGGCAGGATATACCCAAATAAGCTCTAAAGTAAAACGCGCAACCTCTGTCACCACCATCAATAACGGTATCTCAACGACGATTCCCACGACGACTGCTGGTAGTTATGACAACTCAACCGATGGCGGCTATATGTTAGGCATTGGTTATAGGCAAATCCTAACCAAAGGTCTGTATGGTTTTGTAGAGGCAAACTATTTTTCGTATAACACAAGCCAAACAGGCTCCTATTCTGCAGTCGGAAACAGCGCCTCAAAATCGGCAGTCGGACTACGCAACGCAAGCGTCACAAGTATTACTGGAAGCCATAACTTAAACAGTTATCAATTGTTAGTGGGTATAGGCTACTCTTTTTAACAGGCACTTGCCGCAATCCTAGTCAAAATGCCAAGCCCGCGATTTATCAGACCCGTCAACAAATTAGAGTACGAAGCTTGGTTGCCTCTTGGGGATGGCTACAACGCTTTCTATGGACGGCAAGGTCAAACGGCCCTCGACTTGACCGTCACCCCTCATTCGATTAATTTTTGATAATACGTCTGAGTACGACGCTCTATTCAAGCCCTCAAACTTATGAAAAATCTAATCATCAGAACAATTATTATTTTGCTTCTTAGCGTTAGCACTGCGCATGCGGCAGACCCTTTACCCTCTTGGCGTAATGGGCCGGCAAAACAATTGATCATCAGTTTTATACACAAGACAACTCAACCTGGTTCACCTGACTTTGTTCCAATTGAAGATAGGATCGCAGTGTTTGATAATGATGGCACGCTTTGGAGCGAGCAACCAAACTATGTTCAATTGACGTTTGCAATTGATCGAGTCAAGGAGTTAGCGCCTCAGCACCCTGAGTGGCGCGTCACGCAACCTTTTCAGGCCGTACTTGAGGGCGATCTCCAGACACTGCGGCAGCAAGGCGAACACGGCCTGCTTAAATTAATCACTGCAACCCACGCCGGGATGAGTACAACTGACTACTCAAAAATCGTATCCGACTGGCTTTCTACAGCGGTGCATCCAACACATAAGCGACCCTACACAGATCTGGTGTATCTGCCTATGCTTGAAGTGCTGAGCTATTTTAAGAAGCATGGATTTAAAAACTATATTGTTTCAGGTGGTGGCGTTGAATTCATGCGCCCATGGTCTGAACGCATATATGGCATCCCACCTGAGCAAGTGATTGGGAGCTCAATTAAAACGAAACTCGTATCGCGCAATGGAATCCCCGAGTTAATACGACTACCCGAAATAAATTTCATCGACGATAAGGCAGACAAGCCTGTCGCCATTCACCAGTTTATCGGCCGTCGTCCAATCGCTGCATTTGGTAATTCAGACGGAGATCTAGAAATGCTTCAGTGGGTGACTGCTGGCTCGGGCGTACGGCTTGGTGTCATCATTCAGCACACAGACAATGAGCGCGAAGTTGCGTACGATCGCAAGTCACCAATTGGTCGTCTCGATAAAGCGTTAGACGAGGCAGCGCTACGGAACTGGTTGGTCGTCAGCATGAAGTCCGACTGGGCTCTGATTTTTAGGAAATAATCATTTATACCTAGAAGATACAAGGTTAAGTATCTAGCACCCAAGGCTCGTTGGATTTAGCCTCGAGCAAACATCTGAAACTGAAAATACCCCTGCGTTCGCGCTGGGGTTTTTGCTTTTGTGCGCTTGTAACTGGATGTTTCTAAAGGCGTCTGGTTGTTGCCAAACTTAATTTCAACGCCTAGCATTGGGGTATGCCAAAGATAATGGCAATTATTTTTCTAGGTCAATAATGAAAGCTCGCAGGTTTATTCAATGTGATGTGTTTAGCCCCGTTCCACTGCAAGGTAACGGGTTAGCGGTCGTTGTTGATGCTGATGGCCTGAGCGATGAGCAAATGCAAAGGTTTGCCGCATGGACCAATCTTGCAGAGACAACATTCCTGCTACCACCTACTGACCTTTCAGCGGATTATCGCGTGCGAATATTTACGCCTGTTCGCGAGATGCTATTCGCAGCGCACCCAACTTTAGGTAGCTGCGCATCTTGGTTGCACAGTCTCAACGTTTTTACATGAGGGGCCTGTAAATTAATGGGGCCTTCTTTCATTTGACCCATGCTCTATCACTATTCAGTTTTCGAGTTGAGATCTGATTTGGGTATCAGAATCAGTGCGTTTTCGGTGCAAAACGATCAAATATATGGCGCACCATCCCCTTCGCCAATTCATCTTCCCCAAAAAATATCTTCCCGAAACCGTCTGCTGTTAATAACTCGGACTCATCTTCACTATGCGTGCGCACGATGATTTCAATATTCGGGTTCAATAGTCTCGCTGTCTCAACCGTTTGTCTTACATGAACGGTATCTGGAGTTGCGATAACCAGCATGGCAGCTTTCGCAATGTGCGCTTGAATCAACACAGCAGGATCGCCAAGGCTTCCGGATACCGCAGCAAAACCCTCCTCGCGCAAAGCTTCAACCAGCTCTCGACTTTGCTCAATAATCACGTATGGAATACCGCGCTCGGTCAGCGCCTGACCTATCCTCTTGCCTATTCTCCCATACCCTATCAGGACCAGCTGTCCTTCTAAATATTTGCGATCTGTACTCATGGGTAGCGCCGCAGTGGGGTCCTGCCTTAGATCCAGTTTTCTTGCTAAAGCTGACCGACTCAGTACCCAGCGACGCAACGGCTCTACTGCTTTAAACAGCAGAGTGTTGAACGTGATCGACAACAACACACCAGCGAGCACGAGATTCATCACCTCTGAGTCAATCACACCTAAACTTAACGCAAGCCCTCCAAGAATAATTGAGAACTCACCAATTTGCCCCAAGCTCGCTCCAATCGATAATGCCGTGCTCAGGGGGTATCCATTCGCGATGACGATCGCGACCGCACCTGCGAAGTTAACAAACATAACTACCATCACCACGACGAGTATCTGCCCGGGCTGGCTCAGAAATACTGCCGGATCAACCATCATGCCAATTGATACAAAAAATAAGACCGAGAACGCGTCGCGTAAGGGCAGAGTTTCCTCGGCCGCTCGATGGCTAAACTCTGAATTCCGCATAACCGAACCCGCTACGAAGGCGCCCAACGCAAACGAGACATTAAAAAATGACGCTGCTCCTAGAGCAATGCCAATTGCAGTCGTCACAACTGCCAGAGTAAATAATTCTCGAGAACCTGTTTTCGCAACCTGCCACAGCAACCACGGTAAAACACGCTTGCCCACGACAAACATCAGCACGACGAAAGCACCTACAAGCAGAAGCGTATGACCAACTGTTAGCCAAAGTGAACCGTGCCCCGTACTTGCAGCACCAGTGCTAGTTTTTGCGCTCCCGATGATCTCAGCGAAAGGCGGCAGCAACACCAGAGTCAACAGTGTGACAAAATCCTGAACCACTAACCACCCAACCGCAATACGCCCCCCCATCGTATCGAGTTCGCCACGAACCTCAAGCGACTTCAGCAAGACCACGGTGCTGGCGCATGCTAGGCATAGCCCAAAGATCAGGCTGGGCGCCAATCCCCAGCCCCAAAGCCATGCGATCCCAGCACCCACCGATGTTGTCAACGACATTTGTATCAGCGCGCCAGGCACAGCGACTCGCTTGACCGAGAACAACTCGCTCGGCGAGAAATGTAGGCCAACACCAAACATCAGCAGCATGATGCCGATCTCTGACAACTGAGCAGCGATGGCAGTGTCGGCACTAAATCCTGGCGTCGCTGGGCCGATAACAATGCCCGCCACCAAATACCCGACCAACGCAGGAATTTTAATTTTCTCTGCGAGGAATCCAAGACACAAGGCTGCAATAAAAGCCGCAGCAATGGTTGTGATGACGGTGATGTTATGGTCCAACAGCTTCTCGCTTTGCAACTAAATAGTCGATGACTAGTCCGCTTTGATACCGTTATCGCGAATAAGTTTTCCGTAAAGTTCGTACTGTTTTATAGTTGCTGCCCCAAACTCTTGCGCATCTGTACCGCGTATCGTGACACCTAAATCGACAATCTTTTTTCGCGTCTCGGGATCAGACAACGCCCTTTGAATTTCAACATTTAGTTTTGCAACGATGTCTTTAGGTGTACCGGCCGGCGCGACGATTGCAAACCAAGAGTTAAATAGAAAGTCTTTTGTGCCTGCCTGTGCGACAGTGGGGATATTGGGGTATTGCGGCAGACGCTCTGGTGTCGATATGGCCAGCAGGCGTAATTTACCGCCCCCGATTAAACCTGTGACCGTTCCCAACCCTTGATAAGATACATCAACTTGTCCTGCCGCCGCAGCGACTGCCGCAGGCGTCGCACCCTTGTATGGAACATGGGTCATCGTCACCCCGGCACGCTGTGTCAATAACGCCATCGCAATATGCTGGGGGCTGCCGTTACCTCCGGAGCCATAATTGATTTTTCCTGGGTTAGCTTTTGCCGCATCCAAGAGGTCGGAGAGTGTCTGATACGGCGAATTCGGAGGAACAACAATTCCCCATTCGATTGTTCCGACAAGCGAGACCGGATCAAAATCTTTCAAAGCATTCCAAGGCATATTAGGATAGATGTGTGGGATCATCGTCAACACACTGTCATTGACCCCACCAAGCGTATAACCATCCGGCGCCGATTTAGCGAGTCGATCTGCACCAATCAATCCAGATGATCCGGCAATATTTTCGATCACGATGGCTTGGCCCATATTCTGTCCCATCTTCGCGGTCAGAATGCGTGCAGCATTGTCGACTGCACTTCCTGCTGCTAACGGAACGATCATACGGATCGCTTTGTTCGGGTAGTCTTGCGCGTATGTGGCGACGGGCGCAACAGAGAGTGCTGATGCGATCAATAGTGTCTTAAGCAGTTTTTTCATATTGGCTTCCTCGGGTGATACGTTAACGATACAACTAGGAAATTCTTTAAGCGACTTCAAAGGGCTCAACACCAAGGTCTTGCGCAAGCGCTTCAAGCTCGGTGACGAGTGCATTTGCGACAGGAATACCGTGCTCGCCATACCCATGGCGCCTTAAGCCGGCAGATGGTTTGCATTACCGACCGCAAAATACAGACCAATCATGTTGTGTGCCACGGGCATACGCGCGTAAAGCGATGCCGGTCCGGCGTGATTACTATTATGGGTTCTCACCCAGGCCACGCCCGCATCACGGGCTTTTTCAATTGCCAAATCAACCGCCCGTGACACCGCTAGGTGTCCCATTGCGTTGTCTCCGTCCACCACCGCCATTGCTGCCCGCTCTTGAACAACTCGAATGTTTGGGCGGGTATTGATCCCACCGGCGCGAATCCGCTTGACGTACTGTGGCAATCGAATAACACCATGGCCATCCGAACCTTGTAGATCGGC
Source organism: Bordetella parapertussis (assembly GCA_945895265.1). Lineage (GTDB taxonomy): Bacteria > Pseudomonadota > Gammaproteobacteria > Burkholderiales > Burkholderiaceae_B > Zwartia > Zwartia parapertussis_I. The sequence goes on along the minus strand of CAMDEF010000019.1, from coordinate 41,809 downwards.
TTGCGCCATTAAAGTTGCTACAACTTCGGCATCTTTTAAGGGAATATCAACTGCGACCAAAGAGCGGCTGATAAACGCCTTCAGAACATCGAACGGAACGGTAGAAATCTGGCTGGACACTTTCATGGTTTCACACTTTGCTAGAGAAGCCCCACGATACCCTAGTCTAAATGCTCACACACCAAAGATGTTCTTACTTCACACAACTCACCCTTAATGATAATATACTATCAATAAAGATCGTAGCCTTCCCTACTGACTATCAAAAACCACCCAAAAGACAATCAGTGCGAGTGACTCAGCGAAGGCCTATTTGGTGACAGATAAGATCCAATGAGCATTCCGCACAAGCTTGCGATTGCGCCAAAGATTTGCGGTTGCACCGGTTCATCGATGCCGGTCACTTCGAGAATGATCCATGTAGAGAGTCCAAACAAGATCGCTAACGCGGCGCCTAGATTGCTTGCTCGCTTCCAGAACAATCCAGCCGCTAAGGGAACGAACGCGCCAGCTAAAGTAATTCGATACGCATTTTCTACCATCGTATGAATCGAGGCGTCTGTTCCGATTGCATACAACGTGACCAACCCACTAAACACCAACACCGTCACTTGAGTCGCAATCAACAAGGTGCGATCGGACATATGCGGCACGAACCCTTTCAGGATATTTTCAGTGAAGGTAATAGATGGCGCAAGCAGTGTTCCTGATGCGGTACTCATGATCACAGAGATTAAGGCACCAAAAAATATCACTTGCATATAAAACGGCATATGCTCCATGATCAGTGTAGGTAAGATGAGTTGAGCATCGGTGTACAACAATTTAGACACCATCTCTGGATCGATGATATTGGCGGTGTACGCTAGAAACAAAGGCACTGCCGCAAAAAAGAAATACGTCACGCCACCGATCGTCGTGGCCCAGATCGCGATTGTTTCGGTTTTTGCCGAGTTGACGCGCTGAAAGACATCTTGCTGGGGAATCGAGCCCAAAGCCATTGTGCAAAGTGTCGCAATCCAGGCAATCATGTCCAGCCACTGTAACTTTGGCAAGAACTCAAACTTACCCTCAGCCGCTGCCTTGGAAATCACATTCGTGAAGCCACCAGCCTGATCCGCAGCGTAATGGGTCACTAGCAGTAAGCCGATGATGATCACTATCATTTGCACAAACGTGGTTAGCGCCACCGACCACAAGCCACCAAAGATTGTGTACAGCACGACGACACCCGCTCCGATCAACATACCCTGCGTCATCGTGATCGCATCGCCCGACAGTACATTGAATACGAGCCCAAGGGCAGTGATCTGTGCGGACACCCATCCAAGATAGGACACCACGATACAGATAGAAAGCAACAGCTCTGTCTGACGGTTATACCGGATACGAAAGAAGTCTCCCAGCGTCAGAAGATTCATTCGGTAGAGTGGGCGCGCAAAAATCAATCCGAATAGTACAAGGCAAATCGAAGCGCCCAGAGGGTCCGAGATGAGCCCTCTAAATCCTTCCTTTAGAAAAGTCGCAGAAATACCCAGAACGGTTTCAGCACCAAACCATGTCGCAAACACCATCGCAAGAACGATAGCGAAAGGCAGATTACGCCCAGCCGTTACATAGTCTTTTGCGTTGTGCACCTTAGAGGCGCCATACAAACCTATACCAATCGACACAGCGAGATAAGCGAGCACGAGCCACAGCAACATGGGGGACATCCTTTGATCGTTAGAGTTTTAAGGATATGAATAGAAAATATTATAGACAGCATCGAAAAAATTGCTATAGAATTTTTAGTTCGCAAGACAAAAATTAACCTAATTTAAAATCGCTTAAAGACTGATCGCCTTTTGAGGGAGCTCAATTAAAACGAAACTCGTATCGGGCAATGGAAGCCCCGAGCTAATACGACTGCCCGACATAAATTTCATCGACGATCAGGCAGACAAGCCTGTCGCCATTCAGCAGTTTATCGGCCGTCGTCCAATCGCTGCTTAGACAAATATATTGACGAGTGACCTGATTGTTTCGCTAGCACCTCTGCGTGAGTCAGTAGCCTACGGCCGATGCCAAGACCTTGTGCAATAGAATAGCTGCAAACACTATCGTCACACCCAACTCTCACCGTGCTTAAGCACAAAGAAGTTCAAGGGCGAAGATGACTCGTTCTTGGCGATCTCTAAATCCTTCGGTGGCTGGTCTAACGGCTCATCGCTCATGCCGTCAAAAGTGCCCAAGTGGATACCAGGTGCCTGGTGACGCTTGGGCCCCGCAAAACTAAAAGGCGAAGCGCGCCGCCCCCAGTGCGGATCAGTCAACAAGTTCAGGCCATCAATTTGAAACAACAGGGTTGATTGCCCAACCCAGGTCAGTCGGGGCTGGGTGCTGTCGCTATTGATCAACTCAAGGTCTGGCTTGACCCCAATGATGGGGGCAGCAGGCGGCTTGGGCAACCCATCACGCAGGCGCTCCCATTGCCAACGCCACAGGCCTGGTTTGTCGGAGCGTTCGATGTAACGGTTAACGAACCCGTCGGGGCGATGGTGTGGTTTGCTGGCGTCGTAGTCGGGGTTGGAACGAGGTGCTAGGCTGACCCAGACTGCTAGCAGAGCGCAGGCCAATGCAGTGATTGCAACAAACAAGAAGGCTTTGCGAAATTTCAACATGAATTAGTTTTATTAATACTGAAAAGCCCCAGCGTTCGCGCTTGAGTTTTGACTTTTTCAGAGTTACGTTAGACTACCAAAAACTCACCTTCCCTACCACCTGTGAAAAAACCACATTCCGCTTACGTCAGTGAGCTCATGAAATGAAGCGCTGCCCTTGGTGTGAAGGCTTTGACCTTTACCGCGAGTATCACGATACCGAGTGGGGGGTCCCCGTTCGGGATAGTCGAGTCTTGTTTGAACTGCTCATTCTAGAGGGCGCACAAGCGGGTCTTTCTTGGTCGACTATATTAAAAAAACGTGAGAATTACCGCCAAGCGTTTGATAGATTTGAACCTGAAAAAATTGCGGCCTACGATGATAAGAAAGTACTAGAACTTTTAAATAACCCAGGGATTGTTCGGAATAGATTAAAAATTGCCTCGACCATCACAAACGCGAAGTCTTACCTGAAACTTCAAAACGATGGCCATCAATTTAGTCAGTTTGTCTGGCAATTTGTGAATCACAAAACCATTTTAAATAGACGCGTCTCAATCACTGAGATCCCGGCCACGACCGCTGAATCCGACGCAATGAGCAAGGCTTTACTGAAAACGGGATTTAAATTTGTAGGTTCAACGATTTGCTATGCATTTATGCAAGCCTCAGGGATGGTGAATGACCATTTGGTAGATTGTCATCGTTACTCGAAGACGTAAGCAATATTCCAGTAGGACGTTTGAAGCGATCGCTATCGCAAAAAAGTGGCAACCTTGGCGCAGTGACGCCGTCATTCGGCTTTGACATAGGGAATCTTGATGACCTTTCAATACAAGTATATAAGCTCACCCCTCGGTCAGATCCTCATCGCAGCCAGTGATGAAGGGATCAAAGGCCTCTGGTTTGAAAATCAACGACATCATCCTGACATCACCTGTTGGCAAGCGGTGCGCTCTCAAAAATGGTTAGACCAATGCGCGAGCGAAATCCAATCTTATTTCGAAGGCACTCTGCGTGAATTCCAATTGCCTCTTTCAACTCCTTGGGGAACAGAGTTTCAACAGTCGGTTTGGAAAGAGCTGCGGTTGATTCCCTTTGGAGCAACTATCAGCTATGGTCAATTGGCGACGAGGATCAAAAAACCGCAGGCAGTGCGCGCCGTAGGCGCTGCGATTGGAAAAAACCCCTGGAGTGTCGTTGTCCCCTGCCATCGAATCATTGGCGCAAACGGTAGCCTGACGGGCTATGCCGGTGGCTTAGAGCGAAAAACTAGCCTCTTGCGCTTAGAAAAGGAGTCGCCATGTTCAGCTTTTCTAAGTTAAGCCTCCCGATTATTCAGGCGCCCATGGCTGGCGGCGTCAACAATCCAAGGCTTGCTTCAGAAGTTTCTAATGCTGGCGGCGTGGGTAGCTTTGGTTTCGCTTACAGCACCCCACAAAAAATCAGCGAAGATTTAGCCGCTACAAGAGCATTAACAAATGGCCCTATTAATGCCAATTTTTTTGTCTTTAGCCCGGTTGACTTACCCGCACAAGCTGTTCAACAGAAAGCCCTTGAAGCATTAAAAAATTTACCACTTGCGGGTGAGTATTCATTAACCATCCCTCAGGCACCGTTTTATCCCGACCTTGATGAGCAACTTAAGCCTGTGTGGGAACAGTGCCCAGACCTTTTAACTTTCCATTTTGGAGTTCCGTCGCCGAGCATCCTGGCGAGAGCGCGCTCGTTAGGAATTGCTGTTGGTATAACAGCGACAAGCCTTAAAGAGGCAATGGCAGTTGAAAAGGCTGGTGCTGATTTTATTGTGGCGCAAGGCATTGAAGCGGGCGGACATCGGGGAATATTTAATCCTTTTGAAGCGGATGAAAAATTAACCGCGGTCGAATTGACAAAGCAATTAGTGAGGGGCTCTTCAATCCCCGTTGTCACGGCAGGCGCAATCATGGATGGGGCCGATATAGCCAGTGCCTTGAAGTCTGGTGCGGTTGCTGCCCAATTAGGAACAGCCTTTTTATGTTGTGACGAGTCAGGTGCCTCGCCTGCCCATAAAGAGTATTTACTCAAGCACCATAGCAGAGGTTCAGTGTTTACGACAGGATTTTCAGGCAGACCTGCTCGAGGTATCAATAACGAATTTATTCGATTGATGGATAGCCAAATGGTTTTGCCTTTTCCAATTCAAAATACGATGACGGCATCAGTTAGACAACTGGGCAGCAAAACCAACAATGGTGAATATCAGAGTTTATGGGCTGGGCAAGGCTATTCCAGAACTAGAAAGCTCAATGCTAAGAACCTGATGCTAGCGTTAAAAGAAGAGCTTACGATTGCCCTTAGTTGCTGATGAAAAAAACGAGATCACTTCATTGAACTGTCCCGAACAGCTCAGGTTGACAATGCAAACATCCCAGACTCCTCAAAATTAAACGCGCCATCACATTTTGATTTACCGTCTTGGCGTGATCATTCATCACACTGACGATCAGTGCGAGGTTGCTTACGATCGTCAGTCACAGATTGGCCGTCTCGATCAGGCGTTGGACGAAGCGCCTACACGGGGCTGGTTGGTAGTCAGTATAAAATCTAACTGGGATCTGATTGTTAAGAAGTGACCACCTATCGAGAATTATTGGAAATGCTGCACACTCTAGGAAGATAAACCAGCTATGACTTCAAGCAAAAACTTAATTCTTCTTTTATCTCTTTTCTGTATTCCTCAGTTTGCAGCCGCTCAAGACATTGGCTTAACCAAACAGTTTTCTAACTGTATGGACAAGTCGAACGGTGTGACGAGCAACATGATTGATTGCATGGAAGCCGAATCAAAACGTCAGAGCGGCCGCATGAACAGAGCATACAAGGAACTTACGGATCAGGTGTCTGCGCAGCGTAAAAAGCAACTGCAACTTGCCCAAGATGCGTGGGTCGCTTACCGTGATGAAAACTGTGAGTTCTATTACGACCCAGACGGAGGAACAATCGCGGCCGTCAATGCCAATGACTGTTTCATGTCAGCGACAGCCGCTCGAGCTAAAGAACTTGAAACCCTGGCTGGTATTTCGACTGCCTTGGCTGCACCACCTGCACCCTCAGCGCAGAGCACAGCGCCAGCACCGAGTACGCCTAGTGCAAAAAGCGCACCCCAACCGTTGACTGGGCCACAAAAAAATGCAGTCAGGGCCGCACAGTCATATCTCAGCATTAGCGCATTTTCGCGTGATGGGTTGATCGAACAACTTTCGTCTCAGGCCGGAAACGGTTTTAACGTCAATGACGCCACCAAAGCAGTCGACAGCCTGAACGTTGACTGGAATCAAGAGGCCGTAAAATCCGCAAAACAATACCTCCAGATGATGGGGTTTTCGTGCAACGGTCTGGTTCAACAGCTTTCTTCTCGCGCTGGCGCAAAGTTTACTCAACAGCAAGCGACCTTCGGCGCGCAGCGTGCGGGGGCTTGCTAAGTGACTCTAGCTCTGTACCGCTCGGTTATCCCATCTTTAGCAAAATTACGCCCAGAATAATGAAAGCCACACCAAGCCAACGTGCGGGGATACTGGGGTCTCCAAAAACCAGAACACCAATCGTGAACGTACCGACAGCGCCAATTGAGGTCCAGACAGCATAGGCCGTGCCGATCGGAATTTCTTTGAGTGAGAACCAAAGCAGAATGCCGCTTAGCGTCATGCTGATCACGGCTAAAGCGATGCCCCATATCTTCATATTGGGGAAGCCAGCGAGCTTTAAGCCAAGCGGCCAGCCAACCTCAAACAAACCCGCTAGTAAGAGTGATGCCCAGTAAATACTCAAGGGAAAAAAGTCCAAATAGAAAGATTCAGAATACGAGATGCAGTGAAACAGCCCTCAGAAGAGGGCTGTTTTTTTACCTGAAACGAGCGAGACAGTTAAGCGGCTTTCGGTGCTTGACTGATTGCAAGCTTCACCGAAGCGGGTGTAAACGGAATGGTACGCAGCCTCACACCGATTGCGTCGTAAACCGCATTAGCAATTGCGGCTGGAACAGTCGTCGGTGCTTGTTCGCCAGCACCCCAAACTGGTTGTCCTGGGCGATCAATCAGTGTGGTGATCACTTTCGGGACATCAGGGAAACGCAAGATCGGGTAGCTCGCCCAGTCAACACTCGTCACCTGATTGCCTGTCCATTTCACTTCTTCCATTAGCGTACGGCTGACGGTTTGGATCACGCCACCTTCAACCTGATTGATCACGCCATCCGGATTGATGATTTGTCCGCAGTCATGTGCCACGCAAACACGTGTCACAGTAATCTGGCCCGTGGTGCGATTGACTTCGACCTCGGCGACTGTTGCAACGTAAGTGATGGCGTTGTTATAGCGAACGTAAGAGATGCCACGACCCTTCGCGATATTGCCTTGAGCACTCGCGGGATTTGGACCTGGGCGAGTTTGCCAGTTCGAAGCTTTCATCACCGCCTTCATCACGTCAAGCGCCCTCGGGTCTGACATATGTTTGAGACGGAACTCAGCGGGATCGGCTTTGGCAGCTGCCGCCAGTTCATCCATAAAGGATTCATTGGCAAAACTGTTCTCGATGCGACCGGGGCTACGCAAATGCGAAGAGCGGAATATCGCCTGCTCGATATGCTTTGTAGTGACCTTAATATTCGGGAGCACGTAGGGTGCAGCCGTATTTTGAAAGAGAAAGCCGACCCAGTTACCAGGGCGAGGATTGCCCGTCTCGGCGGTGGCGAGCAACGGAAAATCCAAAGGCTTAAACGCTGCAATATGGTTTAAGGCAATATAGAAATCACTTTGCCAACCAGTCACATTGCCCTGGGCATCAAAGCTCGCCTCGAAATCCATCGACCTTGGTGGACTCTTGGGTGCTAACGCCGTTTCATCGTGACGCATCCATTGCACGCGAACTGGCTTGCCGATAATCTGTGCAATCAGTGCAGCGTCAGCTGTGGCGTCTTCGTGTCCGTTGCGCCCGTAGCACCCCGAGCCGTCGAGGTATACAAGACGAATAGCATCTTTGGGCAATTTCGTTAATGTTGCGATCTCATCTTGCATCGAATGCGTGGATTGCGACGCTGACCATAAGGTCATCTTGCCATCACGAAAGTCTGCAACAGCACAAGATGGCCCCGACGAGGCATGTGTTTGCACCGCAAAGTTGTAGGTGGCTTTGATGCGCTTCGCACCGCCTGCGAGAGCAGCATCGATGTTTCCGACGTTTTGAGTGATTTCGGTTTTAGCAATCGGCAGTTGGCGCCAGTGCTCAAATATCTTTGCTTGAGGTGGAAGCTCGCGACCAGCTGACCAGTTCGCCTTCACAGCATTTGCTGCTTTCACTGCAGACCATTCATCTTTACAGACGACCGCCAAGAAGTTGTCCTTGCGAACGGTTTGTACGTAACCCTTTAGTTTTTTTGCCTCTGAGTCATCAAAACTTACGAGGTTTGCGCCGGCAGTTAGCGAGCGAATCACGCGAGCATGGAGCATGCCCGGTAAGCGAAAATCATGCACAAACAGATGTTCGCCTGACACTTTGTCAGGGATATCCACACGCTGAATCGATTTGCCGACAAGGGTATATTCTTTGTGCGATTTAACAGGTGCCTTAGGGTCAACCTTAAGTTTAAAGCCTTCTCCAATGACGTCCCCATACGAGAGACTTTGTCCTGGTTTAGACGCCGCGGTGATCACGCCGTCTTTCACGCTGAGTTCAGAAACAGGCACGTTCCATTTTTCAGACGCCCGCGCGAGCAAAGCGATGCGTGCATTTGCTGCGGCGATTCGTAATTCAGAGCCACCTTGAGAAAGCGTAATCGCCCCACCGGTTAGCCACTGATCAGGAGTGGTAGCCGTATCGCCCATAATCATAGAAATTTTTTCAAACGGGACCGAGAGCTCTTCGGCAGCAATTTGTGAGAGCGCAGTCTTGGTACCGGTGCCAAGGTCAACTTTGCCAACAAAGACTGTGACCTTGCCGTCACCGCCAATCGATAACCATGAGTCCAGCACGTCTTTAGCCACACTCTTAGGGGCAAGTAAGCCGTAATTTGTGGCCGCCTGACTGGCGCCCATTGAAAAACTAACAAGCAACATACCAGCACCGCTGGCTTTCAAAAATTCGCGTCGTGTGAATGCGTTCATGAGTTCACCTGTGAATGAATAGGTTGTGGGTATGTTCAGGCAGCAGCCAGGTAGCGTTTGACCGCCGCCACAATCCGCTGGTGAGTGCCACAACGGCATAGATTCCCTGCGAGCGCTTCGTTAATTTGCGCGTCTGTTGGTTTTTTATTCTTGGCGAGAAAGGCGCTGGCCGTCATGATCATGCCGTTGATGCAGTAGCCACACTGCACAGCCTGCTCATCGATGAAGGCCTGTTGCAATTTGCCTGGCTTTGCTGAGCTGCCCAACCCTTCAAGTGTCGTGACGCTTTTGCTCTGCATCGCTGTTGTGGGCGTCACACATGAACGTATCGCCTGCCCATCAACGATCACCGTACAGGCGCCACATTGCCCGAGACCGCAGCCAAACTTGGGGCCGTTGATTTCAAGGTGGTCACGTAGCGCATAAAGTAAGGGTGTGTCGTCCTCGACTTCGACCTTGTGCGCTTTGCCGTTGACACTAAGATTTACATAAGATTTGGTCGACTGGTGAATTTTTAGCCGATGATAGCCATGCCCGCAAAAGCTTTGAGCAAAGTCAGCAGCGGTTATGGCGTGAAAAAATCGACGTGATGCAAGTACACAGTTTAGTAAACGTTGATCAGATCGTACCTGTGCTAAAAAACTGGAAAACTGAAGGCAAGATCCGCTACGTGGGTGTCACGCATCACGAGGTCCCTTATTTTGCAGCGTTAGCAGGTCATGTTGAGCGAGGTGATCTCGATTTTGTGCAGGTGCACTACTCGATCCAAATGCGTCGAGCCGAAGAGCGCATCCTTCCTGCTGCGTTAGATAAAGGCACCGCTGTGCTTGTGAATATGCCCTTCGAAAAGGCCCGACTCTTTAAACTTGTCCAAGGCCACGCGCTTCCAAGTTTTGCCAAAGAGATCGGTTGTGAAAACTGGGCTCAATTCTTCTTGAAATGGGTGATTTCCCATCCAGCCATTACCTGTGTGATTCCGGCGACGAGCAACCCCGTGCATCAAGCAGAAAACATGGGCGCGCTGCGTGGCCCGCTACCAGATAAAGAGATGCGCGCACGCATGGTCAAGCATATGGAAACCATTCCCGGCTTTGACAAATTACAAGAGACGCCAGCTTATCCGGGCAAGGCCTATAACGGTCTCATCCGGCGTGCGATGGCTGCACGCGCAAACGCAGCCAAGTAAGGTCTTGTCCGGTCACCAATTACCGACTTGATCATGACGACCCTTAGCGTTCGCGCTAGGGGTTTGTCTTTTGCAGACTTGATACTGGCTACGTCACCACTTTGTCAGTATTTATGGCAGCATCAAGCCAATTAAACACGTAAGCTGTTGTCCCCAACGTCTGTTATCACAACTCACTAGAGTGAATACGTTTGACGCCGCTCTCAGCCATGTTGTTCCAGGCCAACTGAACTGAACCATTCAAGTTGATCCCTCGGCAGGCATCTTCGATCACATAGGCATTGAATCCAGCAGCCCTTGCGTCAAGAGCTGTCCAAGCCACGCAAAAATCTGTTGCCAGACCAACGATAAAAACAGTGTCGATCTGGTGGGCGTGTAGATAGGCAGCTAAGCCCGTTGTGGTCTTGCGATCTGCCTCCATGAAGGCAGAATAACTATCAATATCTTTGCGATAGCCCTTTCTTATGATCAATTGCGCAGTGGGTAACTTGAGGTCTTTGTGCAGTTCTGCATCAGGGGTTCCTTGAATACCGTGATCCGGCCATAAAACCTGTTGCCCGTAAGGTAATGAAACAACATCAAATGGCTTTTTACCTTGATGAGAAGACGCAAAAGACGAATGACCTTTCGTGTGCCAATCTTGCGTCACGACAATATTCTCAAAAAGCGGTGCTATGCCGTTAATGACAGGAATCACCTCAACGCCGTGTGCCACAGGCAAGGTGCCGCCGTCGACAAAGCAATTTTGCACATCCACCACAATGAGTGTCGAAGAAGGGCCAATGGGTAATTTTTTCATCAGATAAACTCTCTCAGGGTTAGCTGAATACAATCAAATGAGTGATCGAACCAACTTAGCAAAAATGATTCATTGTGTTGACACACAAAAATCGAGGTAATTTTTGGAAATTGTTAACAAGGATACGATATCGTCAAGCTTTCGTCGATTGCCTTCTGAATCGACACCCAATGTGCATTTTCGGCATTGCGCCAACCATTGTATGGGCGTACTCTTTCTGTCTAGTCATTAGCGTTGCTTTGCCCACCGTAATCCAATCATTATTTTCGTTTTAGGATGTCATTCAAATGAAGCTTCAATCCTGCCTGTATGTCATCCTTGCCATGGTTTTTTCTAAACCTGTTTTTGCTAATGAAAAAGAACTCATTGGCGTACAGACCTACAAAGCGGTCTGCGCTGTTTGCCATACCTCAGGGGTCGCAAACGCACCGAAATTTGGTGATAAAAATGCCTGGAAACCATTAATCGACGAGGGGCAGGTCATTTTGACTGCCCATGGTTATGTTGGCGTCAGAGCAATGCCGCCAAAGGGCGGAAAACCAGACTTATCCATTGAGCAATTTGCTGAAGCTGTAAATTACATAGTGAATAACTCAGGTGGGCAATGGTCTTCGCCTGATAAGGCTATGCTTGAAAAAATCAACCAAGAGATTGCTAAACGTAAGCAGGAAAAGTGATCTGCAACTCAAGATAATCAAGCTCGTTACGCATGCCTGTTTGCCCGCGCGTATGCTCTGAGATCCCTTAAGTCAAGTAGAGCGCAATCGCACTGTAAATTGGGATGCCAAATATGATGTTTAGCGGAAATGTAATGCCGAGTGACATTCCCATATAAAGTGCCGAGTTGACTTCGGGCATGGCATGACGCAAGACCGCCGGCACAGCGATATAAGAGGCGCTCGCTGACAAAATCATCAAGAGAATCGTATCACCCACTGGTACACGCAGTAGTTGGCACGCGCCCAAAGCTATTAGCGCGTGGGTGGGTGGCGCGATCAAGGCATATAGCAGGGCGATAGGAGGTTTTCCTTTAATCTCGCCTATGCTTCTCGCGGCAACCAGGCCCATGTCTAACAAAAAGAAAGCTAACAGGCCTTTAAACAAATCAATCGAAAACGGTGCCATCACTTTATGCCCCGAATCGCCCGATATCAAACCAACCACCACCGAGCCCAATAAGAGCAGTTGTCCGCCATCGGTAAAAGACTCGTAAAGCACCTTGCCAATTGATGTACGAGGCGTTTTGTTATCTGAGCGTTGTTGCCGAATACGGTTGGCAAGAACAATAGCGATGATGATCGCAGGCGATTCCATTAAAGCCATCGCAGCGGCCATATGGCCACCATAACTAATTCCTGCTTGATCCAATACCTGTGTAGTTGTAATAAATGTGACGGCACTAATTGATCCATACGTTGCGGCAATCGCAGCGGCATCCAGTTTATCTAAATTGCGTTTTAAAATGTTGTAGCCAAGCAGGGGGACGCCAATTGCCAAGGCGATTGCGAGCCCGATACTGACGGCAATCTCGACAGTAAAGCCTGAGTTGTTTAGCGCAAAGCCTCCTTTCAAACCCAAGGCCATCAGGAGATATAGCGAAAGGAAGCGTGATATCGGCTGAGGAATTTCTAAGTTGGATTTAACGAGCCCAGCGAAGATGCCGAAGATGAAAAACAGAATGGAGGGGTCTAGCAGATTCGTCACGTATTTTCCTTTCATGATGATTTTAGGAAAATACACCTATCAAGTAAAATCGAACTTACGATATGTATGTATAGATAAAAACCTATGAATATCACCTTCAGACAATTGCGCCTCTTTATGGCGTTGGCAGAAACCGGAAGCGTCAGTGCAGCAGCACGTTTAGTGCATGTCACACAACCTACCGCTTCGATGGGGCTAAAAGACATCACCGATGCGGTGGGAGTCCCTCTCTACGAGGTCATCGCTAGGAAAGTTCACTTAACTCAGATTGGGATTGAGCTCACTAAAACCGCGAGGGCTATTTCTGGTGAGTGGGAAGCCTTTGAACAACAGATTGATGGCATCAAAGGATTAACACGAGGCAAATTAAAGGTTGCCGTTGTGAGTACGGCCAAATATTTCATCCCAAGAATCTTAGGAACTTTTTGCTCAAAGTATCCCCACATAGACATAGCTTTAGAAATACTCAACCGTGATGGCGTTGTGAAAAGGCTAGAAGAGAACTTAGATGATCTATACATCATGTCTCAACCTCCGCTTCATCTTGAAATAGAAGACGAAGTATTTATGCCAAATCCTTTGTTATTAGTCGCCTCCAAAGAGCATTGGTTTGCCAAAAAAAGGGCTATCGATCTTGCTTCATTGAAAGGTGAAAAATTTATTTTTAGAGAAAAGGGTTCAGGCACGAGGATGGCGGCAGATGCCCACTTTAAGAAACTGAAGTTCAGACCGGATGTCAGGCTCGAGTTGGGAAGCAACGAGGCAATTAAGCAGGCCGTGATCGGCGGCTTAGGTATCGCGGTTCTCTCTAAATACTCTCTAGGTGATAAGTCTGATCAAGAAGATGTTGCAGTTTTAAAATGCAAAGAATTTCCTATTGAATCAAGTTGGCATATTGTGAGACCGAAAGGTAAAAAACTATCCCCAATCGCAACAATATTCAAAAAACATCTCGCTCAGCAGGCAAAAGACTGGAGATGAACAGGTAAGCATTGAAACAATACGTTAACAATCCAATACGGTTTGATGATTGCCAAAGCAAAGCGCAACGCCTACCATATAGACATTCTAGGGATCGCTATCACAGACCCGAGGTGGCAACGCCGTCTCGAAGTATCTTGAAAAACCGGCGATGCGAGTTCGCCCTCAGGCTGAGTAATTGTTTTTTTCCTTTAACGACCACAATGTCGAGTCAATCATGTTTAAAAAAATCAACTACCTCATTTGCACTTTAACTTCATGTTTCATCGGCTTATCCCAGGCTCACGCCTGCACCTCAATGGTCTTGGCGGGCAACGATGACGGTCGCGTCTATGGCAGAACCATGGAGTTTGGAATTCCACTCAAGTCTGCGATATTAAAAACCCCACGTGGTTATGCCTTTCAAGGTGTAGGCATTGATGGCGCATCGGGTTCGGGCAAAAACTGGGTTGCTAAGTATGCGACTGTTGGTACGAATGCGTTTGGCTTGCCTCTCTATGTAGACGGGATGAATGAAGCGGGTCTTGTAGGTGGATTATTAAATGCCCCCAATACTGCGCAGTATCAAACCCCCACTCAAGAACAGTCATCTAACAGTATTGCGCCACAGCAAATGTTGTTGTATGCATTAACCAATTTTGCAACGGTTCAAGAGGTAAAAGACGCGCTGCCAAAGATGTTTGTGAACAGCGCACCGCTAAAAGAATGGGGTGGCGTCGCCAAAGCGAGAATGACCTTGCATGATTCGCAGGGCAAAAGTTTAGTGGTTGAATATCTTGACGGTAAGTTGGTCATGACCGACAACACGATTGGCACTATGACCAACGACCCCGCGTTTTCTTGGCACCTTCAAAATATTGGCAACTACGTCAATTTGTCGGGTACGGATAAGGCGCCTTTAACAGTTAAGGGCCAGAAATTTTCGGCCGCTAGCTCTGGAAACGGCATGCATGGGTTACCCGGTAGTTTTTTGAGCCCTGATCGTTTTATTCGAGTGTCGCAGTTTGTTCTCAATACTCCTGCTGCCACCACAGCCATTCAAGAAAGCAGAGCTTGGCACATCATGAATAATTTTGATATACCCTACGGCGCGATTCACTTAGATAGCTCGAGTGGCTATGGTGGTGGCGTCAATTCGTATGAATTTACAGAGTGGGTGATCGTCGCCAACTTAAAGTCCAAAAGCTATAGCGTCCGTTCCTTTGAAAACCCAGGAATCCAGAAGATCACCTTTTCAGATTGGGATCTGAATGGAAAGTCTCTGCACTCGATCGCGCTACTAAAGTAATGTACCAATGCTAATCGTCACCTCAATCATCGCCGCCGTATTAACAGCCGTCTTCATCAGGCTCTCTTTCAACGTCATTGGGTTGAGAAGAAAGACGTGAATATCAGACCCTTCATCAAAAGCGATACTGAAAGCGTCGTTAGTCTATGGCAGACTTGCGGGTTAGTCCGTTCATGGAACAATCCACACTTGGACATTGAACGTAAACTGGCTGTTAACCCTGAATGGTTTGTCGTTGGTGAAGTCAATCAAGAAATCGTTGCAAGTGCAATGTTTGGCTACGAAGGTCACAGAGGCTGGATCAACTATCTAGCCGTATCACCTAATCACCAGCGACGTGGCTACGCTAGGCAACTCATGCAGTTCGGTGAGCACCTACTCTTAGCAGTTGGATGCCCAAAATTGAACTTACAGGTTCGTGAAACAAACGCACAGGCCTTGGGCTTTTACGAAGCACTCGGCTACAAAATCGATGCCTCTGTGAGCCTAGGTAAAAGGCTAATCCCCGACGAATAGTTTCAAACTCAATGACGCACCCTCACGGGTATTCTTCAATATTTCAGGTGACGCTTAGCCATGCATGAAAATCTGATTCAAAACACACACCTTGACACGTTAGGCAAAGGTTTAGGCTATGTAGCGCTTGGCAGCACCTTCGCGAACAGTGGTTCGCTAGGCTGGCATATTTTGAACGAAGACGTGAGTTTGCCGGTTGCCGTATTACGCCAAAGTCGTATTGAACACAATCTTTTATGGATGAAACAATTCATCGACCGCTACGGCGTCGAGCTTGCACCACACGGCAAAACGACGATGAGCCCAGAGCTGTTTCGAATGCAGCTTGAACACGGTGCTTGGGGGATCACCCTTGCAACAGCTTCGCAAGTCCAAGCGGCAGCAGCGCACGGCGTACCTCGCATCATTATGGCAAACCAATTAGTTGGCAAGGGCAACATGGCGATCATCGCCCGCCTGCAACAGGCAGATCCAAACTTCTATTTTTGTTGCATTGTCGATTCGGCGGCAAACGCTGACGCACTTGGCAAGTATTTTTCTGAGCACAAACAAACATTAAGAATATTGCTCGAATATGGGGTGGGTGGCGGACGCACTGGGATACGCGACCTCACACAAGAACAGAGCGTGCTTGACGCTATCGCACGCTGGCCAGAAGCGTTAAGCCTGGTTGGCGTTGAACTCTATGAAGGCGTCTTAAGTGAAGAGCCTGCGATAAGAAGCCTCTTGCAACATGCACTTGCTCGCACGCAAGCGCTGGCGTTACAAAACAAGTTTAAAGAGCCGCGGGTGATACTCAGTGGCGCGGGCTCTGCGTGGTTTGACGTTGTTGCCGAAGAGTTTGGCGGCAAGAGTCTCGCAAGCAACCAAATCTTGCAAGTGATTTTAAGGCCGGGTTGCTATCTAACCCACGACGTCGGTGTCTATCTGAATGCTGAAAAACGCATACAGGCCAGCAACCCTGTTGCACGCGAGATGGGCCGCAGCTTATTGCCTGCGCTTCAATTGTGGGCCTACGTTCAAGCTGTACCTGAGTCAAACCGCGCGATTGTTGCCCTAGGTAAGCGCGACGCAGCGTTTGACGCTGGGATGCCGATCACTTCGTTGCACTATCGGCCGGGCATCAGTCAGGCGCCTCAACCCGCGCCAAGCGACTGGAAGATTACCGCGATGATGGATCAGCATGCGTTTATGAGCATCCCCACCGGCGCTGACATCGAAGTCGGCGATATGCTTGCGTTTGACATTTCGCACCCCTGCCTCACTTTTGATAAGTGGCGGCAAGTCTTGCTGGTCGACGAGGCGTATCAAGTGACGGGCGCGGTGCAAACTCTTTTTTAAATACGCACCTAGTTCAAGGTGGTCGATTACAAAGTTAAAGTCGACCGCATTGCCTACAAACAGCTCAAGTGATCTCGATCACAGCGCTTATTGGCGAGCGCTGCGCCCTATCGTCGGCGGCTTGACATCAACGGTCGCACGCCAAGGATTAATGTCTAGCCCACCACGACGGGTATAGCGCGCATACACAGACAGCGAGGTGGGCGCGCACTGCTTAAGAATATCAACAAATATTTTTTCAACACAATGCTCATGAAAACCATTGTGCATTCTGTATGAAACGATATATTTCAAGAGGCTCGCATGATCGATCGCTGGGCCCGTGTATTGAATCTCGATACAAGCCCAGTCGGGCTGATCGGTAACTGGACAGTTGGATTTGAGCAATCTTGAAAAGACGGTTTCAGAGATACTACCGCGCTTGGGATCCAGTGCGTCGTACTTGAGTTTTAAGATTGCGGCATCAGGCTGATAGCAATCAATCTCAACATCCAACTTATCTAGATCAACGCCAACAAACTCAGCGATTGTTTCATTCGCAAATTGATCAGGCCCAACAAGTTCGAGCTCAAGTTCGGCGCCCAGTGCTAGCGCAAGATCTTTTCGCAAAAGATCGAACACGTGATGCACTGTTTCAAAGCGTGTTTGATTAAAACTATTCAAATAAAGCTTCAAGGATTTGGATTCGATAATATTGGGGCTGGTGCACGGCGCCTTTAGACGCAGCAACACCACCTTTGGCAATCCTTTTGCATTCAGCCAAGAAAGTTCGTAGGCATTCCAGAGATCGAAGCCTTTAAAAGGTAATGCGCCCGGCATAGTGGTGCTTGAGGCAGGCAAACTGGTCAGACCAAGTGTGAGTCGTGCATCCAACCGAGGCATCGGAAACAGTAGTGACGCGTCATAACCCTTTGGATAAGAAACGTCTTTTCCAAGGGGTACTGCCTGTGGGATGTTGGGTGAACCATGGCTCACTAAGGGTTACTCCACTGTTGCACCGAACGTCTTAACCACGTCGGCAAATCGTCAGCTCTGTTCGCAAAAATATTGTAAATACTGCTTGGATGTGGCTCCCAGCACCCGCGCAGTCTCTTGCGAGCAAACGAGCCGTCAATTTGTTTTGATGTTCAACTCTTTAATCACCGGGCTCCAGCGATTCACTTCGCTTTGAATGAACTGTTCAAGAAATGCTGGGGTTGAGCTAACCAGTTCGATTGAGGCGAGGCGATCGCCGAGTTCTGGGTTTGCCATGATCTGTTTGACCTCGGCGTTGAGCTTGGCGATGATGCTTGGCGGTGTAGCGGCAGGCGCAAGCAAGCCAAACCACTCAACGGTCACGACATCAAGGCCTTGCTCTTTGAAGGTCGGAATATCGGACACTGAGGCGTAACGCGTATCGGACGAAATCCCGAGCGCTTTAAGCTTGCCCGATTTAATCTGCGGCTGCACTTGACCAAGCGTTGCGAAGGTTAGGGCAAGATGGCCAGACATCACGTCCATCATCGCGGGCGTACCGCCCTTGTAAAGGATATGCGTCAAATCCAAACCAGTTTGTTTTTTGATGAGTTCAGCTGTTAAGTGCGTCATCGTGCCCACACCCGCCGACCCATAATCAAGCTTGATTTTTCCGGCCTTACCAAGCTCGATCAGTTCTTTGATGTTACTTGCTGGGAAATTTGGATTAGCCACCATCAAGACTGGTGCCCTTGCCAGCATGCTAATCGCCTTAAAGTCTTTCAGCGTGTCGAACGGCATACTCGAGTGCATGGCTGGGTTCGTGGTGTGACTGCTCACCGAAACGATCAAGGTATAGCCGTCAGGCGCAGCTTTTGCTACAGCTGTTGAACCGATCAACGTGCTCGCACCAGGACGATTTTCAACAACGACCGGTTGTCCCCATTTTTCTTGTAACTTTTGAGCGATTGCTCGCCCAAGGGTATCGGTCGAGCCACCAGGAGGAAATGGCACAACAATCTTGATCGCTTTTTCGGGGTATTTGTCGGCGGGACTTTGAGCTGACACTTGGCTGCCACCAAAAATTGTGCACAGTGTCATCACAAAGGCGATGCCATGGCGTAAAGGATTCATCAATTTGGTATTCATTAGAGATCTCTCAGAGTCTTTTTGTTTTGTTAACTTCGATCATACCCATTTAACTTCGGTCAAACTTCACGCAGCGACACTTATTGCTACGCCTGAGCATCCTCTAGCATCTTGACCAAGGCATACACGCTTTGGTTGGCTGGGGTCGCGATACCGTACTCTTTACCTTTGCGGACAACCAAACCGTTCAAAAATTCAATTTCGCTCGGTTTTTTACGGGCAAGGTCTTGCGCTGTTGAAGATAATTGCCCGGGCATGGTCTGAGGGATCATGTCGTTGGCCTGCTCAGCCTCTTGATGCGTGAGCGCAATCCCTTGATGCTGCGCAACGAGCACGACCTCGCTACCCAGCTCATGAATCAGCGCGCGTACCGCTTCGGTCTGCACCATTTTGCCGTAGGTCAACTGACCGATCGCCGAGATGGCGTTGTAGCTGCAATTCACTAAAAACTTACTCCATTGATCTTTGCGTATGTCGGGTGACACCACACAAGGGACGCCCCCCTCGGTCAACAGCTCGGCAAGTGCCGTCAGTTTAGCAGCGGCGCCAACCTCATTGTGATTGCGTGGTGACTGCCCAATGGCTAAATCGCCTCGTCCCAGATGCTTGAGACGACCAGGCCCCGCCATAATCGTCGCCACATACACGACAGCCGGAAACACTGGGTTGCTCACAACGGCGCAAATGCGCTCACCATTGTCGACTCCGTTTTGCAAGCTCACAATTGCGGTGTGCTTTTGTAAATAAGGTTTAATCGCTTCGATCGTCTTGGTGGTATCGGGCGACTTGACACACAATAAAATTAAATCTGCCTGAGCAACCACGGCAAGATCTACGCTTGCAGAGACTGCAACGTACTCTTGAAAAGTTTGACAATCCATATGCAGGCCATGCTCAGAGATAGCGGCCACGTGCTCGGCACGAGCCACCAACGTCACGTTATGCCCCGCGCGTGCCAACATTCCACCAAAGTAGCAGCCAACGGCTCCCGCGCCTAGAACGACAATGTTTGGTTTTTGAGGATTAGGGTTCATAGGTAAAGTTCACTCGTTGTTTAGCGGAATTAAGCTGAATCAAGGGGCTAATTCTGCCTCGACTGCGATTTTTTTCCAGCGCGGGATGTCGATACTTAAGAACTTCGCGAACTCGGCGGGCGACTCACCACCAATCTCGCCACCCTCTTTGGTGAGGTCTTGCATCACCGCAGGTAAGTGCAAGATTTGCTTAACAGTTTGTTGCAGCGTGTCAATCACTGCCGCTGGCGTACCGGCGGGTGCCAGCAAACCGTACCAGTTCTCAACGGCATAGCCAGGCAAACCGGCGTCGCCAATGGCCGGCACACCCGGAAACGCTGTAGAGGGCTTCGCGGAGGTCACGCCAAACGCACGCATCTTGCCGCTTTCGACATAGGGCTTGACCACCGCGATCGTACTAAAGTACATGGCGATACGACCACCCAACATATCGGTGATTAATAACGACTGGCCTTTATAAGGCACATGCACCGCCTTAAGCTTGGCCTCGTTCATGAACATGGCACCCGCGAGATGGCCCACAGTGCCTGAACCCGGCGAACCATAACTTAAGGCATTAGGTTTCGCGGCAGTCAGCGCGATCAGTTCTTTTAGGTTTTTTGCAGGAAGATCGGCAGGCCCCACCAATACCAACGGCGCAGAGACCAAACGCGTAATAGGGGCAAAATCTTTGAGAGGGTCATACGTGAGCGTACTCATGATCGCTGGTGCAACGCCTACGTTGGCGGCCTGGCCAAAAAGAATTGTGTAGCCGTCTGGCGCTGCACGCGAGACGAAGGTTGCAGCAATGGTTGAGCCCGCACCCGGTTTGTTATCCACAATCACAGGTTGTTTGAAGATCACTGACATTTTTTCGGCCACAATGCGTGCCATTAAATCTGAGCCGCCGCCAGGCGGAAACCCGACCACGATTTTGAGCGGCTTGTTTGGAAAGGTCTGTGCGCCGGCAGGTGCGATCACTGAAACAGCTGCAAGCAAGAACGCAGTCATTAGCGCCGTACGTGTCAAGCGCACCAGCTTTTGAGCAGGCGCCCATGGTCGATAAACATTCATTGAACTGTTCATTTTTTTTCCATCTCTTCAAAAACCTCATAAGCAATCTGAGCGGCAGACATTGATGACGCCCAACCCGAATAAAACGCTAAGTGAGTGATAAGCTCGCCAATCTCTTCTTGCGTCAAACCATTTTCTAAACCACGCGTAATATGAACACGCAATTGATCTGGCCTGAACGAAGTTAACAAGGCGGCAATTGTAATCATGCTGCGGTCGCGCTTAGACAGCTCTTTGCGCTCCCAAATATCGCCGTATAAAACTTTTTCTGCGCATTCGACCATTTTTGGGACCGTCTTGCGCAAGCGTTCGCGACGTTCTGAGGTGGGGGCCGTGGCCATTGAAGTCTCCTGATATAGTTTTACGAATAGTGCTGATTGTGTTCAATAATACTAAAGCAGCACCGCTTTGTATCGACTTCACCAAAAACTGGACGACAAAAAATGAAAATCGGTTTTATCGGGCTAGGCACGATGGGTTCAAGGATGGCAACGAATCTCATCAAACACGGGCATACCCTGATCATCCACGACATGATCAAGGCGAATGCGCAGTCACTGATCGCGCAAGGCGCGCAATGGGCCGACACACCCACCGCCTTAGGCGCTCAGGTTGATATCGTTTTCTTATCTTTGCCGGGCCCAACTCAAGTACAAGAGGTGTTAACAGGCCCCAATGGGTTGACTGCTGGCTTGCGCGCAGGAAGCGCAGTGTTTGATTTTTCAACTAACGCCCCTCGCGTGATTCGAGAGCTGCATGCCGAACTTTCTAAAAAAGAACTCATGTTTTTAGATGCCCCGGTCAGCGGTGGCCCCACAGGCGCCGCTTCGGGCAAACTTGTGATTTGGACGAGCGGTGACGAGGCCACCTTCAACAAATATGCGCCGGTGCTGTTATGTATGTCTGACGATGTGCAATTTTTAGGCACCGTCGGTGCCGCTTCGGTCGCAAAGCTGGTTCATAACTGTATGGGCTACATGTTTAACGCTGCGATTGCAGAAGTATTTTCAATGGGCGTGAAGGCCGGTGTCGAGGCACCCACTCTTTTCAAAGCGCTGCGCAGCGGTGCGATGGGCCGACGTAGAACCTTTGACGGCTTGCCGACTCACTTTTTAAGTGGCGCTTACGAGCCCGCTAAATTTTCATTAAAGCTGGCACATAAAGACGTTACGCTCGCCAATGAACTGGGGCGCGAAGTTGAGCTAGACATGCAATTTGCAAAACTGACGCTTGCCCAAATGACACAAGCACTTGACCGAGGCTGGAGCGATAAAGATTCGCGCATTGCCATGCTTTTGGCTCAAGAGCAGGCAGGCGTTGATGTGCGGTGCGATCCAGATATCTTGAAAGACATACTGAGTCGCTAAAGGTAAAAAGAAATACTGAGCCGCTTGGGACACTGGGCCGCTTAAGGTAAACCCTTGGCTCGAGCCGCAGGGCATCTTTGCGCCTTGAGATAGGCGTACCGACAGTCAGACCGATACTCGAAAACATCAGACTATTTCTCGAAAAAGCACGCCACTCGTCAGCACGCGGCGGGGGACCCTGGCCCTCAGTTGACAAATACCATTACGCAGCCTAACTTAGTGCAAAATCCATTAAAAACCGCCGCTATAGAGACATCGACACCCCGTCGACGGCGACCCCCGATTTTTCCGGAGGCTTCAATGCACTTTAAATCGTTAGCATCACTTCTCGCGATCTTCGCCTGTCTGATTTTCAATGTTCCTGCTCAGGCACAAGCGAACTTTCCTGAAAAGCCAGTCAAACTAATTGTGCCTTTTCCACCGGGGCAAGCCACCGACATCATTGCCAGAATGATCGCAGAGAAGCTCACGATTGCCTGGGGCCATCAAGTCATTGTTGAGAACAAGACCGGGGTGCCAGGCATGGTCGCTGGCAGCACTGCCGCACCTGATGGCTATACGATGACGATGGGCACCAGTGGGGTCTTGGCCGTTAACCCAGCCGTCTTCGCAAAACTTCCTTACGATGTCACCAAAGATTTTATTTACGTGGGTGGCTTAGCTATCACGCCCATGATCGTAGTTGTCAGCGCCTCACTACCTTACAACACCGTGCAAGAACTTGTTGCCGCGGCCAAAAAAGAGCCTGGCAAGTTTAATGTAGGTTATGGCGGCGTCAATAACACCCAGCATTTAACCGGCGAACTATTTAAATTCACCACAGGCGTGAACATGGTTGGCGTGAACTACAAGGGTAGTGCAGCAGCTGTCACGGATCTGCTAGGCGGACAAATCTCAATTTTGGTCGACAGCATGGCGGTCGCTCTGCCACACATCAAGGCTGGCAAATTAAAACCTTTGGCCATCACGACGCTGCAACGCGTGCCGCAATTACCAAACCTGCCAACGGTTGCCGAATCTGGCTACCCAGGCTTTGAAGGCGTGGGCTGGCAAGGCTTGGTTGTGCCCAAAGGTACGCCGCCAGCCATCGTGCAAAAAATCAGCGCTGACGTCGCTAAAATTCTGGCTGACCCGACCATGCAACAAAACATCATCGACAAAGGAATGGTGCCCGACCCTCGCGGCGCAGGCCCTTGGAGCGAATTTGTTTTTGCAGAGATGAAAAAATGGAAAACAGCGGCGACTCAGGCCAACATCAAAGCAACCGAATAATTTCGTCAATGCGAAGCGCCGAATCATGTCCTGATCCGCGCTTCGCAAAACGCAAGATTCATGCTTTAGCCGAATAACATTAATTGGCTGAGTCCCAACAAAGTGAACGCTGTTAAACCAAGCAACACTAAACACCTTCAAGAAAATCATGCTACGACACACTACGTTAAAAGCGCTTACCGCTTCGATAATCGGACTTTGCTGCGCGCTACTCACTTTTGCGGCGAATGCACAGGCTGTGTTTCCTGAAAAACCCGTCAAGCTGATTGTGCCGTTTCCTCCGGGGCAAGCCACAGATATTGTGGCAAGATTGATTGCAGAAAAGCTCACCGCCGTGTGGGGCCAACAAGTCATCGTTGAAAACAAAAACGGCGTACCTGGCATGGTTGCGGGCGCAACGGCAGCCCCCGATGGCTACACAATGATCATGGGAACAAGCGGTGTGTTGGCCGTGAACCCTGCCGTTTTCGACAAGCTGGCCTACGATGCCGCAAAAGATTTCACCTACGTGGGTGGCTTAGCGATTGCCCCCATGATCATTGTGGTGAGTGCATCGTTACCCTACAACACCATTCAAGAACTCGTTGCAGCTGCCAAAAAAGAGCCGGGCAAATTTAACGTGGGCTATGGCGGAGTCAACAACACACAGCATCTAACCGGAGAATTCTTTAAATACACGGCTGGTATCAACATGGTTGGTATTAACTATAAAGGCAGTGCCAGTGCAGTCACTGACTTGTTAGGTGGGCAAATTTCTATTCTGGTCGACAGCATGGCGGCTACCTTGCCGCATATTCAGTCGGGCAAGCTCAAGGCGCTTGGGATTGCAATGCTTGAACGCGTGCCGCAGCTTCCAAATCTGCCCACTGTCGCCGAGTCGGGTTACCCTGGTTTTGAAGGTGCTGGTTGGACTGGCCTTGTGGTGCCCAAAAATACACCCCCTGCGGTGGTGCAAAAAATCAGTGTTGATATTGCCAAGATTCTGGCGGATCCCACGATTCAGAAAAATATCATCGATAGAGGGATGGTGCCCGATCCTCGTGGCGCTGGCCCCTGGAGCGACTTCGTCTTTGCTGAAATGAAAAAATGGAAAGCAATCGCCCAACAGGCCAACATCAAAGCAAGCGAATAATTTCAACTCGTTTAAACCACTTCAACTTAGGGCGCATTAATCACTATGTCTTCTGCAGAACCGCGGTTTTTAACACTACACGAACTCGTTCAAAAAGCACGCCAAAAGCTTAATCACGACAATTGGGATTACATCGTCGGCGGCACCGAAACTGAAACTACGCTGCGGCGCAATCGGGCGTCGATTGATGCCCTGGCGTTTCGACCCCGTGTCTTGCGTGACGTTAGCAACGTCAGTGCTCGCACAAGCTTTTTAGGCCGAGACCTGCGCTTGCCCCTGTTGCTTGCACCGGTTGGGAGTCTTGAACTGTTCGCGCAAGGTGCAGGCGCCGCGTCAGCTCAGGCCGCTGAACAGTTTGGCATTGCCCATATGCTGAGCTCGGTGTGCCAGCCAGGCATTGAGGCCGTTGCACAAGCCGCCCCCGATGCGCTACGACTGTTTCAACTGTATGTGCATGGCGATGCCGCTTGGGTCGACGCCATCGCAGAGCGCGTTGAAGCTGCTGGTAACGGCGCCTTTTGTTTGACAGTTGACACCGCACATTACAGTCGTCGCGAACGCGATCAGGCTAAACGAAACATTCGGCGTCTCGCCGTTCCGGGACGTGAGTTTCAACCCCAACTCACCTGGAAAGATGTTGACCGCTTAAAAAGCAAACTCAAAGTACCGCTCATTTTGAAGGGTATTGCAACGGCGGAAGATGCAGCGATGGCGGTCGATCACGGTGTAGACATGGTATACGTGTCAAACCACGGTGGACGCCAACTTGATCATTGCCTTGGGTCAATGGCTGTACTGCCAGAAGTGGTGAAGGCCGTGAATGGTCGGGCGACCGTGATAGTGGACGGGAGCTTTAATCGCGGCTCTGACATCGTCAAAGCTATCGCCTCTGGGGCGCACATGGTCGGCATGGGTCGCATGCAATGTATCGGACTCGCAGCAGATGGTGCCGCGGGCGTTGTCAGAATGCTTGAAATCTTAGAAGATGAAATCAAGATCTGCATGGGCTTGATCGGTGTCAACTCGCTTGCCGAGCTCAATCCAAGCTATTTGCAAGCGGTCGCACCACTGAGCCCTAACGATGCGCTGAGTGCATTTCCGTTGTTATCGCTTGATGAGAAAGCGTTTTATTGAGTGAGTCGTTTTGGTTTGAGTACTTGAGTACTTGAGTACTTGAGTGCTTCAGCACTTGAGCGCTTAAGTACTTAAGTACCTGTGTGTGGCAGTGGCGCGCCAAGTCGTGTTGCTCAAAGCAAAGGAAGCTTGGCATCCGTTGCAATTTTTTTCCAGTGTGCCGCTTCTTTATCGTACTTACGTTTGAATTCAGCAGGTGTATCGCTGATGGCGTATTGACCTGATATCGCCAGAGTTTTTTGAAACTCTGGCTGCTTTAGAGTTTGCCTGAGTGCGTCATTTAATTTTTCAATGATGCTCGTGCTGGTGCCCGCCGGTGCAACTAAGCCATTCCAGATATCAATTTCAAAGTTCGCCAGGCCCGAGGCCATCATGGTAGGGACGCCAGGCAAATCGGCGAAGGGGTGAGCGCCCGTCACTGCAATGGCTTTTATTCGCTTTAATTCAAGCATCGGCATCGCAACATTGGGGGCAAGCAATGCCATATCAACCCGCGCTGAGACTAAGTCATTGACGATCGGTGAAGCCCCCTTGTAGGCCACTGAGGTTAGCTCAATATTTGCATCTTTTTTTAACCATTCAACGGTTAACTCGTTGGCATGACCGGTGACCGCAACTGTTAATCCTTGAGGTGCGTCCTTCGCTAAACGGATCAAAGACTCAAGGTTGTTGGCGGGGCTCTGAATCGGCACTACCAAGATATGCGGATACCCGGCAACCGAGCCGATCGGTGTGAAATCGCGCTCGACGTCGTAAGGCAACTTAGCGTAACGTGCGCCCCCCAGAGCGAGTGTGCCATTCGAGGCAAGCATCAGCGTATAACCGTCTGCAGGGCTTCTAATCAATTCAACCGCCGCAATTTGCGCGTTTGCGCCTGGCCGATTCTCGATCACGACCTGTTGCCCAAGCACCTTGGTCATCCCCTCGGCTAAGGCGCGCGCTGAGCTATCGGTCGGGCCACCCGCAGCAAAGCCAACTAGAATTTTGATCGGGCGCTGGGGATACTGAGCAAGTGCTTGCTGGCACACTGTGGTGCTGACAAACAAAATAGCGAACGCTTTTAAAATATTTTTAATCATGATTTAACAGTTCACGAAGAGTTCAGTACGCCGAGGGTTAGGCAGTTTTTCTTGTGCTGCGGCACGATCAAGTTCAAGCTTAAACACAGAAAGATCGCTTGAGCCAAGCTCGTAAATTTCCATCCAGGTCACCTGTCCAAGCTCATCGGGTGTTGGGCGTTTCATCACCTGTGCGCTCAGTTGCGGAAACTGTGTTTGCAACAGCACTTGCATCTGCTGCACGTGCGTCTTGAGCTCAGGGTACTGGTTGGGTAAAAATTTATAATACACGAACAGTTTCATTTTTTTTTCTTGCGAAGCAGTGCTATTGCGGGCAAAGAGCGGGTCACAATTAGGGTTTACCCAAGCCATTCCAGCGCTGCACCAGATCGGTCTCTAAACCAAACAAATCCAGTACTCGCCCGACCGTATGATCGATGATCGCGTCGATCGAGTCAGGCTTGATATACAGGGCAGGCACTGGCGGCATCACAATTGCGCCGTTTTGTGTCACCTGAAGCATCGATTTCAAATGGCCGGCATGCAACGGTGTTTCACGCACAAGCAATACCAGGCGACGCCGCTCTTTAAGCACAACATCGGCTGCACGCGAGATGAGATTTCCGGTGATGCCCCATGCAATTTCAGAGAGCGTATTGACTGAGCATGGCGCGACGACCATACCGAGTGTCATAAACGAACCCGAGGCGATCGTTGCGCCGACGTTTTTTGCTGAATGAACAACGTCGGCCATTGCCTGAACCTGAGCGGGATTGAACTCGGTCTCGGCTGCCATCGTCAATTTTGCCGAGTCAGTCAAGATCAAATGCGTCTCAATATCCGTCGCTTGTAGCACTTGTAGCAACCGGACACCGTAGGCGGTGCCTGAGGCGCCCGTGATGGCGACGATTAATCTGCGAGGGGCCTGCGACATGATGTTTTGTCCGATATTCGTAGTCGTACACTGAGCTTGTGCTCTATAGTTGAGCATAACAAATCGATTCAACCTAGGAGACTCAGATGATTCAATGCAGGCAATACTTCAGTTTACAGGCTCTGCGACTGCTGGCAGCGCTGACACTAGGGTTAGGCGTCCAGACTGGGTTTGCGCAAGCGCCGTCTAACTATCCGACCCGTCAGCTGACGATGGTCGTGCCGAACGCGACCGGCGGTACCAACGATATTGTGGGGCGCATCATCGCCCTCGAACTTGCTGAAGAGTTTAAGCAGTCGGTTGTACTGGTCAACAGACCGGGGGCTGGGGGCAACATCGGTACGGCACAAACAAAAGCGGCTGCGCCTGACGGCTATACGCTACTGATGACGGTCAACAGCGTTCAAGCGATTAACCCAGCGTTGTATCAAAATGTCGGCTTTGACCCGGTTAAAGACTTTATCCCCATTACCATTATTGGCAGCGTACCCAATGTACTGGTCGTGCACCCCTCATTTGCTGCCAAAACTCTGACTGAGTTTTTAGCCTTGATCAAAGCCAACCCTGGCAAGTATCAGTATGCGTCAGCGGGTAACGGAACGCTCAATCACCTGCTAGGCGTGATGATGGATCAAATGGGCGGATACAAGATGGAGCACATCCCCTATAAAGGTGTGGCACCAGCCATGGCTGATGTCTTAGGTGGACAGGTGCCCATTGCCTTCGCCAGCCTGCCTTCTGCGCTGAGCAATATCCGCCAGGGTCAGTTGCGTGCGCTTGGGGTCAGTACGGCTAAGCGTTCACCGTCCCTACCTGATGTCCCAGCAATGATTGAACAAATCCCTGGGTTTTCAGGTGAGCTCTGGGTAGGCTTGTTTGCGATTGCGGGTACACCACCTGATGTGGTGAATAAGGTTTATCAGGCGACTGCCACGGTGATGCAGAAACCCGCTGTTCAAAAGAAGCTTATGGACCTTGGCCTTGAACTTGCCTTTGACACGCCTACCCAGTTCAAGGCGCGCTTAGACCAAGATATCGTCAAATGGGGCGCGATTGTGAAGGCTTCGGGCGCAAAGGTTGACTGATTGTAGGGCGCACTGGCGAGCGGCTGGCAAAGCCGCTTGCTCGCGCATCGAGTGTCTGCCTGAGCTGTCCCTCATCTTTGTGCGCGATCTCGTTTTTAGAGGCTGATACCCCGAGTGTCTGCGACCTGGTTTTTTACCACTGATGCTCTGTACCCCGTGTGGCTGGATGCTATTTAATTAGTCGCTCACTCGCAATACGGGCGCCTTCAGCCAGCGTACGTAACTTAGCCCAGACCACGTCTGTTGCAACGCGGCCCATACCTGCTGAGGTATCGAAACCGCAATCGGTGCCCGCTAGCACCCGTGTTGGGTCACCGACCTCTGCCGCGCAGCGCTCGAGACGGTCAGCCACCACCTCAGGATGCTCAACGAAGTTGGTTAAAACATCAATGACACCCGCCACAATAATTTGATCTTCTTTCAACGGGTGCTTGCGCAAGACTGTCATCTCGTGGGCATGGCGTGCGTTGGCGAAGGGCAATACAAACCCACCGACATTTGTTTGACTGATGGTCGGCCAAATTTTTTGTAAAGGGACATCGCAATCATGCGGGCCTTCATAGTTGCCCCAGCACACGTGCATACGCACGCGATCGCGTGGGATGTTTCTGAGAGCAACATTTAGGGCGGTGACAACGCGCTCGATAAAACCGATAAATTTTGCGTCGGATTCATCGTGATACGAGACATGGCGTTCGAGTGCGAGATCAGGGCAATCGATTTGCAGAATGAAGCCGTTGTTTACAATTGCTTCATATTCAAGGCGTAAGGCTTCAGCCAGCGCCGCCAGATAAGCTTCTTCGGTATCGTAATGTTCGTTTTTGCACGCAGAAGCGATGATGCCCGGCGAAGGCGCCGTTAAAAAAGCCTCTGTGAATGTTTTTGAGCGGCCCGCAAGTTCGGCTTTGAAGTCAACTGCCTCTGAGGCGGCGAGCATCGGATCAAGATACTTGACCTCGCCCGTGACGCGTGGTGGCAGGAAGTTACTGACCGCCACCTTATCGCCGGCTTGGTTTGCCATCATCTGCTTAAATTCAGGATAACGTTCAACGTCACCGCGCGACCAACGCTTCCAGCTACCTGAGAAACCGGACATACGACGCTGGACATACAGAAAAAAACCTTCGCGCTGCTGTTCGCCGTTATTCCCAACGTCGATACCATTCGCCATTTGATTTTCGACACTGGCTTGCATCGCTTGATGCCCAGCACGCTCTAGCAACGCTTCATCGACTGGCTGGCCGTTCGCTCGCTGTGCGTACATCTGGACCAGCGCGGCGGGACGCGGCAGGCTTCCCGTGTGTGTCGTCAAAATTCTTTCGCGGCTATGTTGCATGATTTACTTGTCTTCCGGTTGATATTGTAGATAGCATCCCAACCCTAATGCACGGGAGGCGTGCGAAGTGAATTTAAAACGAAGGGGATTTCTGCGTTTCCGTTCTTCGCTTTCCTTCTGCGTTTTCCGTTAAAGGCTTGTAGCGAGATCAGCCTGCAATCTCATGCGCATGATTAGATCGGTTAGATCAGCCTCGGTCAACTGATTCGTCAGGCTTGCACAGACAAGAGTATGGGTTGGCATTTTATTTTGTTGGCGTACGGGTACGGCCACGATTGTGACGCCGGCAATGTAAGTGCCGCGATCAATACTATATTCATTTTGCATGGCTTGTTGCACTTCGAGATACCAAGTGTCGAAGTTGATCGAGCCGTCCCACCTTAGTTTGGCAAACTGAGCCTTCAGCTCGGCGCGAGACTGTTGACTGAAAGCTGCGACAAGCCGCCCGGTGGCGCTTAATAACGACGGAAACACACTGCCAACATCGACGTGGAGCCTAAAGGGGATTGTCGAACGCGAGAGCGCAACAACGACCATCTGATCTGCGTCGGACACATCGACAGCGATAGCCGTGACGTTGTAAGCGGTAGAGAGTTGGTCGAGACCGGCCTGAATCAGTGCAGGAAAGGCATTGGAGTCAAGGGCGCTACGCGCGAGTGCGAGCATGCCGATGCCAAGCCGGTAGTGTTTGGTTTGGCGATCAAAGGCAACAAGCTTTTCTTCAACAAGGGCACGCAAAATGTGCAAACACGTGCTTGGCACCAGATCCAAGGCCTGCGCGATCGCGTTCACGCCAAGCGGCGCGCGGGCCTTGCCTAGCAAACGCAAAATCGCGATCGACCGCGAGATCGCGGGAACCGGACGGATCCGAGGCGCAGGCTTTGCCGCGACGCGATCTTGCCCGCCCTCGAGAGGGCTTTGTGTGACTTGCTGTGTCATTTGATCAGGCGAGGTCATTGGATAGATTCGTTGCTTTCGAGAGTTAGTTTGTGCATTCTAATATCATTGTACTAATACAACAAATAGCTTCATTTGACAATAAAAAGGGACGGCGATAAAGTGAGGCAATCATGGCGATCTCAAGCGCAATCCGCGCTGGCATCGCCGTCCACAGCAGCTCACGCGCAAACCGTTCTCACAGCAAAGCAACCCGATGGCAAAACTCACCGCGTTTACGTCGTACGCAGACGCCCAGGCAAATTTTTCATCCGAAAAATTATGGGAGCTCTTTGACGGAAACCGCGAGCAACTCAATATCGCCCATGAATGCGTTGACCGATATGCGTTGCAAGGGCAAACGGCTGTCATCGTGCTGCGCACCGATGCACCCGACGAGATCATCTCATACGAGCAACTAGCTAAGCAATCGTCACAGATGGCGCATTTTTTAACTGCGCGCGGCATCAAAAAGGGCGACCGCGTTGCGGTCATGCTTGAACCCTCACTCGCGTTTTACGTCTGTTTATTCGGCATTATGAAAGCCGGTGCCATTGCGGTGCCGCTCTTCACTTTGTTTGGCCCTGACGGCTTAAATCTTAGAATCGCCGACTGCTTGCCCAGCCTATTATTTACCAACACAGAAAAAATCAGCATTGTCTCTGCCGACTATCAAGCGCGCACCCTCTTGGCGAACGACGCTCTGATGGCTTCGTTAGCGCAATACCCAGAGACCTTCGCCACAGCGACCCAGGCGACTGACTACGCCATGTATCAGTACACCTCGGGCACCACGCGAGAACTCCCCGAGGCCGTCAAGCATACCCATCGGTCAATTGTGACCTTGATGGTGGCGGCGCTTTACGGCACGGGGCTTCGACCCGGCGATCGTTTCATGTGCCCCTCTTCGCCCGCTTGGGGCCACGGGCTCTGGCATGGCACTCTCGCACCAATGGCGCTTGGTCTTACCATTGGCTCTTTTGCAGGCAAATTCAACGCGGCCGTGTTAATGAAAGGGCTAGCCACACACCGTTTTACCAACATTTCAGCTGCTGCCACGCACTATCGAATGATGAAGAATTCGGGCTGTGCGTCTAACTACCAGTACGCGTTTAAAAAAATGTCTTTTACCGGTGAGCCCATCGATAGCGCTACCGAAGAATTCATCGAGCAGACCTTCGGCCTACAGGTCTGCAGCATGTA
Source organism: Bordetella parapertussis (assembly GCA_945895265.1). Taxonomy (GTDB): domain Bacteria; phylum Pseudomonadota; class Gammaproteobacteria; order Burkholderiales; family Burkholderiaceae_B; genus Zwartia; species Zwartia parapertussis_I. Next base: position 9,565 of record CAMDEF010000019.1, on the reverse strand, counting down.
CGGCACGACCGAAATCGGTGTCATCTTGGTGAGCTATCCCGGCGCTGAAGACTTTGCTCATAAGCCTGGGTCGCTCGGAAAACCCATTCCAGGCGCGCAGGTGCAAGTGCAAGATACGGCTGGACTTGCCTGTGCGGCGAATGTCATCGGTGAAATCAAAGTTTGGCGCAAAGGCCAGTGGCTTGCCACCAAAGATCTTGGACATGTCGACGAAGCGGGGTACTTTTATCATGGCGGTCGCGCCGACGACGTCATCATTTCTGCCGGTTGGACGATGAGTGCTGTTGAGATCGAAGATGCCATTCTGAAGCATCCTGACGCTCTTGAGGCCGCAGCGATCGGCGTACCTGATAGCCTGCGCGGCCAGGCCGTCAAGGCGTTTGTAGTGAGCCCGCGACCAGGGGACGAAGCCTTTATTCAAGAAATCCAAGATTTAGTCAGAACACGTTTAAGCCAACACGAATATCCCCGACAGATTGTCTTCGTATCCGAACTTCCAAAAACGCCTGCCGGAAAAATCCACCGAAAAAAACTTCGCGAGGCAGAGGCGTTACCGCACAACAACAGCCACACTCAACACTAAAAGCAAACCTTGCAACCTCCAACTACCAATTACCAGAGTAATGATAGACCTTGCTCAAAACTTCTCATACACACGACGATTGTTTACTGTCTTTGAAAACAATTTTCGCGGTCTAGATTAAAAGAAATCATCAGGAGATCTATATGTCATCAGAGTTAATCGGTCAGCGCAGTTTTCCAAAAATTACTGCACAAGGGCTTGAAGATCTGCAGCGACGCATCGGTGTCAAAATCGGTGCAACTGCCGAACCTTGGTGCTACGAAGCCACCCGCGACAACATTCGCCATTATGCACACGGCATCGGTGACGACAATCCGCTATGGTGCGACCCAGAGTACGCAGCCAAAACAAGCCACGGCACCATCATTGCGCTGCCGAGCTTCTTGTATTCAACAAGCCGGATCGTGTCGGGCTATGTGGGCGGCTTACCCGGTGTACACGCGATGTGGTCGGGTTCGAACTGGACTTGGCATCAACACGCAAAACGCAATGACGTGATCAGCACTGAAGCCTATCTGAAAGACCTTGTCGAGCACGACACTCGCTTCGCTGGTAAAGCAATTCAACAAACGTATCACGTCGATTTTTTCAATCAAACAGGCGACAAACTTGCCGAGGCTGATACCTGGTGCTTTCGCACCGAGCGTGATCACGCGCGCGAGAAAGGAACCAAATACACTGAAGTACAAGAAAAAGGTGTGGTGCCCTACACCGATGAGCAACTGAAAGAAGCCTACAAGCTCTACGCCACTGAAGAAATTCGCGGTGCCAACACCCGTTATTGGGACGACGTACAAGAAGGCGACGAGTTACCCGTTTTATTCAAAGGCCCGATGACAGTCACTGGTTTTATCGCGTATGCGCAAGGCTGGGGTGGGCTTTATATTCGTGCCAATAAACTCGCCTGGCAACTGATTGACGCGCATCCGGGCGTAGGCATTAAAAATCGCTTCGGTGTGCCAGACGTGCCCGAGCGCGTGCACTGGGAAGAAGAGTTTGCCCTTGAAGTCGGTGCCCCTGGCGCCTACGATTACGGTCCAGAGCGCAGCTCTTGGCTGATGCATCAAATGACAAACTGGATGGGAGACGAAGGCTTTTTGCGTCAGGCTGATTGCAAAATTCGCCGCCATAACCCAGCGGGCGATATGTTGTTCATTCGCGCCAAAGTCACAAAGAAATATAAAGAAGGTGATCGCCACCTGGTTGCCATTACCCAAGAAGCGCACAACCAAAATAATGAGCTGTCTGTCTTAGGCTCTTGTATTGTGCAACTGCCAACTCGAGGCTAAGCCCATGCCCGCATCCCACGATAACGGTCAACGTCCCGACGCTACGGGCGCGAGTCCTCTGACGGATGCGGCCTGGCTTGATACGAATGCTAAACAGGGCTCTTTGGTCGGCTTACGCGTGCTAGATCTCTCGCGCGTCTTAGCAGGCCCTCTGTGTGCACAAATGTTGTCCGACCATGGCGCCGACGTCATCAAGGTCGAAGCACCGCAGGGTGACGAAACACGATTGCTCGGACCACCTTTTGTTGAGCCCGGACAAGCAGCCTACTTTTCAGCAATCAATCGCGGCAAACGCGGCCTGAGTTTAGATCTCAGCAAACCCGCCGACCGTGCGATTCTTGAAGCGTTATTGATTGATGCCGATGTGTTAATCGAAAATTTTGTTCCTGGCACGATGACGAAATGGGGGCTTGGCTACGACGAGTACCTAGCAAAGGCCTTTCCGAAACTGATTTACTGCAGCATCTCAGGCTTTGGCGGCAGCGGCCCCTTGGCGAACTTGCCTGGCTACGATGCCGTCCTGCAAGCCATGTGCGGCCTGATGAGTATCAATGGAGAACCACAAGCAGGCCCCACCCGAATTGGCGTACCGGTGGTGGATCAGGTTACCGGCTACAACGCCTTTTCTGGGATCATGATGGCGCTGTGGGCTCGTATCCGCACTGGGCAAGGTCAACGTGTTGAAGCCACGCTGTTCGACTCTGCCTTAAGCATGCTGATTCCGCATGCTGCCAACTGGATGAACTCGGGCAAGACACCTGCATTAACCGGTAGTGCGCACCCCAATATCCCAACTTACAACCGTTTTGAGGTTGGTGACGGTCAAATTTTTTTAGGGATCGTCAATGAAGGACAATTCAAAAAGTTCTGCAAACATATCCAGCGCGAAGATCTGCTGAGCAATCCACTGTTCAACAGCAACGCGAGCCGCATGACAAACCGCGAGGCTCTGCGCCATGAAATGGAGGTCGCGCTTAAAGAATTTAATCGAGCCGAGCTGTGTAAAGACCTCATGGCACTAGGGGTGGCTGCAGGCCCTGTTCACACCGTACCTGAGGCCCTTGAACAGCCGCACACCGCGGCGCGCGACATGTTTATTCAACGAAACGACTATCAAGGCGTTGGGCTGCCCATCAAGTTATCAAAAACACCTGGGTCGGCAGGGGTTCGCCCCCCTCGCTTGGGCGAACATAATCCTGACATTATTCGCTGAAGACGTGGCTAGCTAGGGGTAGGCGATTGGCCTGTCCTTGTGACTAGCTAGGGGTAAGCGATTAGTCCGCCCTCGTGACGAGCTAGGGGTAAGCGATTAGTCCGTCCTAGCGGCGAGCTGTTTAAAATAGTCGACGATCAAACCACAATTGGTTTGTTAAAAAAGCTGCCCTTTAAGCGAGACAATCATGAAACTCCCTACCCCGCTCACAAGCGTGTTGACGAAGACGAGCGCTGTTCTTTTAACTTGCGGCCTGATTTTCAGTGTCACGGCTCAAGCACAATCAAAGTGGCCAGACAAAACGGTACGAATGATTGTCCCGGCACCGCCAGGTAGCGCGCCTGATGGGCAAATTCGGCTCATTGGACAAAAGCTCTCTGAAATGTGGGGGCAGACCGTCGTCATTGAAAACGTCGTGGGCGCTGCCGGCAATATCGGCACCGATCGGGTTGCAAAAGCGGCACCCGATGGCTACACATTTCTGTACAACACCATCGGGCCCATCGCAGTCAATCCAACCCTAATGGCTGGCAAGATGCCCTACGACGTCGGAAAAGACCTGATCCCGGTCAGCTTAGCGACGAAAACGCCTAACTTCATTACGGTGCATCCCTCGGTACCAGCCAATAATATGCAAGAGCTGGTCGCACTAGCAAAAAAAGAGCCGAACAAAATTCGCTATGGCACGGCTGGCCCCGGGACCACGCAACACTTGACAGGCGAACTTCTAAATTTAGTTGCCGGCATCAAGATGACCAGCATCCCGTATAAATCGAGCGCGCAAATGACCACTGATGGCCTAGGTGGCCAGATTGAGGTCTTGATTCACAACACACCCGTCTTGCTGCCACATATCCGAGCAAACACGATTCGGGCGATTGGCATCACGAGCGTCGCCCGTTCACCCGCTCAACCACAGGTACCCACAGTCATTGAACAAGGTATCAAAGACTTTGAAATCACAGCATGGTTTGGTTTCATGGCACCTGCTGGCACGCCCACAGCCATCGTCGATCAGTTGTCGAAAAATGTCGTCGCCGTGTTGGCCATGCCTGACGTGAACAAGCGCATTAGCGATACAGCAACAGAAGTGATCGGCAGCACGCCAGCGTTTTATGCGGCCTTTATCAAAAGCGAAACTGCAAAATGGAAAGAAGTGATCATCAAAGCCAAGATGACACCCGATTGACATAAGCTGCAATGAAGACCGCTGGTCTTCATTGTGTGGCACATTTTCTATTTGGCTTTCAATAATTGCTGCGTCAACTCAACGCCCGTCGCTTTATTTACAAACTGTGACGTGGCAACTTGAGTCAGATCAACGTCGCCAGATTTATATAAGCCGGCCTTGACCATCTGCGCATAAAAATCTTGAATACGTTCAGCCTTCATCGCACCGATACCAAGCGTGCGTGCCTCGCCAGAGTCAACGATACCCTGTTGTTTCATCAGGCTAACCGAAGCCTCAACCTCAGCTGCAGACAACTCAGGGTTATCTTTCAGCATCAACGCCGTCGCGACCTTGCGATCACCGTACATAAAGTTGACCCAGCCTAGAATCGATGCGTCGACAAACTTCTGCACGAGCTCTGGTTTGTTTTTTACAGTATCGGCACGGGTTTCGATGAGCGTGCTGTAAGTTGAGAAGCCATGATCTGCCAACAGATGCACGATGGGGTCAAACTTACCTTGCTCTTTAATATAGATGGGTTCTGCCACCGAGTAACCCTGCTGGACTGACTTCGCGTTTGAGAGAAAAGGTCCTAGGTTGTAGTTGTAAGGCTTTAAAGCCTCATCTCGAAACCCATGCGTGACCTTCAGCCATTGCCACCAAGTAAATTGTCCGTCTTTGGCAATGTAGGCAATAGGCGCGGTCTTGAGCGCGGCAAAGTTTTCGTAGCCTTGTCCTTTGTGTGCCATCAACGCCTGAGGATCTTTTTGAAACATTGCAGCCACAGCAACCACGGGCACTTTGTTCTTTACATTATCAAAACTGTGCAGCAGATTACCGGTCATTAAAAAATCAATGCGCCCCGCGGGCAAGAGCGGGCGATTGTTGACCTGCGGTCCGCCTTGAATAATTTTGACATCCAGACCGTATTTTTTATAGGTACCATCCGCGAGCGCCTGATAGAAGCCACCGTGCGCCGCTTGTGCTTTCCAGTTGGTCGCAAACGACACAGCTTGTTGGGCCTGCGCAAGGCTTGTTGTCAGCAGCACCGTCCCAAATGCTTTGAATAAAAATTTATAAGACATGGGTTTCCTTTTCACATAAATGTTTAAGCCACGCACACTGAACGAGGCATATGGGTACGAACTGGGCTCAACACCGTTAAGCGACCAACTTCTTTGATCACTTGAGTGGGGTCATTCGAAACTTGGCTGCTGAACCAAAAGCTTTCTAGACAAAAAATTTAATATGAGAAATACCATAACACCTGTTGCCACCAGCAACAACAACGCTGCAAACATTTTAGGCGTCTCAGTTCGAAAACTCGCCTCAAGAATGCGTGATGCTAAGCCCGTGTCGCGACCCGCCGCGCCAGCAACCATTTCGGCAGTTACTGCACCAATCAAACTCAAGCCACCCGATATTTTTACTCCCGCTAAAAAATACGGTAATGCCGAGGGCGCCCGCAAAAGGGCCAAACGCTGCCAAGGGGTCGCCCGATACAGCCTAAAGAGATCTAGCAAATTTTTGTCAATCGACCGCAAGCCAATGACAGTGTTCGACAAGATCGGAAAAAACGCCACGATCCAGGCACACAGCAGCAAAGCGGCCATGGTGCTTTCGATATAGATGAGCATGAGCGGAGCCACCGCCACGATCGGCGTGACCTGCAGCACAACAGCAAGCGGAAACAAGGCACGCTCTGTGCTTGGCGAAAGCGCAAAGACTGACGCTATCAAGACCCCACCAAGACAAGCGAGGCCTAAAGCACTGAGGGTAATTTTGACAGTAAACCACCAACTTCTTAAAAGCGAACTCCAGTTGGCGACAAGCGATTCGATCACGGCCGAGGGTGCGGGTAGTGTGTAAGCGGGAACCTCTGCCCACCGGACAAATAACTCCCAACCTAAAAGCAGCGACACACAGACCGCTGTCGGTAGAAAAATGTTACCCAACTTCATCGCGACTTCATCCCATCAGAACTCGCCTCATCCAGTGCGTGGCTCAGCGTTAGACAATGATGGATGAACGCGGTTGTCTGTCGAAAACTAACGTCTCTCGGGTATGGTTGCTCAATGCGTACCTCAGCGACCACCTTGCCCGGACGCGCGCCCATCACGAGCACCCGTTGACTCAGAAACACGGCTTCGGCCACGTTGTGCGTGACGAACATCGCGGACATTGACTGACCATGCCACCACGTCAATAAATCGACATTCAAGCGTTGCCGGGTGATATCGTCTAAGGCGGCAAAGGGCTCATCCATCAGTAGGACTTGAGGCTGTGACACCAACGCTCGCGCGATCGACACCCGCATTTTCATCCCACCCGATAACTGCGCGGGGTAGGTATGATGAAATTCGCCAAGCCCGACCTGCTCAAGCACGCGAGTAATCACGGCCTGCGCGTCAAGCCTAGACTGACCTTGCAAACGCAACGGCAACCAGACATTATCAAACACCGTCGCCCAGGGCAGCAGTGTGGGCTCTTGAAAAACGTACGCCGTCGATCGACCAGTTTGGTCTGTTTGCGCCGGCGAAACAACGGTGCCCTCTGTTGGCATGACCAAACCAGCGACCAACTTTAATACAGTGCTTTTTCCGCAACCAGACGGCCCCAGTATGGTGACAAACTCGCCTTGGGCCACACTCAACGAAACTCCCCCCAAGGCAAGCAGCCCTGAATCAAAACGCTTCGTCACGTCATTGAGTTCGATCATCGCAGGGTGCCTGGCAACGTCATCGAGTTCGATCACTGAAGACACGCGTGTCGTCATAGGGGTTGCTGTTGATTGAAGAGGCGTAGAAATGCTACGACAAGATTAGCATGTGCGCCGCCGGTATAGGCAGAAGTGCCTGAAGGACGGCTACGCGCTCTGGCCGTCGCCCAGAGCATGAGAAAGCTGCCGCTTATTTTTTATGACACAGCTGTGACAGACAGCACCAAATTGGTGCAAACGCATCCGCACAGTGCAAACCTAGTGAGAAATCTAGAGATCACAGCTCATGGATCTCGATACCAGCTTCAGAATACTAAGTGTCTGGCCAAAACAGGCCTCACAAGATGACCTTACAGACAATATTGCTTGTTCGGCAAGACATGGCACGCATCTTGCTTCCTAGGTGATTGTCAGTTACTCAATCATAGGGAGTTCAACATGTCTATCAGCCGTAAAGTCGTCGCCTCTTCCCTGGCCGCAGGGCTACTCTCTTACGTAGCGCTGGGCAACCTTGCCGTTGCACAAACCGCCGCACCCGCTGTGCCAGCGGCCGCGCCAGCAGACCCAGGCCCCTTGACCGCAAACGTTTCACTCACTAGTGATTATCGCTATCGCGGCATTTCTCAATCAAACCTACAACCAGCTATCCAAGGTGGTTTTGATTACGCACACTCAAGCGGCTTTTATATCGGCAACTGGAACTCATCGATTAGCTGGATCTCAGACGCGGCCTCGGCCTCGGGTAATAGCGCGTCTGCACCGATTGAAATGGATTTTTATGCTGGTTACAAGTACGAGTGGTCTAAGGGCTTTACAGCAGATGTTGGTATCTTGCAATACTACTTCCCGACCTCGGGTGCGACCGGTTTTACAACCAACCCCAACACCACCGAATTGTATGCCGCACAAAATTTTACGTTTGACTCGGTCACTGGTTACCTCAAGTTTTCGTATGCCGCCACGACTCTTTTCGGCTTCCCAAATAGCGCGGGTTCAAACTACACCGACCTTACCGTCAACTATGACACAGGCGTCTGGGGCCTCACACTGAACGCCCATGCCGGCTATCAATACGTTGCTGGCACCGCTAGCGGAGCCAGCGTTTCAAACGACAGTTTGTTTAGCTATACAGACTGGAAACTAGGTGTCACCAAAGACTTTGGCAGCGGCTTAACTTTAGGCGTTGCCTATCTTGGCACGAATGCCAAAAAGGGAGCCTATGTGAACCCCCAGGGTAAAGCCTTGGGCGGCGATACGGTGTTAGCCACATTAACTAAAACCTTTTAATCTTCAAGGGGACTGCCGTGAAATTGATCACTGCCATCATCAAACACTTCAAGCTTGACGAAGTACGTTCTGCCCTCACTGCCATTGGCATCTCGGGCGTCACTGTGACCGAGGTGAAAGGCTTCGGTCGCCAAAAAGGCCACACCGAGCTCTATCGCGGTGCAGAGTATGTCGTTGATTTTCTGCCCAAGATCAAACTCGAAGCTGCCGTGTCTGATGAGCTTTTGGATCAGGCCCTAGAAGCTATCGAGAAAGCCGCTCGTACGGGAAAGATTGGAGACGGGAAGATTTTCGTCACCCCGATCGATCATGTCATTCGCATTCGCACCGGTGAAACCGGCGCGTCGGCACTTTAAAGACGAGGTGTATTGTGTCAAATTGGTTAAATAAACTTCTAGCAACAGGTCTTTTGGCGGCCGTAATGGGTGTCGCGGGCCTTGCCTCAACTAGCCCCGCTTACGCCCAAGACGCCAAGCCTAGCGCCACAGCAACTGCGCCCGCGGCAACCGCTGCAGCGCCCACCGTAACACCGGTCGCGATTGTGCCAAACAAAGGCGATACTGCCTGGATGTTGGTCTGTACTGCGCTCGTGCTTTTAATGACCCTACCCGGCTTGGCGCTTTTTTACGGTGGCTTAACTCGAAGCAAAAACGTCTTGTCAATCTTGATGCAATGCTTGGTCGTGTTTTCTCTAATCGTCGTGCTGTGGTCGATTTATGGCTACAGCTTGGCCTTTACCGAAGGCAATGCGTTTATCGGAAAATTTGATCGGCTGTTTTTGGCAGGCCTCAATCCCGAAGGGGTAGCAGCCACCTTTAGCAAAGGCGTCGCGATACCTGAGTACGTGTTCATGGTGTTTCAGGGCGTATTTGCAACGATTACCTGTTGCCTGATCGTTGGTGCCTTTGCAGAGCGTGCAAAGTTCTCAGCCATCCTGTTATTTATGGTGCTGTGGTTTACCTTTGCCTATTTGCCGATCGCCCACATGGTTTGGTTCTGGCCGGGTCCAGACGACATCAAAGATGCCGCCTCGCTTGAAGCCATGGCCGCTAAAGCCGGTTGGCTATTTCAAAAGGGCGTACTCGACTTTGCTGGCGGTACCGTGGTGCACATCAACGCTGCGATCGCTGGTTTAGTGGGCTCATTTGTCGTTGGTAAACGCTTGGGCTTTGGTAAAGAGTCTATGAAACCGCACAACATGGTTCACGTCATGATCGGAGCTGCGTTGCTGTGGTTTGGCTGGTTTGGCTTTAACGCCGGCTCAGCGCTTGAGGCCAACGGCACAGCTGCCTTAGCCTTTGCC
>CAMDEF010000018.1 GCA_945895265.1 Bordetella parapertussis | reverse complement strand
CCCTTGCGCACTGAAATTCTTGATGTCGATGGCGCTGGGCTGCGTAAAATCGGCCTGGGTAAAGATGTGACAGATAAGTTTTTATCGGGTCTGCCTGGTGTGCAAAAAGAAGGCTGTGATGGCCTGATTACGGCCGCGCGCTGGGTGCTGCATCGCATGCCTCGCCACACGCGTACAGTCTGCCTAGAGTTTTTTGGGCAGGCGCGTGATTCGATTCCCTCTATTGTTGAAATTAAAAACTATCTTGATCAAACTGGTCGTGCTCGCGGTGCGCTACTTGCCGGACTCGAGCACCTAGATGAGCGCTACTTGCGTGCGGTAGGATACTCAACCAAAAGTAAGCGCGGTGTGTTGCCCAAAATGGTGTTGTTTGGCGATATTGTGGGTGACGACGAGTCTGCGGTGGCAGCGGCCACCAGCGAAGTCGTACGCCTTGCCAATACACGTCATGGCGAAGGCTTTATTGCAGTGAGCGCCGAGGCGCGTAAAAAGTTTTGGCTCGACCGGGCGCGTACTGCCGCCATTGCGCGTCACACTAATGCCTTCAAAATTAATGAAGATGTGGTGATCCCGCTTGACCGGATGGGCGAGTACACCGACCACATCGAGCGCATCAATATTGAGCTCTCGATTCGAAATAAGCTCAAACTGCTCGATGCGTTAGAGGCGGTGTGTGCAGGCGTGTTGCCGGTGGCTAAGCTCGACCGAAGCAGCGAAGAAGGCGCTTACATCGAAGAGGCGGTCAACGAGCGTAAGGTTCGAGCCCTTGACGTGCTTGGGCGTGTGCGTCGGCGCTGGAGATGGGTGCACAACAATCTTGATTTGTCGTTGCAGCAAGCGCTTGAGTCGTTCGCGTTGGTTGGTTTGGACACGCTAACCCTGACAGCGCGTGAGCGGTTAAACAGCCAACCCACTGCGCGCCTGTTTGACCTAGCGCAAGATCGCAGTCTGCGCATCTCCTGGAAAACTGAAGTCAAGGCCGAGCTGTCGGGCTTGTTCAGTGGGGCAGATTTTGCACCCGTGATGACCGAACTGCAGGCAGTTCATGCGCGAGTTTTAAAAAGCCGCGTCTTTGTTGCGCTGCATATGCACGCAGGCGATGGCAATGTGCACACGAATATCCCCGTTAATTCTGACGATTATGAAATGCTTGGCGAGGCCAACGCAGTGGTGGCGCGCATTATGCAAATCGCACGCGACCTTGATGGGGTGATCTCGGGCGAACACGGCATTGGTCTCACCAAGTATGAGTTTTTATCGACGGCCGAGCTGGCGCCGTTTCAGGATTACAAACGCAAGATTGATCCAAACGATCACTTCAACGCCGGCAAACTTATGCCCGGGGCTGATTTGCGTAACGCCTGGACGCCGAGCTTTGGTTTGATGGGTCACGAATCTCTCATCATGCAGCAAAGTGATATCGGCGCGATTAGTCATTCGATTAAAGATTGTTTACGTTGCGGCAAATGCAAGCCTGTGTGCGCCACCCACGTGCCACGCGCCAATCTGCTGTATTCGCCGCGAAACAAGATTTTGGCAACATCGCTGTTGATTGAGGCCTTTTTATACGAAGAGCAAACTCGCCGCGGGATCAGCTTAAAACATTGGGAAGAGTTCGAAGACGTTGCCGATCATTGCACGGTGTGTCATAAGTGCTATAACCCGTGCCCGGTCGATATTGATTTTGGCGAGGTCTCGATGAACATGCGCGCTTTGTTGCGTCGCATGGGTCATAAATCGTTTAATCCCGGCACCTCGGCCGCAATGTTCTTTTTAAATGCCAAAGACCCAGCAACGATTAATGCGACCCGTGCAGCCATGATTGGCGTTGGTTACAAGGTACAGCGGTTTGTGCACGATTTGTTTTCAAAGTTTGCGCGTAAGCAAACCGCGAAACCTCCTGCGACAGTCGGTAAGCCAGCGTTGCGCGAGCAGGTGGTGCATTTTATAAATAAAAAAATGCCTGGTAACCTGCCCAAGCAGCCCGCGCGCAAATTATTGGATATCGAAGACGCTGATTACGTGCCAATTATCCGACCGCGTGAAACCTCGGCCGAAACTGAAGCGGTGTTTTATTTTCCAGGCTGCGGCTCTGAGCGTTTGTTCTCTCAAGTTGGGTTGGCGACACAAGCGATGCTTTGGCACGCTGGCGTACAAACCGTTTTGCCGCCAGGTTACTTATGCTGCGGTTACCCGCAGCGCGCCAACGGCATGAGTGATAAAGCCGAAAAAATCATTACAGATAATCGCGTGCTATTTCATCGTGTGGCCAACACTTTGAATTATCTTGATATCAAAACTGTCGTGGTCAGTTGCGGCACGTGTTACGACCAGTTGGCAGGTTATGAGTTTGACGAGATCTTCCCGGGTTGTCGTTTGATTGATATTCACGAGTATTTGCTTGAGAAAGGTATCAAGCTCGAAGGGGTGCAGGGTACGCGTTACATGTATCACGACCCCTGTCATACCCCCATGAAACTGCAAGATCCAATGAAAACTGTGCGCTCGTTGGTGGGCGACTCGGCGATTAAAACCGAACGGTGTTGTGGTGAGTCGGGCACGCTGGCGGTGACGCGGCCTGATATCTCGACACAGGTGCGGTTTCGCAAAGAAGAAGAGTTGGCTAAAAACACGCAAGAGTTGCGTGCAGATGGGTTTGAGGGAGACATCAAAATGTTGACCTCATGCCCTTCGTGCATGCAGGGCTTGTCGCGCTTTGAGCAAGATACTGAGGCTAAAGCCGACTACATCGTGGTTGAAATGGCACGATTGATTCTGGGTGAAAACTGGCTGGAAGAGTACGTGAAAAAAGCCAACGATGGTGGCATTGAGCGCGTGTTGGTTTAAAAAGGTTTGAACATTCATGCGATACATACCTGAAGCGCAATCGTCTACCGTCGTCTCACACGAAATGGCCTTTGAGGCGATAAGCGAAGCCTTTCAGGCCGCTAGCGCACAAGGCTCAGTGGTGTTTCCGGCACTGATTGCACACGGCTCAGATCCGCGTAACCGCTTTTCTGTCAAGTCCGGTGCCACAGAGGCTATCGCTGGTTTGAAAATGGGCTTTATCTGGCCAGGCAATACGGCCAGAGGTCTGCCTACGCACAACTCAGTCACTGTTCTGTTTAATCAAGATACTGGCGGTGTGCAGGCTGTGATCGAGTCGGGTGTTGTGAACGCCTATCGCACTGCTGCGGCAGACGCGGTCGCAACCAATCAGCTGGCGCGTAAAAATGCAACAACGCTTGCGGCTTTTGGTGCTGGCAATCAGGCCGGCTACGACTGCCTGGCAATCGCTCGCATTCGCAATATCGAGACCGTCCTTGTCGTCAATGCAGATGCAGCGCGCGCAGAGCGCTTTACCCAGCGTCTGGCTGCCCACGGGTTGAACGTTGAACGCGTCTCGGCGCAAGAGGCCTGTGCGCGCGCCGATATTATCGTGACGGCAACGCCGGCAAAATCTCCATTGTTCGAAGCCGATTGGATACGTCCAGGCACACATATTTCGTGCATGGGTGCTGATGGCGTCGGCAAGCAAGAGGTGCCTACCGGCTTGTATGATCGCTCGCAGCTATTTTGTGACTTAGCAACACAATCAGTGGTGATTGGTGAGTTTCAACATGCTGCCGCATTGCTTCAGGCCGGCACTGTGGCCTTGACGCAAATCGGCGCCGTCCTCAGTGGTCAGGCCTCGGGTCGCCAAGACGACCAAGCCATCACCATTTTTGATAGTTCGGGCATTGCCTTGCAAGACCTTTACATTGCCGAGCGCTTGTTAAGCGCCTGCCCGATCAGTGGTTAGGTTTCATGCTCAGTCTCGAGTTTGCGCAGCGGCACAGAGTCGGGTCATCAGGTCAGGTTCAAGGCTAGGCTCAGGTCTCGCTTAAGCCCCAACTTCAACCCCTGCAGCTAAAAGTGCCTCGCGGATCGCCTTGGCAAATGTGACCGCACCCGGCTGGTCGCCATGAATGCATAGCGTATCCGCTTGCACCTTGACCACGCTGCCGTCGTTGGCCGTGAGGGTTCCGGTCTTTACCATTTGCAAGACGTGTTTGATCGACACTTGTACGTCTTCGATCATGGCACCTGGTTTGTTGCGGGGGCTGAGCGTGCCATCGGGTGAGTAGGTGCGGTCACCAAAGACCTCTTGTGCGACACGCAGGCCAATCGATTGTGCGATCGGTACCATGGCGCTACCCGCTAAGACAAAGAACACCAGCTCACGATCCACATCGTAGGTTGCTTGCGCCAGAGCACGCGCGAGGCCTGCGTCTTTGACCGCCATGTTGTAGAGCTGACCGTGCGCTTTGACGTGGCGCAGACGGGCACCTTGCGAAGCGGCGACGGCCGCCAAGGCGCCAATCTGCACAACCATCATGTCGTAGGCTTCTTGATCAGTGATGGCCATATTGCGACGCCCAAAGCCTTGAATGTCCGGCAGACCCGGATGGGCACCGAGGGCGACACCTTGCTTGAGCGCAGCCGCTACAGTCTTGCGCATTGTGGCCGGATCCCCTCCATGAAATCCACAGGCAATGTTTGCCGACGAGACGTAGGGCAAGATTGCCTCGTCATTGCCTAGTTTCCAAACGCCATAGCTTTCGCCCATATCGCAGTTCAGGTCAATTCGTAGTGTCATGATGGCCCCAGTGATTCTCAGTGATTGAGCAATAAGTTTCGTATAGGTTGTAGCTCGTCTGCAAGTGTCGCAAAAGCTTTCGCGCGGGCAAGGTCAAGCGCCTGCGCTTGCTCAAGGCTGATGGCTTTGAAACTTACTATGTCGCCAGGCCCCATCTGGGCTAGCCGGGGTAAGTCGACGCTCGCAACGTAAGCCATTTTTGGATAGCCGCCGGTAGTTTGACGGTCGGCCATCAAGATGATTGGCTGGCCACTCGCAGGCACTTGGATGGTACCGAAGGTTGTGCCTTCAGAGATCATTTGACGGGGCGTTGTCATCAAAAGAGACGCACCTTGAAGGCGATAACCCATGCGCTCAGAGTCTGGGCTGATGCGGTAGGGTTCGGTGAGTAAGGCGACACAGCTTTCGGGGGTGAACTCGTCCCATTGCTGGCCTTTAATCAGCCGTACAAAGGTCTGACGTGGCTCTGATAGGGCAGCCGGCAGATAGATTTTGAGCGACCACAAATCCATGGCGAGATCTTCGAGCCCCTTATTTTTGAGAGGGCGCAGTAAAGGGATCTCATCGTCGCGTCGCAACGCACGGCCGTGCCAGCCGCCCATGGCGCTGCGCAGATAGGTGCTGGTGCTACCTAGAACCGGTTCGAGCGCAAAGCCACCGTGCACCGCGAGGTAAGCGCGCGTGCCGTGCTGGCGCACTCCAAAGCTGAGTTCATCTTTTGCCCTGACAACGATCGGCCGATTCAGGACAAGTGGTTGTCCATTTAATGTGGCGCTCAAGTCAGCACCGCACAGCGCGAGACAGCATGGTTTGGTAAAACGAAGCGTTGGGCCTGTTAACGTAATCTCAAGGGTCGCAAGAGCGGGGTCGTTGCCAACAAGCATGTTGGCTAACCGATGGGCGCGTTGGTCCATGGCACCCGTCACCGACACCCCCAAGTGTTGTTGCCCGAAGCGGCCGAGGTCTTGAAAGGTGCTGAGCATACCCGGCTTCAGGACGACCACGCTCATACTTGCACCTGACTTTGCTGCGACGCGAGTTGGTCAAACTCGGCTGATGAGATCGGCACAAATCGGATGTGATCACCGGGTAAGAGTAAGGTCGGTTGAGGGCGCGCTAAGTCGAATAACTTAAGCGGCGTGGCGCCTAAAATGTGCCAGCCGCTAGGCAGCCGTGTGGAATAGATCGTTGATTGTCGATTTGCAATGGCGACAGAGCCTGCCGGTACGACCGTGCGCGGAACTTCACGACGCGGCAGCGCGAACAAGGGGCCATGGATGCCAATATACGGATGACCTGGCGCAAAGCCAAGCATAAACACCATACTGCCGGGCGCACAATGCATTTGGATCACGTCTTGCTCGGAGAGGCCAGTGACCCTCGCCACTTCACCTAAGTCAGGGCCATGCTCGCCACCGTAGCAGACCGGGATCTCGATGGTGCGTGAAGCGCGTTCGGCGGGTGATACACTAGCCTGAATCAACGCGGTGAGGCCTTCGGAGAGTATTCGAAAATTTGGCAAGCCGGTTTGAGGGTCTGCCTCGTAATGCACCGCCACGCTTGTGTAGGACGGAACCACATCGATCACGCCAGGCAGGCGAGCTTCTCGAATTTTTTCAGCGACCGCAAGGCAAATCAAACCCGTCTCGGCAAGAATCGTATCGCCAAAATCGAGGCTCAGGCAGTGGTCGCCCAAGTGGCGTATTGTGAAGGTCGGTGCGATCATGCGGTGCATCAAGCTACGGTAGATAAACGCCATGTACGCGTTAACAGTCGCAGTTTAAGCGGTTTTTCTAAGTTTCAGACGGGGCACTTTAACGGCTAGAGATTGCGTTGTACGCGCTCAGCGTCAAACACTAAGCTAAAACAGCTGCCTTGCCCGATTTTGCTCTGAACCTCTAGGATGGCATCATGCCGCATGGCGACATGCTTGGTGATGGCGAGCCCCAGCCCTGTACCGCCAAGTGCGCGCGAGCGGCCACGATCGACCCGGTAGAAGCGCTCGCTTAAACGCGGCAGGTGTTCAGAGGCGATTCCAATCCCGGTGTCAGTCACGCTGAAACGGGCGCGACCGTCTGCTTGACTTTGCCACCTGACCTGAATAGTGCCGTTATCGGGCGTGTAACGAATCGCATTCGTCAGCAGGTTCGAGAATGCCGAGGCAAGCTCTGAGGCATTACCGGCAAGATCCACACCTGACTCAATTTGCCAGTCCCAGTGATGGCGCCCGCCAGAGAGCGCTTCAATTTGCGTTCGCGCAGTGTCTATCAGTTGAGTGACTCTCACACTTGCGAACTCTGCGCTTGGGGATGTTTCCAGGTCTGACAGAGTGAGTAAGTCGGTCACGAGCGCTTGCATCCGTTGGGCTTGTTCAGCCATGAGCCCAAAATATTGTTCTCGTTGTTGCCCGCTTAAGGCGCCCTCAGGGGCATCACGCAAGGTTTCAACAAACCCCGCCAGCACCGTCAGTGGTGTGCGCATTTCGTGTGAAACATTCGCAACAAAATCGCGACGTGTGGTTTCGAGTTTCTCAATTTGAGTCAGATCGCGAGTAATCAGCAGCGTACGGTCGCGCGCGTAGGGAACTAAACGCAATAACAGACTGTAATTGCCACTTGCGTGGTTAATTTTAAGCGTGAGCGGCTCAGACCAGTTGCCGGCCTTCACGTAAGAGGCAAAGGCAGGCGCACGAAGGATATTTTGTAAGTTTTGTCCAAGATCCTGCTCGGCCTGCAGGTGTAATTGTTTTTCTGCCGCGAGATTAAACCATCTGATCTGTAGGTCGGTAGTCAAGGTGACGACCCCGACGGGCAGTGCTTGCCCAGCGGCCATGGCGCTGGTGCTGGTTTCTTCGAGTTCTTGGATGGTGGCGACTTGATTACGGATGCGGCGGTACAGCGCCGCCACAACGTCATCCCAAGGGCCCACGTCAGCGGGTGGTTCTTGATCCGGCGACAGAATCCAGCGCGCCACGCGCTCAGCGTGCCGGCGCCGAAGGACCAACAGTAAGCCGGTGGTCAGCGACAGCGCAACCCAGCCGAGCGAGTTTTGCCAGCGATATTCAATCGCCAGAGCAATCACTGACAAAAACCCAATAAATAAAAGAGTGCGTTTCCAGCTCATGCGCTCGATTGTCGCATCAAGCTTAAGATTTCGGAATCAGTGGGGTAAATCGGTAGCCGCTGCCGCGCACCGTTTCGATATGAGCGTCGTGTTTCGAGGGTTCGAGCGCCTTGCGCAGGCGGCGGATGTGCACATCGACCGTACGCTCTTCAACAAATACATGATCGCCCCACACTTGATCGAGCAGCTGACCGCGTGAAAACACTCGCTCGGGATGCGTCATAAAAAAATGCAGCAGACGAAACTCGGTTGGCCCGATGGCCAGTTGTTGGCCGTTGCCGGTGAGGCGATGAGAGGTGGGGTCTAGTTTGAGCCCTTCGACTTCAATCAGATCATCGGTGAGTTGCGGGGCGCGTCGTCGCAGCACGGCCTTGATGCGAGCCATGAGTTCTTTGGGCGAAAAGGGTTTAGTGATGTAATCGTCGGCGCCCGCTTCGAGCCCGTCTACCTTGTCTTGCTCGGCGCCTTTGGCGGTGAGCATAATGACGGGCACCAAGCGAGTGCGCTCGTCGCTACGTAGTTTTCGCGCTAACGTGAGGCCCGAAGCACCCGGCAGCATCCAGTCAAGTAGGATCAAATCGGGCAGTTCGGCTCGAATGAGAGTTTCGGCTTGCGCAACATCGAAGGCACGTAAGACCTTGTGACCAGCGAACGATAAGTTGACGGCGATGAGCTCTTGGATGGCCGGTTCGTCTTCAACGACTAGAATGGTGCTTGACATGGTGGGTACCAGTTTAGATAGCACGCTTACGCGCGCGACATGACTATAGTATGGCGGCAATGTGTCATGTATATGACAGTGCATTTAATTCAGTGGCGGTGTGCGCAATGCGTAGCGCCGTAAAATGCCTCGGCCGTTCGGGTAGTGGGCATCACGCAACAAGTGGGGTAAGAGGGATGGCTGAAGAGCACACACATTTTGGTTATCAGACAGTCGCTGAATCAGAGAAGGCAGCCAAGGTTGCACAGGTGTTTCATTCTGTGGCCTCGCGCTACGATGTGATGAACGATCTGATGTCTGCCGGACTACACCGCGTCTGGAAGGCCTTTACGATTGGGCGTGCCGCTGTGCGTCCAGGCATGAAAGTATTGGATATCGCAGGCGGGACTGGCGACCTGGCCCGGACCTTTGCAAAGCAGGCGGGCCCTACCGGTGAAGTCTGGCTGACAGATATCAACGACTCGATGCTACGCGTTGGGCGAGATCGACTGCTCGACGATGGTGTGGTGTTGCCTTGCGCGGTCTGCGATGGTGAGCACCTGCCTTTTGCGTCAAACTATTTTGACCGTGTGACGGTAGCCTTTGGTTTGCGCAACATGACTCACAAAGACCGTGCCTTAGCTGAGATGACGCGGGTGCTTAAACCCGGGGGCAAATTGTTGGTACTCGAATTTTCAAAGATTGCAGCGCCTCTAGCTCCGGCGTACGATTGGTATTCGTTCAAGGTATTGCCTTGGCTCGGTCAAAAAGTGGCAGGTGATGCTGATAGCTACCGTTATTTGGCCGAATCGATTCGTATGCACCCTGATCAAGAGATGCTCAAAGGAATGCTAAGCGAGGCAGGCTTGTCGCGTGTGCAGTTTTTCAACTTGTCGGGGGGCTTAACGGCTTTGCATGAGGGCGTTAAGTTGGGCTAGCGTGCGATCTTTCTGGCCGTTGGTTAAGCAATCATTAGCCATGATGAAGCGCTGAAATGTGAACTGCGACGGAACTTCTACACATTTTCATCGTCCATGCTTTACAACCTGTTCAGGTTTAAGTAAGATTCAGGTTCTAGTAAGATTTGAAGGTCTTCGACTTTTAAACACTATTTGAATGTTTTGGCGCTCAGGCGCCGAGGAGCTCAAGATGTCCCGATTTGTTACTCGTCTGTTTGCGGCCGCACTCATTACCTTAGGCGGCGTATCGTTGTCTGCGGCCACTTTCGACGCCCATGCGAAGCGTGCCGGTAGCGGCACCAGCTCTGGCAAGCAATCCAGCAATGTTAGCAGCCAAAAGCCTGCAGCCCCTGCTGCGGCAACTGGCTCAACAGCACAAAAGAGCGCCACGCCTGCAGCTGCGCCTGCTGCTGCCGCGGCTAAACCTAGTGGCGCTTCGCGTTGGCTTGGCCCCTTGGCTGGCATCGCTGCTGGCTTAGGTATCGCAGCCCTGTTGTCGCACTTTGGTCTTGGCGGCGCGATGGCCGATTTCTTAATGGTGGCGTTGTTGGCCGCCGTGGTGATCTTTGGCGTGATGTTCGTATTGCGTAGAATGCGCGGCGGTTCAGCTGCACAACCCGCAGCACAAGGTGCAGGCAACTCTTCCGTAGGGCAGCCATCTGCCAACGAGATGTACCGCGAAAGCTCTGCGCCTAGCGCCGCGCCGGTTGCAATGCCCGCTTCAGCCACGGGCTCAATGTCGGCAGCAGGGTTTGGTTCAGACGCACCAGCGCCAGATCAAAATTGGTTTATCCCAGTTGATTTTGATACCAATCGCTTCTTGCAAGAAGCAAAAGCGCAGTTCGTCTCGATTCAAAAAGTTTGGGATAGCGGCGACCTGACGCAAATGCGTAACTTCTTGACCGATGATCTGCTGAAAGAGTTGCAGGCCCAGTTGGCAGGGCGTGTTGGTGAAAACCATACTGAAGTGGTGCTGCTCAACGCTGAAATGCTAGGTATCGAAAAGGTCACTGACGGTCATTTGGCGAGCGTGCGCTTTTCGGGCATGCTGCGTGAGCAAGCCGGCGCAGAAGCGTTCCGCTTCGAAGAAGTTTGGAACCTCTTTAAACCTGAGCAAGGCGGCTGGTTGTTGGCAGGTATTCAACAAATTCCAGTGACTCACGCCAGCTAAGTCATTGCTTCAATGATGCATCTAAAAACGCCCGCCTAGCGGGCGTTTTTATGCCCATTTCAACTGACGGTCAGTTCACCCGTTAAACTACGTCCTCAAATCGACTTTTAGTGCCTGCACCTACGTGACCATTGCCCTACCTTCTCTGCCGACGCGGTTCGCCTTACACCCCGTCAGGTTATGGGCGCACGCCTTCAATCTATTGACTCAGCAGCAACCTTGGGCAGCGCAACGTTTGGCGGCCCATGCCGGGCAAACGCTGCGGATCTGTCTTGGCGGTTTTCAGGTGACGTTCACCATTGGGCACGATGGCACTCTCGAGGCAGCAGACTCGGCAGTGGTGCCTGATGTCGTGCTTGAGTTGATCGCCGAAAAACTATCGTTGACGGCACTACTTTCACCCGAGGCACGCACCGATATTGCCAAATTGGTACATGTCACTGGGCAGGCTGCGTTAGTGCAAGTTGTGTCTGATCTGGCGCGTGATTTGCGTCCAGATCCAGAAGACGCCTTGGCCCACTGGCTGGGAGATGTGCCCGCGCGTCGCCTGACCAAAGGCGTACAAGAGGTGTTCGCTGGCGCACAGTCTTTCGCGCGCGGCGTGGCCGAAAATCTTGCTGAATATCTCTCTGAAGAAACCAACACCTTGGCAGCCACCCCTGCCCTCGCGTCTCTGTCGCGAGAGCGTGCGCTCACCTTGGCTCACCTAGAGCAAATCGATCGGCGACACGCCGCGCTGCAAGCGCGGCTTTCGCGCCTCACCTCGCGCCTTGGCCCCTCAGTATGATGTCTTTGCCCCGCCTGTTGCGCATCATCGTCGTTGCGTTGCGCTACCGGCTCGATGAACTTGTGCTTTCGGGCATAGACCATCCGCTGGCCTATCGTTTGCTTTGGCTGGTGCGCTTAGGTTCACGCCCGACAATGCCGCGTGGCTTGCGTCTGCGCCTTGCCCTTGAAGCGCTCGGCCCCATCTTCGTGAAATTTGGGCAAGTGTTGTCGACTCGCCGCGATTTAATCCCGATGGATATTGCGGATGAACTAGCCTTGCTGCAAGATCGTGTCGCACCGTTTGCCTCAGATAAAGCCGCTGCCATGATTGAAGCGGCACTTGGGGCGCCCACCTCGACACTTTTTGCGCAGTTTGAAACCGATCCAGTTGCCTCTGCATCCATTGCGCAGGTGCACTTTGCGGTGCTTCATGATGGGCGTCATGTCGCAGTCAAGGTATTACGCCCGGGCATGCTCGAAGTCATCGACAAAGACCTCTCGCTGATGCGCGTGCTGGCCAGCCTGATACAGCGCCTGGTGCCCGACGGGAGGCGCTTAAAGCCTCGCGAGGTCGTTGCCGAATTTGATAAGCACTTGCATGACGAACTTGACCTGTTACGCGAGGCCGCAAATTGCAGTCAATTACGTCGTAATTTTGGCCCAGAGAGCAAGCGCGGCGATCTGCTGTGGGTGCCTGAGGTCATGTGGGATTATTGCGCTTCGACTGTCTTTACTATGGAGCGCATGTACGGTATCCCGGTCAGTCAAATTGAGCGCCTGAAGCAAGCAGGTGTTGATATTCCTACGCTCGCGCGTACCGGCGTCGAAATATTTTTTACACAAGTCTTCGATGATGGTTTTTTTCACGCTGACATGCACCCGGGCAATATTTATGTCTCAGATCAGCCCGCGACGCTTGGTCGGTATATCGCGCTCGATTTTGGCATTGTGGGGTCGCTCTCTGAGTTCGATAAAAACTACCTGGCACAAAATTTTTTGGCATTTTTTCAGCGCGATTACCGCCGCGTAGCTCGTTTGCACATTGAATCAGGCTGGGTACCCGCAGCCACTCGCGAAGAAGAGCTCGAGGGGGCGGTTCGTGCGGTCTGCGAGCCCTATTTTGATCGGCCTTTGGCCGAAATCTCTCTGGGACAAGTGTTATTGCGTCTGTTTCAGACCTCCAGGAGGTTTAATGTCGAAATACAGCCGCAGCTGGTACTGTTACAAAAGACCCTTCTAAATGTCGAAGGATTAGGTCGCCAGCTCGATCCGCAGTTAGACTTATGGAAAACGGCCAAACCTTATCTTGAGCGTTGGATGCTTGAGCGGGTTGGTTTAAAGGGAACGCGTAAGAAACTGATGCAAGAGGCGGGTCAGTGGGCGCAGTGGTTACCTGAGTTACCGCGATTGGTGCACGCCCAACTCAGTCGCGCAGATATATCGAGTCAGGTCTTGCACGAGCTGCAACAAATGCGGCGCTCGCGCGAGCAAAGCAATCGTGTATTGGTGGCATTAACGGGCGTGGCTGCCCTGAGTTTGGCAGTGGCACTCTGGACGCTGATGCGTTGATTGAAATTTAAACATTAAAGGCAGTGAACATGCTCTACACAGAACTTTTTAAGTCAATGGAATCCGTGCGCTGGAACATGGCCACCGATATTCCGTGGCAAGACTTTGATCGCAGCAAGCTCACTGACGAGCAGGCGCAGACGATCAAAATGAACGCTATCACCGAATGGGCTGCGCTGCCAGCGACTGAAATGTTTTTGCGTGATAACCGCGACGACAGCGATTTTTCGGCCTTTATGTCGGTTTGGTTTTTTGAAGAGCAAAAGCATTCGCTGGTGTTAATTGAGTATTTGCGGCGCTTTGCCCCAGACTTAGTCCCAACTGAAGACGAACTGCACCGTGTGCGCTTTGAGTTTGATCCTGCCCCTCCGCTCGAAACACTCATGCTGCATTTCTGTGGCGAGGTGCGTCTCAATCACTGGTATCGTCGTGCCTCTGATTGGCACACTGAGCCTGTGATCAAAGAAATTTATAAAGTCATCGCACAAGACGAAGCTCGTCATGCAGGGGCTTATTTACGTTACATGAAGCGCGCGCTGACTCAACGCGGACAAGAAATCGGTGCGCAGGCGCGTATGGCATTTGCCAAAATCGGCGTCTTGATGGCGTCGGCGCACCGCACGCCTCAGGCGCTGCATCCAACTAATCTTCATGTCAATAAAGATATGTTTCCCAATGATACCGTGCAGTCAAAACTGCCTGAGCCAGGGTGGCTTGAGCGTTGGCTAGACAATCAAATTGTCTTTGATAAAGACTGGGAACACAAAGTTAGCACTCGTATTTTGCATAACATGTCGCTCTTAATGGATAGCTCGTTTAAGACCGTGCAAGACCTGAACCGCTATCGCAAAGAATTGATTCGATCAGCCACGGGGGCTGTAGGCTCAGTCGCTTGAGCGCGCGGTTCGAAGCCAAGCTCCTTTCAGCACAGCAGGCTGTTGAAAGGATCGCAGGCGGCCAGTGGCCCAAGCCTTTGGTGTTTACCAATGGTGTGTTTGATATTCTGCACCGGGGCCACGTCACTTATCTTGATGAGGCTGCACAACTGGGCGCAACGCTGGTGGTGGGGGTGAACTCAGATGCCTCTGCAAAGCGGTTGGGCAAAGGACCAGATCGTCCGTTGAATACGGCGGCCGATCGCGCGGCGTTGTTGGCAGCGCTCGAATGTGTCACAGCCGTCGTTGTCTTCGACGAAGACACACCTCTTGAAATTATCGGGCAACTTCGGCCCGATATCATCGTCAAGGGTGGGGATTACAACATGCAAGCGTTGCCCGAAACCAAGCTCGTTGAGTCGTGGGGCGGTAAAGCTGTCGCAATACCGTTTGAGTTCGTACGCTCAACCACTAACCTGGTTGAAAAAATTCGACAAAGTTAAGTCTGGCATGGCGAGACAAGCTGTTTAAGCTGGACTCTCGCGTTGCGCTTTGCAAGCCAGAGTGAACTTGCGGTCGGCACACCGCCAGAAAAGTTTTTAGAACTTGAAGCGTGAACCACAGGCTCCGGTGAGCGGCTTAATCACGGTCTCGAACAGTGATGTGGTTTCAAAGCTTGCTGCAGTCGTACGTGTGATGCGAAAGGCGGTCATTGACGGAGACTGACCGACGATGACGACCATGCGGCCACCAAGCTTCAATTGATACTTGAGCGCATTTGACACTTTGTCGACTCCGCCGCTTACCAAAATTGCATCGTATTCGGCGGTTCCCCAGCCGTTATTGCCGTCACCCACTTCAACGGTGACATTTTTGCAGTGTGCTTTTTGCAAATTTTGTTGGGCAAAGCTCGCTAAGCGTGGATCGATTTCAATTGATGTGACGGTGCGAGCCAACTGCGCCAGCAAGGCCGCCTGATGACCCGAGCCGGTACCGATCTCGAGTACGCAGTCGTCGTGTTTGAGTTGCAAGAGTTGGGTGAGGCGAGCCTCAAGTTTGGGGCTGAGCATTGACTGACGCGTGTCGACTGTGCCGAGTTGCAACGGGATCTCAAGGTCTGCAAACGCCAGGCTGCGAAAGTTGGCCGGCACAAACAGCTCGCGTTGCACCTTGAACAAGGCGTCGACAACATTGGCGTCAAACACGCCGACCGGCCGAATTTGTTGTTCAACCATATTGAAACGGGCACGCTCAAACTCAGGCAAAGTCATTGCATTCATAATTTAGTGTGCGAAAGCACTTATTGCGGAAAACCCTTATTGTAAGGGTTTTCCTGACCACAGCGCATGAAAGTGGTGCACGGGGCCGTGCCCATGACCAACCCTGAGTGAGTCTGCCTGCGCAATGGCCTGGACGAGGTAGTGTTTAGCGCGCTTGGTAACCTCGGGTACGTCTTGAAGTTGTGGCAACAGTGCCGTAATGGCAGCCGATAGCGTGCAACCAGTCCCGTGCGTGTTGCGCGTGGGGATCCGGTGCCCCGGCAACTCGATCATTTTGTCGCCATCGTGTAGCACGTCAATCGTGTCGTTACCGGGCAAGTGCCCACCTTTCACGAGTACCCAGCGATGCCCGCCGTGGGTCATCAGGTTACGCAAGCGTTCGGCCACTCGGCGCATCTCGCGCACGGTCTCGACTGAACGCATCTCAAGTAAGACCCCAGCTTCGGGCAAATTTGGAGTAATTAAGGTTGCCAACGGCAGTAATTGCTCACGTAGGGCGCCGATAGCTTTTTGCTCGAGCAGTAAATCGCCACTCTTTGAGACCATGACGGGATCCAAAACGAGATGGGCTGGCAAGAAGTGCCCGAGGCGGTCTGCAACGACTTCAATGATGCCAGTTTGCCCCAGCATCCCGAGCTTGACGGCATGGATTTCAACATCGGCAAAAAGGGTGTCAATTTGCGCGCGCACGAACTGCGGGTTGACGGGCGAGATCTCGGTGACTGCCTGAGTATTTTGTGCGGTCAGAGCCGCCACCACTGCGCAGCCATAGGCACCCAAGGCGCTCATCGCCTTGATATCGGCCAAAATGCCTGCGCCCCCCGAGGGATCCATGCCGGCAATGGTCAAGGTGTTTGGAATGACGCGTGCTGCAGTTTCGTCACTCATGTCTTGGTGTTCGAGGTAAGGGGTGCGATGAGACCCGTAGTGGGTGAGCTTGGCGCCGCCTGGTAGGTTTTGCGCGGTACGCGTCCGGCCAGAAAGGCCTCACGGCCCGCCTCAACGGCTTTTTTCATGGCGCTCGCCATCAGCACTGGGTGTTGCGCACCAGCAATTGCCGTGTTCATCAGCACGCCATCGCAACCAAGCTCCATGGCAATGGCGGCGTCTGAGGCCGTGCCGACACCGGCATCGACCAACACAGGCACTTTTGCCTGATCAATAATCAAGCGTAGGTTCCAGGGGTTTAGGATCCCCATGCCCGAACCAATTAACGAGGCCAATGGCATGACTGCGACGCAACCGATGTCTTCAAGCATGCGGCATTGGATCGGGTCGTCGGTGCAATAGACCATCACGTGAAACCCGTCAGCCACCAAGGTCTTAGCCGCAGCGAGTGTTTCGGGCATATTCGGAAACAAGGTGTGTGGATCGCCGAGTACCTCTAGTTTGACTAAGGTGTGTCCATCCAGAAGTTCACGGGCCAACCTGAGAGTGCGTACGGCCTCGTCGGCCGAATAGCAGCCGGCCGTGTTCGGCAGCAGGGTGAATTGGCTTGGAGGCAGGTACTCAAGCAAGCTAGGCTCGCCAGCCGTTTGACCGATGTTGGTCCGACGAATGGCGACGGTAATAATTTGTGCACCGCTGGCATCAATTGCTTCGCGTGTTTGCGCAAAGTCTTTGTATTTACCGGTGCCCACAAGTAAGCGCGAACGGTAGGCCTTACCGGCAATCACCAAGGGATCAGACGAGTCTGTTTTCATATTTTTTCAGTAAGTCAAAACGTGGTGACTGGCGGCAAACCGGTCGCAATCGGTACAGTTTAACGTGCCTAGGCAAGAGGGTGCAGCCGTGCGGGCGCGGCGCTATTTTCGACTTTGCTCGATCAGTTCACAAATGGGCTCAGCCGCTTCGATTAAGCGTGGGCCAGACCGAAAAACGGCATCCGCGTCAACCATAAACACGCGACCTAGCCGCGCCGCTGGCAGGCCTGCGGTCTGCCAGCGATTCACACCGGCGCTGTCTACGACCGGCGCGGTCCCTGTGCCCGTGCGCGCGATCAGCACTAACTCAGGCGCTCGAGCGGCTAGCTGCGCAAGACTGAGCTTTGGCGCCCCCACGCCGTCTTCGCTGAGGATGTTGCTGCCGCCACACAGAGTGATGACGTCCGATAAGAGATGCTCGCGGGTCAAGGCGCCCTCAGGCTCGGTGCCAGCCTGCAGCAACACACGCACGACGCGCTTGCCGGCAGCCGCTTGGGCCAAGGCATTTAACTTCTGGCGTAGGGCCTGCGCGCGGGCCCGCGCGACCGGGGCGGTACCCAGCAGTACACCAAAGGTTTCGATGCTGTCTGCGATTTCAATGAGCGAGGTAGGCGTGCTGATAAATATGGGGATGTTCAGCGATGTCAGCGAATCAAGTTCACTGGTTAGCCAGCCAAACATTAAATCTGGCTTGTAGGCTGCAATACGAGCCGGATCTGGGGCGCGTTGATCACCAAGCTTCGGTAGGCTAAGAGCCTGGGGCGGAAAATTACTACCGTCAGTTGTCGCAACCAGTTTATCGCCGCCACCGGCGGCAAAAATTAACTCAGTGGTGTGAGGCGACAGCGAGATGACTCGACGGGCTGGCCCTTTGAGGAGCACTGCTCGACCACTGTCATCGATGACCTCGATTTCAGTCGCACTCGCTGCGAACGCCAAGACACAGCACGCTAGAAAGCTAGCCCGACAAAAAAAAGCGCGCATCACACAGTTTGCTCAACAATAACTCGATGACTGATGCTACATCCGCCACGCTAAGTTGACAAATACATTCGAGCCCAAGGTGCTGTAGCCCTGGATGAGTGTGTACTGTTTGCCAAAGACGTTGTTCCAGCGCACTTGCACTTCAGCGCCTGAGGGTAGTGGGTAGCTGCCCTGCAGGTTAAGTAAACTATAGCCACCCAGACTGCCGCCCGACATTGTGTCCTTGCGTTCGCTGCTGACATACCATTCGGCCGTCAAGCGTGCGCGCCAGACGGCTTGATCTAATGCGAGCTTGGCAACTCTTTGTGCGCGCTGGGGCAATAAGGCGCCGGTCTCGGCGTTACGCGGGTCAAGCCAGTTCAGGCTACCCCGCACTTGCGTGTCGCTATTGAAGCGATGCGATCCAAACAGACTGACCCCTTGAAGCAGCGCCTGTCCGACATTGATTGGCGCGTAGGGTGAGTAAATATCACCAGGTACCACCGGCTGAGTCAAGATCAAGTTCGTGATCTCGTTGCGGTACGCGACCAAACTTAATTGCGTTTTTTCAGTTGAGTATTTCAACCCCATCTCGATATTGCGTGATTTCTCGGGTTGCAATAACGGATTACCTGCATAGAAAGGCGTAACGGGCCAGTACAGCTCATTGAAATTTGGTGCGCGAAAGCCCGTGTTGGCACCCACTGTGGCTCGCCACTGCGGTGTCAGCGAAAGCCCGTACACCAGACTGCCTGTCACAAAGTTACCGTACTGCGAATTGTTGTCATTGCGCACGCTCGCCTGCACCGACTGTGGGCCCCAGGCGCCCCGATAAATACCGAAAAGCGAGTTGGTATACCTTGAGGTTTGTTGATAGTTCACATAGGAGGCTTGTGGGTAGCCGCCATTTGATAGCGTTCCATCGACATTTTGCTCAAGCCTTTCATAGCCAAGCGATACGATTTGAGTCGATGAAAACTTCAGGTCGTTTTGCCACAAGTATTGCCCTTGCTGTGTTGCAAAGTGTTGCTTGCCATCAAGCGGGTTCGTAGGTACGAGGTCAGCCGCCGCGTTCACCGTCTGATACCGCTCGTTCGTGAAGCCAGCACGCAGTGTGCTAGTCCAAAAGTCAGATACCCGGTTTTTGCTGGTCAGCATATTGGTGCTGACCGTTTGAATACCACGATCGTTGAAGTCAGGCTTGCCGGCATCGTAGCCGCCATTGACGCTGGATTGATAACTTTGAAAGGTGACTGTTTGGCCCGCCCGCCAGGTATAGCCTAAGGTGCCCCCAACGTTACTGCGGTAGTAAGAGTCTTTGTCGGGGTTGTAAGAATAATTGCCGGCCTTCGTAGCGTTGGTGCCCCCGCTTTGCCCATAGCCACCAAACAAGCTGTACACCCAGCCATCTTTGGCCCCTGAAAAACCTGCGTCATATTGGGTGGTGGCGTAACTGCCGACCCCAGCGTTGGCGTAGGCTGAAAACGGGCGGTCTTGGTCGCCCCGCGTGATCACGTTGATCACGCCACCGATGGCATCGGCGCCGTACAGGCTGCTTGCGGTGCCACGCACGATTTCAACACGTTCGATGCTGTTGAGTGGGATTGCGCTGAGCGGTGCGTTGCCGGAAGTGGCGCTGTTGACGCGCAGGCCATCGATCAGAATCAGCGATTGATTGCTATTCGTGCCGCGAATATTGACGCTGCTTTGTGACTGTGGGCCACCATAATCAAGCGCTTCGATACCGTGTTCGCGAACCAGTGCATTAGCCAGCGTGCCGTTGGGCAGAGTATCTAACTCATCGCGACCGATCATACTGTTGTCGCCTAGCGTGTCTGACAGGGGCTCGGCGGTACGCCCAGGCGTCACTACGATGATAGCCAATTGTGGGGTGGGCCCAAGCTTCAGCTCGCCCGGGGGCATTACGTTGGACTCTTGCGCGCCAGCCTTGCCGGTGCTTGTCGCGGTGGGTGTTGAGGTCGGGCTTTGCCCAAACACACTAAAAGAAACGGCCACGGCCGCAGCGGCGGCGCTAAGCCGATAAGTTAAGAGTTGCATCAGTACAGCCTCGTAGTGGTCTGCGTCCCCGCAGGCCTTGAACGTTCAAAAAGATTCAATACCCTTACGGGTTGTCATCTTTGCTTAAACTGGCCGGTATCGGGCTGGCATCAAGGATTTATGACTAAAACCTTGATGTTGACCGTTGCGGGGGCAGCACAGGCACAACCGTCTTGCGACGCGTTTCCCTGTTTCCCGTTTAACTTTCCCAATGCGGTGCGCAATCCCTAAGGGCGCGTACCTGTATGCATCGAAAGCACCAGTTCTGTCGCGAATGTTACACCACGGTGTTTTTGGTAAACTGTAGGGTCAGCCATTGGTTTGTTTGAAGCTGCAGTTTGCGCTGCGTTTGACCCATGATCTGCCTCCCGATGGTTGTTCTAATTTTCAGTGCTTTTATTCTAGTTTTTAGTGCTTTTAGTTTTATGGCGCTTTAAACCCGATGCAGACTTTCTTTGCATCGTCACTCAGATTTTTAGCGTCGTGATGCCTTACCCAAAACTTCCTTTTCCTCTTGCAAACTATACCCGTGGCGCTGAGTTTGCGCGTGCCCTAGGTTCGCGCATCATGATTCTTGATGGTGCAATGGGCACCGTGATTCAGCAATACAAACTCTCTGAGGCTGATTTTCGCGCAGAGCGTTTTGCTGCTCACGGTAAAGACGTAAAAGGTAACAACGAATTGCTGTCGTTGACCCGCCCCGACATCATCCTTGAGATTCATAAGCAGTACCTTGCCGCCGGTTGCGACGTGATCGAAACCAACACCTTTGGCGCGACAACGATTGCACAAGGTGATTATGAATTGTCAGAACTCGCCTACGAGCAAAATCTAGAGTCGGCCCGCCTTGCTCGAGCCGCCTGCGATGCCTACAGCACGCCCGAGCGCCCACGCTTTGTGGCGGGCGCGCTGGGCCCTCAGCCTAAAACCGCTTCAATCTCGCCCGATGTGAACGATCCCGGCGCACGCAATGTCACCTTTGATGAATTGCGAGTGGCTTACACCGAGCAACTGAACGGCTTGCTCGATGGTGGGGTCGATCTCATTTTGATTGAAACCATTTTCGATACGCTTAACGCCAAGGCCGCAATCTTTGCGGTTGAAGAAGTTTTTGAAGCGCGCGGCGAACGCCTGCCTGTGATGATTTCTGGCACGGTCACTGACGCCTCAGGGCGGATCTTGTCGGGGCAAACCGTCGAGGCGTTCTGGAACTCTGTTCGCCATGCCCGTCCGATTACCATTGGTTTGAATTGTGCACTCGGTGCGGCGCTGATGCGGCCCTATATCGCCGAGCTTGCAAAAATTTGTGATACCTACGTTTGCGTGTATCCCAACGCGGGTCTGCCAAATCCCATGAGCGATACTGGCTTTGACGAGACGCCGGCTGACACTTCAGCGTTACTCGAAGAGTTCGCGCGGGCAGGCTTGGTCAATATGGCCGGTGGTTGTTGTGGCACCACACCCGAACACATTCAAGCGATTGCTGAAAAAGTTCAAGCCTTGCCAATTCGTGTGGTGCCCGAGGTTTCGGTCAAAACGCGTCTGTCGGGCCTTGAGGCGTTGAACATCGATGACGAATCTTTGTTCGTCAACGTCGGCGAGCGTGCAAACGTAACTGGCAGCAAGGCGTTTGCCCGTCTGATCCGCGAAGAAAAGTACGACGAGGCCGTTGCAGTTGCCCGTCAGCAAGTTGAAAACGGTGCGCAAATTATCGATATCAACATGGACGAAGCCATGTTGGATTCGGTTGCCTGTATGCATCGCTTTTTAAATATGATCGCCTCCGAGCCCGACATCGCACGCGTACCGGTGATGATCGATAGTTCAAAATGGTCTGTCATTGAAACTGGCCTAAAGTGCGTGCAAGGCAAATCGATTGTGAATTCGATCTCGTTAAAAGAGGGCGAAGAGCCGTTCTTAAAACAGGCACGGTTATGTCGCTTGTACGGTGCGGCTGCGGTCGTGATGGCGTTTGACGAACAAGGCCAGGCCGACACGCTTGAGCGTCGCAAAATAATTTGTACGCGCGCTTATAACCTGTTGATCGGAAAAGTTGGTTTTCCGCCCGAAGATATTATTTTTGATCCAAACGTGTTTGCCATCGCCACCGGCATTGACGATCACAACCATTACGCGGTGGATTTTATTGAATCCACCAAATGGATTCGTGAGAACCTGCCTCACGCGCGTATCTCTGGCGGGGTCTCGAACGTCAGTTTCTCGTTCAGGGGAAACGAGCCCATCCGTGAGGCGATCCACACGGTGTTTTTGTATCATGCCATCCGTGAAGGGATGACGATGGGCATTGTGAACGCGGGGCAATTGGGCGTATACGCCAATATTGATCCAGCTTTGCGCGAATTGGTTGAAGACGTGGTGCTTGATCGTGAATAAAGCTAAAGCGCTGGGCAAAAAAGACCCGAACGATACACGCACCCCAACCGAGCGTTTGGTTGAGTTTGCCGAAAACTTTAAAGGTAACGGCATCAAACGCGAAGAAGATCTTGCGTGGCGCCAGCAGCCAGTTGAAAAGCGACTAGCCCATGCCATGGTGCATGGTATGACGCAATTTATTATTGAAGACACTGAAGAAATTCGTCAGCAGATTGCCGATCGCAGTGGGCGCCCCATCGAGGTGATCGAGGGCCCGCTCATGGATGGCATGAACATCGTGGGCGATTTGTTTGGTGAAGGAAAAATGTTTTTGCCGCAGGTGGTGAAATCTGCCCGCGTGATGAAGCAAGCCGTCGGTCACTTGGTACCGTTTATTGAAGCTGAAAAAAAACTGATCGAGGCGGCAGGTGGTGACGTACGTGCAAAAGGCAAGATCGTCATCGCGACCGTTAAGGGCGATGTGCACGACATCGGTAAAAACATCGTCACAGTGGTGCTTCAGTGCAATAACTTTGAAGTGGTGAACATGGGTGTCATGGTGCCGGCTGCCGAGATCTTGGCGCGCGCCAAAGCAGAAAAAGCTGACATTGTTGGCCTATCGGGTTTGATTACGCCAAGCCTTGAAGAGATGGCCTACGTTGCCAGCGAGATGCAGCGCGACGAGTATTTTCGTAGCCGCAAAATCCCGTTGATGATTGGTGGCGCCACAACCAGTCGGGTGCATACGGCCGTCAAAATTGCTCCGCATTATGAGGGCCCAGTGATTTACGTGCCGGACGCGAGTCGGTCAGTCGGTGTTGCGCAAAATCTTGTTTCAGAAACTGCCAATACCTACCTAGAAGAGCTTGCCGTTGAGTACGAAGACGTGCGCCGTCGCCATGCTGCCCGCAAAGCGACGCCGTTGATGTCTTTGCTTGACGCGCGTGCCGCAAAAACTGCGATCGATTGGGCGGGTTATGTACCGCCGCGTCCTAAATTTATCGGTCGTCGCACCTTTAAAAATTTCGATTTGGCCGAGCTAGCAAACTTTATCGATTGGACCCCATTTTTTCAAACCTGGAGTTTGTTTGGTCAGTTTCCAGCGATCTTGGACGACAAGGTGGTGGGCGAGCAGGCGCGCTCAGTCTACGCTGATGCTCAGGCGATGCTCAAGCGCATGATTGATGGCCGCTGGCTTACTGCGAATGGTGTCGTTGCGTTTTACCCAGCCAATACGATCCATGACGACGATATCGAAATCTATACCGACGAAACCCGTGAAAAAGTATTATTCACCTGGCGGGGTTTGCGTCAGCAGGGCATGAAGCGCGAGGGTGTCGAAAACAAATGTTTGGCTGACTTTATCGCGCCCAAAGATTCTGGTGTAGTGGATTACATTGGTTTGTTTGCGGTCACAGCAGGCTTAGGCGTCGAGAAAAAAGAACAAGAATTTGAGCGTGCAAACGATGACTATTCAGCCATCATGTTTAAGTCGCTGGCGGATCGGTTGGCCGAGGCGTTTGCTGAGGCGCTTCACGCGCGTGCTCGCAAAGATATTTGGGGCTATGTACCTGATGAATCCTTGACCAACATCCAAATGATCAAAGAGGAATATCAAGGGATCCGCCCAGCCCCAGGTTACCCTGCCTGCCCAGAGCATGTGGTGAAACGTGAAATGTTTGAGGTGCTTGACGGTGCTGATATCGGCATGATGTTGACAGAAAGTTATGCCATGCATCCGGCTGCCAGCGTATCGGGATTTTATTTTAGCCACCCACAGTCGCAGTACTTCAGCGTTGGCATTATTGGCGATGATCAAGTGGCGGATTACGTCAAGCGCTCGGGCCGCACAGAAAAAGACGTCAAAAGAACGCTGGCGCCAAATCTAGGTTAAAGCACAGTGTGCCCCTGTGCCAGGCCGGGTGCGACCTCAGGCGCTATCTAGAGACCTTTAAGCCCCATCGTTCGTCAGTGCGCGCTTGCGTTGCCGGTTAGCGTTTGGCTGTTTGCTCTCACCAGGCAAGCGCTTCAAGCATAAAGGTCGTCGCGACTGCTGCCCCTAAAACGGCAGTGACCCAGTTACGGCCTAGCGCTTTAGGTTGGCTTTCCACAAACCGGTATAGAAGCTCACCGGCCCCAACTGAGATCATGACCGCAACTAGCATGCCGAGTGCGTTGATAAGCACTCCGGTTGGATACAACCGCGCCCAGACCGCATTGATCCCAATACAAAAGCCGTAGTGAATCAAAAAAATCGAATACGAGCGTTGACCCAGCCAGGTCAACAGACCCGGACGCGGCCAAAGCGCCAGCCAACCGCGTTGGCCCGCGAGTGCCACAATGATTGCAGTGGCCAAGGCCACGACGATTGGGTTGCGATATTGCAACCATAAGGCCATCGAACCAAGCGCTGCGATCGTTAATAAAAAGACGCTACCAAAGGTTTTGCGCGTTGACCAGTAAGCTAACATCCCAAGGGCATAGGCGCCAAAGAAATAGGGAGCGTAGTCCTCATATTGACGATGGCGGTTAATGATCCACAACGAGGCAGCGGCCAGCGCGATCATCAAACACGGAAACACCCAACGCCAACTAGGCGCCACGCGCGCACTGAACGCAGTGAGTAAGACCGTCAAGATAAAAAGTTGAAAATCAATCGCGACATACCAAACACCTGCTGACAAGGCTTCAACACCGGTGAGATCGTGTAACAACAGGGCGTGCGCCAGTAATTGCGCAAGGTTTGGAGGTGCTGAAAGCGAGTCATGCACGAACCAAGGCCTGACGATCGCGGTGATTAATATTGCAGAGGCGACCGCAAATATAAAAGGTGTCACTAAGCGACGGTATCGCTTGAGAATCAAGCCCAGTGTCGAAGTCGCAGCAGCGGGAGAAGGTTGCCCCTCAGGTGCCAGTTGAGTAGCGACTAAAAACCCAGCCAACACAAAAAACATTTGCACAGCTAAGCGGGCATAGATTTCAAGCCCATCGATGACTGCAGGAAACGCACCGCGCACCACATCAGACATCGGCCCGTACACCGCAAGATGGTGCAGCACAATGGCAATGCATCCAAGACCTTTCATGGCGTCGAGCAGTGGCAGACGAGAAGTAGTCATCAGATTTGCGATATTTTCTCTGTGGTGTATCGAGCTAAGCTGGCTGAGCTGCCGCGCGTTAAGCGCACAGCCGTCTAATGAAATGTTCAAGCCCCGCATGAAGCAGGGCTTGGACATTGGCGATTGCAATTAAGAACTCAATCACTAAAAACCGGCGAACTTTGAAAGCATGCAGTTGTCAGGTTTTATGATAAATCTCAGAGCCTTTTTTGACAAACTCAATGGCTTTTTCTTGCATACCCGCTTTGAGTGCCGCGTCGTTCTCAACGCCGAGTTTTTTAGCGTAATCGCGCACATCTTGCGTAATCTTCATGCTGCAAAAGTGTGGGCCGCACATCGAACAGAAGTGCGCCACTTTCATTGAGTCTTTAGGTAAGGTCTCGTCATGAAAGTCTTTAGCCGTATCAGGATCTAGGCCAAGATTAAATTGGTCATCCCAGCGAAACTCGAAGCGTGCCTTCGATAAGGCATTGTCACGAATCGCAGCACCAGGATGTCCTTTGGCCAGATCCGCTGCATGAGCCGCGATCTTATAGGTGATGATGCCGTCTTTGACATCCTTTTTGTTTGGCAAACCCAGATGCTCTTTGGGTGTGACATAGCAAAGCATGGCGGTGCCATACCAGCCGATAAGAGCTGCGCCAATGCCAGAGGTAATGTGGTCGTAGCCTGGTGCGATATCCGTGGTCAAGGGGCCCAGAGTATAGAAGGGCGCTTCGTCGCAATGCTTGAGCTGCATATCCATATTTTCTTTGATCAATTGCATCGGCACATGGCCTGGGCCTTCGATCATGACTTGTACGTCGTGCTTCCAGGCTACCTTGGTGAGTTCGCCCAGTGTTTTCAGTTCAGCAAACTGCGCTTCGTCATTGGCGTCAAAGCCAGAACCTGGGCGCAAGCCATCGCCAAGCGAAAAGCTTACGTCGTAGGCTTTCATGATTTCGCAGATGTCTTCAAAGCGCTCGTACAAGAAGCTCTCTTTGTGATGCGCCAGACACCACTTTGCCATGATCGAGCCGCCGCGCGACACAATACCTGTCATGCGATCTGCAGTCATCGGGATAAAGGGCAGGCGCACGCCGGCGTGGATTGTGAAGTAATCCACGCCTTGTTCGGCCTGCTCAATGAGCGTATCGCGAAAGATTTCCCAGGTTAAGTCTTCGGCTTTGCCGTTCACCTTTTCAAGCGCCTGATAAATCGGCACAGTACCAATCGGCACAGGTGAGTTACGCAAAATCCATTCGCGAGTTTCGTGAATATTTTTGCCTGTTGATAAATCCATGACGGTGTCGCCACCCCAGCGAATGGACCAGGTCATTTTCTCAACTTCTTCGGCAATGCTTGAGCTCACCGCAGAATTGCCGATGTTGGCATTAATCTTGACTAAAAAGTTGCGCCCAATCGCCATGGGTTCAACTTCAGGGTGATTGATGTTGAGCGGGATGATGGCGCGACCACGTGCAATTTCAGAGCGCACAAATTCAGGCGTCATGGTGGTAGGGATCGAAGCACCAAAGGATTCACCAGCATGTTGACGCAACATGCGGCGTGCCATTTTTTCGCCTTCTGGGCCAGTGGCACGCAGGCTTTCAATGTATTGTTCGCGACGCAGGTTTTCGCGAATCGATACGTACTCCATCTCAGGCGTGATGATGCCGCGACGCGCGTAATGCATTTGCGACACGTTGGCGCCTGCTTTGGCACGGCGTGGATGACGTTGCAAATTAAAGCGCAGGGCAGTGAGCTTGGGGTCCACTAAGCGTTCTTGACCATAAGCGCTGCTTGGGCCTGCCAACAACTCTGTGTCGCCACGCTCTTCAATCCAGGCCCGACGCATCTCGGGCAGGCCACGACGAATATCGATTTTGATATCTGGGTCAGTGTAGGGGCCGCTGCAGTCATAGACCGTGAGTGGTGGATTTTTTTCACCACCAAACGAAGTCGAAGTATCTTCTTGCTCGATCTCGCGAAACGGTACGCGTATATCAGGGCGCGAACCGATCTCATACACCTTGCGTGACTTTGGCAAAGGCGCAACCGCAGCGGCATCGACTTCAGCAGTGGCAGCTAAAAATTTTGGGGTGGCATTCATGGAAAGGCTCCGATTTTTTAATTGGAGCCGAATCGGGATGGATTCCGACGTGATCGGAAAGCGCTCCCAGCTTCGGCATTATCCGTACTGGTACGAAGGGACTCTCTCAACCTGGCCACTGACCAAGTACCCCCGCATAATGACTGAGAGTATAGGATGTCTTTGAGGATTTGACACGTTGACCCTGTGCCGGACAGGGGGATCTGGTGATTGGAAGACAGGCGAACCTGATTGGCCGGCAGACGTCAGCCGAGGATGATCAAATTGTCGCGGTGCATCAATTCACTTTCAGGCATGGCGCCCAAAATATCCACGATCTGTGCCGAAGGCTGACCCATAATCCGCCGCGTGTCTGCCGACGAATAGTTGACCAAGCCGCGCGCGCACTCTTTGCCTGCTGCGTCCACGCACGCTACGACATCGCCTGGCTCAAACTCACCCTCAACAGCGCGCACACCAATCGGCAGCAGACTTTTTCCCTCAAGCACGAGGGCCTTGATCGCACCCGCGTCAAGCACAAGTCTGCCTCGCAGCCGTAAATGGTCGGCCATCCATTGTTTACGTGCTGAAAGCACAGGCAGTTCGGCCCTAAGTTCAGAGCCAATGCACTCGCCTTGCGCCAGTCGCACCAACACGTCGGGCTCGCGCCCTGAGGCGATGACGGTATGGGCGCCACTGCGGGCGGCCCGTTTGGCGGCTAGAATTTTCGTGAGCATGCCACCCTTGCCTAGGCCACCACCGGTGCTGCCCGCCATGGTCTCAAGTGAGGCGTCGCCCGCGAGGCCGTGTGACACGAATAAGGCGTCAGGATTTTTACGGGGGTCTGAGTCATACAAGCCGCGCTGATCCGTCAAGATGATTAAGGCGTCGGCTTCAATCAGATTGGTGACAAGCGCGCCAAGCGTGTCGTTATCACCCACAGCGATCTCTTCGGTTGCAACGGTATCGTTTTCATTCACGATGGGTACGACACCTAAACGCAGCAGCGCAAACAGCGTTGAACGAGCGTTGAGATAGCGCTGGCGGTTGGCCAGATCTTCGTGTGTGAGCAAAATCTGGGCAGTGCGAAGATTGTGTTGAGCGAAGGCAACTTCGTAGGCTTGGGCTAAGCCCATTTGGCCCACGGCGGCGGCGGCTTGAAGCTCGTGCATCAGAGTTGGTCGTTTAGCCCAACCTAAACGCGCCATGCCTTCTGCGATTGCGCCGCTTGATACCAAGACCACTTGCTTACCCTGCGACCTGAGGGCCGCGATTTGGCTGGCCCAGTGCGCAACAGCCTCGCGATCAATACCCTGACCGTCGTTCGTGACGAGCGACGAGCCGACCTTGGCCACTAACCGCGACGCTGAGGCTATGACAGACGGTGAATCAGAACGAACTGCAGAGTTGAGCGTCATCGCAATTTGAATAAATGCTTAAACATGTCGCAAAGTATAAAGGTTGTGGCAGTTGGCATTGCTCAGCGGCAAGCCTCTTAAACCCCCACCTGTGAGGCAACACAAGCAATAAGGGCGGTTCGTTAGGCGGCAAACATGCGCAGTTGCCGGATCATGACTTATTTTTCGGGCGCCGCCGGCCGTGCGTCGGCAGCGCTGCGGGTGTCATCAAACCGCGGGTCTTCTGCCACAAACGTGCCATCGGCTAAGTCCTCGGCAATATTATCTTCTTGGCGGTACGCGTCGATGGCGTTTTGCAGATCCCAAATTAATTGTTGCGTACCGTCGCCTGACAAAGCTGAGATCGCAAACACTGGACCCTTCCATTTATATTCTTTACAGAAACGCTTTTTAACGGCTTCGGGGTCTGTGACAACATCAAGCTTGTTCAACACCAGCCAGCGCGGCTTGTTGTACAGCGCTTCGTCGTACAACCGCAGCTCTTCAACGATGGCGCGCGCTTCGCCCACAGCGCGGGCAACCGCATCTTCGTCTGGATCGTGGGACGACACATCCACCAGATGCAGCAAAATACGCGTGCGTGTGAGGTGGCGCAAGAACAAATGCCCTAAGCCCGCACCTTCAGAGGCGCCTTCGATCAAACCCGGAATATCCGCTACAACGAAGCTACGAGATTCTGAGGTGCGTACGACCCCTAAGTTTGGATGCAACGTCGTAAAAGGGTAGTCGGCAATTTTGGGGCGTGCGTTTGAGATACGACTGATCAGTGTTGATTTGCCGGCGTTCGGCATACCAAGCAGGCCGACATCGGCTAATACTTTAAGCTCGAGGCGCAAGCGCCGTTGCTCGCCGTCTTTGCCGGGCGTCCATTGTTTGGGCGCGCGATTTACGCTTGATTTGAAATGTACGTTGCCTAGACCGCCTTCGCCTCCTGCGGCGAGGGTCACCTGCTGACCGTGACGGTTCAGGTCAAAGAGTTCTTCGCCGGTTTCAGCGTCATAAATAATTGTGCCAACCGGTACGCGCAACGTAATGTTGGCTGCGGCCGCACCATACTGGTCTGAGCCACGGCCATGCTCGCCACCTTTAGCGAGGTGCTTGCGCGCATAACGGTAATCAATCAGGGTGTTGATGTTGCGGTCGGCAATGGCAAACACAGAGCCGCCTCGACCGCCGTCACCACCGTCCGGCCCACCCTTTGGGATGAATTTTTCACGGCGAAAACTGTGCGCGCCATTTCCGCCTTTACCGGCAATGACTTCAATGGTGGCTTCGTCGACGAATTTCATAAGAGAATGGTACC
The DNA here is from genome assembly GCA_945895265.1 of Bordetella parapertussis. Lineage (GTDB taxonomy): Bacteria > Pseudomonadota > Gammaproteobacteria > Burkholderiales > Burkholderiaceae_B > Zwartia > Zwartia parapertussis_I. Next base: position 35,153 of record CAMDEF010000018.1, on the reverse strand, counting down.
GTGAAAAGAAAAAGCCCTGCCGCTTGCGACAGGGCTTTTAGAACTAAAAAGCAGCTTACTCGGCCGAAACGATCGAAACCGTTGACTTGTTGAGCTTGCCTTGAACCGAAAATTTGACGTGACCGTCAATCAGCGCATACAGAGTGTGGTCTTTACCCAAACCCACGTTTGTGCCGGGATGAAACGTTGTACCGCGCTGACGCACGATGATTGAACCGGCCGGAATCAGCTCGCCGCCGTAGGCTTTCACGCCTAGACGTTTCGATTCTGAGTCACGACCGTTGCGCGTCGAGCCGCCGCCTTTTTTCTGTGCCATGTTTGTTCCTAGATTTAGCTGAGATTTAAGAGGACAAAACAGCGCTTAAGCTGTGATGTCGCCGATTAAAATCTCAGTGTAGTTTTGACGGTGGCCTTGATGCTTTTGATAATGCTTGCGACGACGCATCTTGAAGATCGTGACCTTATCATGGCGTCCTTGCGCAAGAACCGTTGCCTTGACCAGAGCGCCAGCCACAAGCGGGGTACCAACTTTCAGTTGGTCGCCTTCGCCTACGGATAACACCTGATCCAGCGTGATTTCTTGCCCAATGTCTGCCGGTATCTGTTCTATTTTAAGTTTTTCGCCAGAAGCAATGCGATACTGCTTGCCTCCAGTTTTTATGACCGCGTACATGGGTTAACCTCGTGTTTTAGTGCAATTGGAATCTCGGCTGACGTAGCCGAGCCCGAAATAATAGCGCGTAACCACTTGAAAGTCAAAAGAAAGTCTGTGCAAAAACTATCTGATCTGCTTGCCCCTGTCGCTGGGGATATGAACGCCGTGGATGCCGTGATTCGCTCACGGCTCGACTCAGACGTAGTTTTGATCCGAACAATTGGTGATTACATCATTGGGGCGGGGGGTAAACGGATGCGCCCAGCCATGCTGCTGTTGGTGGCTCAGGCTCTTGGCTATCAGGGTGACCACCACCATTTAATGGCGGCAGTGGTCGAATTTATCCACACGGCTACGTTATTGCATGACGATGTCGTCGACGAATCCGACCTGCGACGTGGCCGAAGCACAGCCAACGCCGTGTTTGGTAATGCGGCAAGCGTGCTGGTCGGCGATTACCTGTATTCGCGGGCTTTTGAGATGATGGTCGATGTTGACAGCATGGCAATCATGAAAATCATGTCGGGCGCCACCACTGTGATCGCCGAGGGCGAAGTGCTGCAATTGCTCAATGTGCATGACCCCGATGTTTCTGAAGCGCGCTATTTGCAGGTGGTTCGGTTTAAAACCGCCAAACTTTTTGAGGCTGCCGCTGAGGCGGGGGCGGTGCTGGCAGGGGCAAATGCGGCGCAGCGTGAGGCTGCCGCGGCTTACGGACGGCATATCGGTACGGCGTTTCAGCTAGTTGACGATGTACTAGATTACAGCGGTGATGTGAACGCCTTGGGTAAAAACGTTGGGGATGATTTGCGCGAAGGTAAGCCAACGCTACCGTTGATTCGCGTTTTAGAAGTGGGCACTGACTTACAGAAACAGATAGTGCGGCAAGCGATTGAGCATGGTGAGGCCGATTTCGATGCGGTCGCACAAGCCATTCACGATACTGGGGCGCTTGAGCATGCCCAACGTTGTGCTGTGGCCGAGGCTGACATGGCCTGCAAGGCGCTTGACGCGTTTCCGGCGTCAGCGGCGCGTGAGGCTTTGTTAAATTTTTGCGCCTTTGCAGTTGGGCGCGATCGGTAGGTCAGTCAAAGTGCGATGTAGGCTTTTTCAATATTTTGCTGAAAGCTTTCTGGCAAATCCGACCAAAGATGCACTTCAATGAGCATGGGAAGCGTGCTTGATTGGATTGCTTCGCGTAGATCATCGCAGTGCAAAACCGCTTGCGACAAATTTAACGGATTTCTCAGAACGAGATCAAGGTCGCTGCCTTCGTGTGCGCCACCATTGACACGGCTGCCGTAGGCCCACACCTCGGCCTCTGGAGTGTGGCGCTGTAACAACTCTTTTAACTGTTTTAAATGAAGGGCAGAAAAATGTAGTTGCTCAAGTGGCATCTGCGGCATCGAACACACCTTGTATTTTTCCTGCTAATTCTCTGAGGTCGGTCAAGTAGTTTGGTAGAAGCGCTAATGTTGCGTTAGCAAAGGCAACGCCATAGTCATGCGCCGTACTGTTGCGGTTTGTTCGGTAGCTGATCCACCGCGTCACGGCGCCCTCGTCTAGTAACGCGTGTTTACCCGCGTGACGTAATACGTCATTAAAAACAAGTGAATCTACGGTTCTGGGTGAGGCATTAAAGGCTTTAAGCGCTTTACGTAATAGTTTGCCTGCAGTCTCGAGAGATAGCTCAAAAGACTTAATCGCTGCGTTGCGATACAGGTCAAAAAAAATGTCTTGTTCGTGCGTGCGTGCGTGGCCTGGCAAAAGCGCGATCTCTGACAGGGCCTTTTCTAAGGTGTCGGCAGTGCGTAACAGTTGTTCAGTGCTCAGTGACATAGCCACATGATAACCGGTACTTTACGTGCTGAGTTGGTGATAGCCTGCCAAAATCAAGCTGTCCGTTTCGGGCAAAAAAACTGTTTCTTGTGACACTTTTCTTCGACAGACGCCACCTTATCCATGGCAACGCAGTCACTTTTTGTGCTCTGCATTGGGATGTACACTGCATTTTTCAATTTTGCAGCCTGAATGATAGGAACCCCAAATGTTAAAACTTGCCGCCTCGTTATCGCGCCTGGGTACAGAATCCGCCTTTGAAATTTTGGCACGTGCGCAAGCGCTTGCTGCGCAGGGTAAAGACATTATTAACCTGGGTATCGGTCAGCCAGATTTTAAGACCCCTAAGCATATTGTTGAAGCGGGTATTCAGGCGCTGCGTGACGGCCATCATGGTTACACGCCGGCCAACGGTTTGCCTCAGGTGCGCCAGGCCGTCGCCGCTGATCTTGAGCGGCGCCACGGTGCAAAAGTTGACCCAGACTGTGTGGTGATTGTGCCCGGCGGCAAGCCCACGATGTTTTTTGCGATTTTGATGTTTGGCGAGCCGGGTGCTGAAATTATGTACCCCAATCCAGGCTTTCCGATTTACGAGTCACTGATTAAGTACAGTGGTGCTACGCCTGTACCAATCGCGTTAAGCGAAGACAAAGATTTTGCGTTTGATGCAGACGCCGTTCTGTCGCAAATTACGCCAGCAACACGCTTGATTATTATTAACAGTCCTGCTAATCCAACCGGCGGCGTGACACCCAAAGCTGAGATTGACAAGCTGGTCGCTGGCTTGGCCAAACATCCTGGTGTGGCAATACTGTCTGACGAAATTTATAGCCAGATGTTGTATGGCGGGCGCGAGCACGTGTCGTTGCTCAATTATCCCGAGATTCGTGATCGTCTGATCATGCTTGATGGCTGGAGCAAGACCTACGCCATGACGGGTTGGCGCTTAGGTTACGCGGTATGGCCCGAAAGTTTAGTGGCCGATGTCACGCGCTTGTGTATTAACGATCACTCGTGCGTGAACGCCTCAGCCCAGTTTGCTGGCTTGGCCGCCTTAACCGGGCCGCAAGATGCAGTGGCCGAAATGATGGTGGCCTTTAATCAGCGGCGCAGTTTGATCGTTGAGGCCTTAAACAGCCTGCCAGGCGTACGGTGCTCTGACGCAGCCGGCGCGTTTTATGCGTTTCCTCATGTTGGTGGCACCGGTTTGACCTCACGTCAGGCGCAAGATCTGTTTTTGAATGAAGCCGGCGTGGCGACTATTTCTGGGACAAGCTTTGGTGCCTGGGGCGAGGGCTACGTACGGTTTTCGTATGCAAACAGTGCCGAGAACATCGAGCGGGCAATTGAGCGCATTCGCAAGGTACTGTAAAACCTCGACACCCAAGCGCCTTTGATGTCTGAGCAGGACGCCCTGATTTATTCGATCGCTACCTTTTCGCTGGCGACTTCTTTGACGCCAGGACCAAACAATCTGATGCTGTTAGCCTCTGGCGTGAACTTTGGCTTCCGGCGGTCGATGCCCCACGTATTGGGTGTCTCGCTCGGCTTTTTTGTCATGCTGGTGGCAATCGGCTTTGGCTTAAATAGCTTGTTTCAGGCAGTGCCGCCCATCTACCAAGTGATGAAAGTGCTTGGCTTTGCCTATTTGCTGTACTTGGCCTGGGGTGTTGCAACCAGCAAGCCTTTGCCGGCACCAGGGCAGCAAAGCGGGCACTCAAGCCCACTAAGTTTTTGGGGCGCGGTGGCGTTTCAGTGGGTCAACCCCAAGGCGTGGCTGATTGCGGTGAGTTTCTCTAGTAATTATCTGCCGCAGCAGGCCAGCCCGTTGTTCGTATTTTTTTGTTGTTTGTTGGTGGCCGTCGTCAACCTTCCCAGCATTTGCGTGTGGTTATGGATGGGCACTAGACTGGAGCTCGTGCTGCGCGACCCGGTGCGTCGAAAAATATTTAATTGGGGGATGGCACTGCTGCTGGTGGCGTCGATGTTGCCGGTACTGTGGCTGTAGATGACTTTCTTTTGAAAAGAGGCTGACATGAAACACATACAAGTGCGGGGCTTGAAGTTTGCCTACCTCGAGCAGGGCGAGGGCCCGCTGATCATGTTGCTGCATGGTTTTCCTGATAATGCGCAGACCTGGAGTCATCAAATTCCAGCGCTAGTCGCGCAAGGCTATCGCGTGATTGCCCCTTACCTGCGCGGCTACCCGCCAACTGACTTAGGCGAAGGTGGGTTTTATGACAAAGCCACCTTAGTGGCAGACGTAGCAGCGTTGATTCAAGCCTTTGGCGCGGGCAAACCCTGTCATTTGGTTGGACAAGACTGGGGCGCGATCATTGGATACGGAGTCTTAGCCGCGTATCCAGAATTAATCGCGCGTGCCGTGCTCATGGCGGTTCCTCACCCAGGGCAGGTGACACAAAGTTTGGTGGATGCCAAACATATTCAGCGTTCGTTTCACTGGTGGTTTTTTCAGATGCCAGATTTGCCAGAAAAAGCGTTGGCTGCAAACAATCTCGCCTTTATTGACTATCTTTGGAACTACTGGACAACCGAAGGTTACCAAGACGATGCGCATATGCGATCGGTCAAAGAGACTCTCACGCAGCCAGGTGTCTTGGCGGCGACCTTGGGTTATTACAGGGCGATGTTTGATGCTGCCAAGGCCGATCCTGCGTTGGCTGATTTGCGTGCGTTGATGGCGCGTCAGATCAAAGTGCCGACGCTTGCTTTGTGCGGCGGGGATGACTTGCGCGCCGAGTTGATGCAAGCCCAAGCGCAATATTTTGACAACGAATACGACTTTAAGCTGATTGCAAATGCGGGGCACTTTTTGCATCGAGAACAGCCACAGGCCGTGACGCAAGAGTTGCTTGACTGGTTCAAAAAATGAAGACAAATGTGCCGTCCTCGCTGTGGATGGCGAATATTCTTGGTGCCGGACAAGTTTGCTCTTGGGGCTCGCTCTATTACAGCTTTCCGTTGCTCGCACAAGCAATGGGAGCCGAGCTTCTCTGGTCTAAATCCGAAATATTTTTTGGCGCCACGATCAGTATGCTGGTGACGGCGGTGTTTACCTATCCCGTCGGCTTAGCGATCGATCGAGGCTATGGTCGTTGGATGATGTCGGGCGCTTCGCTGATCGCGGCCCTGATGTTGTGGTGGTGGTCAAGCGTCAGTTACTTGTTGAGTTTTTATTTGCTGAGTGCCGTCATCGGCGCCTTGCAGGCCGGTTGCTTGTACGAGCCCGCCTTTGCCGTCATGGCCCGCCGCGTTGGTGCTGCCAATGCGCGAGCACGCATCACCACCATTACCTTATGGGGCGGCTTTGCCAGCACCGCCTTTATCCCACTCGAGCAGTTTTTGCTCGACACCGTTGGCTGGCGACAGTCATTGCTCGTACTGGCGCTCATTAACTTGCTATGGGCTGCGATTTATTTTTTGTGCATCCAGCCTAAATACGATCTTGAGCACACAAACGTTGCGCAAACGCGCGAAGACAATAAAGCACGTGATCACGCGGTGGTTAAAGCGGCGCTAAAAACCTCAGTCTTTTGGTTGTTGTTATTGGCGCTGACCCTGTACTCAATCATGTTCACGGTATTTATCTTTCATGCTTATCCAATCTTGCAAGAGAAAGGGCTGAGCACAGCTGATGTGGTGAACGCATTAATTGTGCTGGGCCCAACCCAAGTGTTGGGGCGAATTTTGATTGCCTATTTCGCACCACGCGCACCGATGCGAATCTTGGGTTCGATCGTGGCTTGCGTATTTCCGTTTGTGTTTGGGATTTTGGCTAGCATTGAAATGCCAGCGTTTTGGCTTGTTGCGCTATTGATTGGTTGCTATGGTTTGGCGAATGGCATTTTTACCATCGTGCGCAGTTTGGTGGTACCTGAAATGCTCAGCCGTCATGCGTATGGAGCTTTAAACGGGTTATTGACGATACCAACGATGGTGGCTCGAGCAGTGGGCCCAGTCGCTGCGGCGAGCTTGTGGATGTTGGGCGAGTCGTATCACGTTGTGTTAATCGCCGTGTGCGGCACTGCGATCTTGTTTGCCTTGGCGTTTTGGGCTGCGAGTTGGGTGAGCCGTGTGCGTGAGGCTTAGTGAGTCGTGCAGGCTGCCGAACTGCACTTAGCTCAATGCACGTGGCGCGCGATAAAAAACACACCGGCAAAAGATGCAAACATAACGGTGGTCATCCAGCCGACTAAGCGTAGGCCGAGTGCAGACATCGCTTGATGCATCTTGCCTTCGAGCTGATAGATTTTTCCGTCAAGCTGGGATATTTTTACTTCGAGTTTAGATAAGCCGCATTCCAGATGCGAGATATCTTGCTTGGTAGCCAGATTTGGGATGAGTGTTTCTAGCCGTACGATACGCGCTTCCATGCATTTCTCCGGTGAACGAGCCAGATCATTTTACTTTTCAAGAAGCACGTATTTCAAGTCAAAATTTGTAACACTCTGTAAGTGACTGTTACTCAAATCAGTCCCTCAGTCATTAGTGTTTTATTTTGCAAAAGCTCGAACCTATCCGCTAGGGTGTCGGTGCTTTGTCGCTCAAACTCGATTGTATCTGTCAAGCCTACTCCGCTTTGGCGCCAGACTGTTGCACTAACTTAGCCCACCTTGGCAAATCACTTGCCAAAAAAGTTTGAAAAGCAGCCTGACTGTTACCGATGGGTTCAGTGCCAAAATCGCCAAACTTGTTTTGTACGTCTGGTTGCGCAACGACCGCGGCGATGTCGCTGCTGAGCTTAGTCACGATTGCGGCAGGGGTTCCGGTAAGCGCAAAGAGCCCAAACCACGATTTCAAATTGATTTGTGGGTAACCGCTTTCAGCAAAGGTTGGTACGTCTGGGGCTTGCGGACTACGGGCTTCACCCGTGACGGCAAGCGCTTTCAGTCGCGCGCCTTTGACCTGAGCGATCGCCTCGGGTAGGTTGGCAAACATCAATTGGATTTGCCCGCCAACAAGATCGTTGGTGGCAAGTGTGCCGCCCTTGTAGGCGACGTGTGTCATTTGCGCGCCGAGCTCAGAATTGAATAGTTCGCCCGCTAAATGGGCTGCTGTACCCACGCCTCCTGAGCCGTAATTTAATTTTTGAGGATTTTGCCGCACGTACTCGGCAAACTCTTTAACGGTATTGGCTTTTAACGAGGGGTTGACCACCAACAGCAAGGGCGCGAAGGCAAGGTTGGATAGTGGCGTAAAGTCTATTGCAAAATTAAACGACAGGCCCTTGTAAAGTGAGGCATTGATTGCATGGCTTGAAGTTGCCATCAGCAGCGTGTAACCATCCGGGGTCGCGCGTGCAGCCTCGGCTGTGCCGATATTACCGTTGCCGCCGGGTCGATTTTCAACGATCACCGGCTGACTCCATTTGATAGCAAGCTTTTGCGCCACTGCGCGAGCGACCATGTCGGTCGTGCCGCCTGGCGCGTAGGGCAAGATGATGCGTACTGGCTTACTTGGGTAGTCGGCCTGCGCGAGACTCGCTCCGCTGAAGGTCAGCAGTAGTGCAATGATCGAGAGACGCCTAAGTGCAACAAATAATTTCATGTAAGTCCTTTTTTTGGCTAAACGTGCGACTTGCGTAAAGGATAACTTGTACACTTAAACCGAAACTGAAAGTTGTTAACCGTTATTCTAAACTTTGCGCCGAGCGCATTGCTTTTCTCCCTGAAGGAGTACTGTCATGAATCCAAAATCTTTAATAGCCTTCGTGTTTGCTGGCGCGATGCTCATTAGTTTGTCTGGCTGTCAACAGTATGTTGAGACGGTAGCCGACCTAAAAAAATCTCTTACAGCGTATCAACAGTCTAGCGCCAACGAGCTCGCCGAATACAAAAAATCTCTGGTTGCTATGCAAGATTTATTTGGTCAAGAGATCGTGACTTTAAATAAAAAACTGGCTGATCTGCAAATTAAGATCGCCGCGCTAGAGCCAGCCAAGCCACCCTTTCAATCTGTGGTGCTTGATCCAAAACTTCTAAAGGTTTATCAGCGCCTTGACGCAAATTTAGGAACCTTTTTAATCTCGATAGAAAGTGTTGTCGCCGACAAAAATGATCTAAAAATCACGTTGAATGTCGGCAACCCTTCGACGATGGCATTTCATGGTTTTAAATTAAATGCGACGTGGGGCGCGAACGTGAAAAAAGAGTTCAACCTGACCGAGGTTTTGAAGCCAGGCACCTGGAACAAGGTGTCGCTCATCTTGCCTAAAACAACGCTCAAAGAACTTGAGCGGCTTGAGCTTGTCATCGTGACCGACCGCGTCCATCTGAAGTAGTGCCATCGCCGCACGACCGAACGTCAAGGTATCTTAATAAATTTCTGTAAACATCGAACGTAATCAGGCCTCGGGATGGTGGGATACGAGGCTGCCCAAGAGGTGTAGGCAACCTCGCCAACGTACATGTCGCCATGGCTATCGACGGCCATACCATGGGGTGCAATAAATTGACCCACGCCGGTGCCGTGCGGTTCTTCGGCGGCGACACGTGCTTGTAGATTGCCAGACAGATCATAGATGCTGACACGCGGCCCGGTGTTGGGCATATTTCTGTTGACGGGCAGATGTGGGCCTAGTTCACCTACATAGCAAAGCGGACACTTGCCGCCCGTTAAGAAGAGTCCACACGGCCGATGCATATTGCCCCATTGTCCTTCGTATTTGCCTTTGCCATTGAAAATTTGGATACGGTGATTTTCGCGATCGGCCACATAGACCAAACCGTTGGTGTCGCACAAAATATTGTGGGCAATGTTGAACTGACCAGGGTCTGTGCCGGGCGAGCCCCACGAAAATAATAACTTTCCGTCCGGACTGTACTTGTGTACGCGCGAGTTGCCGTAGCCGTCCGACACGTAGATATCACCCTCGGGCGAGAGCGCGGTATGGGTACAACGGTTAAAAGGTTGGCCGCTCATGTAAGGGGAGGCTTGTCCGGGCAAGCCAATCTCTAACAATATTTTTCCGTCAAGCGTGCATTTGCGTACGGTGTGGTCGCCATCATCCGTTAGATAAATGGTGTCATCTGGGCCCATCTGAACCCCATGGGCGCGCTTGAAGACCCCCTCGCCCCAAGAGTTTAAAAAGTTACCGTCACGATCAAACACGACCATCGGGTGCTCGCCCCGGTTAAAGGCATAGACACGATCCTTGCTGTCAATCCCCACGGCCGCGACGTCACCAAATTTCCAGCCCGCAGGGAGTTTGCCCCAGCCTTCGGCCACTTGATATTTAAAATTGCCCTGCCCGATGATCGTAGTCATGATTTGTCTCCTGGGTCGATGTCCGTTGAGTCATTATTTTTCTGAGACCATCATAAGGCAGCCGCCCTTAGACCGCTATCAATTTCTTGAGGGAATCGCTGCCAGCTCTTTTTGGTAGCTACTTTTTTAGAAGCTAACCTGTGCGGGCTGCTTTCTAGTTTGTCTCGTGTTGGCCAAACTCTAAGCATTGCCATGTGCCAAACGCGGGAGCTTCGGTCGGCCACGTTGCCACAGTAGCGGGCGGCTGTAGGCCATACTGGATCAGGTAATTCACTGCGCGAATGACCCCCGCGTGGGTGATCCAAACAGCATCCCCTGTTGTCGGTAATTCAAGCAGGGCCTGCTGTACCCGAATTAAGAGATCGCGGACGGACTCTACGCCACCAAAGCGATGTTGATCAAAATCTTGTGTCCATCTGTCAAAGGCTGCTTTGGGAATCTCATCCCATGCAATGCCTTCCCAGACGCCAAAATTGATTTCATTTAAACGCGTGTCGCTGTTGGGCAACAAAGTATTGCGCTGGTCATGGATTACGCTGGCGAGCTGCAGCTGTATGGCCTGGGCGAGTTGCTGAGCGCGCTGCAGGCCAGAGCAGTACAGCGTTGCACCAACGGGTAACAAGGGCGCAATTGCTTGCGCAGTGTGCAGTGTTGCTAGAGGGTCAGCCGGGATATCAAGCTGTCCGTAGCAGAGACCCTTTTGAATCATTGGCCGCGCGTGCCGCACGAGCCACAGCGTCATCGAGCAAACCCCACAAGAACGCCAAGATAGAAAGCCAGTTCGCAGACCTGTTGGGTTGCGCCAAGAGTGTCGCCCGTGAATCCATTCAAGCGCCGGCTAAGAAGTCGAAGCATGAGTAGCCAAGCAATCGAGCTGCAACCAGTTGCCCAAAGTAAAAGGCTGGGTGCAAACTGCGAGCTGAAGGCAACATCCGCTAAGAGCAGCCATATCAAGGCGACGCCCAAAGTACGTAAGGGAGTTTTGTTAGCGAGTGGCTTTGTTTTAGTGGTGAGGTCATCGCCCACATTGCGCAGGCGCACCGTGATGAGTAAAGACATGAAGCGCGAGCAAACATGCGCTGCGAACAGGCACCAAGCGGCGAGAACAAAGTCGAGTTCTCCCAACATGGTTAGCAGCGCAAGCTTGGTCGATAGCGTCAACATCAGCGCCACACCGCCATAGCTACCAATGCGCGAGTCTTTCATAATCTCGAGCGCGCGCTCGCGCGTCACCACGCCGCCCAAACCGTCTGAGGTATCCGCTAAACCATCTTCGTGAAAAGCACCTGTCAGCATCACGCTCACGACAGTGCTCAAGCAGGCGGCGATCCAGGGTGTGGCGCTGGTTGTCGGCAGCAACAGCGCAAAAACATAAAACGTCAGGCCTGACAGCACTCCCACCAAGCAACCGATGCCCGGAAAATGCGCGAGACTGGCTTGTTGCATGGATGCACTAAAGCCCACCCAGCGTGCAAGCCCGGCAGACATTGGGATGCGCGTAAAGTATTGCAGTGCAAGTAAAAAGTGACGAATGAATTGCATCAGAAAAAACACCTTTTTATGCTGAGGCCCGTGATACCCCGGCAGACGTGAAGCTCGCCATCTGTGTGAGCAAACTGCAAGCGGATACGAGCAGAGGCCAGGCGAGCGCCGCGCCTGAACCCTCGCCTAAGCGTAGTTGTAAATCAAGCAAGGGTTGCGCGCCTAGTTGCTCGAGTAGCAACGCATGGCCGCGTTCAGCCGAGCGATGCGCAAATACGCAGCGTTGTAAGACCAAAGGTTCGAGTCGACTTGCGACAAGCACGGCCGCACCGGTAATAAAGCCATCGACGACGATGACACGATTGTTTGCGGTGGCCTCTAAAATGGCGCCGACCATCGTTGCGATCTCAAAACCGCCAAAGGCAGCCAGGGCTTGCAGTGGGTTGCTTGCGTAGGCGTGCAGCTGTAATACTTGTTGCAAAATTTTAGTCTTTCGTTGTATGCCGCCTTGATCTAAACCAGTACCCGCCCCAACACACTGTTCAATCGACAAGCCGCCGAGTCGTGCAAGTAGTAGCGACGCAGCGGATGTATTGCCGATCCCCATCTCGCCCAATAGCAGAGCGTTACCTGGGAGCGTTTTGATTAAATCTTGGCCATTGGCGATTGCGCGTTCACATTGTTCTGTGGACATCGCAGGCTGTGTCAGAGCATCGGCGGTACCGTCGGCAATTTTGCAAATGCGCAATCCGCTTTGTGGTTTGAAATCGTACCGGACACCGCAGTCGACCACGGTGAGGGCGATGAGGTGCTGACGCGCCAGTACACTGACAGCCGCACCACCACTTAAGAAGTTTTCAACCATCTGCCACGTCACGTCACTTGGGTAAGCTGAGATGCGATGCTTAGCTAACCCGTGGTCGCCTGCAAAGACGACGAGTTGTGGGTTTTGCAGAATGGGCGACTCTGTTTGTAAGATCAGACCGATTTGTTGTGCGAGTATTTCTAACTGACCTATTGAGCTTGGCGGTTTAGTTTGATTGTTGAGCTTGCATTGCAGCTGGGTAAGCAGCGCCGAGTGTCTGAGATCTTGGATAGTGGAATATTTAAGAATCACGATGCGGGTCTATGCGTTATCAACTTATTAATTGTTTGAGAAAGTCGTGATCGATATGGCTGTCAAGACAATCGGCTAAACCCTCAAAGACGGCATCTAGGTGAGGGACTTGTGTGCCGAATAAAGCGGTGAGCACGGCGGGGTTTTCAAATAGACCGTGCAGGTAAAGCCCTAAGACTGTCTCCGAGGTGTCTTGCCACGCAAGGCCTTTAATGAGCTCGCGCGGTTGACTCAGCGAGTCGCCATCAGATCGCGATAATTCCGTGTGTCCTTGATGGATTTCGTAGCCCTGAACCTTCAGGCCGGACAGAGCCGCCCATGACCCAGCGAGGGTGTCAAACTGCACCTCCCGGTGCCGTACGATTTTCGTAGTCAAGAATTCAGTCACGAGCGAAAGTAGCCCGAGGCCCTCAGCCGCGCCATCAACGCCGTGCGGGTCAAGCAGCTGTTGTCCCAGCATTTGTAGGCCACCGCACACACCCAGTACTGCGCCACCTTGTTTGGCAAAGGCTTGGATGGTGTGCGCGAGTCCGTGCTGGTGCAGCCAGGCCAGGTCCGCACTCGTTTGTTTTGATCCAGGTAACACCAACCAGTCATCGCTGTTTAGTTTGGGTAATTGATTGGGGTGATGCACCCACACTAAGCGTAAGCCAGGTATTTTTCTGAGAGGTTCAAACTCGTCAAGATTACTGGCATAGGGATACGTGAGGATGGCGATGGTGCGCTTAGCGAATGCGTGAGGTTGAACGTGATCGTCAAACAAGCCGTCTTCTTCGGGTAAACCATGCTCTCGCCAGAAAGGTAAAGTTGCGACGGTAGGGATACCTGTTAGTGTTAAAAGTCGTTCGGGCGCAGGGCTCAACAAACTGACATCCCCACGAAATTTGTTTAAGACGAAGCCATGAATCAGCGCTTGGTCTGTCGGAGGTAGCAATGCCCAAGTGCCATACAAGTGTGCGAAGGCACCTCCGCGATCGATATCGCTGATCAGCAAACAACGCGCCTTGGCGTAACGCGCCACTTGCAGATTGACGATATCACGGTCCATTAAGTTGATCTCGGCCGGCGACCCTGCACCCTCGATCACCACGACATCGTTCTCGGCGCGTAAAGAGTCGAGCGACGCAGTAATAAAAGGCCAAAGTTTCTCGCTGCGATCACGCCAAGGCATCTGCGTGAGTTCGCTGCTGACTTGACCTAAAAGTACCACCTGACTACCTGAATTCGCTTCAGGCTTTAGTAACACTGGGTTCATTCTGACTTCGGGGATCGTTCTCGCAGCCAAGGCCTGAAAATACTGAGCCGAACCGATTTCGCCTGCACCGCTTTTCGCCGCGACGACGCGTGCGTGGTTGCTCATGTTTTGCGCCTTGAAGGGCGCGACCTTTAAACCCAACCGCGCGTACCAGCGACATAGCGCGGTCGCCAGCCAGCTCTTACCGGCGCCGCTTGTCGTGCCAAGCACCATGACGCATCGTGCGGTCATGTGAACGCTGTCTGACAAAGCGACGCCAACAGTGCGCGAGTCACCTCAGGCAAATCTCGCCGGTGCTTTCGTAGGCATTGATAGTTGTTAGACCAACGCATTAATCTTCAATTCCACGTTGCGCAGGGATACCTGCATCGAACGCATGTTTGATCATTGTCATCTCGGTCACAGTATCGGCAATCTCAATGATTTCTGCGGGGCAACGGCGACCCGTAATCACCACGTGTACCTCCGGGGGGCGCGTGCGTAAGGTTTGCAGCACCTCTTCGAGGGGAACCCAACCAAAGGTAATCGGATAGGTGAGTTCGTCTAACGTCACCATGAAGAACTCTCCGCTCAAAATGGCTGCACTCGCCTTGGCCCAGCCGTCGCGTGCAAGCTGTGCTGAGTGTTCAAGATCTTGGCTTTTCCAACTGAAGCCATCGCCCAAGCCTTCTATTGGCACGTTCAGTTGCTCAAACACGCGATGCTCGCCGAAGCGCGCACTCGGTACTTTCATAAATTGAAAAATTTTGACGGCTTTGCCGCGCCCGTGTGCGCGCATCGCCAAGCCAAAGGCCGCGGTGCTTTTACCTTTGCCGTCACCGGTGTTGATGATCAATAGCCCGCGGCGTTCGCCGGTTGATTTTTCGTAAGGTTTGTCGGTGGGTGGTGTAACAATTTCCATCGTAAAGAATCCAGTGTTGAGTGGGTGTTAGCTGAGGGTTGGGAGGGCGACCCAACGGGTGCCCAGGGGTTGTATTGCGATGCGGTGCTCAAATACGGTTTCGATTGCGCGGTGTAAAGCAGGCTCGTCGCGTTTACCGGCGTATTGGATTTTTCCATTAGACATGACGAGTAAGTCATCGGCATAGAGGGCGAGGGTCACTTCGTGCAAAACACTCACCACCGTTTTACCTTGCGCGACTAATTCGCGCACCAACATGAGCCAGTCGGCCTGATGCGGTGGGTCGAGGTTGGCGAGGGGTTCATCCATCAGCAGGACATCGGCTTCGACGGCCAACAGTCTAGCCAGAAGCACGCGCTGCTTCTCACCGCCAGACAGTGTGCCTAGCGCGCGGTCGCGCCATGCCCAAGCTTGAGTCAGTTTGAGCGCGTGTTCAACCGCTGCATGATCCGCCAGACTTTGACCGCTAAGCCAAGATTGATGAGGTAGTCGACCTAGCATCACCACATCGTAGGCCCTGAGATCGTCTGCACTTTGTACGACGCTTTGGCCAAGCCATGCGATTCGACGCGCCCGGTTCTGAGCGGCGTGTTGGCGTAATGGTTGGCCAAAGAGACGCACCTCGCCTTGAAAGGGCAGAATGCCCGCCAACACCCGAAGCAAAGTTGATTTGCCGGCACCGTTTGGCCCGACAATCGCGCACCAGCGTCCTCTTTGGATCTTCAGATCGAGATCATTCAGAATCGTCACTAAGCCGCGGATAACTGTCAGGCGCTGAGTTTCTAAAGCTAGGCTATCGCCGCCGAATGCTGCAGTTGTTTTATTCATGGGCGACACTTTGGCGATTCATTAACCACATTAAATAGCCACCACCCAAAATCGCGGTGAGCACGCCCACCGGCAGCTCTTGTGGTGCGATCAATCCTCGGGCGAATAAGTCGGCAAGCGATAATAGTAAGGCTCCCATTAAAGTGGCTAAGGGTAGCAGCCAGGCGTAGCGGACGGTCACGATTGCGCGTACAAGGTGGGGTGCGGCCAGGCCAACAAAGGCGATCAGGCCGGTGTGGGCGACAGCGGTGCCGGTTGCTAGGGCGAGAATTCCAATCAACGCGCCGCGCAGCGTCGTTAAGGGTAGGCCTAAGCTTTTGGCGGTAGCTTCGCCCAAGGCCAAACCGTCTAAGCCTCTGGCCAAGGCCACACTCCCGGTGGTGCAGGTCAGGCAGACGATGGCCATGATGGCGCAAGCCGACCAACTGACAAAGGCCGTTGACCCAAGCATAAAGGCTTGCGTTGCTTGCAAAATATCAGGGCGAGTCAGAGAGAGTAGCGATGTTAGTGCTCCCAGAACGACGCCTACGATCACGCCCGCTAATAACAGCCGCAACGTATGCTGAACGCCTCTGGCCAAGCTGAGCGTGAGCAAGACGGCGAGCACCGCACCCACAAACGCTGCGCCAGTTAACCCGAGCTTGACGAACCATTGCGTGGCTAAAGGAGAAATGCCAAAGCCTACCAAAAGGATTGCGACACCTAACGAGGCACCCGAGGCGCTGCCTAGTAAAAAAGGATCTGCGAGTGGATTGCGAAAGAGTCCTTGAGCAATTGCACCGGCTAAACCGAGGAGACCGCCAGTCAGCAATGCGCCAAGTGTACGTGGTGCACGCAGCTCCCAGATAATTTGCATCGCGACAGCATCAGAGCCAAGGTTCCAAAGGGGCTCGAATCCTGTGCTGCCTACGCTTAGTCCAAAAAGTAATGTGGCGAAGCACAGCAGGCCTAAAAACCCCGCGACGCGCGACGCGCGGGGTTTGGTCAGAGCAGATGTCGATGACGAAGTCGTCATGAGGAAAATCGTTTCAGGCAGTTGGCCATAATGTGTGCGGCTTCGGCTAAACGCGGGCCCGGCCGAACCAAAACATCTTGCTCGGCGGGTGCAAAGGCACAAATGCGGTTGTTTTTTATGGCGGCCATGCTCGACCATCCAGGACGCTCGAGCATCGAGGTCATATCGCGCTCACTCACCATAATGAGGTCGGGTTGTGCGCGAAGCACAAACTCTGGATTGATCCTTGGGAAGGCGTCTGGCTGAGCTTGCAAGATATTATGCGCGCCTAAGCGGGTGAGTGTCTCACCGATAAACGACCGTGCGCCTGCGCCGAAGGGGGCGCGATTGACTTCGATATACACGCGCAGTTGTTGAGTGCTTAAGGGGAGTTGTTGCGCCGCCGTCGATACGCTGTCGTCGATGCTCTGCCATAGCTGTTTGGCGTGTTCTGGGGCCACGCCCAGTACTTGAGAGACCTTGCTTAAGAGGCGTTGAACATCTGCGTGACTTGTTGTTTCTAACGCAACGACCTTTAGACCGAGTGCTTCGAGCCGTTCGGCGACACGTGACGATTGTGCGGCAAAGATCACATCAGGCTTTAAGGAGAGGATGGCTTCAATATTTGGATCCATGCCGCCGCCGAGCGTCGGCAGGCTTTTTACTTGGTCGGGCCAGTTGGAGTAGCGATCAATGCCCACTAAGCGTGTGCATTGTCCAAGCGCGCAGACGCTTTCGGTTAGCGACGGCAGCAAGGTGATGACGCGCTGAGGTGCGATTGTCCATTGGGATGTGACACCACGGTCATCTGTCACACGCGACTGCGCGCGCGCAGTCGTGACCCCCATACCAAGCGAGATGAAAAGCAGCAGGCATATGAACGTAACCCACGCATTGACTGTCGCGGCCGCGCAAGGATGGGCAACAGCTTTCAACGCCGTGACGGGGTTCAAGCAGGCCCCTTGAGGTTCAGGGGTAGGCCTGCACTCATGAGCGTGACGCGCACACAGGTGGCTGCTACCATTTGGTTGAGCAAGCCCAACGCGTCGACAAAGGCGCGTACCTCTTGACCTAAAGGGATAACGCCCAAACCAATTTCATTGCCAACCAACACGAGAGGCCCGCGTGCTTGCGCAATCGCGCTGCATAAATCTGTTGCTAAAGTTTGCCAGGCTGTTGAGGGGAGATTGTTGTGCGAGGTGTGATTATTGGCTGAGGGAATACTATTTGTTAGGGGAAGACTGCCGCTGGCTTTGCTGAGATGACCATTGTGGTAAGTAGTTGGCGTTGCGACGAGGTCTGCGCTCGGTGGCATCAGTTGCGCAGTCAGCCACAGGGTCAGACAATCGATAACAATCAGTGTGTCGGGATGGCTAAAAGCTTTAATCGTCGCGGCGAGCGCCAGCGGCTCTTCGATCGTTTTCATGCCAGGCACGCGCACCAGGCGGTCTTGGCGATGACGTTCAATGCGCAGCCGCATTTCGTCGTCAAGGGCCTGAGCCGTTGCAATCAGCAGGGCCGAGCGCTGTGGCGCCCCAGTCAGCCAGTGTTGCGCGAGCGATTCTGTGCGGCGCGACTTGCCACTCTTTTGACCACCTAAAATGAATTCACTGCGCACGACTTGGGTCATGTGGCATGGTCCACAACAACGGCATAGCCCCTCACCGCAATCCCCGACGGTGCTTGGGTGTTTCTGCAGCGAGTGTTGGCACACACCACAACCTTGTTGGCCGGTATCCGGGCTAACGAAGCAACCTCTGTCGCCTTCCCAGTCGTTTGTTCAGGCGACCAGTGGCTAAGTTGACAGAAGCGAAGCCGTGAGGCTTGTTCGTTTGACCGTTGCGGGGGCAGCGCAGGCTAGACAATCCACGCAAGTGGCAAGGTCTTTCTGCTTCCCGTTGAACTGCAGCGTGTGAACCAAGCCGCGAGCACCAACAAAGCTATTTTACGGGTAAAGGCCGTTTGGGCTTCGCTTGCCCAGATTTAGATTGGTTTTGAGGTTCAACCAGCAATATAAAATTATCTTAGCTATGCTGGCAGATTGATTCAGGCTGGGGTTGAACACGCACGAGATGCTTTGGGTGCAGCGCAATGGCTAAGTGCGACCAACGGCCCAGTACGGCAGAAAAGTAGTCTAATTACCCAACGTTTTATACAAAAGGAAACTCATGAACGCAATCGTTAAACGACTTGGCGCCTTGGTGCTGTTCGCGCTGTGTGCTCAGACTGCGGGCGCACAGGCCGTTTATCCAAATCGACCGATCAAATTGATTGTGCCGTTTCCAGCGGGCGGGGGCACCGATATCGTGGGTCGAATTATTTCGCAAAAATTTGCTGCTGAATTGAATCAGACCATTGTGATTGATAATAAAAGCGGCGCCGCTGGGATGATTGGCGCCGATCTCGCCGCGAAAGCCGCTCCGGATGGTTACACGCTTTTGCTGTCTACCAACAGCACACACGTGCTGGGCCCCTTGCTGAATCCGGCCACGCCCTTTAATCCGATTAAAGATTTCAGTCCAATTGGCTACGCGGCACAGTCTCCGTCGATGATGATAGTGCCGTTGACATCGCCAGCTAAAACAGTCAAAGAATTTATAGAATTGGCGAAGCAACAGCCGGGTAAGCTGAACTTCGGTTCGGCCGGTACCGGAGGTATTCCCCACCTGTCAGGTGAACGGTTTCAGGCCTTGGCGGGCATCAAGCTGACGCATGTCCCCTATAAAGGCACGGCCTTGGCCATGCCCGACTTAATGGCGGGGCGGCTCGATGTGTTGTTTGATAGTTTTTCGTCGGCGTACCCTCATGTGCGCGATGGCAAGGTAAGGGCCTTGGGTATTTCTGCCACTGAGCGTTCGGCACTCGTGCCGGATGTGCCGTTGATTTCGCAAGACTTGCCGGGCTTTGTCTCGTTGACGTGGTTCGGTGTCTTTGGGCCTGCGGGTTTGGCACCCGAGATCGTGTCCACGCTGAATCAGGCGCTGAACAAAGCGCTTAAAGATCCCGCCGTTGTTCAGCAACTCGCTGGGGTCGGCATCGAGGCAGTTGGCGGCAGCGCAGCCGAGTTTACGCAAAAAATTGCAGAAGATACGGCACGCTGGTCAAAGGTCATTCAAGACGCGAAGATCACGATCCAGTGAGACAGGCTGTGCTTTAGTGGAACAGATCGCACCTCAGTGAGGCAGATCACACCTCAGTGAGGTCGCCTGCCTTTAAGCCTTGCGGTGTAAAAAGCGCTCGGTCAGGTCGCTAAAATTGCCGCAGCCAATTTGCGTGAGTACGGCGTCGATTTCGCGGCGCATGATGGCAAAGACTTGATCGGCACCGTCTTGGCCTAAGGCGGCGACGGCGTACAGTGTGGGACGCCCAAAAAAGCAAGCTTGTGCGCCTAGACATTTTGCGGTGATGACGTCTGAACCACGGCGCACGCCACTGTCAAGCATGACGGTCATCCGATCACCGACCGCCGCGCGAATCGCAGGCAGCATGGAAATCGGCGAGGGAGCCGCGTCTAATTGTCGCGCCCCATGGTTAGAAACGATGACGCCATCTAAACCGTGTTCAGCTGATTGAAGCGCATCGTCAGGGTGCAAAATTCCTTTGATCACGAGTGGGCCTTCCCATTCGCGACGAATCGCTGTAACGGTATCCCAGCTTGTCATGGGTGCGGGGGTTAGGGTGCCGTACATGTCGGCTACCTCATCGGCATTCGCGCCTTCACGCGCGTAGGGCTGCCAGTTGCTCATCATGGGCATTCCACCAGACTTTAGGTATTCTAATAACCAGCCTGGGCGGCTCAAGGTATCAAGCATGATTGAGGGCGTCATGCGAAAGGGTCGTGTAAAACCATTACGCCGATTCCGTTCACGATTTGAATTGACCGGCACATCAACAGTGATCACCAAGACACCGACGTTGGCCTCGCGTGCGCGGCGTACCAGATCCATATTGATCCGATGGTCGCTTGTGGCATACATCTGAAACCAGACGTTGTCGGGTGCAATTTTTGCGGCGTCTTCAATCCTGAAATTGCTGGCACTTGATAACAAGAACGGGACATTGGCTTTTTTGGCTGCTGCGGCGAGCATGCTGTCTGCACCCACGCGAAACAGTCCGGCCATGCCAGTGGGCGAAATACCGATCGGGCTCGAGTACTTTCTGCCAAACAATGTGGTTGACTGATCGCGAGTGGTGACGTCATTTAGGTAGCGCGGAAGTAATTGGTACCCACTAAAAGCTTCGCGATTGCGTACCATACCAAGCTCGTCGTCAGCGCCGCCGTCGATAAAGTCGAAGGCGATCTGGGGCAGTTTACGGCGGGCCATCGCCCTAAAATCGTGCAAGTTAATAGCGGGGCGCATGAGTGCTGATGTCCTAAAGGGTTTGCCTAACCGATACCTGCAGGTGGTGAGGGCGAAAAAATCATGTTAAAAGATTAACAAAATAATACCTAATCGTTGATCGGAGACCTAAATGAAAAGTACCCAGATGTTTAAGACGTTAGCGCTGTTTGCAGCCACGGCCCTCTTTGGCTTAGGCGTTCAGGCTCAAGGGGTGTACCCCGATAAGTCGATTCGTTTGGTGGTGCCCTACAACGCAGGCGGGGGCACTGACGTGCTCGCGCGCGCCATTGCGATGGGCGCTGGAAAGCTTCTGAAACAGACAATCGTTGTCGACAATAAGCCAGGCGCCAGCGGCATGATCGGCTCTGACTTTGTAGGAAAGGCTGCGCCTGATGGCTACACCATCTTGATGACAGCGGCAGACACGCATTCGATCAACCCGCACGTTTACCCTAAGATCACGTATGACGCACTGAAAGATTTTGTGGGTATTGCACAGATCGGCTTGTTGCCCTACGCCTTGGTGGTGAACCCTAAAGTTCCTGCAAAAAATATCAAAGAGTTCATCGCCTTGGCACAAAGCCAGCCGGGCAAGCTGACGTATGCCTCTTGGGGCGTGGGTAGCTCAAGCCAGGTGGCAATGGAGATGCTCAAAGTGATGAGCAAGCTCGATATCTTGCACGTCCCGTTTACAGGCGCAGCACCCGCCATGACTGCGGTCTTAGCGGGCCAAGTTGACGCAATGTTTGTGCCGCTGAGCTTGGCTGTCCCGAATGCCGACGCCGGCAAAGTGGTCGCGATCGGTTTGGGCGCCCCTTCGCGGTTTGTGGGCGCACCAAACATGCCAACCTTGGCAGAGCAAGGCGTCAAAGTGTACACCTCGCCTTGGATTTCAATTCTTGGACCAGCAAAAATGCCCAAGGCTGCGGTCGATGCGATTTATAACGCTGTGAACGAAGCTGTCAAAGATCCACAAATTATCGAGCTGATGATTAAAGGTGGCTTGCAGATCGACGTCTTAAATCCTGAACAAATTAGCAAAGTGCTGGTGTCAGAATTTGACCGTTGGGGCGCAACCGTCAAGGCAGCCGGAATTAAAGCGGACCAGTGATTGGCAGCAGAGCGCGTTGAGCTTGAGTCAGTCGGCAAGCGCAACGCTTCGCGAGCGCTAACGTTGACTTAAGCTTGACGCCAATGGAAGTCTAGATTTTTTCAAGTCTGTCGAAATCAATTTAACTAGGAAATCACTGATGAAATTAGCCTTTTCTCCTGCAAGTCCCTACGTCCGTAAAGTCATGGCTTGCGCGGTGGCGCGCGGCATTGATGGCCAGATCGAGAAGTGGGTGATCCCGACAACCGACGCCGCATTGGTTCCGGCTAACCCTTTATCGAAGGTGCCAACACTGGTGCTTGACGATGGAAAAACCCTTTTTGATAGCCCTGTCATCTGTGAATATTTAGATAGCCTGGGTTCTGCCAAACCGCTGTTTCCTGCGGCGGGGCCTGCACGTTGGGCCTCCCTGCGCCAGCAGGCCCTAGGCGATGGTATTTTGGATGCCAGTCAGCCTCGTCGCCGCGAGATTGCCTTGCCACAAGATGAAGGCCGCATTGGCTATATCCAGTTGCAGCAAGGTAAGGTGAAAAACTCATTAGACGATCTTGAGAAGGACGCTGCCAACTTAAATAAACTCGACACGATCGGCGAAATCGCGATTGCTTGCGCGCTGGGTTACCTTGATTTTCGTTTTGCGAACGAGCCTTGGCGCCCTGGTCATCCTAAGCTTGAGGCCTGGTACGCATCAGTGGTGAACTTGCCAGCCTTGGCGAAAACAGCGCCTGTCGCTTGAGTGACTGTTCAATAGAAAGAAAAAGGCCAAGGCATGACTGTTGAAGAAAGTGCGCTGTTTAGCCCTTATAAAATTCGCGAAACAACGCTACCAAACAGAGTTGTCTTGGCTCCCATGATGCAATGCAAAGCCGTTGATGGCTTTGCTTCTGACTGGCATTTTGCGCACTTTAGTAAATTTGCACTGGGTGGTTTCGGTACGGTGATGACCGAGGCGATTGCGGTTGAGCCGCGCGGCCGGATTACTTACGGTGATTTAGGGCTGTGGTCTGACGAATTTATTCCCGAGCTCAAACGCATTACTGACTTTATTCATGCCCAAGGTGCGCTGGCGGCAATCCAGTTAGCGCATGCCGGCCGCAAAGCCTGTTGGCAGCGTCCTTGGGAAGGTAACGGCCCGTTGACGCAAGCGGATACCGTGCGGGGCGAGGCTCCGTGGGGGATTGTCGGGCCAAGTGAGTTGGCGGTTGGTGAAAACTATCAGACGCCTCACGCCCTATCGGTCAGTGAAATTCGCGAGATCGTGAAGAAGTTTGGTCAAGCTGCGGCGCGTGCAAATGCCGCTGGCTTTGACATCATCGAAATTCATGGCGCACACGGTTATTTGATTGCGAGTTTCTTAACGCCGCTGGTCAATAATCGCCAAGACGAGTACGGCAAAGATCGTGCGGGTCGTATGCGATTTGCTTTAGAAGTTGTGGCCGAGATTCGTGCTAACTGGCCTGTTAATAAGCCTTTGTTTTTCAGAGTCTCGTCTGAAGATGGTGGTGGCGAAGGCGGTTGGGGGTTAGAGGATTCAGTGGTGCTTGGGCTTGAGCTTCACAAAGCGGGTGTTGACGTTGTGGATTGCTCGTCGGGTGGTGTACGTTTGTCTGCGACGCTTGCCAATCAGGCGCGTGGCCCAGGTTATCAGGTACCCTTTGCAGACCGAATTAAACACGGTGGTGGCGTGCCCACCATGGCGGTGGGTTTGATTCTGGATGGCGTTCAGGCAGAGGCTATTTTGCGCGAAGGGCGAGCCGATCTCATTGCGATCGGGCGTCAGGCCATGTTTAATCCTTTTTGGGCGCACCACGCTGCACAGCAGCTCGAGGCCGATGTGCATTTTGAAAGATGGGATCCCTCTGCCGGTTGGTGGTTAGACAAACGGGTCGGGGGCTTGGCGATGGTGGGCTATGACTCAACGGGCAAGCCTAAAGCCATCACGTAAGCGAAGCCGCTAAAAGTGCGACATCAGCTTGGTAAAGCCAAACATTTTGTCTTGAATGCCGTTCATGCGCAGCGCATGCCAATAGGTGGCAACGTTTACGCTAATCACAGGTTTATTTAACCAACGTTCGGCTTCATCGGCCAGGCGTGCCATGGGCAGGTTTGCACCAAACTGTACGATGGCCTCGATGTCATCACCATCGATTTTGCGCATCCCTTCGATCATGTCTTGCGCAGTCAAAATCGAGTACGACGCGGGGCTTTTGCCGCGCATGTGATTGAAACGCACCACTTCGTAGCCATGTGGATTCAAGACCCCTTGCATCCGTGGCTCGATCGACGGGTAATAGGGTTCCATCACAGCGATTTTGCGTTTGATGCCGTGGGCTTTGAGTGCCGCCACGATGGCGTCGCTAGCCAGCGCGACCGGGATCTCCCAGCCTGCCACTTTGCGAATACGCGCTTTGAG
Source organism: Bordetella parapertussis (assembly GCA_945895265.1). Taxonomy (GTDB): domain Bacteria; phylum Pseudomonadota; class Gammaproteobacteria; order Burkholderiales; family Burkholderiaceae_B; genus Zwartia; species Zwartia parapertussis_I. Next base: position 10,928 of record CAMDEF010000018.1, on the reverse strand, counting down.
CTCGTCGCCCCACGCTGCGTTACCGCCCCAAATCGACAGGGCTGAAATCCCCAAGACGAAGGCATTGGGCTTGCTATCCATCACGCGCTCTACGGCGCCTTCAAGTGCTGCATCAATCAGTTCGATTGACTTATCGAAATCAGCATTGTTATTAATCGCCATATCAGGGATGACCATGCGCCCCAAGTGATTCGTGACCCCCGGGGGGCGCATGTCATCGTATTCGGGTTGAACAACGGTGTTGGTCGAAGGTGTTGTGACGCCAAAGGCCAGTCGCCAGGCTAGATAGTCGCGCATGTTTTGTCTTCCCTGTTGGTTGAATTGCTTATTTTCGGATTAATCGGTTGTTTTTTAAAAGCTCGTTTCCGGCGGTACCGAGGCCCTACAGTACCTAGCGGTACTTAGGGTATGCACTCCCTTTCGTAAGGCCCTACTGACTTGACAGTAACACCGCTAGACGTTAAAACTTTTCTCAGAATATAAACGCAGATCGCAATCATTCACAACACTGATCTGTAGAAAACGTGAGATAAAGTTATACCCGTATTCGAACAATATTGGTGCACGGCAATTATCGTAAACGGCAATGTTCCGTCGTCGTGCGAGTGCATTTTGTAAATCAAGTCTTACCTCAAGGAGAAGTCATGCGTCGTCTTCAATCAATATTTAAACTCGCGTTGCTGTTCGCGGGGCTTAGTCTGTTGTCGCCCGTTTCTGCCCAAACCAAGTGGGATATGTATGCGTTTCCTGGCGCCAGCCACCCAATCACCCTGCGGCTCGGTGAGTTTGCCGCAGAGGTTCGCAAACAAACTGGGGGTCAGCTGATCATTACAGTGCGGCCGGCTGGCGAGTTCCCTTTCAAGGCAACTGAAGTGGTGCGCGCAACGGGCACTGGACAAGTGCAAATGGGTGAGGGCTATTCGGGATTTATCTCTGGTTCAACCCCTTTGGCCTCCGTTGCGAACTTGCCCTTGCTTGTTCGTAATTCAGATGAGCTTGATAAAGTCTGGCCGATTATTAAAAAATATGCTGAGCCTGAGTTTGAAAAAGCGGGCGTAAAGACCTTGTTTTATTTCTCGTGGCCACCACAAAACCTGTTTGGTCGTGGTCCGCAAATTAAATCGATCGAAGAGTTTGCTGGTCGAAAATTTCGCACAACAGACGGCAAGCAAAGCGAGATGCTCAAGCGCTTAGGTGGCTCGGCAGTGTCTTTGACTTTAGCCGAGGTGCCCTTGGCTGTTGAGCGTGGTGTGGTGGATGGCTTTATGACTGCTGGCTTTAACGTGGTCGGTGCTAAATGGAGCGAGTTTGTGAACTGGGGCTACATTCCAGGCATTCACGCGGGCGGCCCAGACTACATCATGGTCAATATCGATGCCTACAAAAAGTTAAAGCCAGAAGTCCGTGCTGCGTTGGATAAAGTGGCTGCAGAGTGGGGCCCCAAGATGACGCGTGAAAATGCGGCGGACGAAACTCGCGATCTTGAAATTTTGAAAACTAAATTCAAAGTCGATTTGTTTGTGCCACCACAAGACCAGGTCAACAAGCTGACCGAGTTGATGAAGCCTTACTGGACATCTTGGGCTGAAGCGCAAGGGCCAAACGCTGTGGCTGCTGTGAAAGAAATTCGCGCAGTCCTTAACCGCTAATAGGTATTGATCATGGTGTCACGGATCGCGTCAAAAATTGTTCAAGGCACGGGCTATCTGGCAGGCGTGTCGACAGTTTTGATTTTGTTTCTGGTGTGTGTTGAAGTGATTTCGCGGATGTTTGGGCATTCGACGCAAATTGCCGATGAATACGCTGGTTATTTGAACGCGGCCGTGATTTTTTTGGGGCTTGGTTATTCGTTAAAAGAAGGCGCCTTTATTCGTATCGAGTTGCTGTACGACAAGTTGAAGGGGGCGTCGTTTTTTTGGGTGAAGGCCTTGATTACGATTTCGGCACTGATTTTTTCTGCCATCCTGACTTATTTTTTGATTCTGCATACGTTGTATGCCTACAGGCAAGACGTACGTGCTGTCTCGATTTTGCAAACGCCCGAGTGGGTACCGATGAGCATTGTGGTGCTTGGCTGTGGGGTCTTAACCTTGCAGCTAGCAATTTTCACTTTCACAAAATTCAAAAATCTACCCTAGTGAGATTGCCATGAGTTCAGAAGTTGTCATCGCCGTTTTATTTATAGCTCTGGGCGTCTTTTTGTTTGTAGGTCAATGGACCGCGTTTGCGCTAGGAATTGTTGGCGTCATTGTCATCATGATGACCAAAGGGTGGGTCGGGTTACTTGGCTTAAGCTCGGTCGTTTGGAACAATGCCAACAGTTATATTCTGATTGCGGTGCCCATGTTTTTGCTAATGGGCGAGGTGATTCTGCGTAGCGGCACTAGCAAAGCGTTTTACGCCGGGATTGTGAAGCTTCTACATAAACTACCTTGCGGCTTGTTGCATGCCAACATTGTGGCTTGCGCGATTTTCTCAGCGGTCAGTGGGTCAAGCGTGGCTACTGCCGCGAGTGTAGGCACGGTGGCCATACCAGAGCTCAAAAAGGCTGGCTATCGGTCTAGCCACGTGTATGGTTCGTTAGCGGCTGGTGGTACGTTAGGTATTTTGATTCCTCCCTCCATTGTTATGGTGCTGTACGCGGCCTTGGTTGAAGAGTCAGTGGGTCGCTTGTTTATTGCGGGGATTTTGCCTGGCTTGTTGATGAGTCTGGTATTCATGATTTACATCGCCGTCATCGTGTACAGAGATCCAACCATCGCGCCCGTGCCTGATGCAAAACTGAAAGAGGCGTCTGAGCTACTGTCGGCTAAGTCAAACCCTCTCTGGGATGTGATGCCGATTGTGTCGCTCTTAGTGTTGGTGCTGGGTGGCATTTACTCTGGTCTAACCACTCCGACCGAAGCGGCTGCAGTTGGGGCAGCGGGTGCCTTAGTGATGGCAGCGGGCTATCGCCAGCTGACCTGGCCGGTGTTGCGTGACTCGGTGATGTCAACGGTCAAGACGACCTGTATGGTCTCGATGATTATTATCGGGGCGCAGATTCTATCGACGGCATTGACGTTTTCGGGTGTGAGCCGCGAGATTAGTGAGTGGATCGTCGGCCTGGGTCTCAGCAAGTGGGAGTTCTTTTTCATCTTGGTCGTGCTGTATATCATTCTGGGTTGCTTTGTCGATGGGATCTCGATGATCTACATGACCTTGCCTGTGCTCTTGCCTGTGATCAAGATTTTTGGCTTTGATTTGATTTGGCTGGGCGTCATCATCACGATCCTGATTGAACTTGGGCAGATCACACCGCCCGTGGGTTTAAATCTGTTTACCATTCATGGTATCTCTGGGGGTGCGAAGTTTTCAGAGATCGTCGCGGGTTCAACACCCTATGTATTTTTGATGTTGATCGTAATCGCGATCTTGACCGTGTATCCTGAGATCGTGACTTGGTTACCCGAGACGATGCGGGGTAAATAGTGTCTTCTCGAGCCGAAATCATCTGAAACAGATGAGGTTCGGCTCGAAACATTGTTGAAACGAGTGGCGTGTGAAGATGTGGTTGCGTAATCACACAGGAGTTCACGCCATGAAACACACTTCAACACGTTCATTGATCGCAGGTTTGGGGTTAACGCTCGTCGCAGCAAGCGCCTTGGCGCAAACGGGTGTGGCGCAGTCTGCGCCAACCACAACCACACAACCACCGTCTGCTGTTCAGACGACTCCCGCGACGCCGATGTCTGGGATGGGCCAGGGCTCTGGCATGGCTCCAAACCCGGACATGCGTTCACAAATGCCACAAGGTGCTGGCCCACATGGCAGTATGCATCGTCAACATCAGGCTGCAGCGAAAGGTGGTAGCGAGAGCCCGATGGGGCAAATCCCACAAGCTGTCATTGATCAGCTCGCCTTAGCGCCAGCCCAACAGGCGCAGTTCGACTCGGCGCAGGCTGCGCGCAAAGAGATGCAAGCTAGCAAGCAGTCTTTGCGTGCTGAGCAACGCAAAGCGATGGATGAGCAATTGACGAAAGACATCGTTGATCCAAGGGCAGTCATTGCACAGCAGAAGACAATGCGCACCACGATGGAAGCCAAAATGGATGCCGTGCAGCAAAAGTGGCTGGCCTTCTGGGATGGATTGTCAACGCCACAAAAAACGACGCTTTCAAACTATATGAAGTCTAAGCACGCTTCGCACACGCAGAAAAAACCTGCGGCTGCGAAGGGTTGATGCCGCACAACTTAGATGAAAGTCTCAGCGTCCGAAGCAATTGGACTGAGCCTACGAGGTAAGCGCTGATCTCGAGCCGTCTTGGCTCGAGATCACACTCATCAGCCAAAATCTTTAGGCATGCGCCTTGGCTGCTGCGACGGTGTCTGCCCAGGAAGGCACGTCGACTCCGGCCGCTGCGATTTCCATTGATACCATGGTGTAGTAGCCGACAACGCAGACTAGATCAGAGTATTGCTGGTCGCTCAGTAATGTTTTCGCGCGCTGAAAGGCGGCTGTGCTGACGCGCTTGGTCGTCAGCAGTTCGGTGACGAAGTCGTAAACAATATCTTCATCAGCCTGCAGCCCTGCAGGTTTACCGCCGCGCGGTAACGCGTCGACCACTGCAGGCGACACGCCGTCTCTGACAGCCCACTTGCTGTGTAAGCCCCATTCGAATTGAGATTCCATGTGGCGCGCGGTAAGCAAAATCGCAAATTCATTTAAGCGTGCGGGTAGTGAAGATTCATTGCGAAAATAATTACTGACGGGCGTAACAACCGCTGCAAACTTAGGCGAGCGCAAGGTCATCCAGTGATGTTTGGGCAAGTCAGTTAATTGTGCTTGCCATCCTGAGCGATAGAGCTTCATCACCGCTTGTTGTTCGGGCGTGAGGTCCTCGGTTGCGATCGGGGTAAAGCGCACAGGTTCAAGCGGAGCGGTCGACATAGAAGTTTCCTTTAGAGAGACAGGCTAAGATACAGAAATTACGAAGTGCCTGACAACAAGCAATGGGTAATGGACATCAAACAAAAGATATCAAACAAAAGATATTAATCATCAGACAATGGGTGAAATACTAGCCCATAACAACAAGGAGCATCTATGGTTATCACCGACGCGCAGGTTCACCTCTGGGAGGCTCATCGCCCTGATCGCCCTTGGATGCCAGAAGATGTTGGGCACACAGTGATTATCGCCGGAGAGGGTGCGCGACCGCACCGCGAAAAGCCTTTCGAAGCAGCAGAAATGACTGAGTTGATGGACGCGACGGGCGTGTCACGCGCGATCATCGTGCCGCCATCCATGGTTGGCAGTAAAAATTTGACCGCACTTGAAGCCGTACAAAACTACCCTGGCCGTTACGGCATCATGGGGCGCTTTGATCCCGAAGATCCAAACGCCCGAGTCTTGCTTGAAACCTGGCTGACGCAACCAGGCATGCTTGGTATTCGCATGACGTTTCACAAAGCGAAGTGGTCACGTTGGCTGGCAGATAGTTCACTGGATTGGTTTTGGGCTGGCTGTGAACGTCTTGGGATTCCGGTGATGGTGCTGATGTCTGAGCAACTCGATGTGTTAGATAGACTTGCAACGCGGTATCCAGATTTGAAACTTATCTTGGATCATATGGGCCGCAAAAGTGCCTTACGCGACGATGCCTGTTTTGCAGACCTCGATATTATGCTCAAACTGGCGCGACATAAAAATCTATCAGTGAAGGTGACGTCTGCGCCTGGCTATAGCACGCACCCGTATCCATTTAAAAACATTCAGCCCTACTTACAGCGCATCATTGAAGGCTTTGGGCCAGAGCGCTCGATGTGGGGTTCGGATGTCTCGCGACTACCTTGCACCTATGCACAGTGCGTGAGCCTGTTCACCGAAGAGATGAGCTTTTTAAAAGGAAAAGATCTCGAGATGGTGATGGGCGGGGCCTTAGCGAAGGTGCTGAATTGGCCCGCCACCTAAACACTACAACCAAGTCTTTGCGCGCGAAGACACGCCACCGTCAATCGTAATAATTGTGCCGGTGGTGTAGCCCGACAAGTCAGAGGCCAAAAACGCAACCGCGTTTGCGATCTCTTCGACTTTGCCGGTGCGGCCAAAAGGCATTGAGGCAACGAGTTGCTTCCATTTTTCAGCATCGCCTAGCGTTAACTCGGCGCGTTTACGCAAAAAGTTATAAAGGCGCTCAGTTAATACAGGGCCCGGGTTTAGACCCACGACGCGAATATTATGCTCAGGGCTGACAGAACCCAGTGAGCGGGTGAGCGCCATTAGCGCAGCACAACCCGAGGTGCCCGCCAGATACGTTGAGGTTAGGTTTTCACCGGCGTGGCCAATCACATTCACGATGACGCCGGGTGTCTTGAGAGGTTTCCAGACTTGAAAGGCCAAGCGGGTCATGTTGATGTAGCCAAACACTTTTAGATCCCAACCATCGCGCCAGCTTTGATCATCAAAGTCTTCGATCGACCCTAGCGGCACGGCACCTGCGTTGTTGACCAAAATATCGGTGGTCGCAAGTCGGGTTCTCAATAACTCGACATTGGCCGGTTTGGTCAGATCTAGTGCAGTGAAAGACACCTCGACGTTAGACACCTTTTTGATTTCGCCAACAGCTGCTTCTAAGTCACCGGCAGAGCGCGACACAAGGTGAACCGCACAGCCCTCAAGTGCGAGTGCTTTGGCCGCGCCAAAGCCTAAGCCTTTTGAACCACCCGTGATCAAGGCGCGTTTGCCTGCGAGATGAAGATCCATACTGCCTCCTGAAGTTGCTGTCTCTAGCGCTTTGCGCGATTTCTATGATTATTGTCGTCAATCTTACCCGAGATGTTGTGCGTAGCGTGATTGCACGATTTGTTTGGCATTGCGCAAAGCCACCAGCTAGTGTAAAAAAGCTTTGTGGTGGTAGCACGAGATTGCGGTGTCGAGATGTGTAGACGCTGCAAATTGATTGATGTCGTGACTGAAAAGAAAAATATGAGACAAAAACTACTGTTATGCCTGACCGCTGTGACATTGTTGCTTACCCAAAATGTGAGCGCGCAAAGTCAGCCTTATCCGAACAAGCCGATTCGAATGATTGTCGGGTTTGCGCCCGGTGGCTCTGCGGATATTTCGGCAAGAATTTTTGCTGAAGCGATGACTCGAGCGCTTAAAGAGACGGTCGTTGTCGAGAACAAAGGAGGTGCAGGTGGCAATATCGCTGCGGCAGAAGTTGCGCGTGCCGAGCCAGACGGGTACACAATTTTTTATGCGACGTCAGCAATCGTTTTAGGGCCACTCTTGTACCAGAGTGTGAAGTACGATCCCTTTGTAGATTTTGCGCCCGTGATGTTGACGGCGACCAATCCTTTGGTGTTTTTAACGACGCCAAGTTTGGCGCCACGTTCGCTGAAAGAGTTTGTGGCGTATGCAAAAGCTCAAGGCAATATGAACTATGGTTCAAGCGGTGCGGGCACGATGACCCACTTGCCTGCCGCGGCCTTCGCACGAGAATTTGGTTTAGAGTCTAGCCACATTGCCTACAAGGGCGAATCTCCAGCGCTGATCGATGTCGCCAGTGGTCGTACCCAGTTCATGTTTTCGACTTTAAGCGCAGCAGTGGCGATGCTGACTGATGCGCGAGTGCGCCCGTTGGCGATTGCGGCGACGCAGCGCAGCCCATTGTTTCCGGATGTGCCCACTTTTAATGAGGCGCTAGGCACGACAGATTGGGTGATGGGTGCATGGCAAGGCGTGGTCGTGCCGAAAGGCGTTGCCCCCGAGATCATCAAAAAATTAAGCGGTGTGCTGGCGACCGCACTGCAAGAGCCTGCGCTTAAAACTAAACTCGCTCCGCAAGGTACCGTGCTTTTAGGGGGTACGCCTGCGCAGTTCACTCAATACATGAAAGAAGAGCAAGTTCGCTGGAAAAAAATCATCACCGAGAGTGGCGCCAAGGTCGAATAGCTTATTTTAAATCCGAGAGTGGCGTGAAAGTCGAATCGCTTATTTCATACCAATTTTGTTTTCGCGAATCAATTTATCTAACGGCTTGGCCTCATCGACTAACATTTTTTCAAACGCTGCTGTCGTCATTGGGGTGGGGGGTATCGCTTCGTTGGTGAGCCAGGCTTTCATGGCTGGCTCTTGGATGATTTGATTAATCTCTTTGTTTAACCGTGCGACTAAAGCCTCGGGTAGCCCTTTAGGTGCAAAGACGCCAAGCCCATCAATGAGCTTGACCCCAGGCACCGCTCGTTCATTGACAGTGGGCAGATTGGGCAATGTTGGTGAACGCTCGCCGTTTGTCAAAGCGACTGCTCGCGCACGGTTGTCATTCACGTAGGGCTTTGCAAAGAGCCAAGTTGCGAGCATCACATCAACTCGGCCCCCAAGAAAATCTGCCATTGAGGCGGCCCCGCCCTTGTAGGGAATATGGACCATATCAAGTTTGCCGAGGGTGTTCATTTGTTCGATCAAGAGATGGTACGAGCTGCCAATGCCAACACTTGCGAAACTAATTTTTTGTGGATTCGCGCGTGCGTAGGCAACTAGCTCTTCAACTGTTTTGTAGGGTAAGTCTGGTCGTACCAGCATCACTACAGTCATTGGCCCGACAGCAGCCACAGGCGTCAACTTATGTTGCGCCTCGGTGACCGAGTCAATCATGATGTTGCCATACGAGGTAAACAGAATCGTGCCGCCATTGGGCTGTGCGTTAGATACAAAGGCAGCGCCGAGATTTGCGCCGGCACCCGGCTTGTTTTCAATTACCACCGGCACATTTAAGGCTGCACTCAGTTGATTGCCAAGGCGGCGGCCAACCGTATCAGTGATCGCGCCAGGAGGGTAGGGCACAACCAGAGTTACCTGCTTAGTCGGCCACGCGGGTTCGTTTGCAGCCCAAGAGGTTTGAACGAGACAAGTTTGGATGAAGACGAAGACGAGTGCGAGTTTGAGGCGTACGATCAAAGCGTGAAGCATGATTAACTCCTTAGGCCTAGCCAGTGTTTGAATTGTCTAAATTTTGTTCGGATAATTGACCAGAGCACGGCGTTTGCAGACAGAGCTTCGTTGGTCGGTTCAGGCGCTGGGCGTGCGGCTGCGGTTGCTGCACTGCCTTGGCCAGTCGTATTTGCGCTGGTCGCGCTTTCGCTGACGGTCGCTGTGGTGTTTGGCTGTGGGTCGCCCCCGCTTGTCGGTACACTCGACTCTTTACTGAATTCTTCGGCGCAGCGTTGAGCAAAGACATCCATCAACGCTTGCGTGACGGCGATGCCGCCCGTGCTGCCAAAGTCAGCCAACACACCACCTAACTCGGCATCCGAGGTCAGCGCCACGATGCTGGTTGGCTTGCTTGCCGAGGCATCGTCGCGCACGGTGTACACCACGTTGACCTCAGCACGCGCGCCAGCCCGCATGTCTGCTGCACCGCGCACGTGAAGCTTACCTGTTAAAGAGTCAAAGTCGACTGAGGCGGTAACTTTACCTTTGAACTTAATTTTCTTGGGTCCAAAGGCAACTAGCATGCCGCCTAGATAGTTGCCATCGTCGTCGCGTCCATCGATGCTGGCGCCCGGCATGCACTTGACCATTCGCTCGACTTCAGCAAAACGCTCAAGCACTGCAAGGGGCTGACCCGGAACGCGAAACTCTCCTTCGAAGCGCATGCTTAAGCGCCCTTGTTCAGTCGACGTAAGTGTGGTGCACGATTTTCGCGGCCAAAATGCAGTTTGCCGTACGGGTCGCTCATTTCGCTTGGTGACACGCGCGCATCGATGATAAATAAGCCGCCGGCTTTGATGCCGCGTTCGATCGTCGGTGCGAGGTCAGCCTCGGACGCCAGTCGTACCCCATCGCCACCGAAAGCTTTTCCAATGGCAGCAAAATCTGCCGACTGCCATTGTGCAAGCGACGGATCAAAGCCTTTTGCTTTGAGCTTGTGCACCTCAGCACCGTAGCCTGCATCGTTCCAAATAATCAGTACCAGTTGAATCTTGTGTCGTGTGACCGTGTAGAGCTCTTGCAAGTTCATCATGACACTTCCGTCGCCTTCCATCGCAACGTGCGCACGCCCGGGATGCCCGACACTCACGCCAATTGAAAGCGGCAGCGCTTGGCCCACTGCGCCGAAGTGATGCGAGAAGTGAACCAGAGCACCCTCAGGTAACGCTGTGTACATCGCTGGAAACGAAAAATAATGCGCGGCACCGATGGTGAGCACAACATCTTTAGGCAAACCTTGCGATAGATTTTTCGCGAGTAGACGTGGATCCAAACCATCGGTGGGCTTGGTAAAAACAGCCGCCGGTGCATTTAAAATCTCGCGAGTCGCTGCGGTACGGAAACCCTCTTTTTGTACCTTGCGGGTCTCAAGCAGCCTGCTTAGGGCAGCTGCGGTCTTTTTGGCATCTCCGCAGACGTACAGACCAGGTATCACGCCAATCTCGTCTGGTGCTGCCTTGATGTCGATCCGTGCGACCTCGGCTGCCGGAAACATCAAACCGCCCTCAGCGGTGTAGTAGCCCAACTCAGCGCCCAGCGCCAACACAAAGTCTGACTCGGCAAACAGGTGCTCGGCAGGTGCCGATGCGAAGGTGCCTGAAATACCGAGGTTGTATTCTTCACCCAGAAACAAATCTTTCGCTTGCAGTGAGGTGCCGACTAACGCACCGAGTTGGGCAGCGAGTTTAAGAATCTCTGGTTTCGCATTCCCGCGTTGCGCGCCAAGGCCCGCGATGATGACCGGCCGTTCGGCAGCGATCAGCTTTTCTAGCAATGGTTGCAGAGACTCGTCACTTGGCGCGCCAATCGGGGCGGGCAAGAAATTGGTCGAGGGACGGTAATCAAAATCCCAGTCAAAAGACTGCTCTTGCAGCGCCATATCCAAGTTGAGCACCACAGGGATGCGATGCACGCGCGCGGCATAAAACGCCTCGGCCATTTCGTCGGC
>CAMDEF010000017.1 GCA_945895265.1 Bordetella parapertussis | reverse complement strand
GGGCGTAATTTGATGTCGTAGATACTTTCTGCGATATCTTTTGCTAACGCATCGGCGGGTAAAGTGTTACCAGACTGATCTACAAAACTTGGCTCAGACACTTCAACCGCCGCGCGCGGCGTCAACACATAGGGGCGTTTGAGATAATGATAGCCATACAAAGGCTCATAAATGTTATAGGTATACGGTGTTTCGTCTGTCGAGTAGGATTTAGCTGGATCCAAAAATTTAGGCGAGCGTTGCGTGAACGCGGTATACAACACGTTTTGACTTTCAGCGCCCGAGATATACGGGCTATTGATCGGCGACTCAAGCCCCTGGGGGCCGCACGCGGTTAGCACGCCCAGTGATAACAAGGCCGCGAACTTTAACAACAACGGCGAAACTGGCATCGCAACACCATACCGTAGTGAGGATCTGCCCTTAAACATTTGCATCAGGTAACGTCTGCCACACCACCGACTAAGAAGTGCTTGGGCAATACTTGATACCGTTTGCAATGTCAGCATTTTTGTTTTTGCCAACAATCGTGGCGCCACACCCAAGGCGCGACGGCCCGGGGCTCAGCCCACAAACCTAGCTTGGCTTGCTTGGCTTTTTTTTCGAGTTCAACCAGCTTCTGATCACGCAAATACTTGCCGCCCCCTTGCTGATTGGCCCAAGCCATGCCGTGCTGAACCTGCAGGCGATTGGCGGTCGTATCGCCCACGGGGATATCACAGACGTCGCGTCCGTAATGATCTTTTTCAAAACAGATGAGAGTTAGCGTTTTACCTGCCACATACTCGGCCAAGTGTTTGCGTGAGGCCTCACCATAAGGTTGCCCAGGCCGATTACTGCCATGGGCGGTTTCAGGTGCATCAATACTCGCCAGGCGAATTCGGTGCGTTTGCTGATTGACCAGAATGTTGACCGTATCACCGTCAGAGACCTGCACGATCTTGCCGGATAGCGTGTATTGACCAGAGGCCTGCGCCGAGCGTAGCAGACTGGCATCGGCACCCAGGCCGCCGACACTCAGCACCATCGGAGCTAAGAAAAATATAGATACGAGTGAAATTGCGATACGAGGGGTCATTGAAGTTTGCGTAAAAAAATGGTTAAAAATAGCCCGCTAAATTAGACTTTATTTCGTTGGATTCAAATAATTTGGCGAACCCTACGAAACTTGCTGGCACAAAGATGAGGGTGACCGCACAAAAGTCCTGCGATTAACCTTACTAGTATAGGGCGACTAGCTTGGTGCAACCTCACCAGACCGCTTCTTTAATATGTTGAAAACTAAATATTTCCACAACCCAGAAATTCCGAAAGTGTGAAGTACCGTGTGGTAGTTTTCAATTGGTTTGCACGCTGCGGTTATTCTAGGCAAGCTTTGATGTAAACCACCTCGGATCTGCTACACACAAGGATCATAGGCATCGATGCAAAAAACTCTTCTTTATCAATTATCGCTTCGTCAGATCGAAGGTTGGGTACATGACACTCTTCGAGCACCACGCCAAGTTGCAACACCGTTAAATGAAACTTAATTCAAACGAGAACTCAAGCTCCCAATCTCTTAAGCGAGTCTGTAAAGTCTTAGTTTTTGTAGGAAACCTGTCAACTGCCTTAGGTTGCCTAGGGGTCATTTTAGGGATGTTTGGCGTCTTTGATATGGATTTTTTTTCCCTCGGACTGTCTTCAGGGATTCGCATTATTGGAACGGTTGCCATTGCAGGTTGCCTGTTGAGCGCAATTGGCTATGGCATTCTTGACTATTCCAAGAAATAAATTACGACCACAGGAGAAATACATGTTTAAACGTTCTGACTATTTCATTATTACCGCTGTCATGATGTCTTTTATCGTTTCTGCTTATCTTTGGTTTGTCGTCAAAGACCAACAACAAGCAATTTTTACTGCGATTTGGATTCCATCGATATTCACGTTTGGTATCTACTTTAAATTGTGCGCTTTGATGGGACAACGAAAATGAGCTCAGATATTTTGTTGTATCCGGCAATTGTGATTTTCACGATGTTGGTGATAGGGTTGGTTTTTACAGTCAAAGAGTTTTCTAAGATAGAAAAAGACTCAAAAAAGACTGAAAAAAAAGACTAGTGAGCGTTTGAAGACTCACTTTAAAAAGAGTTTTTTGAGAGAGCTGTGACCCAGCTTAAAGCCACTTCGCTTTGCGAAACTGATAGTAAAGCGTACCGCAGATTGTCGCCATGCCGCCGACGATCAACAGGTAACCGTATTTCCATTTGAGCTCGGGCATGTGCTCAAAGTTCATGCCGTAAATACCGGCGATCGCAGTCGGTACCGCCAAAATAGCTGCCCACGCCGCCAAACGCCGGGTCGTTTCGGTCTGCTTGGATTGCTCAATGAGCATCCCAGCTTCAAAGGCAAAGGTCAAGCCATCGCCTAAGTTATCAAGCAACCGGTCAACTCTTGACACGCGATCAGACAACTCGCCAAACTGTACGCGGGCTTGTGCATCAATCGGCGCCATCTCAATATGGGCGAGGCGCCGACACACCTCACCTAGCGGCGAGATGGCGTTATGCATTTTATGAAAGTCACGCCTGAGCTGATACAGCCTTCGCACCTTTAGCTTTTCGAGGCCACGCAAAAGCATGGTTTGCTCCATCGGTTCGACAGTTTTTTCAAACATATCGTTCGCAAGGTTATAGCGGTCAATCAGCAAATCAAGCAATTCAGCTGCCACAAAATCACTGCCGCGCGCAAGCCGATCTGGCATGCTTTCAAGGCGCTTGCGTAATTCAGTGTGAGGTGCCATCGCGCCTCGTCTGATCGTTAACAAAAAATTAGACCCAATCAGCATCTGGGTTTCGCCAAATGCAGGTAAGCCATCTGACACCCTCACCTCAACCGTCATCGCTACGATCAGCACCACACTGTCGTAATCCATTACCTTGGGCATTCGGTGTTTGGCTTGCAAGTCATCAAGCACATGCGGATCGAGCTTAAGTTGTAACGCCACGCGGGCGATCAAGTCCTCGTCTGGCTCTTTTAGCCCAAGCCACACCAACGCGTCGGGTTCGGCGATCGCTTTGCCCAGATCCTCGATTTCAACCTTGCGCGGGTGACGACCATTGAAATACGCCCGCGAGGCGACAATTTCAGACACGGGGGGCACCCTGCCTAATGGGGCGTTTGCTGTTTCAGTAGATTCGTTCATGCTTAGCCTCTGAACCCTTTGCGTCTGGACACACCGAGCGGGTTGGTGTGCCGCCATGATTTAATACAAACCATATCAGACCACATCTCAGCAGAGTTTACCTATGCAAACTGACTTGCACCCAAGTGGCGGCACCTCCGCAACCTTGCCCCCTAGCGCCCAGCTCAAGCCGCTTTATGTTGGCTGTGCCACAGGCTTTTCGGGCGACCGAACCGATGGCGCGGGGCCCGTGGTCGATACCTTAATCGCGCTAGGCGGCGGGGTCTTGAACTTCGAAACCCTTGCTGAGCGCACTTTGGCGTTGGCTCAGGTCGAAAAGCGCAAAAACCCGGCTATGGGCTATGAGCCCTTGCTCGACGATCTGGTGGGGCCCGTACTCAAACGCTGCCTAGATCACAAGATTCAAATTGTCAGTAATTTTGGTGCGGCTAACCCGCAGGCCTGCGCGCAGCGAATTTTTGCGCTGGCCCGTGCTCAAGGGCTGCGAACCCCACGCATTGCCGTGGTGCATGGCGACGACCTCACACAACCCGAGCAATTAACGTTTTTACTCAAACGCTTGGGCAGCGATATTGACCCCAAGCGCGTGGTTAGCGCCAACGCTTACTTGGGTGCCGGTGAAATCGCACAGGCGCTCAAAGATGGTGCCGACATTGTGGTAACAGGGCGCGTATCAGACCCCTCGCTGACCCTAGGCCCTGCGATCGCACACTTTGGCTGGTCAATGCAAGACTGGCACCTGATGGGCTGTGGCACGATGGCAGGCCACATGCTTGAATGCGGCACACAGGTGACCGGCGGCTATTACAGCGTGCCGGGGCAAAAGTCGGTACCTGGCATGGATTGCATTGGATTTCCGATTGCAGAGATTCGGGCAGATGGCACGTTTTCGGTGTTTAAGGCGGCCAACACAGGCGGGCGTGTCGATGACCGCACGGGGCGCGAACAGATCTTGTACGAAGTGCATGATCCCGCGCGCTATCTCACCCCCGATGTGGTGGCTGACATCAGTCAGGCTACCGTCACTCGCGAGGGTAAAGATCGAATCCTGATACAAGGCGTGACCGGACACCAGCGACCCGACGAACTCAAAGTGAATGTCTGCTATGACAATGGATACTTTGCAGAGGCAGAGATCTCTTACGCAGGCTTTCAGGCTAAAGAACGTGCTGCGCTTGCCGGCGAGACCATTCGCAAACGCATCGGGCACTTGCTGCCATTGCGTGTCGATTTAATTGGCGCCTTGAGTATTTTTGGTGACGATGCCGGCGAACTGATGGCGCAAGGCTATGCGGGTGCGTCGCGCGATGTGCGCTTGCGCGTCGCGGGTGTACATCTGCAAAAAGAGATCGCCGAAAAAATTCTTCGTGAAGTCACAGCCCTGTATTGTTGCGGCCCTGCAGGTGGCGGCGGTGTGCGAACGTCGCTGCGACCACGCTTAGATACACTCTCGTGCACCATCCCTCGTGAAGCGGTGCCCTCTGGTTTTAGTTTTGTGCAGGAGCAACGCGCATGAACACCAGTACGTCTTTAAACACCATTGAATTACCTCTGTACCAACTAGCCCATGGGCGCGCAGGCGACAAGGGCAACACCTCTAACATCAGCGTCATCGCCTGGGATTCTGAATGCTTTGCCCTGCTACTCGAGCAACTCACTGAGGCACGGGTCGCGCAGTGGTTTGGCTATCGCCATCCAACCAAGGTCACGCGCCATGTGCTGCCCAAACTCGAAGCGATGAATTTTGTACTTGAAGGTGTGCTCGATGGCGGGGTCAATGACGCGTTGAATCTCGATACGCACGGCAAAGGTCTGTCTTTTTGGATGCTAGATTTGCCGATCACAGTACCGACTGCGTTGGCGGCTAAGCTTGAAGTCAAAGAGTACAGTTGATGTGCTCAGGCACGTACAAATCGGTCGATGCATCTGAACCCGTAGGCAACTCGATGAAAGCCAGTGCTGATGTTGCGTTAACCAATCGAGTCAGCCCCAAAAAACTCTTGCTTAGCAAGTGGACTGCGGTTCACCCTGAGCGCAAAGAAAAACATTTTTTGGTGACAAAGGTGTTTGAACCTGAAATCGAGGGTCAGGCTATTGTTGAGATTGAACTTGAAGCGGCCATGACGGGTCGAAAATTTTGCATGCCCTGGCGTGACTTAAAAAATCGCGAACATTGGCGGCAGGGTTGGCTGTAGGCGTTGATCTGGGCGCCCGCCAAGAGAACTCGCTCAGCGCGATACCCGCTGCTGGCCGGCAGAGCGTTTAAACAGCAGCCGTAACGCAAGGCTTACCGCATACAACACGACCATGGTGCCTACCAGATCACCCAAAAACATGGGCACTAAGCCATCGATCGGGCTAGTCATGCGACCTGACAAAAAAAAGTAAATATTGTGAGGAACTGCATTGAGAGCGGCCCCTACGGTCGCGAAAACTAGCAGTTGCTTGGCCGTCAAGGTGAAGGGCAATCTGAGCAAACGGGTACAGCACCAAAACGCCACCAGCGGCCCCGCTGAAGATAAAAAGGCCAACACGATGCCGTCAGTCAGACTAATGGTGGGATCGGCCTGATTCGTGAACAAGGCGCCAGCAAACAACCCCACTGCCCCCACCCAGTCGCAAGCCATAATGGCAAGCATACGAATTGCCGCCGGTAAAAATATCCAACTGATAAAAACCGTCACATCAAAAGACGAAAGCGCCCAGCGGTTTAAGCGAAACAGCAATACCCACAGCAGCGCAACAGCTATTGCCGAGGCTGCCAGCGTCAAGACGTTAGTTTGCGTTTTGGGTGCGGCGCCGGTCTGGGCGTCGTCGCGAGGGTCAAACACCATCGTTGGTTAAACCCCGTGCTGGGCTTTATCTAGGGCCTGACCAAGCGTCGTGAAATATTGCTTGGCAAGCGCTGTCGGCACAACGTATTTCACTCGGCTATCTGATTGATCGGTGTCGAGCTCGATCATTCCCTTTTTACGCAGGGTTTTGAGCCGCCTATGCGCGGTGGTTGCTGAAATCTCGTGGGTTAGGCTCATCGCCTCAAGAACACTAATCTTTTTTTCAAGATGCCAAACCCCAGCCAACATCGTTAGCAAACGCTCTTCTACCGGATCCATAGCCGGAAAAGTCGGGATTTCTCGAATTGCCTGCACTAAGTTCAAAAAGCGAAGATAGGTGGCGGAATATTTAGATTGATTGACCATAACTGTAATATTAAGGTCTTATTTACTTAATTGCTATTTTTTTTAGGAAAGAGGTCAATAACAAATCAAACGCACAGGCTTGATGCTTGAGCAATTGTGGGTCGGTTATGCCTCAGAAGGATCACCTAAGAACTCGCCGCAGACAAAAATTAAACCGACCGCGCCAGCGATCGCGATAGAAAGCTTTGATTGCAACGCAAGATACAAAAATCGATTTGAAAAGGCTGTCGCCACAAGCAACCCAAAGGCAATTAGCGTGGTTCCATTCAAAAAATCGAAAATGCAATCTCTTCGGTTGAACAAAGACTTGAGCTGGTTTTTAAAGAAAAATCGCTTAAATGGTTTGATAAACATACAAAGAGCACCGGCTGCCAACGAAAGAAGATCAACAACATTCCCATCCAACAACTTAAAACCCTCGCACAATGAAGGCCGTTGACAACGCGCCAAGTGAGGCGCCGATGACCTCTGCATGTTCTTGAAAAATGAAATTAGCACCAATAATATTTGCGATTGATATCCCAACAATCGCGCCGCTCATAATCAGGCGGATTTTTTTTAAGGCTGGGCTGTGGTGAGATTGGTGGCATTTGTTCATAGCAGGCTCTGAGGTGTTAATCGAGGTCAATGACGCGCAGATCGCGAGAGACCTTAACTCTAAAATATCAGCAGCACGACGTCCAGTAACATTGTGTAACAAGGAATCAGCCTTGTGATATAACCGAACTTACTTGTTCGACATAAAAATAGCGATTGCAATCGCTTACCGCTTACCAAAGCACCTCAGGAGACAACTCATGAAAATTCGCACTTTGCTGAAGCCTTTTATGGCACCTATTCTGCCTCGTCGGGCACTCATCCTTGGCGTTGTCAGCGCACTGGGAGTTGGCCTTGGTTTAGGCAGTCAAAACCTCTATGCCCAGCCCTACCCCAACAAACCGATTAAATTGATCATCCCCTTTAACGCGGGTGGGGCCTTAGATATCGTTGGTCGTTTACTCGCTGGCGAGCTTTCAAAACAACTCAGCCAAAATGTAATTGTTGAAAACAAAGCAGGCGCTGGTGGCAATATTGCCGCGTCGTTCGTTGCCAAGTCAGATGCAGATGGCTACACCCTCTTGATGGGCTCAACGGGTAACTCAGTGAATAAGGCCTTGTATGGCAACCTGAACTATGACCCCGACACCGATCTGACTCCGGTTGCCATCGTGGGGCAAATCCCCAATGTTCTGCTTGCACACAAATCCGTGGCGGCGACAACGATCAACGAATTAATCGCCTTGTCAAAAACCAACTCTGCGGGTTTGAACTTTGCCTCAGGCGGCTCAGGAACATCTGAACATTTAGCGGCTGCCTTGTTTAATCTGAAAGCCGGCACTTCGATTGCACATATCCCCTACAAAGGCGGGGCACCAGCCGCGACAGATCTCATGAGCGGTCAAGTACAGCTGATGTTTACCAATCAGATCACCG
Source organism: Bordetella parapertussis (assembly GCA_945895265.1). Taxonomy (GTDB): domain Bacteria; phylum Pseudomonadota; class Gammaproteobacteria; order Burkholderiales; family Burkholderiaceae_B; genus Zwartia; species Zwartia parapertussis_I. The sequence continues at coordinate 57,723 of CAMDEF010000017.1, read as the reverse complement.
CGATTTCAGCCTTACAAAGCGGCAACGTCAAGGTCCTGGGTACTGCAAGCACCTCGCGCAACAAAACCTTGCCCGATGTGCCAACGTTTGCAGAACAAGGCATGAGCGACTTTTTAGTGGCCGTGTGGTGGGGTGTCTTTGGCCCAGGTAACCTGCCGCCCGAACTTGTCAATCGTTTAAACCAAGCGATCAACGCCTCGGTCAAAATGCCTGAGATGACTGCAAAACTTGAGAGCATGGGCGCCACACCCATGTCACTCAGTGCACCAGAATTCAAAGCCTTTTTTACAAAAGAATCGGCCCGCTGGTCAGAGGTCGTAAAGTCAGCAAAGATTAAAGTTGAATAGGGTCGTGCGGTTATGATGACTCATGACAATTCAACTCTCTAACTTAAGCGGCCCACTGCATATCGATTATCTTGCCACCTCGCTAGGCGGCAAGATTGCCATGACGCACTGCCCCGGTCGAAATACCGTTGATGCCCGCGGACGTCAGTGGCAACGCGTCTTGGACGATGATCTTGCAGCGATACGCGCCGCAAACATCAGCACTGTCATATCGCTCATCAGCTTGCCTGAGATGAAAAAGCTCGGTGTGCCAAACTTACCTGCGCAAGTTGTACAGCACAAGTTGCAATGGCTGCAGCTGGTGATTGAAGACTTCGGCACACCGGATCTAAATGCCCTTGAAAGTTGGCAGCAGATTAAAGAGAGTATCCTTGCCGCATTAGCGCGACGCGAAACCGTACTGCTGCACTGCGCTGCAGGACTCGGCCGCACAGGCATGATGGCAGCTTGTCTGCTAGTTGCCTGCGGTCAAACACCCGCGTCTGCGATTGCGCAAGTCCGTGCCGCTCGACCGGGTACCATCGAAACTGAGGCGCAAGCAGCCTTCATTCAAGACTCGCGCCAAGGTTGAAATTTACGAAGCACTTTTTGAGCAATCAAGTGATGCGCCAGCCGCACAGCAAGGCAGACATATACCAGCAACATCGCCATCGCCGCGGCTGAGGCGACTCTGCCTGTTTCATCGATATGAATCACGGCAATCGACGCAAGTTTGGTATCAGACGAATACAAAAAAATCACTGCCGAGAGGGTCGTCATGGCGCATAAAAAAATGTAGAGCCAAACATCTAACAGCGCAGCCAAACAAACCGGTAAAGTGACTTGCGTCAGCATACGTGTGACCGAGGTATTAAGAGACAAGCCCACTGATTCGATTTCACGATCAAGCCCTTTCAAAGCGGTCAGGCACGTTAGGTGCGGCACGCTGTACAAGTGCGTGACCGTGCTAATCACCAAAATCGCCATCCCACCGTACAACCAGCCCGCCGGGTTACCGGGCGTATTGATAAAAATAAGATACGCCAACCCCAGCACCAAGCCTGGGATCGCCATTGGCAACAACATAAACAGCTGCAACACTTTTCGAAGCCCAATATCGCGTCGCGCTTTTTCAACAACATAGGCACCGATAAAAACAATCAGCGTGCCAAAGCTCGCCGCAAGCGTCGCCATCCAAATCGAATTCGAAAAATTCATCCAACCCACGCCTTCGATTTCAAACTCGTAGTGGGCAAAGGTCAGGCTAAGGTTGTAAGGCCAGAATTTAACCAGCGAGGCAAACTGCGCCATCCCCAACACGCTTGCAATGAAAACTGTAACGGCGATACACCAACCCAGAGACACACCGTCGCGCCAGCCTGAAGGTTTAGGCGTATAGGGCAATGAGCGTCCTGTGAACTGCGCCACCTGTTTGCTAGCCACTCGTCGCTCTAAGACAAACACCAGAACCGCTGGGATGAGCAACATCACCGAAATGACTGCACCCATCTCAAAGTTTTGCTGCCCCACGACCTCTTTGTAAATATCGGTCGCCAACACACGAAAATCCCCACCAATCACCTTGGCGATACCGAAGTCGGTAAAGACACTGACCGTGACCACTAAAAAAGCTGTCGTTACCCCATACCGACACGAGGGCCAGGTCACATGTAAAAAGGTGCGCCAGGCACTGGTATTTAATACGGCCGCTGCGTGATACAGACGCTGATCAACATGCTGCAGTGCCGTCAGCATAATGAGTACCGCGAACGGAAACGTCCAGATCACTGAGGCACCAACAATGCCAATCGGACCGTACAAAGGATGACCAAACAGCCATTCGCGCAGCAACCCTTGATTACCGAAGAGATAGACCAGAGCAATCGCCTTAAGCACGCCTGGAATTAACAAGGGGATGAGTGCAACACCACGAAAGAAGGACTTGAACGGCATGCACGTACGCAACAAACCATAGGCATACGCAAAGGCCATGGGCACCACAATCGTTGCCGTCACCAGAGATACCAACAGGCTGTTCAAAAATGAATCAAACAGTGCAGAGGTACCGAAGTAGGTCAGATAGTTTTGCAGACCAACATACGCACCATCTGCATTGTTTAGGCTACGCAAAAACAAAGCGCCGACTGGCAAAACGATCGTACAGAGCGCTGCGACGCAATACGCCACGCACACCCACCGTACCAACCAGTCGCTACGCTCCATAATCTGAGGTTTACTGCGTGCAAACAGAGACACACTCAGCCCTTTGAGCGATTGAGTGTTCATTCTGTAAATAAGCGGATGTCGGTTGGAGCAATCGTCACGCTCAGCTCTTGCGAGACTGTATGCCGAACCGGATCAAAGTCCCGCTTAGAAATATCAACTTTTAACTTGAGTCCGCTGGGATTCACCACATGCGTACGTACCACAGCGCCCAAATGCTCAATTTTGACAATCGTCGCTTTCAGCAGATTGGTGGGAGCTTGTTCTGGCATATTTGTGAGCGCAACCACTGCAATATCTTCAGGGCGCAGCAAGAGCTGCACCTTCGTGCCGACAGGATGATCTTGAGTCTTGCAAAGCAGCGCAAACTGGTCGCAAGCCACTTCATCTTGCGCACGCACAACACCTGAAAGCAAGTTACTGACACCCATAAAATCTGCAACAAATGGCGTAGCGGGTTCGTTATAAATTTGCCAAGGCGTGCCGATCTGCTCAATACGCCCTGCGTTCATCAAGACGATCCGATCGGCTAGAGTCTGAGCCTCTTCTTGGTCATGGGTCACCATCACCGTCGTGATTTTGAGTCGTTGTTGCAGATCTCGGATTTCGCCGCGCAGGCGGGCACGCACTTGCGCATCAAGCGCGGACAGGGGTTCGTCTAACAACAGCAAAGACGGCGATACGGCCAAGGCTCGGGCTAAGGCGACGCGCTGCTGCTGCCCACCTGATAGTTGGCTTGGATACTTATGCGCGTGGCCTTCGAGTGATAACAAGCTCACTAGGCCACCAACCGCTTCACGTATCTTGTCTTTAGACCATTTCAAATTCACCAAGCCAAAAGCAATATTGTCATAGACGCTTAAGTTCGGAAACAACGCATAAGACTGAAACACGATACCCACGTCGCGTTGCGAGGGTGGCGCCGCAGTGATCGTTTGACCATTTTTATAAATCTCGCCCGAGCTAGGTGACTCTAGCCCGGCGAGGCACAACAACAACGTCGTCTTACCGCAACCCGAAGGGCCTAAAAAACAAACAAATTCGCCCTCTTCAATCTCAAACGAGACATCTTTTAAAATCGCGGTTGAACCAAAACTCTTGCTTAATTTGGCAACGACAAGCTTGCGGGTACCACTCACGCTATTTCTTTGCCTCGGTTTTGCCGTCATAGCGTTTGCGCCATTCAGCCAAAATCGCTGGCTGGTTTTCTGAGGCCCAAGCAAAGTCATTTTTGATCATGCGACTCGCCAATTCAGGCGGCAAGTTCTGTGCCTTAGGCGTTTTGACCGGATAAGCCACCACTTCGGCACGCGCTGCATAGGCATCCATCGCCGACTCTGAAACAGACCAGTTCACAAAGGTCTGCGCGTCTTTTAGATTTTTTGTGGTCTTCATGATGGCCACGCCTTGCATTTCCCAGCCGATGCCATCGGTGGGGATAATGACGTCAATCGGGGCACCCATGGTCTTTAGGTTCGCACCACGCAAGGGCAACGAAATCCCGATCACATACTCACCAGCGGCAGCTTGCTCGCAAGGCTTAGAGCCCGAATGCGAGTAAGACGCGATATTTTGATGCAGGCCATCCATGAACGCCCAGGCCTTGTCTTTGCCCATGATTTGCAGCCAACCAGAGACATTCAAAAAACCAGTGCCTGACGAAGCAGGATTAGGCATCACGATCTGACCTTTATAAATCGGCTTGGTGAGGTCATCCCATTTTTCGGGAGGTGGTATATTTTTTTTCTTAGCCTCGATGGTGTTGAAGCAAATCGCAGCACCAAAGCCCCACAAGCCAGTCCAGTTTGGTGGGTCGCGCTTGTCACGAAACTTTTCGTCGAGCTTTTCGACACCAACGGGGCGATAGGGCAAGAACAAATTCATCGCATCAAGCGTCATCAAATTTGAGGCGGCGTGACCAAAAAAAAGATCATGGCGAGGATTGTCTTTTTCAGCAATCGCGCGCGCCTGAATCACGCCCGTCGAATCGCGTACCCAATTGATCTTAATGTCGGGATGAGCTTTACTAAACCGCGCGGCAAAGTTCTTTAAATTGTCGCCCTCGACCGAACTATAAATCGTTAACTCACCAGCACCTGCTACTGCGCTTGTCACTACGCAGGCAACTGCCAGAGATATTCTTAATTTGAAAGATCGACCCGTCTTTAATAGATACTGTGCAGTCATGGTATGAAGCCCTTTAATTGAGATCAAAACTAAACTGAGCCGACAGTAACCATTGAATATGACTGACATATGACACCTATCGCTGCAAACGGGCATACATGAGTGCGCTTAGAAAGGGGGGATATCTCAACCTTGTCGCCAAACTCAACAATACTTGGGTAACCGAACAGCAGGCTGTGATGCTATCAGTCTCAATTCTGAGATTTTGCACCATATTGGATCGCACTCATGGCTGCACTTTGTGCATAGCTCTACCCGTTTGTGCATATACTGTTAGGCAAGATCTACATCACCATATTTAACCAAAAAAAACTAACATCGAGACAACCGTGAATACACAAACTGCTCTTAAGCATAAGGTCCTTGGACACGCACTTTGCGGGGCACTACTCATCGCCAGCAGCCTGGCCATTTCGCAAGCCGTCGCCCAAGAGTACCCAAACAAACCCGTCACCCTTGTCGTGAGTTACCCGCCGGGAGGCTCTAACGACCTGACCGCTCGCGCCATTGCGCCCGCGCTAGGTGAAGCGCTTGGCACCACAATCGTGATCGAGAACAAGCCCGGCGCTGCCGGCATGATCTCGGGCACCTACGTGTCGCGCGCCGCACCCGATGGCTACATGATTTTGCTGGGTAGCCTAAGCCCAATTATTGTTTCGCCACAGGCCGCAAAAACTCCACCGTTTAATACGCCGGTTGATTTTCGTGCGATCAACCGTGTGGGGTCCACACCGCTAGGCATTGCGATGGGTCCGACTCTGCCAAACGTCAAAACGATCGCTGATCTCATTGCCGTTTCTAAAACACGCGACGTCACCTTGTCGTCAGCCGGCACGGGTGGCGTGTCGCACCTCACGATTGAGTTGTTGCAAGCGGCTTCTAAAGGGCGCCTGGTTCACGTGCCGTACAAGGGCGCAGGGCCAGCAGTGACAGATACCGTTGCGGGCCACGTTGATGGCATCGTGATGGATATTTCGCCCTTGATGCCCATGATGGCTGATGGACGACTGAAAGGGATCGCCGTGACCAGCCCCGAACGCATGAACTTTTTGCCAAACCTCGCACCGGTCGGTGATTTTTTACCTGGATTTAGTGCAGTGAACTGGTTGGGGCTTTTTGTGCCGGTCAAAACCCCAGAGCCGGTCGTGGCAAAAATCAACGTGGCGATTATGAAAACAATTGCGCGCGCCGATGTTAGGGCTAAGCTCGAAGCGGCAGGCATTATGCCCTCAAGCATGGAGAACCCCGCTGCGTTTCAAGCCTATGTGAATGCAGAGTACACCCGCTGGGGCAAGATCTTGCAAGACGCAAAGATTGAAAAACAAGATTGATCAGACAGTAAAGTTGCGCCCTTCTCTGCCAGAGCTTATTCAGCCGCGGCAGAGGTATGTGTGTCGACTCAGCGCTTTCCCACTAAGGCATAGGCTTCGATTTCGCCCAAGCCCTTACACTGAATTAATCCATTTTTTGAAAAAATATAATTGTCTTGCAGCAGCTCATGCGTCATCGCCGAGATCTGGATGGTGCCTGGGGCTGCAGTTGACTCCATGCGACTTGCGGTATTGACCGTGCTGCCCCACAAGTCGTACGAGAACTTTGTAAAGCCAATCACGCCAGCCACCACGGGGCCCGAGTTCAACCCCACCCGCATCTTTAACTCTTTACCGCGCTCTCGATTGAAGGCGTTCAAATCTTCGAACATGCCAAGGGCCATCTCGGCGGTAATCTCGGCATGATCACCGCGCGGGATGGGGATGCCGCCCGCCAGCATGTACGCATCACCAATCGTCTTAATTTTTTCAACGCCTAAATCTTCTGCACGCCGATCAAAGCGTGTAAACAAATCGTTGAGCAAACTCACGAGCTCAGCCGCACGCAGCTGACTCGACATCGCCGTAAATCCCACCAGATCAGCAAATAAAATCGTCACCTCTGGATACGCCCCAGAGATATTTTTTTCGCCTCGTTTTAGACGGTCGGCAATGGGCTTAGGCAAAATATTGAGCATCAACTTTTCAGTTTTTAGCTGTTCAATCTCTAAAAGCTTTTTTTCATCTTCAAGAATTTTTCGATTGCTCTCGATCGCATCCTTTGCCGCCTTTAAGATCAAATGATTTTTCACACGCGCCAACACAACAGGCGGGCTAATCGGTTTGGTGATGTAATCCACCGCCCCAAGTTCTAAGCCTTTTGCCTCGTCTTCGATGTCTGTTTTGGCGGTCAAAAAAATCACTGGGATATCGCGCGTTGCGCTGTCGGCTTTTAAACGACCGATTACCTCGTAGCCATCCATGTTTGGCATCATCACATCCAGCAAGATCAACGCCGGTTTGCTTTCGCTTTGCGCGATCTTTAAGGCTTTTTCACCGCTGTTTGCAATTTTGACCGTATAAAACTCTTTAAACAAACCAGCGATCAAAGATAAGTTGTCGGGGGTGTCGTCAACTACCAAAATGATTGGTTTAGATGCGACTTCGGCGGGGCTCGTCATGGGGTGTATCGGCTCTTAGGCAATCGCTTGGCCGCTGCCATGCACCTGCGTGGCACCTTGCGGCTAACCTTCAAAGAGTAGGCGGTTTGGCGGCTCCTGGTGAGACCAAAAATCGCAAAGATATTCTTATTTTTGCAAATTTATTTTTCAAAAGAAACAGGCGGTTTTACGCTGAGTGGAGAGTACCGGATCATCAATTGCTATATCAAAGGATGAGAGCCCCATTGGCCGACCGCACCTCTTTGATGTAGCAGATTGAAGAACAAAAATGTACTAGTTCAAGGGCTCGAGTGACGGCCAATGTCAGCGGCGGTTAGTTCCTGTGGGGCGGAGACATATTAACGCCATGCGAAAACCCATCGCGGTGATTGTGGTGAGTCGTTGCATTCAAACCCGGGGCTGAGACCTAGCACCAGCAACAGAGCGACTACCCGAAAGCCCAATCCGACTTAAACAACGAAAAAGGGCTACAGACCGAAATCTGTAACCCTTTGATAATGCTGGTGCGCCCGGCAGGATTCGAACCTACGACCCCCTGGTTCGTAGCCAGGTACTCTATCCATCTGAGCTACGGGCGCCTTTAAGACAAGACCAAGAGTATAGCAGTTTTTTAGCCCGAGATGCGGGGGATCTTGGCTGCCTTGATAGCGCGACCCATCTCGATATAGCCCTTTTCTAAAATATCCAAATATTGCTTGGCCGACAGGGAGGCTGGGTCAACCCCCATTTGCGTCATCCGGGCGCTTAATGCGGGGTCGCTCATCGACTTGAGCGTGGCATCTTCAAGCACCTTCACAATCGCAGCCGGGGTGCCTTTAGGCACAGCTAAGCCCAGCCACGAATCGATTTCGATGTCAAAGCCTTGCTCTTTAATCGTCTTAATCTCAGGAAACTCAGGCCACCGCATCGGGCTGGCCGATGCCAACATGCGCAACTTACCTGCCTTGATATGAGGAATGAGATCAGGCGGATTTTGCACAATCACCTGCACGTTTTTGCTTAAGAGTGCGGTCACCGCTTCGCCACCAGATTTGTACGAAATATGTTCAAACTTTGCACCCGCTAAACGCGTCAACTCAAAGATCGCAAGGTTGTTAGGCGCTGAGGTTGTGCCAAAAAACAAACCTTTACCTTCTTTTGCCGCCGCAATCAGATCATCAAGCGTCTGGTAGGGCGAATCGGCATTCACTGCAATCCCATAACGAAAGCGACCAAACCCCGCCACGAACTCAAAATCTTTCATGGTATAGGTCAAGTCCATCAAGTGCGGCATGATCGCAACAGTTGAATAGGTGACGACACCGACTTGATAGCCATCAGGCTTTTGACGTGCGATATAGGCGGGGGTCAACGTACCCAAGGCTCCAGGCTTGTTTTGCACCACGATCGACTTACCTAAAATCTTTTCCATCGTTTGCGCCAACGCGCGAGTGGCCACGTCGGTCGTGCCACCAGCACCATAGTTCACGATCATGTTCACTTCGTGTGCCGGAAAACTTTGCGCAACAACCGACGACGTTAAAACCGAACAGCCTAACAAGGCTGCAAAACCAAACCATTTACGACTGATGATATTTTTCATTTTTGTCTCCTGTAGTTTTAAGTAATAGAGTGGCCGATTGAAGATCACGACATAAAGAAGCCACCATTAATATCTATGGTCGCCCCGTTGATAAAGCCACTGCTATCCGCACACAAAAAGGCAATTGAGGCGCCGACTTCGTCTGCAGTCCCTAAACGCCTGACTGGGATTTGCTCTGCGTAGCGTTGGTTCACCGCTTCGCCCGCCTGCATCGCCATCTCAGTCAAGATACGACCGGGTGCCACACAGTTCGCGGTGACACCAAAGGGGCCCATCTCTGAAGCGATCGCACGCATCAGCCCAAGAATGCCCGCCTTTGAGGCCATGTAGCTTGGGCCAGCCACAACAGATTTACTGCGCCCCGCTAAAGACGACACACTGACAATACGGCCAAAGCCTTGGGCTTTCATATCGGGTAAAAATAACTGCGTGATCTGCATGACCGTCGTCAAATTCACGAGCAGAACCTTTGACCACTCTTGTATGGTGACGTCAAGGATACCGTTAGATAGGCCATCGGCACGCTTAGGCGAAATCCCCGCGTTATTGACCAGAATAGACACGGTACCAAAGCGCTGCTTGATCTGCCCGTGCAAACGCGTCATAAAGGCCATGTCAGTCACGTCTGCCTGAAAGGCAATCGCCTGCTCATCGGTAATACCCAGTTGTTCAAGATCGATCGGCAAGCGATCAACCATCACGACAAACCGACCTTCAGCAATTAATGCTTGGCTAGTGCCCAACCCAATGCCTTTTGCGGCACCCGTGACTAACGCTATTTTCTTGTTCATGCTTCTAAGGCCGCCGTATAAGCTGTGATGGGGGGGAAGGCGTTTTCATCGGTCATCACTTCAATGAGTGTGGTGACATCGTTTGCACGCGCAGCGTCAAGCGCTTGATTCAGCTGCTCGGGATCTGTGACACGAATACCGTTACAGCCACAGTTGCGTGCGATCGCAGCGTGATCCACGGGGTAAAAATCGACTGCACTGGTGTGAGTGCCAAACTTCACGTTTTCGGCGTGTTTTTGGTATCCCAAAATCCCATTATTTAAAACAATGAGCGTCACCTTCAAGCCCATGCGGCGTGCAGTCTCTAGCTCTGACCAGACGTGTCCAAACCCACCATCACCTGCCAGGCAATACACCTCTGATTGCGGGCGTGCAACTTTGGCACCCAACGCCATCGGAAAGCCCCAGCCCAAGCCAGCCAACCCACGGGGCGTAATAAAGCGCATGCCGCTTTTGACCGAGGTTAAACAATTTGAAATCCAGATCGATGAGTAGCTGGCATCCGCCACCATCACCGTATCGCCAGTCAGGCGTTTTTGCAACTCGTGCATGACGCGCTCTGGACGAATCGGGGACTGCGCTGACAAACGAACCGGCGCTGATTCTTTTAAATAGACCTCACGCGCAGCTTGAATACTGGCCTCTAGTGCGGGTCGCTGAGCGCGACGTTTTGATAGATCAAGTTTGCCAAGAGCTTCGGCCAACGCATCGAGCGTCAACCCGGCATCGCCCACCAAACGCGTTGCCTCGTAATTGCGACCCACTTCAGTGCCGTCGATATCCAGATGAATGTAATGTGCATTTTTTGGATACAACTGCCACGAATCAGTGCCGTTTTGATTGGTACGGTTACCCACCAACAGAATCACATCGGCTCCGGTGACTAGCTTGCGTTGATAGCGCGTAGCACCGTTTGGTCCCATAAAATAGCCAACCACACCTACGGCAAGTGCATGACGCTCATCAACAGTACCCTTGCCCATCACAGTAGTGGCCACCGGCAAGTGTCCTCCATCCATCAGGCGCGTCAGTGCGGCGTGGCCGTGCGATAGATGCACACCGCCCCCGGCAATCACAAGCGGACGCTCGGCTTTTGCTAGCAATTCAGCGGCATGGCGCACTGCATCGGGTGAGGCAACCGTTGGGTCTAAAGGAAACCGCCCCAAGCACGCCGTGCGCGTTGAGGGTACCAACGGTTCGGTCAGCACGTCGCTCGGAAACATCAACACCACAGGCCCAGGGCGCCCCGAGCAGGCCATCGTGAAGGCCTGCTCGATGTAATCATCGACGCGGCTAGGTTCATTGACGCGGCGCACCCATTTTGAGACTGCGCTAAACATGCCAATGTGATCTAAATCTTGAAAGGCATTTTTATCGGTTTGCAAGCGACTCACATCTTGCACCAGAGCAATCACAGGGATGGAGGCCTTTAACGCCTCGGCAAGCGGTGCGACCAACAACGCTGCTGCTGGGCCATTTTGAGCGGTGACAATACCTGGCTTACCGGTCAGCCTGGCATACGCATCAGCCATATAACCACCGGCGTTCTCGGTGCGATACACAATCTGCTTGATGCCGCCTGCCTCAGCAGATAACTGAAACATAGTGGGCAGACTTTGGCCAAAGGTGCATTCAACACCATGCCGCTTGAGGGCGCGTACGATCGCGTGCCCCACTGACTCGTGCACATTGAGCCCTGTAACAGTCAAGGGGGTAGGAATGGGTTTAGGCGTATTCATCGGGTTCCTGACAAAGATCAAGTCTTTGAGCGTGCGTTGTCTCGTGATTCGTTTTTACGTCTTATTTTGACGACCTACTCTTTATACGACACTTTGCATCGTTTGGCATCTGTTCTGCGCAACCAAACACTAGAGCCTGATGACTTTTTCTCAGGCGCGTTGTGCACGCGCGACTACGCGGGTGAATCAGCCCTAGGATCTGTTATGCGTGTCGTTTGAGATGGCAAAATTCAGCACCTGCTGACAAGCATCAAGTACCTGCTCGGGCGTCACGTTTTTGATTTCGCAGGTGCCATCTTGCGGCAAGACGTCGGCGCTGCTTTCACGCGTCCAAAACCATTCGCGATTACTTTCATGAAAAACGCCTACGTAAGGCACACCCGCAAATTGCGCTAAATGCGACGGGCCACAATCATTTGCCACCACCAGTGTGGCACCCATCACGGCTTTGGCAATTTCGGCTAAGGGCCGAGTCATGAGATACACAAAGTCGCTGCGCCCGAGGCTTTGCAACCAGCGATGTTGCTCAGCTTCGTCCGGTCCCATCACGAAGCAAAAAGTGGTTTGGGGTACGAGCGTTGCTTTCAGCAAATCAGCCAGTGCCACATACTGTTCAATCGGCCAACGTTTGTAATCGCCGGCACCACCGCCAGGCATTAAGACGATCTGCGAGGCATTTGTATCACCAGCGCTAGGTGGGTGAGCGCTTGGTTCGCTGAGTCGTGAACGACTATCAGACGCATCGTTCGCGTGTGCGAGTTCAGACGAACCAACGATTGACGCTCGGTCTTCAATAGCGGCCAAGACTTGCACACACTGTCGCGCCGCTTGAGCAGCATCAAAATCTTTAAAGGCGGCTAGCACACGCAAATTTGCGAGCCCCATGTATTCAGAAAAGTCTTTACGGTGTGAGTGCGTCCAGACAAAATCAGTGACGCGTTTATTTTTAAAACCAAGCCGAAACTTAGGCCGTTTAAGCAAGGCGGCGATCCCGTATTTTTCGCTTGCAAAGTGCAAGGCGATCACCAGATCTGCGCTGCCGTCCATCACCCGATACACTTCAGGTAACTTGTCTGCCTGCGTAAACGCGTCGACCCACGGCAAGGTCAGATAGTGCTGACTCACGGCGTCTTGTGCGACAACCCGCAGATGGCACGCGGGCCAAAACTGTTTAATTTGATAGAGCAGCGGATAAGACACGATTTGTGTGCCTAAAAACTGCATACTGCGGATAAAAACAATGACGTTTTTCACAATAAGGCTAACGCAACTCGATAGGTGATGAATGCGGCAAGATACGCCCGAACGCTGGCCGTTAAATGAGAATTGTTATTATTTCAAATGATACCAGTAGTTCTATAGTGAAGACTCTGCCGTCAACACCGTTTTCATACATCTCGCCTTTCTCAATCTTGATACAGATCAGGCACCACACACTATGCAGAGCACCGCGAACTCAAACAAGATTGCCACGCAGTTGCTCAAGGCGATCTGGCATGCAGCACAGGGCAACGAACACCTGTTGAATCGAGTGGCATTCAAAGACGCGGGCGAACTACCCTCGGTCTTCGCGGTCACAGATTTGGCAGCCGCATCTATGGGCGCTGCCGGGCTTGCGCTCAGCTCTTTGCTGGATGCCATTGATTCAGTGTCGGGGGGTATCGCCACAGCTTCGACAAAAACCGTCACCGTCGACCGTCGCCTCGCCTCTTTTTGGTTTGCGTACTCGTTGCGCCCCATTGGTTGGAAGCCCCCGTCTGCCGAAGATTTTGTGATGGGTGATTATGAAACTAGTGACGGTTGGATCCGGCTTCATACCAACGCTCCACATCATCGCGCGGCAGCTCTACGTGCGTTAAAGCTCACTGCACCCTCTGGGCGCGCTGACATTGTTCAAGCCGTGGCTGCCTGGCCAGCTGATGCCCTTGAGACCAAGGTGTTAGCCGAGGGAGGCTGCGCCGCAACGATGCGATCGTGGCAAGACTGGCAAGCACATCCTCACGGTCAAGCCGTCCTGAGCGAACCCCTATTGCATTGGCAGTCTGGTGCGGTGATCGCAAAGCCACTGTGGTCATTCAACCGCAGTCGTCCTTTGCAAGGGCTCAAGGTGCTTGATATGACGCGCGTGTTGGCAGGTCCTTCTGCCACCCGTATGCTGGCGGGGTTAGGGGCTGAAGTCTTGCGTGTCGATCCGCCTTGGTGGGATGAGCCCACACTTGCACCAGAAATGACGCTAGGTAAACGTTGCACGCGTCTTGATTTACGCAACACCTCTGAACGCGAACGTTGGATCAGCTTACTGAGCGAGGCCGACGTGCTTGTGCACGGCTATCGCAGCGATGCATTAGCAACTTTAGGGCTCGATGCCGAGCAACGACAAACAATCAGACCAGGCTTAGTGGATGTCTCTCTAGACGCTTACGGCTTTACTGGCCTCTGGAAAAATCGTCGCGGCTTTGATAGCCTAGTGCAAATGAGTATGGGCATTGCGCACGCGGGGCAACAACTCGCGGGCAGCTCTAAGCCAAAGCCTTTACCAGTACAGGCACTTGACCACGCGACTGGTTATATCTTGGCGACCGCTGCCTTGCGCGGCCTTGAAATACGCCTCAGAACAGGTACGGGCAGCATTGCACGTGGCTCACTTGCGCGAACAGGCGCACTGCTCATGACGACCCTGAACCACACAGAGAAAAATAATCAGGCGTTAGCGCCAGAAACAGAGTTAGATCAATCCCCTGCAATCGAAGACACCTACTGGGGTGCTGCACGGCGACTGCACTGGCCCGTTGGTGTCTCAGGGATCAACATGCAATGGGATCAACCCTCGGGGCCGTTAGGCAGTAGCGAAGCGACCTGGAAGCGTTAATCTGACCCGCTGAGCAGCAGCGAAGCGTCCTGAAAGCGTTGACCTCATCCCAAACGAGGTGGGTGTCAGCGCAGCTCGTTACTTGGTGTGTCGATTCAATCGACGTTCAAACACATAAAACCCGTATTGCATCAGCAACGCTAAACCTGCTGACGGGATAGCTCCGGCCAAGAGCATCGAAGTGTCATTCAGCGCTAAGCCTTGCGCAATACGTTCGCCAAAACCGCCAGCCCCCACGAAAGCGGCGATCGTTGCCGTACCTACACTCAGCACAGTTGACACTTTAATACCGCTCAAAATCATGGTGCGCGCCAAAGGCAATTCAATAAACCAGAGTTGATCGCGAGCGCCAAGCCCCAAGGCAGTCGCAGCTTGACGCATCGAAGGCGAGATCTCGCTTAACCCAGCGTGCGTACTTTGTATGATCGGCAACAGTGCATATAAAAACAAGGCCACGATCGCCGGAATTGTTCCGATTAAACCAAACAAAGAAATTAAAAAGGCCAACAGTGCAAGTGACGGGATCGTTTGAATCACACTGGTGACAGACAACACAACCTGCCCCACCCCTGGCCGATAAAAACTTAACACGCCCAAGGGGATTCCTGCAGCGACCGCTAAAAGCAAAGACACCACTACCAAGAACAGATGCTGCGCGCACAACCGCCAAAAATCAGAGCCGAACAACACGTGCATAAAAGATTGTCGAGTCGACACCCTCTCAGAGGCTGCCCCGCTGATATTTGTCGTGAGTTTTTTGTCGCCCTGAGCCTGCTGTTGTAAAAAATCGCGAGCGACGGCAGCAAAAGACTGGCCATCGACTTCAGCCCGGGCATTTAGCTCACCCATCGTCTGTTGAGAAATTGTGTTCTGCAACGCAGACAGCACTTTCCAGGTGCTCGCAAACCGGGTTGGCACATCTGAGCGGTATAACAAAAGTGCGTCATACGTTGGGAAAAAATTCAAATCATCTTGCAGCACCACAAGTCGATCGCGCAGTAACTTCGAATCTGTGCCGTAGGCGTCCATGACATCGATTTGTCGGGCCCTGATCGCCTCGTACGCCAGGCCGTGATCTAAGCCCTTGGGTGAGAGTTTGCCCAATTGATATCTATTCGCCAAGCCCTTCCAGCCATCACTACGACCAATGAACTCATGCGACAAGCCCAAAACTAAGCTGGGGTATTTCGCTAAATCGGAAATAGAACGCAGTTGTAATTTTTCGGCAACGTCACGACGAACCGCCAAGACGTACGAATTATCAAAGCCAAGCAAGACACCTGCTTGAAGCCCGCTTGGCAACAGTCGGGCGTTGATCTCTGCAAGGGATAAGACCTGCTCAGTTTTTAAAATCTCTCGCGTAATGGTGCCGGTGTATTCAGGATAGAGATCTATTTCACCGCTGCGTAAAGCCGACAACAAGATACCGGTGTTACCCAAGCCCGACTTCAGCACGACACGATCGTGGCCGGCAGCGGTAACTGCTTGACTGACAATCTCGCCAAGAATATATGACTCGGTAAAGCGCTTTGAACCAACCACTAAGGGCTGAGCAAGCGAGACCTGTATCAACGCCTGCGCCAGCAGCAACACACCTAAACAACCCAATCGCCCAAGCCAAACGCCAAGCGTGCGCATGCTTCGCAGTGCCACAGATGGCCAGGCGTGGGTCATTTTTGTGGCCCGCGCCAAAATATCAAGCTTGGGCATTACTCGATCAACAGGCGCGTTGCTTGCGCCTCGCCAATGCTACCAATCACGGCTGCATCATTGAACCCGTGTCGGCTAAACACCGCTAACACTTCAGGCACGGTCTCGGGTGAACAGCAAACTAACAACCCACCACTGGTCTGCGGGTCAGACAATAAAGTTTGGCAATCAGCAGGCAAGCCGGCGGCAAGCTTGATCTCGTTGCCGTAGCCTTCCCAATTACGACCAGAGGCACCTGTCACCATCCCGGCTTTAATTAAGGCCGATACGTTAGGCAGCAAAGGAACATCTGCCCACTTGATGTGCGCGCTTAACTTAGCGCCACGAGCAATCTCTAATGCATGGCCAGCCAGACCAAAGCCTGTGACATCGGTCAAAGCGTGCACGCCCGACAACTCGGCGAGTTCAGGGCCTGGGGTGTTGAGCTTGGTTGCATTAGAAAGCATCGATTCATAACCGGTTGCATCTAACGCTTCTTTTTTGAGCGCAGCCGATAAAATCCCAACACCGATGGGTTTGCCTAACACCATCACATCGCCCTTGCGCGCGCCATCATTGCGCTTGACGCGATCAGGATGAATCAAGCCAAGCACCACCAAGCCATAAATGGGCTCGACTGAATCAATCGTGTGGCCACCTGCGATCGGGATACCAGCGGTGTTACACACAGAGGCACCACCGGCTAGGATTTTTCCGATCGTGTCGGTGGATAAGACATTGATCGGCATGCCAACCAAGGCAAGCGCCAAAATCGGCTTGCCGCCCATGGCATAGACATCACTGATGGCATTGGTGGCCGCGATGCGACCAAAGTCATAAGGATCGTCAACAATCGGCATAAAAAAATCAGTCGTTGCGATCAACGCTTGTTCATCGTTGATTTTGTAGACGGCCGCATCATCGGCCGTCGCGATCCCTACCATCAACTCTTTCGGAATCGGCATTTGCAAGGTGCCTTTTAAAATCTCAGACAACACTGCAGGCGCGATTTTGCAGCCACAGCCGCCGCCATGCGAAAGTGAGGTCAGACGAGGTTCATTGTTAGCCATGAGAATTCCTAAGGTAAGAGGTTTTGCACGATTGTAATCAATCCACCACGTTCATGAGCAGGCTCAAATAAAGGGGCGCGGGCGGCACACTGCCCTTGTAATTGCGCCACAAACGCTGGTTCATTTCTAAACTTCAATAACAAGCTCGCCAATCCGTGCGCGTCACCGACTGTAAAAAATCCTGCATAATCTTCACCTAGCATGCCGATATTGCCAGCGATCCGTGAGGCAAGCACTGGAACGCCGCTGCAAACGGCCTCCATAATCACATGGGCGCCACCCTCCATCACACTGGCGTGAACCAGCACGTGCGAGCGTTGAATATAGCGTCGCGTTTGTTCATGGCTACGCGCACCCAAAAACTGGTAATTTGGATATTGAGACGCCGTTTGATGCGCCTGTTGCGCTAAAGCCAAGTCGTGCTCGCCACCAATATGGTGCAGGTCAATGTCGTTGTGCCTTGCCAATACCGCAGCTGCCTCAAAAAAAGTTTGAGGAGATTTTTCAGACCGTAAATGACCCACCATCACCGCTCGCAGACGACGGTTGGTTTTTGGCAAAGTCTGTCGAGTGGTTGTCGATTGAAATAACACTTGAGTTTTGTCGCGCAACTTAGCCGGCAGCTCGGCTACGCCCGCCCCTTGCAACACCACAAGCCGTGCGGCCCACAGCAGCGACTGCCGCGCCTGTGGATCTTGCTTGATATCGCGATAGAGATCGGTACCGGTGAGCACCACGACCAGGCCTTTAGAACCGCGGGCAGCGTGCCAAGCTGCAATCGACGAGTAGCTGCGACGCGCATTCAATGCGATTAACACGTCGTCGGTCTGAGCGCCATCCCACTCTTGCAGGATGCGTACTGAAAAGTTTTTGGACAGCATGTTGGCGTAACGCTTAGCGGTCTGCCAATTACCGTTGTTGGCGCTCGCTAGCGCCGGACTTACAATGACGATATTGAGCTTGCGAGTTTGAGCGGCTATAAACATTGAAGGTCACTAAAATTGAGGCGTCAGGCTAAGGCGAAAGAGCTTACCGCGGCACTACAAGAACAGCGTACGCACACGCTCGGCGCGTTTCGAGCGTATGAGCGCGCCAATCTACTGCACATCCCCTATCAGCCAGAACTCAATCCACCGCTTTGGGAGCTCGGTCACATCGCCTGGTTTCAAGAATACTGGATCGGCCGCAACAAGCATCGATCTGAAGGCACAGATTGGCAAATCGGGCGTCCTCAAAATACGTCTTTGCTCATCACGTCTGATCAATGGTTTGACAGCGCTAAAGTACAACACGTGACGCGCTGGGATCAAGCACTTCTGACACGCGAGACTTGCCTAACGTACGCTGAACAGACCATGGAGCAAACTCTCGCGTTGTTACAGGTTGACGCCGAGAGCGGCTCGACACTGTATTTTTACTGGCTGGTGTTACAACACGAAGCCATGCACCTTGAAGCAAGCGCCTATATGGCACAAGCACTGGCAATACCCTTTGACTCCGTGTGGGTAAGCGACCACGCAAACAGCACCACTGGCGAAATCGCTAACGCTAGTACTCTTGCGAAAGCCAGCGCCAACGAGCCTCGGTCGCGTAAGACAACTACACGCCTGCCCGCTCAGTCTTGGACACTAGGTTCTGCAGCAGATCAGTTTTGTTTTGATAATGAGCTCATCGCTCGCCCAGTGGCGCTCAAAACGTTTGAAATCGACTTAGAGCCTGTTTGCTGGGCGCAATATATGTCGTTTATCGCAGCTACCGGGCATCGCTTACCGCTCTATGTTCGTCACACTAGTTCAAGCTTCGAGATTCAAACCTTTGGCGTCTGGGCGCCCATGAACATGCAAGACACAGCGGTTCATCTCTCTTGGGATGATGCCCAAGCCTATTGCGCCTGGGCACAGCGCCGCTTGCCCACTGAAGCCGAATGGGATTGCGCAGCCCGCACTACCCCAAACTTTAACTGGGGCGAGGTTTGGGAATGGACACAAGATACCTTTGAACCTTTTGACGGCTTTGTGGTGCATCCCTACGCCGAGTACTCAGCCCCGTGGTTTGGTACACGCAAAGTTTTACGCGGTGCCGCTGCCGTCACGCACTCGGTGTTACGGCATGTGCAGTACCGCAATTTCTTTACCCCCGAGCGTCGCGACATCTACTCAGGCTTTCGAACGTGTGCGCTGTAGTGCAAACAAACCCAAGGTCTAGAATATTAAAAAACGTTAACCCTTCTGCATGACGCACGCCTCTACCGAATCAATGTCTTGCTGTTGCATATTCGCTTGTTGATAAAACTCAAGTCGCCGCTCAAAGACACTTTGTACACGCTCGATGATGGCACTTGCAGCGACAGGTTTGATTGCACAACTTTTAGCTCCAGACAATACGTTATCTAACGAGCCAAAGCGGCCCGACTGATACGACCGAGTTTTATTGGGCCCCGGACCTAAATGCAACATGTGTAGCGAACCGCCCTCTTGCGTCACGACATCGAATAATGGTGCCAAGCGCAGACCATATGACTGACTGCTCGCATCAAGCAAGAAGCCTGTGTTTTTTAAGTGATCGTCAGTGTTATGAACTAATACATTGAGTACCATACGTGCATACAGTTCGGTCAAATCGCTCGCAGCATGGGTACTCAAACGTCGCACAACGTCGGCAATGCGTGCATAAGAAAAATAACTGGCGCCAAACGCCGTATCCATTTTGTATTTGTCAAAGTCAGCGGGCGGACTGATCAACGAAGCCGCACTGATGTAGTGTTGTCGCCCTAGGACTTGATCGTGACCAGCTTGAACTGTCCGATCAAAACGTCTAACTAACAGAGCGCAGTCGTCTCCGTCGAGTTCGATCAATTGCGCATCAGGCACCTGCATGCCTATCTCTTTCGCCATCTGTAGATTCGCCCATTCGACGCGTTGACGACTAAAGGTGTCGATACCTCGAGGGAACTTTGCGATCCATTGAGCACCATCTACATCTTGCACGACCGCTTTCGGTCTTGCGCCGCCAATATCCCAAGAACTTTTCAATAACGCTCGACTGTGCACATCAAGTGTCAGACCATTTTCGATTCGTCTAACAATTTCATATAACTCGGGCACCTGATCCAGACGACTTGTTGGGTAAACAGGCAGGGCAAAACCTGATTCAAAGGGCTGTGTAGTGAAAAAAATAGCACCAACACCTGTCCCTTTACCCTTCAGTAATACCCTTGCCTCGGTCAGACTCACGCTTGAAACACCTTCGTCCAACGCCATCACGGTGCGGCCCCAAGCGTCGGGGGCCGCATCAAATAAAACTCCTAAGATCGAATGCCGACCAGTTGTTTTGTATGGGTCGGTACGCAATGGCAAATTGATCGGGTCAAGAGCAAAGGCATGCCCACTTTGAGCGAGCGATAAGTAGCTTGGCGAGTATTGAAAACTCGCAACGAAATCTTGCGCACTTTGCGCGCACCGCAGTTCTCCCACGAAGTGATTCACACCGCGAATTTCGATTCCAACAAAAAGTGTTGGCTCTAGCACTTTTGGGGAGTTTGCCGAGGAGGTCGTTTTAGCCATGAGACCGATCACTCATTCATTGCGCGTCCACGCAAAGGTCGACGCGCTGCCTCTTTAGAACGACCTTCGGCATCTAGATCGGGGTCAGCAAGAGAAAACAGCTGTTCGCTAAAGCCGTACAACTGCAAAGCCTCAAAGGCTAACCCAACAGATACAGACGGGTGACCGGCCTCAAGTCGCCGCCACGTCGGCCGCGACACGCCGGCACGTTGCGCCGCCATCTCTTCGGTTTCGCCGCGGCGAAGCCTAGCCGTTCGAACGTTCAAGCCAAGATTCTCGAGCGCCTGCCGACCAATAAAAGATAAGGTTGGATTATTTTTCATTACAAATATTGTAATATAAGAAATACATTAAATCGATTTGTGTAATTTATATATGACTTTTAATTCGTTTAGCGATCGATGTAACGCCCATCCACCCATAAACCCTGTTGGCAAAGCGCACGCACCACCTTGGCCGTGAGCGCACGGACCGAGGCCGCGGCGGTTGAGAGGGGGATGTGGCGCGAGCGGCATAGTGCCACCACCCGCTGAACACCTGGGGCACGAATCGACAAGGCAACCAAGGCCCCGCTGTCGAGCTCGGCTTTTAAGGGCATGACAGGCAAGATCGTGCACCCTAGGCCCGCTAGCAACGAAGTGCGCAAGATGCTGATAGAACTGATATCGGCGACCACGTTCGGTGCAAGCAAACCCGCCCGAGCCGCTTGCTGCTCAATCAATGGCCGCACGCCATGCGGTTGCGCCGGCAAAATCAGGGGCTTAGCCAAGGCCTCACGAAACGATATGCTGGCTTTGGCAACGGGTTTTGTTTGCGAGTGAGCCTTGCTTGTTGCCCGTGTTGCCTGAAGACCCGCCTGACTCGCAGAACTTGTCTTAACGTTCACCCTCGTCTTTTGAAAAACAGTTTCTGGGCGATAGATCAGCGACATCTTCTCAGACACCAAAGGCTCTGCAATAAAATCTTCAAGCGTGCCGTCATCAAACAAAATCGCCATGTGCAACGAGCCCGCCAACAGCTGACGGGTTAAGTTGCCGGTTAACTCTTCGGTCAGTTCAAGCTGCACTTTCGGAAGCTCTTCGCGCACAGCCTTCAACAAGGGCAAGGCCAACGCGTGAGAAGCACTGTGCGGTATCCCAAACACCACTTTACCTGCGGGTGAATCGGTTAGCCCAGCGACACTTGAGGCAGCATCTTCGACTTGGCGCAAAATTGAGGTCGCATAGGTGTGAAACACCACACCCGCTTCGGTGAGCTCTACCCCGCGACGAGAGCGCTCAAATAATCGCGCACCGAGCTCGTCTTCGAGCTGCGCTAACTGATGACTCAGTGCAGACTGCGCCACAAACACTTTACTGGCCGCCTTTGAAAACGTGCCGTGTTCAGCGATAGCTAAAAAGTAGCGAAGTTGTCTGAGTTCCATTTAAGAGCCCTAAGCAATCAAGACAAAAATTCAAAGCACCCCACTACGAGCTACGCAACTATCTAAAAAACAGATAGATATATATTTAAATTATATTATACAGATCGTTAACTTTGCGGTGTAATAGAACAACAAGTCGTGAACAAGCAGCCTCAGGTTACCGCCCAAGGCCTTGCACCACAGCAACACGGTGCGTTTGCTTCAGATTGATTCTTCTTACCCGAAGATGAGAACCCGGCGCTGATCGATTGGCCAGTTGATCAGCTGTTTGGATTGATGTAACTGCCCTTCCAGGGAATCACGTGCCTCACACCCCCCTTTGGAAATTCTGCATCACCCAAGCGTCTTGGGATCAAATGTACATGGCAATGCCAGACCGATTGCCCAGCGATTTCGCCGCAATTCATACCGATGTTGTAGCCGCCAATGGTCGGATCAAGCGCATCAATTATTTTCTTTTGCGAATGAATCAGCGCATGAATCGCAACAACCTCAGCCTCGGTTAAACCAAAATAATCAATAGTGTGTCGCTTTGGAATAAACAAGGTATGAAAAGGCGTCACGGGATACGCATCGCGCGTCGCGTAGGCAAGCTCGTTTTCTTCAACGATACGTGCGCGGTCTGTGAGTTGTGCATCACAAAATAAACAATCCACTACGTGCTCATACGTCAGCAATCTGACCCCCTACGCTTTGGTCAACCAAAATCTTCAGCCGTTCTAACGGCGCCTCAGAACCTAACAATACCGCAAAAAACTTCACAACCCCATCCGAGCCCGGCAGTATGCGCCGCATTGCTAGAATCGTTGCCTTCACATACGCCGCTTCAAGCATTTCATCCATCGACATGAACTGCACTTTGTTCTTCCATAATACATACGCCTGCAGACTCTCAGTCTGACTATTCAATACGTCAACAAATTGCTTTGCCAGTGTCTTGAGGCTCATTGTCACGGCTTGATTCGCCGCAGCCTCAAGCTCGCCAAGCACCACAACATTTTTGTCTTGTTTGTTTTCAACAAGGGTCTGCAGAGTCGCCACACCAGTTCCGGCCTCAGATTCGACCGACCATAACTGACAGCCGCCACGACGACATAGATAGGCATAGGTGCCCACGCAATTGTGCATCTGCTCGCCCTCAAGCCTAAGTTGCTCTGGGCTTCGCAGGGGTGATATGACAAACCCCTCGAGCCTGAGCGGGGCCGACAACAGCGTTGACCAGCGCTCTTGCCGCAACGAGCCACCTTCTTGTGCACAGGTTTGCTCAGCCTCTCGATACGCCTGATGCCATTGCTGAGCAAGCTTACGCGTATGGCGTAACCCTAAGTGTTTAATTAACGCACCTTGTACTGCCAACGCATTCAGCTCAGCCTCAGCGTAAGCAAAGCGCCCCAACCATACGTAACGCGCGATACCGATCGCTGCATCTAAAAAATGCCTTAATAGCATCTGATTTTCGCGCCAGCCATCACCCAACAATACTCGGGCCGTCAGCCGAGACGACAGACATTGCGTCAGAATATCTGTATTCAATTCCGTATTGATCGGCTGTCGTGTAAAGCCATAAATGCGCTGGGTCAACAGCTCAAATTCGATCCATTGTTCATCGGTGCTGGGGATTCGCTCAAGTGCAACTTTGGCAAAGAGTGGCCACAAAATATCGGGCTTACTCAAATGACGACCAAGTTTGGCTGCCGGAAAACGAGACAACTTGCGTACCATTGCGACCGGCAATTTAAAACGCTCAGCTAATGCTTGAGCAAGCGGTATCCGCGCATCGATCGCTGAGCGAATGTCTGCATAGCCATTCAGCAAAATTCGCTCGGTCAAAAATGGAAACACGCCAAGTGCCTGTATTCTGGCTGTTTGCGTTGCCTGATCAACATGCATCAGATAGTTATACAACGGCAGGTGCAACACGCCATTGATACGCGCGACAGAGGTCGCCGCTGCATTCAGGCCGTCGCTCAGAGCTTGCAGGCAGTTGGAAAAGTGCTCTTGCACTCGCCGTTCAAGATCCTCGCGTAGAGTCGTCGGGTAGGTCGCATCTTTTAAGGTTGATAAAAAATCCATCAATTCAATTTGCAGCCAATCATTTAAGCGCCACAAAGAACGATCGAAGGCGTCTTCATCTAAAAACGTCATGCCAAACCGGTCTTGTAGCTTGCCGCGCGCTAGCCGAGCGACCTGTTCGGGATACAAAGGCATCACATCTAACTCCTGAGCAAGCTCAGCCATCCAACTTATTTCTGGCGCCTCGCGCTGCTTAACCTCGCACCAGGCAAGGCGACCCGTACGGGTTCGAAGCAACAACTTGTATGTCACGAGCGAAAACGGGCGCCCAACCTTTGGCGATTGTGCTGGAATGCAAAACCCGAAGTTGTTATCGCTTAACCGGATATTCACAGCACTATTCAACGAATAGGCTTAGATAAACGAGTGTGCGTCACTTTCACAATCGAGGTCACTGGGATCCAAGTGCGAGTGATTTTTATGTAGTCTTCGACCAGCAAATAGGTTGAGCCAAGCTCGATCACCACATAGCCGCTTGGCAGCACACCGTCATCGAGTAGCGACAATTCAACCCCGCCGTTCACCGAGGTGATATTGATATGCTGGCCGACCTTGAGCGGTTTAAAAATCTCGGCGGGCTGAGCGCTCAGCGTCGAGAGCGCGCCCAACGTCAACATGCAACAGAGCGCGACACGACAAATGAATGTGTTCATCTTGCTACCCCAGCGTAAACCGCATACCTTGCGCATTTTTCCATTGGTGCTCTACGCGTTTCAGCCGAGGTCAGATAATTTTTGCAGATGACCAAAACGAACAAACCGAGTTCAGATAATGTTTGCAGATGGCCAAACAGAGCCGTTCAATACTCAAAACGTATAAGCCGATTCCATCTCGCGCCTGATCTTAAAGGCTGCAGTATTGGGATCCATCTGCACGTCATCCCAGCACAAGCTCTGCCCTTTTGCGACAGCCCGTACCACTTTGACACTATGCGCCATCCCGAGCGGCAAGCCACCCATACGCTTAGAAGTTGAGGCGGGCAACAACTTACCCCACACCGTGTAGCCGCCTTCACCATCGAGCATGTCGCCTGGCTTCAAGTCACGTTTAGCGGTAGCCACTACATCGGCGTTCCAGCCGGTGGCAACACCCGTCGCCTCGCCGCGCAAGGCCACGCTGGCAACGCTCATGCCAACCTCAAGCCCAATTAAGTGCCAGCGCTTGTACAGCGTGAAATAACGCCCTGTCGGATCGGTATGCGCCTTGTACTCTTCAAAACAGTTCTTGATGTAGTCGGTCTCAGCCTCAACCGTCACCCACACCCCCATGCGAATATCGTAAGGAATTTCGCGCCCATCTTTTTCAAGACTAGAGATGACTTCGACCATGCCTTTACGTTCAAGTACGCCACCTTCGCTGATGGGCCTTGTCACAAAAGGGATATCTTCAACACTGGCGGGCGGGTACAGCAACCCATTGGATGGCACACCTAAGCCCGTTGCGTTTGAAACGGCGGTGCTTTCAATCGATGGCTTAGAGCCATCTAAAAAGCTATTGAACATTTTTGGATTTAAGCCACCACGCTCGGCTTGCTCGGGAGTTAAGCCGTAGAAGCCCCATACAGTTTCGGGTGTCGATTCTGAAAAATGTGGCAACCATTTGTGCCCACGACCTGCAGCAACGACCGGAAAGCCACAGGTACGCGCCCAGTCAACCAGGTCACAAATCAAAGCAGGCTGATCGCCAAAGGCCAGCGAGTAGACCACGCCAGCGGCCAAGGCGCGCGAGCCTAGCAACGGGCCACAGAACGCGTCCGCTTCAACGGTCACGTTGACCACGTGCTTTTTATACGCAAAGGCCTCAAGGATGTGGTCAACAGCATGCATGGGCGAGCCCGTGCATTCAACGACGACATCCACCGAAGGATGACGTACCAAGGCTTGCCAGTCTTCAGAAATAAACGTTGTACCATTCTTTGCGGCATCATCTAACGACTTGGCTTGCAGGCGCTCTGGCGCCCAGCCAACGCGCGCAAGATTGGTGCGCGCAGCCGCCGGAGACAAGTCTGCAATACCGACCAAATGCACGCCTGGTGTGCGCGGGATTTGTGACAGGTACATCGAGCCGAACTTGCCTGCACCAATCAACCCAATTCGAATTGGGCGATTGGCCGCGGCACGCTCGAGCAGCTTTGCATGCAAGCTCATGCAGCCACCTGCACTTCTTCAAGTGAAGTTTCAAGCGCGCTCGCGGGCATCCCTTTGCCCCACGGCAAGTCGATTGGATAAGACTTGGTCAAGCAATCATCAGGCAAGCATTCAATTGGCGTGAAGTCGCGATGAGCAATAAATTCGGGCCGCTTGTGCCGACGAATATGGTTAGAGACCGCACAAAGGCTTAAGTAAACCGCGTTGCGGTTCCAGGGCGACAGATTGCTGGCCGAGGCATGCACCAAACAGCTGTGAAACAGAATCATTGAGCCCGCAGGGCCTGTGGGGCTGACGATACCGCCATTTTTATCACCAGCACGCGCAACGAGTTGTGTGATCAGTGCGTTGTCGACTGTCCACAGCGGATAACTGGTTGTAGTGAGATCGTGCTTGGCCTCGATGACGCCTTTTTTATGACTGCCGGGGATGAACATCAAGGGACCATTGAAGGGGTTCACATCATCCAAGAAAATCGCAATATTCATGGCACGCTCGGTTGGCATCATGTCGTCGTTCAACCAGGTGCCGTAATCTTGATGCCACTGCCAGACGTCGCCTTCAAACGCCATCTTGCCGTTGATCTTGAACTGATGCATGTAAAGCTTTTCACCGAATAGTTCTTCAACTGGCTTGATCATGCGTGGATGACGCCCAAGCTTTGCAAAGGGCTCGCTATACATGTGCGCTGCAAAGTTGGTGCGCACCGCATCGCTACCTTTTTCACGCACATTGAAAGCTTCGCGCCGGCTGTAAAGCTCTGGTACGGCGGCGTTCAAGGTTTTGGTTTCTTCAGAGGTGAATAAACCTGGAAAAAACAAATAACCGTCTTTATCAAACTGCGCCAATTGAGCGGGGGTCAAGTTCATGAGGGGTCTCTTTTTAGATATCTCTTAGAGCCGGCAGGCCGATGGTGATTGAGTGACTTAGGCAGCTGCTTTTTCGCAACGGCGAGTGAGTCACACAAATGTCATTTCAAGTCATCATAATACCAATGATTAGGTAGATGATGGGTCGATGTTGAGCTATTGCCACAACCAAGGAAGGGCCGAAGTTGAACTGTCGGCAAAATCAGTCAACGTTCAGCGTTGACCCATCGTCACAATTAATGGGAAGCCTCAAAAAAGATATGAATCCTGCCATCGCGCCTTCCAACAGCCACCCTGTGGCGACAGACTCAGTGATTTGCACTGCTGACCTAGAAGTCACCTATAAAAACAACCTAAAGGCCCTAAAAAGCACCAGCTTGGACATTACTCAGGGATCTTTTGTGGTCTTGTTGGGTACGTCTGGCGCCGGTAAATCAACGCTTTTACGAGCGTTAAATGGCCTAGTCAAACCAACGGCAGGAAGCGTCACGGCTGCTGGCTTGGGCGACCTTGCCGACCCGTCGACTCTACAGCGCCATCGCCGTCAAACTGGCATGATTTTTCAACAACATCACTTGATTGGCCGCTTAAGCGTGCTGAACAACGTCTTGCTAGGGCGGCTTGGCCATCACTCGGGCTGGCGAATGTTTTGCCCCTGGACGCGTTCAGAGAAAGAACAAGCCTTGGCTGTCATCGATCGTGTCGGTTTACTTGAGCGCGCGTTAGCCCGTGCCGATCAACTATCGGGCGGTCAGCAACAGCGCGTGGGGATGGCCCGAGCGTTGATTCAACAACCAAGACTATTGCTGGCCGATGAACCGATCGCGAGCCTTGATCCCAATACTTCGTTACGGCTACTTCAGTTGCTGCACGATATCTGTAAATCTGACGGCCTGACGGCCGTTATCAGCCTACATCAAGTTGATTTTGCTCGGCAGTTTGCCGACCGAATTATCGGCCTGAAGCAAGGCGCAGTTGTGTTTGATGGCCCGCCCCAAGCGCTCTCAGAACGCCACGTTAAAGAGCTATACCAACACCACCCAAGTGCTCGGGCAAACGTCGCTAGCACTGAGCAACCGCCAGCTTATTTTCAACAATCATCACCCATCGAGGTCTAACTATGATCCGTCGTTCATTTCTTTCTGCAGGTGTTGTCTTCTTTTGTCTGATGGCCAATCAAGCCTTGGCCCAAGGGCGTGATCCTGCAACGCTTCGCGTCGCACTGCTGCCCGATGAGAACGCGGCCACTTTGATACAAAACGCTCAGCCTTTGAAAGCATACTTAGAGCGCACGCTGAATAAAAAAATTGAGCTCATCGTCACGACTGACTATTCATCCATGATTGAGGCGATGCGTTTTGGTCGGATTGAAGTGGCGTACTTCGGCCCTTTTTCTTATGTTCTCGCTAAATCACGTGCACCTGAAATCGAGCCCTTCGCCGTTGGTGTTGAACGGGGTGCCCCTACCTACAACTCGGTCTTAATTGCCAATGCGACCGGCGGAGTCAAAACCCTCGCTGACATTCAAGGAAAGCCGTTCGCCTTTGGCGACCAAGCCTCAACATCGAGCCACTTAGCGCCTCGTGCCTATCTGCTTAAAACGGCGCAATTAGATGGCGATAAAGATTACAAACCAGTCTTTTTAGGCACGCATGATGCCGTAGCACGAGCCGTGCAAGCCGGGCAAGTCCCTGCAGGTGCGCTATCCAAACCGATCCTCGACTCGTTGATTAGCAAAAATGTCATTGATCCTGCCAAAATCGTACAGCTTGCCCTGTCAGAACCAATCCCAAACTACCCAATTGTGATGCAAGGCAATCTGACGTCATCACTCAAGCAAGCTCTTCGCGAAGCATTTTTGAACGTAAAAGACAAAGAGGTACTGAAATCGTTTCGCGTTGAAGGCTTTGTCGCAACCGACGACAAAGCCTACGACGTGTTGCGCGAAACAGCCAAGATCCTAAAGCTTGATCTCGGTAAGATGAAGTAATGCTCACGCCCAACGCCATACCGTCAATCGACGCGACAGCCTCAAACAAGCCGCAGTACGAAGCCCTGTTGAGCAACGCGCAAAGCGCACAACTGCGTCAACTCAGGCTTGTGATCGCAGTCATCGCAGTGTGCTGCGTTGCGCTTTGGATCTGTGGCGTGTTTGACCTGACGCGTTTCATCGAAGGTGGCCCAGCAATCGCACAATTAGCCTCAGAAATGGTGCCACCGGACTTTGTTCGGTGGCGACACTGGCTCAAACCGTTGGTGGATACGTTGGCAATGTCGATTGCCGGCACCGCGCTGGCCGTTTGCCTGTCATTACCCCTTGCATTACTTGCTGCGCCCAATACCACGCCCAATGCATGGCTCGCTAAGGTCGTGCGGGTGCTGCTGTCCGCCATGCGCTCAGTACCCGAAATTATTTTGGGGATTCTGTTTGTCGCCGCCGTCGGTTTTGGTGCGCTACCTGGCGTATTGGCCTTGGCGCTGCATTCAGTGGGTATGGTCGGTAAGTTTTACGCCGAAGCGATTGAGCACGTTGATCCCAAGCCACTTGAAGCCGCGCGCGCCGCCGGGGGTAATGGCTTTCAGGTAATCGTCCACGCCGTACTGCCACAAGTTTTGCCGCAACTGGCCGACATCACGATCTATCGCTGGGAGTATCACTTTCGCGCCTCTGCCGTCTTGGGGATTGTGGGTGCCGGAGGCATTGGCTTTGAGTTGATGGCTGCCCTGCGGCTAATCCATTACGACCAAGTTTCGGCGATTTTATTGACGATTCTGGCGTGTGTCGTCGTCGTCGACGGGCTGGGTGGTGTGCTGCGCAAAGCGCTGAAATGATCGACCTGAAGGCTTTGCCTGCCCATGAAATCTGAGAGGCAAGCCGCTTGTAACCACGTCTGCCTTTGAGCGCTTAGATATCAACCTTGAGACCCAAGGCAGCCACACTTAAAGATCATATGCCCAATAAAATTGTTATCACGAATCCGATCCACGATGAAGTTCGCCAACGCCTTGCACAGTATGGCGAGGTAATCATGAACCCCTTGCTCGAGCCGTGGCAGCAGCACGAACTCGCCAAGCATTTATCGAATGCGACGGCAATGATGGGCTTCATGACCGATCGTGTCGATGCAGCGTTACTTAAGCAAGCGACACAGCTCAAAATCGTGGCCTGCGCGCTCAAGGGCTTTGATAACTACGACGTCGCGGCCTGCACACAACAAGGCATTTGGGTCAGCATCGTACCTGACCTGCTCACTGAGCCCACGGCAGAGCTCGCTCTAGGTTTGGCGATCGCGCTAGGCCGGCACGTGCGCTTGGGCGACCAACAACTGCGCACACACACTTTTGAGGGTTGGCGCGCACAGTTCTTTGGTCAAGGTCTGCATCACTCTATTGCTGCGGTCGTTGGGCTAGGTCTGGTTGGTCAGGCCATTGCCCAGCGCCTCGCTGGCTTTGACTGCAAGTCACTGCTTAGCGTCGATCCACAGACTTCAATGCCTGGCATTACACCTTGCACGCTCGCGTATGCCCTGCAGCACGCTGATTATGTGTTTGTCGCCGTGCCGCTCACTTCAGAGTCTTTGAATTTGATTGATCATATTCAATTGGCCAGCAGCAAACTGGGTCAGTTATTGATCAACGTTGGGCGTGGCTCGGTGGTCAATGAGCAGGCCGTCGCGCAAGCCTTAGAAAGCGGCCGCCTCGCTGGCTATGCCGCCGATGTCTTTGCTTGTGAAGATTGGGCTCTCAGCGATCGTCCACATGTGATCGAGCCACGATTGCTCGCACACCCTGCAACCGTTTTTACCCCTCACCTAGGCTCGGCAGTGCGCTCAGTACGGCTCGCCATCGAACAGCGCGCAGCTGACAACATCATCGCCGTGTTAACAGGTAGCGCACCTCCAGATGCAATGAACGCGCCGCTATAACCGGCGCCCAACCAAAGGCCCTCGAGCTGTAGTCTGAGAATGTGCCGCGCCCAGCCAAACACTTTACGGCTTTTGTCTTAAACTGAGTTTTTGGCATTTGCGACAAGGCCTCCGTAATGACTGCACTCAACCCCATCCCAACCACCCTCATTCCAGGCGATGGCATTGGCCCTGAAGTGGTCAAAGCCACCGTTGCGGTGCTCGAGGCTTTAGGCGCCCCATTCAAATGGGAAACTCAACTTGCCGGGATGGCTGCGTTTAACGCTTGTGGCGACCCGATGCCGCAGCCGCTGCTCGAGAGCATTCGTAAAAATGGCTTGGCGCTGAAAGGCCCACTCTCAACCCCAATTGGCGAGGGCTTTCGTTCGGCCAACGTTCGGTTACGTGAGACCTTTGGTTTATACGCCAATGTGCGTCCGGCACTGACCATAGTGCCTGGGCGCTTTGACAAGATCGATATCGTGTTGATTCGCGAAAACCTCGAAGGTTTTTATGTGGCGCATGAGCACTATCTGCCGGTCGGAGACGACCCACGCGCCGTCGCGCTCTCTTCAGGCGCCAACACACGCGTCGGCATCAACCGCATCGCACGCTATGCCTTTGAATACGCGGTTAGACACGGCCGCAAAAAAATTACGATCGTGCACAAGGCCAACGTACTGAAAGTCTTAACAGGATTGTTTTTAGAAGAGGCTCGCAACGTCGCGCGTGAATACGAGGGCCGTGTCGCGGTGGATGACCGTATTGTCGACGCCTGTGCCATGCAACTTGTGCTGAACCCCTGGCAGTTCGACATGCTCTTATGCTCGAATTTGTTTGGTGATATCTTGTCAGACGAGCTCGCCGGCTTGGTAGGCGGCCTAGGCTTGGCTCCGGGTGCCAATATTGGCAAGGATGTCGCGATTTTTGAAGCGGTTCATGGTACAGCCCCGGACATTGCTGGCAAAGGGATCGCCAACCCGATTTCATTGCTGTTAGCCTCTGGGCTCATGCTTGACCACGTTGGGCACCCCGAGCTTGCGACGCGTCTGCGCACCGCGATTGAACTGACGTTGAATCAAGACAACGTGAAGACGACTGACTTAGGTGGCAAGGCGACCACAACTGCGTTTACTGAAGCGCTAGTGAAGCGACTCAATTAGTACTGATTAATATCATCAGCCTTAAGCCTCGTCTGATCTGTTTTGTTTCGATATATTTTTCTAAAAAGCACGGTCACAGCAACCGAGGCAACAACAAAAACGATGACCTCACGAGGCCAGCTAAAAGTGCCAGTGAAATACTGAATGACCGCCACGCAGAGCATCGCGCCCGCCATCCCTAAAAAAATAAACGTCAGCGTGAGCAGCTCTGTGATCGCAAGCGCGATCGCCACAACAATCGAGATTTGATAGATTTCCATGTTCAAAGTCGCGCGGCAGGTCGTTGTTGGATTTCCATACTCAAAGCTGCACAGTAGGTCGTCGTTGGATTTTCATAGTCAAAACCGGGCGCAGGCGCTTGTTCAAAATTTACTAGCAATTTTGCCAAGCGTGCCGGACAGTGCCGACAAGACATCGCTAGGCAACATGATGATTTTGGAGTTGTTTCCCTTCGATAGCTCTTGAATGGCGGCCGCCTGAATCTTTTTAATTTCGAACTCAACGGCGCTTGCCCCACCCTCTGCGATTGCCTTTGATACCGCTGTTACGGCATAGGCTTCGGCGTCAGCCAAAATACGCTTGGCCGCCGCTTCTTTTTCGGCTGAATACAGGCGTGCATCCGCTTGCAGCTGAGTCGCCTGTTTAATTCCTTCGGCCTCAGTCACTTGGCCACGGCGCTTACGCTCGGCGTTTAGTTGCACCTGCATCGCCTCTTTTGTCGCGCTATCTACATCGACCTCAGTGATTTCAACCCGAGTCAGTTTGATCCCCCACTCGTCTGACACCGTCTGCAACTCAGCCTCGATTTCTTGTGCCAAATGCCTACGGTTGGACTGCACGCCGTCGAGGTCTGTTTTACCGATCACGCTACGAATCGTGCCATTCACAATTGTTTTAATTGCGAGGGTGAGATTTTCAATGCGATACATCGTGCGCGAGGCATCAGTGATGCGATACAAAATTGCAAGCTGAACCGAGATCGACACGTTATCGTGAGTAATCGCGTTGATTGGATCAGGCGGCAATTGGATTTCTTGGATAGAGACCTTGTAACGCACCGTTTCTAAAAACGGGATAAGCAAGTGCAAACCGGCTTCAAGTTTACGGTTGTATTTGCCCAGTCGCTCAACCAACCAATTTTCGGATTGCGGCACAATCTTGATCGACAATTTTAGGGTGACAAGCACCAAAATTAATAAAAATGTAAAAACGATTGCTTCAAAATTAATCATGGCTATCCCAGTCACCTTCACGCAGGTCAATTACAAAAAATAATCACGTCGCACTGAACACCTAGGGCTCTGCGCTCGCTATTCTCGAACTGAATCATCTTGGCGTCAGTTTTAAATTGATCGTAGCAGATTTGAACCCTCAAGAACTGTCAAACAGTCGCCCACAGGTACCTCTCGCAACCTTGCCCATGCTGAAAAGGATCTTGCCCTGCGCTTGAGTAGGAATGGGTACGATCTCAACCTCTGAAAAAAGCTCTTAGACTATTTGCGACCTGTCAATACAGGATCACCTGTATATAAAACCCGCCCGCTGACGCGGTTTGCGCTTTACACTTGGCTTACGAGAAGCCTTGACGCTGCTGCATAGCGCTTGGCGATCAAGCAAAGACCCCCTAGCAAAAAATGATACACACAGACACTCAAAAGGAACCGCAATGTTGCGCTTTTCACGCTCAAAACTGACTCAAATAGTGGGTATGCTGGCCGTCGCCCTAACCAGCGCTTTACCCTCGCTCAGCGCTCACGCGCAGTCGCAAGACTATCCCAACCGGTCGATTAAATTTCTCGTTCCCTACTCGGCAGGCACAACCACCGATGTCATTGCCAGACTGTATGCCCAAAAGCTGGGCGACCTCCTTGGCCAGACCGTGGTGGTCGAGAACAAGGCTGGTGCGGGCGGCAACATCTCAGCTGACGCAACCGCCAAAGCTGCACCCGATGGTTACACACTCTCGTTTTCAACAAGCGCCACACACGCCACAAATCCAGCACTTTATGCCAACGTCCCTTTTGACCCCATCAAAGATTTCACTCATATCGCGCTGATGGTAGCCGCGCCAAATATGCTGGCAATCAATCCTAAAATTCCGGCGAACAACATGGCCGAGTTGATAGCTTATGCAAAGGCAAACCCTGGCAAGCTCACTTATATCTCCGCCGGTTCAGGCACGTCGCCACATATGGCAGGTGAGTTACTTAAAACACTGGCTGGTATCGATATCCGTCACATTCCCTACAAAAATATTACCCAAGGCTTCAGCGA
Source organism: Bordetella parapertussis (assembly GCA_945895265.1). Taxonomy (GTDB): domain Bacteria; phylum Pseudomonadota; class Gammaproteobacteria; order Burkholderiales; family Burkholderiaceae_B; genus Zwartia; species Zwartia parapertussis_I. The sequence continues at coordinate 23,339 of CAMDEF010000017.1, read as the reverse complement.
TTTGTTTGCAGGTGAAGTCTCGATGGTGTTCTATCACGTGCCAGTCATTTACCCCCATGTGCAGTCCGGTCGCCTGAAAGCGCTTGGTGTCGCGACCAAAGCGCGCAGCCCCATCGCCCCCGAAGTGCCACCCATTAGCGATACCGTGCCGGGCTACGACCTGCGCCCTTGGTGGGGCTTGGCAGGCCCTGCTGGCTTGCCTCAACCCGTGATCGACAAACTTTACAAAGCCACGATGACGATCTTGGATGACCCGGCAACACAAAAGCGTTTTATTGAAATGGGTTTGATTATTACCCCAATGAATACCAAAGACTTTAACGCCTTTACGGTGACTGAGCTTGCTAAGTGGACAAAGATCGTTAAAGACTCTGGCGCAACAGCAAACTAAGCGTTTTATTTAGCAAGGCCAAACACTGAGGGCGAGGGTTAGACCTCAGTGCGTGGCTTCATTGAAATCCTTTTTTCGACTCATGCAGTTGCGATCTTCTTCACGAATCACGCTTTAAAAGATCTTTTTGAATGACAACGCAAACGACTCCTACCATTTTGCCGACCACCGTTGTAGGCAGCTACCCGCAACCCGCTTGGCTGGTGGATCACGCGCTGCTCGCCCAAGGTGTGCCACGCACACGTTTGCGCGAGCTTTGGCGGATTGCCCCCGAACAACTTCAAGCTGCGCAGGACGATGCCACGCGACTTGCGATCCAAGACATGGAACGCGCCGGCGTAGACATCATCACCGATGGCGAGATCAGACGCGAAAGCTATTCAAACCGCTTTGCCAACTCTTTGGATGGTATCGACGACCAGAACCCCGCCGTGATTCGCTCGCAAAACGGACTTGAGACGCTGATACCACGCGTGGTAGGCAAGATCGCCCGCGTGCAGTCGGTTGAGGTCGAGGACTTTAAGTTTTTGAAACAGCATACTGACCGTTTAACTAAAGTCACGCTGCCAGGCCCGTTCACGATGGGACAGCAGGCTAAAGATGAGTTCTACCATGACGAAGAAGCCATGGTGATGGACTTTGCTGCGGCGGTCAATGCCGAAGCGCTGGCGCTGCAGGCGGCGGGCGCAGATTTTATTCAGCTAGATGAACCTTGGTTACGTCACGACCCTGAGGCGGCTAAACGCTACGCGGTCAAAGCAATCAATCGAGCTCTGCAGGGGATCAGCGTGCCCACGATTGTGCATCTTTGCTTTGGCTATGCGGCGGTTGTCAAAGGGCAAAAGCCAACCGGCTATTCATTTTTACCTGGTCTCAGTGATTCGATTGCCACGCAGATTTCAATCGAGGCAGCTCAACCCAAGCTTGATCTGGGCGTGCTCGCGGATTTGGCCGGTAAAAAAATTATGTTGGGTGTGTTGGACTTAGGCAATCAGCACATTGAAACGGCCGAGCAAGTGGCAGTTCGCATTCGAGCAGGCTTGAAATATGTCAAAGCTGAGCAACTTATCCCTGCGCCCGACTGTGGCATGAAGTATCTGCCTCGCGAAGTCGCTTACGGAAAACTCTGCGCGCTAAGCCAAGGCGCACAGCTTGTGCGTGCGGAGCTTGGTGCCGCCTAAAGCAGACACTGCTGGTGTTAAGGTTGACTCGACTGTGGCGAGAAAAGTGTTTTGAAGAGAAAATGAATTGTTTGCCCATCTGCTGAACCGGCGGAGTTTTAAGGAAAACGACTTGAAAAAAAATATTCAAAAAATGTTGCAGCCAGTTCACGTCAATCGCATCGCCTCAATCGCGCTTGCGGGTTTAATCGGCTTACTTGGCGCAGCAACAGGCGTTCGCGCACAAACTGACTATCCGAACCGACCAATCAAAGTGGTTGTGCCGTACACCGCCGGCGGCAACGTCGACATTACCGCGCGGGTCTACTCAAAGAAATTATCTGAGCAACTTGGGCAACAAGTGATTGTTGAAAACCGGCCAGGCGCTAGCACGATCATCGGCAGTCAGTCTGTCGCAAAAAGTACGCCAGACGGCTATACGCTGTTAATCACCGGCACGATTACTTCAGCGCACACCATGAATCCGGGCTTATTTGCCACCCTGCCCTACGACACCAATAAAGACTTTGCGCCGATCAGTCTGTTAACACAACTGTCCTTATTCGTCGTAGTGCATCCCTCGTTGCCCGTGAATACTCTGCAAGAACTTATTGCGGTTGCGAAGGCAAAACCCAAGCAGATCAACGTCGCCACGGGGGGCAGCGGAGGCTCGGCGAATTTAGCTGTCGAACTGTTAACAATGGCCTCGGGCGCTCAATTCACTGCAGTTCATTACAAAGGTAACGCGCCTGGCTTGGCAGATACCGTGGCAGGGCAAACCTCAATGATGATCGAGACTACCTCGACCGCACTGCCTCATATTAAAGGCGGCAAGTTACGCGCGTTAGCGGTCACCAGTAATAAGCGCTCAGCGCTATTGCCTGACGTACCGACCGTTGCCGAGTCAGGCTACCCAGGGTACGACGTAACTCTCAAGCTTGGCATGCTTGCGCCCGCCGGCACGCCACGGGCCATCCTTGATAAGCTCGCCGCCGAGGTCGCTTTAATCGCCCGCGACCCAGCTACGCAAAAACTCTTTGCCGAGCAGGGCTCTGAAGCCATCAGTAGCACGCCACAAGCCTTTGCCGCCGAGATTGCAGCAGACATCATCAAGTGGACTGAACTGATGCGAAAGAATGGAATCAAGGCTGAGTAGGAGGTTAAAACATGCATGCATTGAAGACTACGCTTTTCACGACCTTGTTTAGTCACCGAGTCCGTCGAGAGCGAAGGTCTGTTAAAGGTTGCGGGCCAAAAAAACTAAGATCGACTTGTTTATTACCAACACTTGTTGAATAATGCATCAACAAAATCTTATCAAGAGGCAACTATGCAACACGAAACGTCACATCACGAAACACCGGCTAGCGGCATGAGTCAGACAGCTGTCTGGACACTCATGCTCTTGCTGTTTGGGCCATCAGCACTGACACTGTGGTGGGTCATTCATCAGTCGTCTTAACCAGCCAAGCTGGCTGGCACACAGAGATGTAAGGTGAGCTAGCCAAGGGCAAGCTCTCACACCTTCAGCCGCATCGCGCCATACGTTTGCACCGCACGATCTCACATCACTGCGTTATTTAGCGAATAGCGAACTCATGTTCGCGAAAGCCTTGAACTCAATGGCGTTACCCGACGGATCCATAAAAAACATGGTTGATTGTTCACCAACTTCACCTTTGAAGCGGGTGTAGGGCTCGATCACAAATTTTGTGCCGACTGCTTTGAGCTTTGTCGCCATCGCTTCCCATTGCGGGATCGACAATACTGCTCCGAAATGACGCACGGGCACCTGATGGTCATCGACCGCGCTGGTTTGCTTGTGCCCACATTCGTCAGGTGCTAAGTGTGCAACGACCTGATGGCCATAAAAATCGAAGTCAACCCAGTCTGGGGCGCTACGGCCTTCGCCACAGCCTAAAACTCCGACGTAAAACTGTCGAGCCTCTTTGATATCACGCACTGGAAAAGCCAAATGAAAAGGGGGCATTGATGCAGCTTGTGCAGACATTATTTTAAAACCTCAAGGAAAATTGAAATCTTAGTAGAAAATGAAACTATACGATTGGCCGACGAATTATCATTGAATCAATTCGGAGACAAAAATATACAAGATCTCGTATCAAGCACAGAACTTTTGAGCCAAATACTGAATCTTGCACAATTTGGATCCCTCTTTTGATATTGTAGCGAACGATATCAATGACTTAAAACCAGTCGGCCTTTTACATTACGTTTTTTGAATCGTTCAACGCTCTATCAGGCCCGACTCAACAGAAAAATTGACAGTCATTCTTATCCCGTCAGAACTGTCAACCAATAAAGATATCATCTTAACAAAAAGCCCTGTAGTATCTGTGACTTACAGAGAGTCCCTTACCTCTGTTGCTTTTTAAAAACAATACACACAATACTTGTCGAAAATATAGTGGTCATGTTTCGCAAAAAAATAAAAGCGTATTTTGAAAAAACAGGTCGGCTTAACGAAAATCGGAAACATCAGCTTAATCACTAGTTTGCTATTAATTGGTACAGCTGCGTCCGCACAGTCTAGTCGCTTTACCGGCCTCAGCCTCGAGGCTGCAACTGGCTATCAAGAAATGACTATCAAGATACAAGACGTAAAAATTGACAATCGTCATAGCGGTCGCGCCGATCAAGACCAGCGATTAACCGGGGTGCCGTTTGCTGTGAATATTGGCTACTCGGTCGCTCTGACCGAAACCATCGGCTTAGGCGCCCGTTTTGAATACAACCCGCAAATTGGCCGAGTCGCCGTATCAACTCTACCAAGCGTGGCTTTAACGCAAAACCTACAAGCTTACGGAAAATTGGGCGTTTGCTCTTTTTAACTCCGCTCTCTATCCTCGATATTCATCATGCTTAAAACTCATCATCGTTACGACTACAGCCCCATCAATGCCCGGCCTGACTACAGTTGGCCCGACGGCAGGCGTTTGGCGGTGCACTTCAGCTTAAATGTTGAACATTTTTCTTTTGGCGAAGGGATTGGAAACGACTACGGTGGCCCGGGCCCACAGCCAAACACGCGCAGTTTTGCCTGGCGAGATTATGGCAATCGCGTTGGCGCTTGGCGACTACTTGAGTTGGCCCAGGCCTATCAGTTTCCGTATGCCCTGTTAATCAACACCGAGCTCTATGACTATTGCCCCGAAATGATTAAAGCCTTTAGCAGCAGAGGGGACGAAATCGTCGGGCATGGCAGAACCAATGCCGAACGTCAAATCGACATGAGTTATGAGCAAGAAAAAGCCTGTATTACCGAAGCCACCGAGGCAATCCATCGTCATGAAGGTAAGCCACCCATGGGATGGTTGGCGCCTTACATTTCGCAAACACACCACTCGCTCGATTTGCTCAAAGCAGCAGGCTATCGCTACATGATGGATTGGTCTTTAGATGATCAACCGGTATGGTTCAGAACCACCCATGGTCCGATCTTGTCAGTACCGTATCAACACGACCTAAACGACTCAATCGAGGCAGTCACTCGCCGCACGCCCTCACAACTGTATTGTCAGAACCTCATTGATCAGTTCGATGAAATGCTTGAAGAGTCAGCTTGCAGGCCCTTAGTCATGCCAATTGTTTTACATAGTTTTATTCTAGGGCAGCCCTATCGGCTTCGGCAGTTCAGACGCGTGATCGAACATATTATGAAACATCGCAATCAGCTCTGGCTGACCACGCCCGGCGCAATTTGTCAGCATATCGAAAGCTTGCCAGCAGGAATCGTGCCGGGCAGAGATACACCCTACACACCTGGTGAACAAAAATAGGCCGAAAAGGCTTAGAAGGCAACCAAATGCAGTCTGCCGCAGCGCCAAGAGCTTGCATTCCTTTCAAATGGCAATCACCCTACCATTTCTATATTTCTTTTAGTTATAATAAGAGATCAAATTTGTACTTCCGCTTTGGTTGCCTACCATGCACAATACGTTCACACATCGAACGTTTAAGGTTGTCTGAATCATGATCAAACAAATCGCTTCCTGTTTTTTAGGTATCTTTCTGTACGCAAGTGCAATCGCAGCCGAACCCTTGTTAAGTGCGCAAGCAACTCGGGCCGCACTCACCACGACCGGCACCGTAGTGCTCGACATCCGCGACCCAAAGTCTTACGCGACTGGTCACATTACGGGGGCCCTGAATGCCCCCTACGGCACTTGGCGGGGCCCCGAGGGCAATCCTGGTGAATTGCCTTCACTTGAAAACTTAACCAAGCTTGTGCAGCGTTTGGGCCTGACCCCCGACTCAAAGGTGATCGTGACGTCTTCAGGTAAGGATGCGACAGACTTCGGTGCCGCAGCACGCGTGTACTGGACACTCAAAGTGTTGGGCTTAAAAAATCTGTCTGTGTTGAATGGTGGCTTAAAAGCGTGGCAAGCCGCAGGGTTTGACCTGAACACGCAACCGGTGACAGCCACAGCAAGCACCTATGTACCGACAATCAATCAAAGCATGATCGCAACGCGCACCGAAGTGGTCAGCAGCGTTCAATCGGGTAAAGCACAACTCATTGACGCTCGCCCCACCGCTTTTTTTGATGGCTCAACGCGACACACAGCCGCCAAGGTGCCGGGCACGTTGAAAGGCGCGGTCAGCGTCGAACACTCAACGTGGTTTGCGCCAAATAGCAGCCAGGTTGTACCTGCTAGCGAGGCAAAAAAACTTGCTCTCTCAGCACCCGTTAAAAGTGATCAAGAGGTCATCTCTTTTTGTAACACCGGTCACTGGGCCGCCACAAATTGGTTTGTCTTGTCAGAGCTTGTGGGGCAGCCAAACGTGAAACTCTACGCCGGCTCGATGGTTGACTGGACGCAAGCCGACGGTGCGTTGCCAATGGACAACGTCCCTAATCGCCTCAAGCAGTTGTACATCGACGCGCAATTGTGGGCCGCAAAGTAACTGATTGCTGATCAAGAGCCCGCCAATCCGCGTCACATAGAGTGACACCTTCATGCATCGTTAATGCTTGTGTGATCACCGTTTAACCCAAGAGTCATCGCCTGATCCCAGACGATGCAGTTTTACGAAATGAATGATGAAACGTCTGCCACTTAGCCTGCTGCTGTTGGTGTTTTTTATCTATCTCGGTTGGTCGGTCTCCGTGCGCCAAGCCATTTTGTTTGCAGTGGGGATTGGGATGGGAGCCGCTCTGGCGGGCGCGCGCTTTGGTTTCACGACCGGCTGGCGCCAGTTAATTGAGCAACGCGATCCTCGTGGCGTAGCAGGTCAATTGGTGTTGCTCGCCCTCGCCTCCGCATTTTCATTGACACTTCTAGGTCAATATTCTGAACTGACCGCGGCTCTCGGCCCACCGAGTGTCAGCCTGCTAATTGGCGCCTTTGTCTTCGGCTTAACGATGCAGATTGCGGATGGCTGTGGCTCGGGCACTCTTTACAAGGCGGGGCTTGGCGTACCGCTGAACATGGGAATTTTGCCTCTCTTTGCGTTGGGCAGCTTTCTGGGCTCGGTGCAAGTGGGCGACTGGCTGACGCTTGGTCAACTTCAACCCCTTGGCCTTGTCGCCGAATTTGGCAGCATGCAAGCACTACTGATCACTTTAGCTGGGCTTGCGCTATTGGGATTCGCAGCAAGACTTTGGGTGGGCCCGGGGCGCACCTGGTGGGATCGCAAATGGCTGCTTGGCGCAGTTGCACTCGCAGTGTTGGCGACGCTCAATCTGCTCATTGCCGGCCAACCTTGGGGGGTCGTCTACGGATTTGGGCTGTGGGCCGCAAAGATTGTGACCGCTGCGGGCTTGTTTGATCCAGCGACCAATGCCTTCTGGAGCCAGGCCGGTAACGCGCAACGCTTAAGCGAAATGGTACTGATGGACATCACGTCGATAACCAATATTGGTATTTTGGGCGGAGCCTTATGGGTCTCGGCACGCGCCAAAAGCGACAGCCAACCCTTGACCGGTACGCAGTGGGTGGTCGGTTTAGTGGCGGGCTTCTTGATGGGCTACAGTTCGCGATTGGCCTTTGGTTGCAACATTGGGGCGATGCTAAGCGGCATCTCAACAGGCAGTATTCACGGCTGGATCTGGGTGCCACTGGCGTTTGCCGGAACGCTGATCGGTGTACGAGTACGCCGCTATTACAAACTATAAGTTTGAAGACAGCATGAGCCACTCTAATCATCAGTCTGTCGACTCACAAACCACAGGACGCGAGAGACCATGAGCCTATCTAAGCACAAACTTCAGTTGGTCTTTTGGTGTGGCTTACTGGCTTTTTTGGTTTGGGATACGACCAAGGCGCCACCGGTTGATCTGCGTAATGAACCGCCGCTTATCGCGGCAGGTTCGGGCAAGGCCTCAAGCGGTGGTCACTGCGCGATTGCAAAATAGGTTGATCTGACGAGAGCCGACTATGGCGAAGGTTGATCTGACGCGAACCGGCTATGGCGATTAGGGATGCGCTAGCATTCGTTGACCGCGCAGCCCAAGGTATTAATGAATGTTGCGAGCGATCCAATAGACGATACCGACTAGGGCTGAGGCGCCACCAAAGAGCCGCCAAGTCATGCCGTGCAACTCGCGATGCAAGTCTGCCTTGGTTGCAAAGGCATCCAACCGAGTCTCAATGCGTGCGAGGCGATCACGCGCATCGACAGCGAACTCTTCTAACGCAATAATTCTAGCTTCCATTTAAACAACTCCTTAAGTACGATACCGAAATTATCTCAATTTCTAACCGTACCTACAAGAATGTCTGACCGCATCAACAAAAATAGTAGTGTAACAATTTGTTACCGCCACTAGATCAAACTCGCGGTCAACACGACCAATGGCTTGTGGCCTGATGATTCAGACATGGGTCACACCAACTTACTCGACCTTCGCACCGGCGATATCGATAATCTTTTTGTATTTGATAATTTCAGAGGCGATCAGCGCTTTAAGCTCTTGGGGTGTACCAGTTTCAGGATCCGCCCCTAAGGCAATCAGCTTGTCTGTCACTTCGGGCATTGAGATCACTCTGACTAGCTCTCGATTCATCTTCGTCACGACCTCTGCAGGGGTGCCCGCCGGTGCGAGCAAACAAAACCAGCCCCTCAGGTCATAGCCCTTGACGCCCGCCTCATCCAAAGTCGGTACGTCCTTGAACACCACGTTACGCTTTAAGCCAGTCGTCGCAACTGGGCGAATTGTTCCGGCGTTAATCTGCGTTTGCATCGCCGTAATATTGTCAAACATCATCGCCACACGGCCCGCCATCAAATCTGTCAGACCGGGCACATTACTTTTGTACGGGATATGCGTGAGCTTGGCACCAGACATCGAAATAAATAAAGCAGCTGCAAGATGGCTGGTGGTGCCGTTTCCGGAGGAGGCGTAATCGTACTGGCCAGGCGAGGCCTGCGAGAGCCTCACTAAGTCGGCAACCGTTTTTACCGGCGAGTCTTTGGGTACAGACATCACAAATAAATTGGTCGCGATCAAACCGATCGGTTCGAAATCTTTGATTGGATCGTAAGGAAGCTTGGCATACATGCCAGGATTGATGCCGTGCGTTGAGCTTGAACCTAACAAGATTGTGTAACCATCAGCCGGTGCACGCGCAACCTCAGCGCTACCAAGGCTGCCGCCAGCGCCAGGGCGATTTTCAACCACCACGGTTTGACCCAGACCTTCTGTAAATTTCTGCGCTAAAAACCGACCAATCACGTCGGTGCCACCGCCCGCACCAAACGGAATCACTATCTTAATGGGGCGCGTCGGCCATTGTGCGGTCTGTGCCGAGGCTGAGGCGCAAAGTAGACCTGCACAGACAGTCGCGAGCAACGTGGCGGCAACATTACGGGCAATTAAAATTTTCATATTGTTCTATGGTTTTCTATAAATGTAAGCAAATGCAATTAACGGATTGCTACTAGACGAAACTATCCGATACCATTCTTGCGATCGACCTAAAATCTTAAAATTCTCAATCACTGTAGCTTTGAGGATAACCCAATGGAAACCAGAATGACGACGCTAGAAACACGCTTTGATACGATTCTCCCAACACTTGCAACCAAAGAAGACCTCAAAAGGCTAGAGCTCGAACTCACCACAACCATCCATCACGAAATCACTTCATGCACCTGGAAAATGATCAGCTGGATGACTGTCGTAGTTGGCATGGCGTTTACTGGCGTGTTTTATGTGGCGCGATATTTACCGGCCTAAAGGCCGAGGCTGAAACGGGTCAGTTTGTTGCGAAGTTAACTACCCCACTATTTTTTAATAATGTAATTTATAGATTACTATATAAACATAATAAATTCAAAAGTGATATATAATTTACTTTATGAGTATCACTAAAATCCTCAAAACTAGCTCAACAATCGAGCACCGGGATCCCTTGATCCAGGATATTGTTCGTGCTCGCAAGTCACAGCGCTTCACTCAAGGTCAGCTTGCCGAAATGTCTGGTGTCTCACGCCGCACGATCGTACTGATCGAAGCGGGGGGCGACTGCACCCTGTCTACCCTGCACAGGGTCACTGCAGCGCTGGGCCTACGACTCACAGCGCAGGTCAAGCACGTACCTACGCTTGATGACGTCACTCGCGAAAACGAAGCGCTTTTCGCAAGCACACGCTCAGCTCAACCCAATTAATCCAAGAGAAGCCAATGCTTGATGTGTATGTCTCCAAGCAACTCGTCGGTGTTCTGGATCAGCCTGAGCCCTACACTTTTGTCTTCAACTATCTACCTGACGCGCCAAGCGTACTACCCGTTTCATTACTGATGCCCAAACGGACAGCGAGTTGGGTCAGCAGAGAACTCCACCCTGTCTTTCAGATCTCGTTACCTGAAGGATCCTTACGCGAGTTAATCGTCAGAAATTTTTCTAAACGCTTCGAGCGCTTTGGAGACTTAGAACTACTTGCGGTGATCGGTGAAAACATGATCGGTCGGATCCAGGTGACCCCACACGGGCAAGCGCTCTCTGGCTTGACCGCGCATGAATCACTGTCAAGCCTAATTAAAGAAGACACAACCAAGCTTGTGAAACATTATCTTGGTACTCGGCTACATGAATCTGGCGTCTCTGGAGGCTTCATGAAGTTTCTCGCTAAAAGTCCAGTCAGCCACCAAGATGGCCGCCCCACGCTAGCGTTAGATGACTGGATCATTAAACTTAACGACGAAGATCATCCACAAATCGTGTTGGTTGAGTATTTTGGAATGATGGCTGCGCGTGCGGCAGGATTAACCGTTCCAGCGGCTCACTTATCCGAAGATCGCAAACATCTGCTGGTGAAACGCTTTGATTTGACGGCTGAGGGCAAGCGCCTGGGGTTTGAGGATATGTGCGCGCTGCTCGGACTGCCTGCACGCGAGAAATTCACAGGTTCAGTTGAGCGAGTGATTAAAACCATAGGAACCTATTGCCAAGGCAGCCACATAAAACAGTCGTACGATCACTTTTTTGGTCAATACCTGCTTGCGTCTACCATTCGAAATGGCGATGCACATTTAAAAAACTTTGGTCTGATGTATGACGAGATTAAAAACGCGGCTCTTGCGCCAACCTATGACATGCTCAGCATGTCGGTTTATGCACCTCAGCTATCTAACTCGAATGATGCCGACGATGGGCTCGCACTTAACTTTGAAGGCTCAAAGCGTTGGTTAACGCCAAAGACGATTACAGCACTGGCCAAGCAGTGCCTTGTCAGTGCGAAACGACGCAACGAGTGGGAAACTCAAATTGCGGTCGCGCTGATCGAGACCGCGAAAAAAGTTGTCGGGTTTGTCAACACACATCCGCAAGACCATTTTGCAAAGATGGCACAACGTATGCTTGAGCTCTGGTCGATCGGTCTAGAGGCATTCGACCTTGAGGCTGCGAAACAAATTAGAGATCATGGGACACTCGTACCTGCTTCGAAACGTCCGCTTCGGCAGGCTAACAAATAGTCGATTACCTCAGGCGTTGGCAAAACATCTGCAAACTGACGATCCATATCAAAAAGAGAAATCGCGTGTGAAATGGGGATACGGTCAAAGACCGCTTCTTGCGGCACGATCGCACGATAGTTATACGACGCGCAATCAAAAACGGTTGCGCGGATACAGTTACTAGTTGCCCCGCCCACCACGATCACAGTATCGATGCCACGGTCGATCAGGTAGCCTAAAAGCGGCGTACCATGAAAACCGCTCGGTTTCTTTTTGACAAAGACCAGATCCCGCTCTGTCGGCACGAGAAGCGGCGAAAGCTCTGCCCCCAAGCTCTCTGCCAGACACCATTTATCTGATTGCAATAAATCCCTTTTGCGACGGTAGACCCCCATATCGATTCCGGTGGGGTCTATTTCAAACCGCGTAAAGATACAGGGTACCTCGGCATGTTGGGCCGTGCGCACAACCTGCGCGATGTGTCGCATCGCTTCGCGCCCAACTTCACCGCAGCTTGACGGCCAACTGTTTTCATCTTCTGCCTCGCCAACCATGTAGCGCTGCGCATCGATCACTAAGACAACCGGCTGTTGCCCAAACCCCATGCGGCGACCGAATTTTCCGCGAGCAAGTACCGCTTTATCGGCTTCTGTTAAAAACTGATCCCACAGCATACTCATGACTTTTCTACCTTAAGCGCTTGCGCTCTTTGCATGCAAGCTAAACGATCCCAAGCGATATCTTTTGAGAGCTGGTGGGCGACCGACAACAGCCGAGCCTCTGCGAAAGGCCTGCCCACAAGTTGCGCGCCGATCGGCATCCCTGCACGATCGACGCCAATGGGCATGGTGAGTGAGGGAAGCCCTAAATAATTAAAGGGGCGCACCAGCGGCGTTAACGCAGTGACCACGCCAAAGACCTTGCCAGGGGTTTCGACATCGGCTTCTTCGTGCGTTGGAACGGGTATCGGCATGGTCGGGCAAATCAACACGTCTAAATCTTGCATCGTGCCATGCAAAAACTCGTGCAGTATTTTGGCGCGCATCTGAAGCGCTTCTAGATAGCGCACTGCTGGTACGTGCAAACCCGGCTCTGTTCTAGAAAACACGGCTTGCGAATAAAGATCGCGTCGCTCGCGCATCCAATGACCATGTAAAGTTGCGGCCTCAACTTTTGAAAAGACGTCCGCCATGGCGTAACACGTGCCAATCTGGTTCGACTGCACCCGACCGACCTGACCGTATCTTGTTTGAATCACTTCGATGAATGACTCAAAACCCCGGGTAATGTCGGGATGACAGGAAGCGATTCCTTCCAAGACCGCCCAGCGGCTTGCGCGACCCGCGGTCTCGAGGACCGAGAGATAGTTGGGCACGGGTGCCTCAAGGCTCGATGCGTCGCGTGGATCCCAACCGGCTAAAACCTGTAGCAAGACGGCGCAATCTTGGGCCGAGCGCGCAATTGGGCCGACACAATCCAGTGAAAATGCCCTTGGAAAACAACCGGCTCGAGAAACACGGCCGTAAGTGCCCTTCAGGCCAAACAATCCATTCATCGATGCGGGCAAGCGCGTTGAGCCGCCCGTATCCGAAGCAAGCGCGCCGTAGATGACCCCAGCCCCCACCGCCGCGCCCGAACCGCTCGACGACCCACCCGAAATACGGTCTAAATCCCAGCTATTACGACAGTCACCGAAGTGCGGATTCTGTCCGGTTGGCCCGGCCACCATTTCGTTCATATTCAGTGGACCCAAATCTACCGCGCCGGCCTCGTTGAGCCTCTGTAGCGCAGTAGCGGTCACGCGCCCCAGATCAGTGCCCGTCACTTTTGATCCAACCGTCATAGGCAAGCCCTGTCGCTCAAAGCAGTCTTTGTGCGCCAGAGGAATGCCATGCAAAGGCCCTCGCCACTTTCCTGACGCAGCCTCGAGGTCAAGCTGTTTTGCCTGCGCGATCGCACTGTCTGCCCAAATGTCGATGAACGCATTGAGCATCGGTTGAGTCTGTACCGCGCGGTCTAGTGCGTGTCGGGTAAGCTGTTCAGCACTTAACTCTTTGCGCCTTAAACGCGCCCCCACTTCTGTGATTGAGGCTTCGAGAATATCCGTAGGCTGATTTAACGGTAATGGCATCATCTTCAGCTCACCCGGTTCGTATCATCTGCCTCAGCCAGCAGCATCATCGCAAAATCTTGAGGGTGATCCCCACTTTGAACACGACCTGCCGCGCCGCGCCGAACAGCCTCGTTGAGTCGTAAGACTTCTGCAGCAATCTGCTTGATATCAGAACGCGAAACGATCCCGTGCAAGAGCTCGCCGGTTTGCTTCAACGCCACTTGTATTGCCTCGATATCGGTCTGATGCTCACGATCACTCATTGCCTATCTCCTAGTTCTGCACACCCGCACGCTTAGCAATCGCTCGCCAGCGCTCTAGGTCTTTGACTAACAGTTGCTGAAAGGACTCTGGCGTGCCAATAGCGGGAGAAGCGCCCACCGTTTTTAAAAACTCGGCAAACGCTGCGTCGTTGACAATCTTATTCACCGCAGCATTCATCTTTTGCAAGATCGCCACTGGAATACCCGCCGGTGCAAACAGTCCCCACCAAACATCCACCTCATATTGCGTCCCGGTAGCCTCTATCACAGTCGGAATATTTGGATAGTCTGGTTCGCGCTTCGCACCAGTGAAAGCTAGCTTTGGCAAACTGTCGGCAGCGTTACCCTTAATCGACGCAATCGTGGTGATAATCATATCGAGTCGTCCAGCCACCAGGTCTAGTTGAGCCGGTGAAATCCCTTTATACGGTACTGCAGTCATTTTGATATCAAAGATATCGTTAAAGAGCTCGGTCGCCATCTGCGTGCTATCACCCAAACCTGCACTGCCAAAATTCATTTTGCGGGGATTCGCCTTTGCGTAAGCGATCAGCTCTTTGATGTCTTTAGCTGGAAACTCTTTGCTGGTGAGCACGACAAAGGGAGAGCGCGCGACTTGAGCGACGCCCATGAACGCTTTAGGCGGATCGTAGGGTGTTTGTTGAACAGCCGCTGACGTTGCCAGCGAGCTTGAAATGAATAAGAATGTATAGCCATCTGGCTTTGAGGTTGCTACCGCTTGCGAGCCAATCGTACCGGCTCCGCCGCCTTTGTTCTCAACTACGACAGTCTGACCAAAGGCTTTGCTCAGACCATCCGCTAATCGTCTGGCAATGACATCATTACTGCCTCCGGGGGGAAACGGTACCACCATATGGATCGGTGACGCGGGCCAGGCTGGGTTCGCTAAAACAGTGGCAGGTAGGCTAAGTAGCGCAACAATCGCGAAGCAGCATTGCGAAAACAAATGACGAATCATGACTGGAATCCTCTAGGTTTGAGAGCAGTTACAGAATCTACACGCAGATAACTTAACACAACGCGTAAAGATCATTTTTGCATGTACTTTTCACCGTTTTACCGCTACTGATGGGAGAGCCTAGCCCCCGTTGGCGACCCTTAGTGCAAGCGCAACGAGCGCTATCAAACTTTGAACTTAGGCGTGACAGGTAAAACCGCAAGATCCTTCCAGCCAATGGGTGCGCCCGCCAATTGCGCCGCCTCTGCCCCCACAAGCTTATCGTCCCACTGATTTGCCAAGAAACGTAAGCCGGTGACGTCATTGGCCTCACTCGAGCACAGCCAGTAAAGAGGTGCCAACATCGCCTCAGGCTGGATCAGCTCTTCTCGCAAGAAAGGTGCCTCGCCAGGAATCATCGGTGTGTTGACAATGCCGCCTGGCACTAGAACATTCACTGTGACGCCTGAGCCATTCAGATCACTTGCCATCACTGCGCTGAGACCTTCTGCAGCGGCCTTCGTTGGGCCGTAAGGGCAGTAGCCTTCTCTAAGCATCGTGCCCAAACTTGTTGTGACATTGATGATGCGCCCCCATCCGTCGCCAAGCATACGCTTCGCCACGACCTGGCTCAGCAAAAAAACTGCATTCGCATTGACCGCAATTGCGTTCAACCATTGCTCAGGAGTGACGTCGTAAAACTTCGGCGGATGCCGATGGTAGTCGTTGCGAACTTGTCCCTGACCGAGGCCCGCATTGTTGATCAAGATGTTGATGCCGCCCAGATTGTCTTCGATACGTTTCACCAACGACGGCGCATCAAAGCGAGTGAGATTCTCTGTGAATGTCCCTAGACGTTCGGCATGCCCCGATTGATTGGCCAAGTGTTTGAGTTCAAGCAAGCTTTGCTCATCTCGATCGACGGCAGCGATGCGCATGCCCTTTGTGAGCAAACCCAAGGTCATTGCACGACCGATGCCCTTACCTGCCCCGGTAATTAGCGCGACGGGGGCGTTTGAAATGTTTGCTGTCATGTTATTTGACCTTGTATATTTTCGTATTATGATCAGTTTACATAGATGAGCAGACACCAAAGCAACAACCTGGTGCTACCTACCCATCAATTCTATAAAAACTAAAGAGACGCCCCATGTACAAACGCATCATGACTTACGTTGCAGCTTGCACCCTCGCACTGGCTTCGGCCGTCGCCTGTGTGCAATACCCAGACAAACCGATACGGCTTATTATCCCGTTTCCGGCGGGCTCGGTCACCGACACGCTGACACGCGCGATCGCACCAAAGCTGTCTCAACGGCTGGGTCAAAACATTATCGTCGAGAACAAGGCAGGCGCAAACGGCGCCATTGCCGGCCAGTTGATTGCGCGCGCTGCACCCGACGGCTACACCCTGATGATGGGTACGAATAGCCCGTTAGCTGGCGTACCTTTTTTAATGAAAGACCCGCCTTACAACGTGCTGACCGATTTCACGTCTATCGGATTTATTGGCAACTTCACACATTTTCTGTTGGTCAATCAAGACCTGCCAGTCAAAAATCTGAACGAACTGCTTGCCTATGCACGCGCCAATCCAGGCAAGCTGAACTTCGGATCTGGACACACTGCCGCACTGATTTACGGAACCCAGTTGAAGACCTTGGGCAAGGTCGATATCGTTCAGGTGTCGTATAAAGGCGAACCAGAACAAACCGCCGACTTGCTAGCCAATCGTATACAACTGGCCTTTACCTCACCAGCCACGTCGACTGGTTTCATTAAAGACAATAGGCTACGAGCGTTAGGCGTTGTGCTCGACAAACGCAGCCCTATCTTCCCAGATGTGCCGACGATGACAGAGGCGGGGTTACCTAATTTCACAAATATCAGCTGGATGGCGCTGGTCGGCCCCGCGAAACTTCCGAGGCCGATCGTTGATCTTCTGAATCGAGAGCTCAATGCGGTGCTCAACATGCCAGACGTGCGCGAGCAACTCGCACGTCAGTCGATGGAAAGCGCTGGTGGGTCGCCAGAAGATCTTGATAAGATTTTGAAAGATCAACTCGTGGTTTGGCAAAAGGCTTTGAATAGTGCGGGCATTAAACCCGAGTGATTGGGCGTTTAAAGATAGTAAAAGGATCTCTATGCTGAGACAAATAATGATCAATATTTTTGCGCTGCTGTTGCTGTCTTTCGACGCAACTGCATCTGCTAGGCAGTGATGCTGCCAATGGTGGCGATGGCATTTGACTAACAGAAGAAAATTGAAAGCCTCGTCGAGCGGCTGATCATGGGCATACGACGGGGCAGTTGGCGAAGAAACAACTCACCCCAAATGTCACGGCTGACATACACGCTCTGAACCTAGACACCCATACTGGGGTCACGCTAACTTTCAATAAGTTTTGCTGTGTTGCAGATACGACCGCAGCGCGGTAGAGGCGGTGCGTCAGGGGCGACAGGTGATCAACGACTGGAGAAATGCAGGCACCGCTTCGCGATTGGCATAGTTGTGTTTGCTTAAGCAGGCAGCGCAGGGAGATCGGCCTCATGCACCGTTTAGGTCTAGCGCCGCACGAACACGGTGAAAAATACGTTGCACTTGATTGAAGTCAAGGATATTCTCTCGGTTGCACTAATTGGGGTACGTTTGCGTGAATCAATATAACTAAATTTATTTCAGATGGCCGTTCTCGGTTTGGTTGCCCTTTTACCACTTCGAGCTTTACGTTTCACCGTAGCCGGTTCCGTAACCTTCCATCAACAGTAGGCAACTTGGGCGTATCTCATGCAACAAACCAAGATCAGAGATTTGCTTTGCGTAAATTTACGCGCCTCAGCTATTTCTACTTGCCTCGTTTTGATTTTAGGTTTTTTTCTAGCGCCTTCAGGCAACCTTCAAGCAGGTATTGTTAATAACTGCGTAAACAATATATCGCCCAGTGTTAGCTGCGAAGGCTCGCAATGGCAAATTGGGGTCAGTCAAGTGATCACTGTGCCGTTTGGCATCACAGTGACAGCGTCTGGCGGTCAAGATGGTGTTCAGGTTTCCTCGCCAGCTCCTGGAGCGTCCTTGATCGTTGAGGGCTCAATAAGCGTGACCTCTGGGGCGGGATCGGGCATTGATAATTCTGTAACAATGACATCGATCGTCAACTCGGGCACTATTTCTTCGGCCGTTGGTACAGGGATTCTTAATCGAAATGGTGAGTTGATTGGAACGATCACCAACCGTGGCATTATTAGCGGCGGGGCTTCCCAACAGGGTATTTTCAATGAATCTTCCGCTACGATTACTACCCTGACTAATATCGGTACGATCAGCGGAGGCTTGGAAGGCATTCGCAATGCCGGAACAATCGGCACGCTGAACAACTTAAGTAGTTCACTGTCGCTGCAAAGCAATTTGCCAACTTTATATAACGTAATAGTTGATAGTGCCGCGAGCTACGGCAAACTAATTGCCACTGTGCTAAATGGTGGGACGGCAATGACCTTTGGTATTTCATCTTTATCGACCACGAATAGTTCGATCCTCAATACAAATCTGAGTTCAGTCTTAAGCGGTGTCGCTGCAGCAAACCTTGTCAACACAAGTGGCACATCAAACGGTTACACCTTTGTTTTGACACAAACAACTCCTACATCCGGCATCTGGAACTTACTCATCACGGCATACAGTGTGTACAACACCAGTGACTCGGGCTCATCTTCTGGCGGAACAGGTATTTCAAACATCTCAAGCGGTACCAACGTCGGGCTAGCCTCAATTGGTGCGAGCCCAGTTTTGTCTGGTGGCACACTTGTACTGTTAAGTGGTGACAGCTCAAGCACCGCGTTTAGCGTGACCAGCGCAAGTACGATTCAAAATCCTACCTCAGGTAGAGCCACCTTGTCTGGTGTGTTTTCTGGTGCAGGGTCTTTGACCTTTACCGGCACGGGCACAACGATCTTTACGGGTACCAATACCTACAGCGGCGGCACGACTGTGGCGTCCGGTACGCTCTCTGTTGCTGGCTCATCACCCACTGGCACAGGCGATGTCTACGTGGCGTCTGCCGGCACCTTGATGGGCACGGGCACGATTGCAGGTAACTTGAGCGTTGGGGGTGTACTCAAACCCGGTAACTCGCCAGGCTATCTCGTGGCTTCAAGCAACGTGTCGATGAACACAGGCTCAACCTATCAGCAAGATATTGCAGGTTTGGTTCAGGCGAGTAGCGCGACCCCAGTGGGGGCTACCGGCTACTACTCGTTGTTAAGCGTTGGCGGTCAGTTCACGATCCATTCAGGCGCAACCTTAACGCCGCGCTTATCGAACCTATTTAGTGCGAACGAATCTGGCTACGGCAGTGCAATTTACGTTCCAGCACTTGGCGATCGCTTCCGCATGGTGACCACTACAGGTGGCATTTCGGGTCGATTCAGCACACTGACTCAGCCAGCCGAGCTTGCGAGCGGCACACAGTTCGTTGCGTTCTATAACGTTAACAACAGCAATAGCTTTGATCTGGCTGTGACACCAACTTCGTACAGCACGACGTTGTCATCAAGCACCACCAACGCCAAGGCGGTAGCGAATGTCTTAGATCAGCTCTTAGGCGTCAACAAGACTGGTACGGCTACGGCTGCACAAGATTCTTTGCTTGATGCAGTTGCAGGTCAAACTGCAGCAAGCTTGCCAGGCTTTGCGCAGGCACTTTCCGGCGAGATCCATGCGGCCTCTGCTGCAACCTTGCCGCAGGCAACTCAACGCGTGCAGCAAGCGGTGTTGGCACGCTTAGGCGATTTCCCGATGGCACCGAATCAATTCAATGGCGGTGCTGTTGCTGGTGCTAGCCCCTTATCGTCAGGGGCCATCACGGGCAACAACCCGTCAGGGCTGCCCACTGCCAACATGAGCTCAAACCCCGCCGTAAATCCAAACTCTTCGCACCTGACGAGTGCGGCCGTCGCAGATGGTCGTGCCTGGGGTGAGATCGCCTACCAACGCGGTGAGCGGGTGAGTGATCGCGGTGGCAATGGCTATAACAACAACCTATACCAAGCTGTGTTTGGAGTGGATGCGTACACAAACGCTGCGCTTGGGCTCAAGCTCGGTGGTGGCTTGGCACTTTCGAACACTACGGTGAATGCGACGGGTGGTAACAGTACGATCCAACAAGGCGCCTTGTTTCTTTACGGCAAGATGCCCGTCGCAGAGGATTACGTACTGGATGGCATGGCGAGCCTTGGCTTGAGTTCAACCAAGCTCTCGCGTAGTGATCTGACGGGCTTGAGCAGCGGTTTTAGTAACAAGTCTGTGATGGGTAACGACGTATTGGTCAGTGCAGGTCTTAGCCGTCCGTTTGAAACCAACGATGTGCGCATTACACCCTACGTACGGCTCACCTACCAGTACGTTGGCCAAGCCGCCTACGACGAGGGCGCAAGCGCTGCAGCGCTTAACGTCGCACGCCTAAACGCCAACGGCGCGCGTGCAGTGATCGGTGTGGGCGCAGGGTCACTCAACAAAGACCCACTCAAAGACCAGTACACCTATCGTGCCAACCTCGCAGTCGGTGCTGACACCTCAGGCTTGTTAAATCCAAGCTTGAACACCACGCTTGGTGGCTATTCAAGCAGCGTGACCACTGCGACTGCAGGTTCTGCCTTTGTGCAGGTGGGGTTGTACGGCACTGTCAAAATTGCTGACAACGCCTATGCATACGCGGGCGTGTCGGGTGAAGCCAGAACAGGGCAGACACTTTACGGTGGCAGCGTGGGCTTGCGCTTGCCGTTTTGAGCGAGAGTCGTCTGCCACTTTAGCTCGCTATTGCAAAATAGTGCCGATCTTGATTGCAACAAGCGCGCCGTCCGCACCGGAGTCAACAGTGACCTGAGATTCTGACGGTGTAGCTAAGCCCGTATGCATTAACCCATTTGGCTTGACTAGCCTAATCACAATAACGTTGACGCGATACACAGTAACACCTATCGACCCCACCGCTCGATTGATCAAGTTATTCTGGCTTGATACCTGCAAACTTAATCACCTTCGTCCACTTTTCCGTGGCTTCGGCGATGATGGTTCCGAATTCTGCGGGGGTTCCACCAAGCACAGTTCCGCCAAGCTCAGTAATGCGGGCTTGAACCTTACTATCGGCAAGCCCCAGATTAACTTCTTTGTTCAACATATTGATAATGTCAGTTGGGGTATCTTTTGGAGCTCCGATTCCAGCAAAACCACTAGCCTCATAGCCGGGAACGAACTCACCCACTGTTGGTACATCGGGCAAAACATCCAAACGGGATGCCGTCGTGACAGCTAAGGCGCGTAGTTTTCCAGCTCTAATCTGTTGAATTGATTCCGACAAGGGCGCGAAAACCACTTGTATATGGCCAGCGATCAGATCTGCAACAGCAGTTGCGCCTCCCTTGTAGGGCACATGGACTAGATTTAGCCCAGTCATCATCTTAAAAAGTTCGCAAGTAATGTTCTGCGGTGTCCCTTGGCCAGCAGATCCGTAGTTGATCTTGCCTGGGTTGGCCTTGGCATAGGCGATGAACTCTGGCATCGTCTTGGCCGGGACTGATGGATGAACGACTACAACGTAAGCTAGTCGAGCAGTGCATATGACAGGCGTGATGTCCCTTTTAAAATCGAAATTGAGATCAGTAAATAAGGCCGCATTGATTGCATGCGGTGTGACGATTTGTAAAAGAGTGTAGCCATCAGGCGGAGCTTTGATGACTGCCTCAGTTGCAATGTTGCCGCTTGCGCCCGCTCGATTTTCAACTATGAATTGTTGACCAAGACGTTCCGAAAGCCATTGGCCCACCAAACGAGCCTGAATGTCGGTGGCTCCTCCGGCAGCAAAGCCAACAACAATGCGAGCCGGACGTGAAGGATAGGCTTGCGCCCAGCTAATTCGACTAACTGCCGACAAAGCAGATGCACCCAAGGCCATTTGTAGGAACGAGCGACGAGGAAATTTCATGATGACTCCTTTTAGTTTTTTTTTTTGAGATCAAGATTCAATACTACCAATTTATCTAATGTTTGCACAGACAGTTCAGTTGGTGAGGACAGCATCCGCTGAACACTTTTTGCTGGCTTCTCAACGGAGATCGCCAAAAAAAAGCACCCGAAGGTGCTTAATTTGCTTGAACGACTTGGCGGCGGCGCACTGACAACATCACAAACCGCCTGAGGTGCTGAAATCTCAGGTTTTTTGCTTTTGGTCTGCGGGAGGGATACTAACCAATGACTGAAGTCACTCGCGTGATCTACAAATCATGCAGCTAGGTTGATTCACGAATCTATATGGATCAGTCAAGCAAGGATTTGACTGTCGCAAGGGGCAGAAAGAGAAAAAGTGGTTGTTCTGGGAGCGCAATGAACCCGTGGTGAGCGTAGAACCCGGCGGCCGACTCGTCTTTGGCATCAACGACTAGCGCATACGCTGCGATCTCTGCCGTGGCCGCACGCCTGAGGGCATCGGCTAATAATGCGGCTCCGAGGCCTTTGCCCTTGAAGGAATCGCTCACGGCCAGCCGCCCCATGCGCACTGCCGGCACGCTGGGGTAGCGAGGTAGTTTTTTCGCAAGCGTCTCGGGTAGGTCAGATAGCAAAATACTCGCCGAGGCCAGTGTGTAATAGCCCGCGATCTGTCCCACATTGTCGTTTGCCACAAAACAAGCAGACACTCGGCGTTTAATGTCCTGACTAACCTGAGTACGAATGTACCGATCAAGTGGTTCAATGCCGCACGTAAACTTCGCGCGATCAGCAGTGAGATCTAGCGCAGAAACAAAAAATTTAGGTACCTTTGTGCTTACAGTCACACGTGACTTCACGCAGCAAGAAGCTTGTTGGCCTTGGCAAAGGCGCGCTTGAGTGCTGCATTAGGCTTGGCAGGTGCAATCAAAGCGTTTGCGAACGCCTCTTGGTCGAGTACTGACAGGCGCACGCGATCGGCGCGTTCTATTGTTTGCGAGGCCGCTATTTGCAGAGCATGGATCACAAAGTCGGTCATCGTACGACCTTGAATTTCTGCAGCACGCTTGACAATCAGATGCAGGTCAGGACTGATCCGAGCCTCTAGCCGAGCAGACTGGAGTTTCGTCGTACGGGGTACAACGAGGGATTTGGCCGGCATGACAAGCTCCTCAATAATCTTGGTATTGTACGGCAAATTGCCAGTAAGATGCGAATGATGCGTGCCGCACCCTGCACGCCAGGGTTGTTGACGCCGATCGGAAATTGACAAAAAAAGTCATGAGATTTTGAGACAAACGGGCTTTGAGACGACTTTTTCGGGCCGCGGCCACGGGTCGCAGTCAAGAGCTAGCAACGCAAAGCCCCGCACAGTGCGGGGCTCGTGGCATAGCGAATCTTTGCATAGCAGGTTCGAAACTTAAGTTTTGGCGGGGCAGCACTGAGAACATCACAAACCGGCTGAGATGCTGAAATCTCAGGTTTTTTGCTTTTGGTCTGCGGGAGGGATACTAACCAACGACGGAAGTCGCCCGTATGATGTGTAGACT
>CAMDEF010000016.1 GCA_945895265.1 Bordetella parapertussis | reverse complement strand
TCGCTCCACATCGTCATTTGACGCTGACTGTGATGTACCGCGTGCAAGCTCCAAAACCAGTTAAAGCGATGTTGCGCCCGATGATAAAAATAGTCGACGGCATCAAAGACCAACAAATACAACACCAGGCTAGCAATCGCGCCGTCAGTGACGCCAGGCCAGATCCCATCGAGATGCCAGGGCGTAAAGCCCATTAACCCCGCCTGACCAAAGAGTGCATCCCACAGAGGATCGATCATAAAAAACAGAGCAAGCCTAAACACCCCTAAGCGATGAATGAGCGTGTACAAAAAATCGAGGCGGATCTGCTGACGATCACGCACGGGCTCAGCGGGCCACACGCGTTGCATGGTGCCGAAGACAACGACCAGAAAGCCAATTTGCAACAAGCCAATTAACAGCCACATCGTGCCGTCGTAGGCGTCTTCAATCACGCCACTCATGCCCGCGTGAAATAACAACGGCTGCACCAATGACTCAAAGAGCCACTGTTGCGTTTGGTCAAAGAGTTCAATCATTTGATTCATGACTTTTAATCTCTCTTGGTGGAGGCATGGCTTGGCTCTCGGGCGCTAACGCGTCTATTGCCGCGGGGCTTGTTTCTCTGGCAGGCTGCACGACCGCGCCGTCAGGCGCACCAATCGCAGACTTGCGCGCCTGAATTTTCTCACGGTAGGCCGGGTGCGAATCCATGGTGGCAAAACACAGGCCCTTCTGTTTCAAGCCCACAATTAAGGGCTCAAGCACCGCCGGCGCCCAAGGATCTTGCCGCGACCAAATTCCTAAATGCGCTAACAAAATATCGCCACTACGAATATTACGCAAGGCGCGCTCTAGTAACAAAGTGTTGGGATATTGGTCGCTTGGTAATTCATCGCCTAAAAACCCCGCAGGCGCCCAACCAACGTGCTCGTAGCCGCAGGCTTGCGCCGCACGCAGTAAGGCCGGTGAAGTTTTACCGCCAGCAGCTCGAAATAGCGGCAAGATTTTTTGACCAGTCATGTCTTCAAAGCGCTTTGCTGGTCGATCCAACTCTTCGCAATATTGGGCGCCTGTCCAAGTGAAACTTTTACCAGGCTGTGGCCCGGCGCTGGGCCGCATTAAAAATCGACCGTCTGCTGTGTCGCTTAACCAGTAAACGTGATCAAACGTGTGCGAGGCAAAGGCATGCCCTTGCTCGGCGAGTGCCCTCCACCAGGGAGCCCAAACCTCATCCAGGCTTGTGCCGCCCGTGCGTGTGGGTTCATTTGCCAAAAAAAAGGTCGCGCGTACTTGCTGCCGCGCCAGCACTTCAGCCACTAAGGGTGCTACCTGCATATGTCCGGTGTCAAACGTCAAGTACACCGGGCGCTCACAAGTCGAAGCCGCAGCCGACGAGGCTGGCGAACCTAACAAGGCGGTCGCACAAGATGACAGCCCTATCCCCAGCAAAACCTTATAGACGGCTCGCATGATTCAGCGTCCAAACTCCGTGCGGCGACTTACCCACCTGCACCTGATGAGTGATGGTTTTTTTCTCGATATCGAGTGCCACCAATTTGCCGGCCCAACGTGCCGTAAATAATAAGGTCTTACCATCGGCGAGCATTTCCATACAATCGGGGCCTGCAAGGGTTTTGTACGTGTCGACCACGCTCAAGGTAGTCATGTCAATGCGACTAATCGTGTTGGCGCTGCGGTTACTGACAAACACGTGCCGCTTGTCGCCCTGTGACCGAAAGGCGTGCGCCCCCTGGCCAGTCGGAATACGCTTGGTTAACACGGCTTTTTTTGCACCCGCCACGTCATAGACCTCGACTTCAGCTGCACCCGTTAGGCCAATCAGCAACGTCTTATCATCTGGGGCAAGATACAAATCCGCTGGCGTCTTTCCTGTTGAAATCGTCCAGAGTGGTTTTTGCGTTGCCAGATCAACCGCCATGAGTTCGTGGCTGTCTTGCAAGGTGAAATACGCGGTCGTGCTTTTGCTATCGATCGCGATATGACTAGGCGTTTTGCCCGCAGGCAAACGCTTAACCAAGTGCATTTGAAACTCGCCGTTTTTCATCTCCCAGCGATAGATATCAACGTGATTCAAGCGATTGGCTGCCGTGACAAACCATTTCATGTCAGGCGAAAAACGCAAATGGTAAGGGTCTGGGATGTTTTTCAGCGTACGCTGAACTTCGCCGGTATTTGGATCCAAAAACGTAATTGAATCACCCTCGGCATTTGCCACCATGACCGATTTGTTATCGGGCGTCAGATACAAATGGTGAGGCTCTTTGCCAACCGGCACTCGTTTGATTTCTTTATAAGTCACTGCGTCAATCACACTGACGTTCGCGTTCAGTGAATTAAGCACCAGGATTGGGGGGGCGGCATTTGCAGTCACGGCCCAGAACAGACCAAGAGTGAAAGTCAGTGCAGCGGCCAAACTACGGATAGAAGAACTGGGGTTATGCATACAACGCCGAAAAGTTTGTCAAAGAAAGCAACAGTGATGTTTCAAGGCGTATTTTCGCACGGCGAGCGCCAAAGTCCGCAGACTTTTGGATAAATCCCTTACTGCATAAGGGATTCGCCGTTTTTTTGTAGGTCAAGCAACCAAGGTGCCTTGTTCAGTCAGCATCGACTCAAAAGGCTGTCTCTTTTCGGGGGCAACTCTTTGCGCGCGTCGCCCCTTCACGCTAAATCTGTGCGCCGGTTGACTTCACAACCGCACCCCATTTAGCAATCTCCGCTTCAATAAATGCTTTAAATTGAGCGGGCGTGCTCGTCAAGCTGTTGGCTGCCTGCGCTGCGAAAGTCTCTTGCACGTCTTTCATCCGCGAAATTGTTGCGCAGACCTGATTCAGTTTTTCTACAATGTCTTGAGGCGTGCCCTTGGGCGCGAATAAACCATTCCAAGAAGTGATCTCAAAATCAGGTACCCCGGCCTCGGCCATGGTGGGTACATCCGGCAACAGCGACAGACGCTTGGCCGAACAAACCGCTAGCGCTTTGAGCTGACCCGACTGAATACTCGGGATCGCCGATAGCGCGGTTTTAAATCCCAACTGCGTGACGCCAGTAATCGTATCGGTCAATGCTGGTGCAGCCCCTTTGTAAGCAACGTGTGTCATTTTTATCTTGAAGCGCTGCAGCAACATTTCACCTGCCAGGTGTGGAGTCGTACCAACCCCCGAGGTCGCATAGTTTAGGGAGTCGGGTTTAGCGCGCGCCAAGGCGATCAACTCTTGCACGGTATTCACGGGCAACTTTGGCGTCACCACCAACACCGCAGGTGCCGAAGTCAAAATTGAAATTGGCTCGAAATCACGAACAATGTCGTAACCAGGATTTTTGTATAGGGACATGTTGATGGCATTGGCAACGGTTCCTAAAAATAACGTGTAGCCATCAGGTGCGCCGCGCGCAGCCAGTTCGCTGCCAATATTCGAACCCCCGCCCGGTTTATTCTCAATCACGACTCGTTGACCGAGCAACTCATACATCTTGGCTGTAATAATTCGAGCGGTCACGTCAGTCGACCCACCCGGCCCAAAAGCCACAATCATTTTGATTGTCTGGGTCGGATACCCAGCTTTAGTTTGCGCTAAGGCCGGCAACGCGATACTTGCACCTAGTGCAAGGCCAGTCTCGATAAAGTGACGACGCTTCATTTGATCTCCATTAAGATATCATTTCTGATCCGCGCTTCGCTACGATAGCCAGCGCCGAAACAGGCAAGCATTTGCTGATAAACCACACAATGTTTAATTACAGCGAGCTCTATCACAACAGAACCGAGAAGATTGGTCAATAAGGAGACACCATGGACAAACTAGAAAAGTGGCGTGGCTACGTGCCCGACGAAGAGCTCGACACTTACCGCAAGGGGGGGTTCGCCCAACGCATCGGTATGGGCGAGCGTGTCGCCCTGCTCAATATCGACACCACACATATGTTCGTCGATCCCGCTTATTCAATGTGTGGTCGCGAAATGGCTTCGGTCACCCGCGCGCTCGTCACACTCACCGACACCTTTCGCGCCCTGAATCTTCCGATTTACTATAGCCGCCGTGACGATCGCAGTCACCCAACGTATCGTGGTGCTTGGAACTACAAACTTGCCGAACCCGATGCCTTTCAATACACAAGTGATCCACGTGCCGATCAGTGGCCAGAGGCCTACGCGCCACGCCCCATTGATCGAATCATCTTAAAAAATAAGCCCTCTTGTTTTTTTTGCACTCCACTTGAAGCCTTTTTACGTTACGACAAAATCGATACCCTTGTCATTTGTGGGATTTCGACCTCTGGCTGTGTACGAGCTGGTGCGACCGATGCGTTTTCACATAACTTTAGAGTGATTGTGGTGGATGAAGCTTGCGGTGATCGTAGCCCGCAGGCGCACAAAGCTAATATGTTCGATCTAGATATGAAGTTTGCCGATGTCGAGTCAATCGCCGATGTGTTGACCGAGCTCAAAGAAAAATACGGTTAAGTGACGTCTCGACTTCTCATTTAAGCTCGTTGCTGTTTGCCTAAAACAACTCGCCCAGAGACATCGGGGTGAACATTAAGTTGCGACCTCGCGGATCACTTGTTATAACAAGTCGATCATCCGATTCATCGTTAAGGAGCCCATGTGCCCCGACTCACAGATATTGCGACGGTAATACGCAGTAAAAATGCAGGGCCATTGACCTTATCGTTTGATTTGATGTTTCCGACCGACGAGGCGTTTGAGACAGCCAAGCGCGCCTCAACCCTTCAGCCCGCCGCGTTAGCGCGACTCTACAGCGTTGCGCCTGCCGAGGTGATTGTGACGCCCTACCAAGCGGCGCGTGCAATCAAAATCGCGATGCCGCGTGCCATTGTCTCGGGCTCGCCAGGCGACCATGATGTGTATGGCGCTCAACAACATGTGCCTTTACTGGATCTTGAAATATGAGCGCCGTTCAAGCGTTACTCGCGCGCAAACCGACAGTCTTAAAGGTGCTGTCGGCCTCGGGGCAATTGGGTTACGGCATCCCTGAACAAGCACTGGCCGCCGGCCTAGCCCGGCAACCCGATTTCATCGGATGTGACATGGGCTCGGTCGACCCGGGCCCTGTGTATTTGGGCTCTGGTGAAATGGCCACCAGTCCGTCAATCACCAAGCGCGATCTGGCTGCCGTACTGATCGGCGCGCGTAAGCTCAACGTGCCTCTCATCATCGGTACGGCAGGCACCGCGGGCGCGGCGCCTCACCTCGAGGCAACCTTAGACATGATTCGCGAGATCGCGCGCGAGCACAGCCTCCATTTTCGCCTCGCGACAATTCGCTCGGATCTCACCGCAACGCGTGTGGGGCAAGCGCTTGCTGCGGGCGAACTCAAAGCACTTGGCGGCAACCTACCCGTCACACAAACCGACTTAGATGCTTGCGCACACCTCGTGGGCCAAATAGGCTGCGCGCCCTTCGAGCGCGCGCTCGCGCTTGAACCAGACGTGATCATTGCTGGCAGGGCCTGCGACACTGCCGTGTTTGCGAGTTTGCCAAAAATATTGGGGTTTGACATGGCCAATGTCATGCACATGGCCAAGATCATTGAGTGCACCTCAATCTGCTGCGAACCCGGCGGGCGCGATGCAATGCTGGCCACGCTAGACGCGAAGGGTTTTTCACTTGAGAGCATGAACCCAGCACGACGGGCCACGCCACTTTCAGTGGCTGCGCACAGCCTCTATGAACAAGCCGATCCGATTAGCTTCACTGAGCCTGACGGCACGCTGAAGGTCGACGCCGCACGTTACACCGCGCTCGACGAGCGCCGCACGCATGTCACAGGGGCAACCTGGCAACCCGCGACGCGCACGACGATCAAAGTCGAAGGCAGTGCCTTGGTTGGCCATCGCGCGGTGTTACTTGCCGGTACCGCAGACCCACGTTTTATTGCGCAATTGCGTCCGATCCTGGCCACCGTCGAGCAAACCACGCGCGGTCTAGTGACCGGCGAATATGAGATTTATCCCAGGCTTTACGGCTTAGATGGCGTCGCGCTTTGGACTCAAGCGCCAGGCCCTCAAGCCGCGCGCGAAGTTTTCATCTTGATCGAAATCATTGCCCGCTCACCCGAGCTCGCCATGGCAGCCGCAAAAACTTTTAAGCAGTTTCTACTGCACCAAGGTTTTTCGGGTAGGCAGTGCACGGGAGGCAATATCGCGTTTCCGTTTACGCCCCCTGAATTGGTGGGCGGCCCGGCGTATCGTTTTGCCGCGTATCACGTGATGCCCGCTGATGATCACGAACAGTTATTTCCCGTCTCAATCGAACAACTCTAAAACCGATGACACTCGACTCAACACGCCCCCACACAGGACGCCTTAAATGAAAACCATCATGGGCCGCGAAGTTTTAGATACCCTTGACGAACTTGTTGATCCGCGCTGGACTGCAGTCATTGTGGTTGACGTGCAAAATGACTTTTGTCATGTCGACGGACATTTTGCCAAATTCGGAAAAGATGTCGCGCGTATGGCGCCTGCCGTCAAAAAAATGGTTGAGTTTGTTGGCAAAGCACAGGCGCTAGGCATGCGAACGATTTTTTTGCGGCAAGCCTCACTGCCCGATGCCCGCATGGATTCGCCTGCTTGGTTACGCTTTAAAACGCGCGACGGCAAAGCCCCTGACTACACCAAGCCCGGAACCTGGGGCTACGAATTTGTCGACGGGTTAACTGTTCAAAAAACCGACTGGGTGGTTGAAAAGTTTCGTCCCGATGGTTTTGTTGGCACCAATCTCGATCACATCTTGCGCACACAAGGTATTCAAAGTGTCATTATTTTGGGCACCGTAACTGAAGGCTGCGTCGAATCCACCGTTCGGTCTGCCTCGTATCACGACTATTACGTCGTCGTGCTTGAAGACGCGGTGGCGACACCCAATGCGTTACTTCACGAAGGCTCTCTCAACTTCTTTCGAGCGCGCTATCCAATCCATCGCTGCGATACCGTCCTCGCTGCCATTCAAACTGCAAAACAAAAGGCCCTCACATGAGTCTCTCAATGCCCCTATCACTCGGCATTCATCCCGGCAAAAATCAACAGCTACGCGCGCTCATTGCCGATCCTGCGCTGCTGGTCGCGCCTGGCGCCTTTGACTGTCTGACGATTCGACTCGCCGAACAGGCTGGGTGCAAAGCGGCTTATATGACCGGCTCGGGGGTATCGATTACGCGCCTCGGTGCGCCCGATGTTGCTCTGCTGTCTTTCGCCGAAATTGTGGATCAAGCTAAGCGCATGGCCGACGTCACTACCATCCCCATCATTGCCGATGCCGACACCGGCTATGGTGGGCCACTGAATGTGATTCGCACCGTGCGTGAATTCGAACGCGCAGGCATCAGTGGCATCCAAATCGAAGACCAAGCTTGGCCCAAACGCTGTGGACACGAGCCTGGTCGCAGAATCGTCTCGACTGCAGAAATGGTGGGGCGCATTAAAGCGGCAGTCGATACGCGGCACGATCCGAATGTCGTCATCATTGCGCGTACCGATGCCCGCAGTGATCTAGGCATCAATGCGGCCATCGAACGCTCGCAGCGCTACGCCGAAGCCGGTGCTGACGTGTGCTTTCTTGAGTCGCCAGAATCTGCCGACGAAATGCGTTTGCTCAACCAGCAAGTCAAGATACCCACGCTGGCGAATCTCGTTGAAGGGGGTCGCACGCCAATGCTACCGGTTGATCAACTCACCGCCTTGGGCTATAGCATCGCGATCTTTCCGAACTCGATGACTCGCGTCATTGCTTCAGTCGGCAAGGCCTTATATGAAGAGTTGGCACGCAAGGGCTCGAGCGCGGCGTTCTCGGATCGCATGGTTGACCACCGCAGCCTCTGGAATCTTTTTGAGTACCCAGCTTTCATGGATCTTGAAAGCCGTTATGTTGACCCCGCCGCAGCGATCGACCTCATTCCGGGAGTTAAGCCTTAGAAATCCCCATATCTTCCCGCGGCAGCGGCGGTCATCAGGACGAGGTCGAGGAGGAGATCAATTCAAGCGAATCCCGAGTTCTTTTACCAGTGGCTGCATCAGCAGCCGCTCTTGCGCAATCGTCTCACCCATCTGTTGTGGTGTGCTGCCTACCGGCATCATCCCCAGTGTTTCGAGTTGTTTGAGCATGGCCGGCTCTTGCAAAATTTGCGCCACGGTTTTCTGAATCAGGGCAACGCGCTCTGGGGGGATACCGGTCGGG
Source organism: Bordetella parapertussis (assembly GCA_945895265.1). Taxonomy (GTDB): domain Bacteria; phylum Pseudomonadota; class Gammaproteobacteria; order Burkholderiales; family Burkholderiaceae_B; genus Zwartia; species Zwartia parapertussis_I. The sequence continues at coordinate 60,733 of CAMDEF010000016.1, read as the reverse complement.
CCCATCAACCCGAGCCACGGAAGCGACGAATAACCAGCTAAGCCAGACTCAGACAGGGTTGGGGTATCTGGCAAACCCACGAAGCGCTCGGGGCTGGTGATCGCAATCGCCCGCACCCGTCCGCCATCGAGCATTGCCCGAGCGCTAGACGGCGCCTCAAGCGCAATATCCAACTGGCCTCCCACAAGATCACCCTGCGTCTTGCTCGCCGCGTTGGCAGGTGCATAGACAGCCTTGATGCCTACGCGGCGTGCGGTTTGCTCCCAGACCATATGAAAGGCAGAACCAATGGCGTAAGAGCCGATCGTCAAATCGCGTGTTTTGGCCTGTTCAACAAAATCTTGCCAGGTTTTTAACGGGCTCTCTTGGCGCACAATAAAAATGAAGGGCGTACGCGCAACCAATGAGATCGGCTGCAAGTCTTTGACTGGGTCGTAGGGCAAACTGTCTACCGCAAACGGCATGATGGTGACAGACGACGCGGCCACCATTCCGATCGTGTAACCATCTGCCGGGGCTTTGACCAGCGCCGTCGTACTGACGATGCCTGCACCGCCCGGACGATTTTCAACCACAACGGGTTGGCCCCACACCACGCTGAGCCGCGTGGCTAACACCCGCAAAATCACGTCGATCGGGCCACCCGGCGGGTTCGCCACAATAATCTTGACCGGCTTGTCTGGGTAGACGCCCGGGGTTTGCGCCTGCGCCACGCGCGGGCTCAGCAAGAACAGGCTACAGACGCCCACCGCCATCACAAACAGCGCGACACGAGACAGCTGGATATTCAAACGCATACTGATGATCCTTTGTTTTAATCTAATTTAAAAAGGAGTGCCCGTAGCACTGAAAGATGCAAAACAAGCACGCATCACAGGCGCTAAGACACCAATACGGATTTTAAGCACAGACAAAGATCCATCTTATTCAAAAACATGCACCGCTGGGCTGGGTGCCCAGCCAGGCGAGCGGCCATGAATGAACGCAATCCAAGCGTTCTGCATCTGCTCGACTAGGCGCGCACCATGTTCTTCTGTCATCCCCTGCAACATTGCAGCCCCATCAAAGCTCTCAACATTACCAAACACAAACGGCAACTCGCTGCAATGGCAGGCGCCGAACACGGGATTAGGCCCATAAGCAAACTCAAACACCCACGCTTGCCGACCAGCAGCGTGTGCGTCTTGCGCCCATTGTCGCGACGGGGCACCAAAGATTTTTTCACCCAGTTGTTGACTGGCCGTATCACGCTCGGTGCCCGGAAACGCGGTCATTTCATCGCGGGTATAGCCTAGCAACACATCGGCACGGGTCGCCGCGTGCTGCATCAGTGGGGCAAGCGGCAAGCGAAAAAACTCGGCATCACCCACCGGGCAAAATAAACTGCGATTCGCGCCTTCTTCTTTGAGCGCAGCCATCACGCTCGGGGCCTGTTGAGCTGCCAATAAACTCGCCACCGGCAAGGCACGCGCCTGCTCAACAGTCTGCGCACCTGCCGCCTGCAAAAACACGCGGCTGAGGTGCGCGGCTTGCGCCGGTTCACGAAACCCGCGCCCAAGCGACGCGCTTTGCAAAATCGCACGGCTGAAGAGGGGCTCGCGCGCGAGCATCGCTGCAATATTGAAGCCCCCCGCCGACTGACCCATCATGGTGATGTTGGCAGGGTCACCGCCAAAATGCTCGATGTTGTCGACCACCCAACGCACGGCAGCCTCTTCATCAAGCAGCCCCATGTTGGCCGTTTCACCCGGCACATATAACCATCCGAGCGCGGCAAGCCGATAATTGACACCAACCACTACGCAGTCACCCTTCGCCGCCAGGCGAGTACCGTCGTACCAGGCCAGCGCGCCGCCACCGCTTTGCCAGGCACCGCCGTGTAGCCACACCACCACTGGGCGCTTACGCCGGTCGCAGCCAGGTGTCCAAATCGCTAAGCGCAAACAGTCTTCATCTTGCCCGTCCTCAAAGTCACCCATCACCGTACGCAGGCGAGAGGGCAACTGCGGGCACACGGGCCCCGATTGGGTTGCGTCAAACGGCGGCTGGGGCAATAAGGCTTGCGGCGGAGCAAAGCGCAAGGCGCCGGTTGGAGCTTGGGCGTAACGCAGCCCTAAGAACTGCGTGACCGTCTGGGTTTGCAGACCTGTGACTTGGCCTTGCTTAAGCGTAACGGTGACGGGCTGTGGGGCGATCGACATAGGGCGTTGAGATCCATGTAAAAAGATTCTGACAGCATTACAGCAGAAATCACTAAAATCAAGTCGTTAAGCCATAGTTTTACCTGCCTTTTACTGTTTTGACTTTTCGGATCTGCCCCGTGACGATAAAAGACCCCCCGCGCCCGCTCGACCGCATCGACCTCAAGATACTCGATGTCTTACAACGCGATGGCCGCATCTCAATGACCGACTTGGCCGAGCGTGTGAACCTGTCTGCGACCCCTTGTTCAGAACGTGTCAAACGACTCGAGCGTGAAGGCATCATCATGGGCTACTACGCGCGAGTCAACCCTGCCGCGCTTGGCAAGAGTCTGTTGGTATTTCTTGAGATCAAGCTCTCGACAAAATCCGATGACGTTTTTGAAAAAGTCAAAAAAGAACTTGAATATGTTCCTGAGGTCATGGAATGCCACCTCGTGTCGGGTGATTTTGATTATTTGATCAAGGCGCGTTTGGCTGAGATGAGCAAATATCGACAGCTTTTGGGCGAGATCCTCAAACGCCTGCCTGCTTCAGCCGAGTCGCGCAGCTACGTTGTCATGGAAGAAATCAAAGAGACGCTTTATTTGGCGGTTGACCGTTAGAAAAGCATTCTGACAACAGAGAACCCTAAGGCGCGCCGCGCGCACCGACTTTGGCGCGCGAACAGCTCTAAGAAAGCGTGCGGATGAAATCCCATAAAACCGGATGATCTGAGTTGGCCACGTTAAAGCGAAACCAGTTCGAAGCGCGATCTTCCGGTCGAAAATATGCCCCAGGGGCCAACCAAATGCCATGTTGCAAGGCGCGGGTTGCGACACCGGTACTTTGTTTTTGATCAATCGGCAGACGCGCCCACAAAAACAAACCGGCTTCTGGTTGCTCAAAAATCTCAACGCCCACTGCCTGCATACTTGCGCACACACGCTGATGCGCCTGTTTTAATTTTTCGGTTAAAAACTTGAGATGTTGTTGGTAGTGACCATCTGTCAAAACGTTGGCCACCAAACGCTCGGTGACCTCTGACGAAGTGAGGCCAACGGCCATTTTGCTGCGCGCCAAACTTGCCAGTATGTCAGGATGTGCGGCCACATAGCCCACCCGCAACGTAGGCGTAATCGTTTTCGAGAAGCCTGAAATATAGATGACGCGACGCAGCCCCTCGAGTGCAGCGAGGCACGGCGCGCCTTCAGGTGCGAGCTCGCGATAGATATCGTCTTCGATCACCCATAAGCCGTGCTGATCGGCGATCTCAAGCAAGCCCTTGGCGCGACTCAACGATAACGTGGTACCTGAAGGATTTTGCAACACAGTATTTATAAAAATCGCTTTGGGGCGCGCGCGCTTAATCAACTGACTGAGCTGATCAAGATCATGGCCGTCTGCGTTTCGGGGCAAGCCCACAACCTTTAAACCCGCAAGCTGCAAAATCTGAAGCAAATTGCAATAACAAGGATCTTCAACAATGACAGTATCGCCAGGACGTAAGATCGTGCGCACCACCAAATCAAGTGCTTGCGTAGCACCCTGAGTGAGCAGCACATTTGCAGCCTCAACAGGGATGTCATTGCGCCTGAGCCTGGCTGCGATTTGCTCGCGCAACGACGCCATGCCATAGGGGTGTCCATAGCCGCCAAACCGCGCGCCCGGCACACGACTGACGGTGCGCAAGGCATGCTGTAAACCACTTTCGTTGATCCACTCGCCGGGTATCCAACCACAACCCGCCTTGATCGGCACCGAGTGGTCGGCGAAAACGTCTGACAACAGCCACGCCGCACTCAGAGTCGGTGCGGACCACGTGGGGATTGACTGGGGCAGCGCCGCACGCTTATCCACCACACGATAGGAGGCGCCCCGCTTCGCCACCACTTGACCGGCCGCGACCAGGCGCTGATACGCCTCTGAGACGGTAAAGGCGCTGAGGCCCTGCTCACGCGCCAACTGGCGCACCGAAGGTAAAGCGTCACCCGCCCGTAAGGCACGACTCGCGATCGCAGCGGTCAACGTAGCGACGATTTGCTCGACCAAGCTCAGGTCAGCTTGGCGATCAAGATTCAGTGAAAAGGCCAATTGAGGCACCTTTAGGTGAGAACGGGCGAACCACTGAGGCTGGGGCGCGCAAGCGCTGTCCCAAGTCACCCAGGTACCAGTACAGTTTGCCACATATTTGTATAACTGTACTGGTCACGACCGGTATTGCGGCGCTACAGTAAGCGTACAACCCGATTACCGGAGAACCCCATGAACGCTATCACCGAAGCCGTTAGCCTGTCCAATAGTGTGGACATGACCAATTTCTGGATGCCTTTCACAGGCAACCGTCAGTTCAAAGCTGCCCCGCGCATTCTTAAAAGTGCCAAAGATATGCACTTCACCACCATGGATGGCCAGAAGGTGCTTGATGCAAGCGCTGGCCTCTGGTGCGTCAACGCTGGTCATGGCCGCGCCGAAATTATTGAGGCCGTGCACAAGCAAATGCAAGAGCTTGATTACGCACCGCCCTTTCAGATGGCGCACCCGTTAGCGTTTGAAGCTGCCAAAGTTGTCGCTGGCGTGATGCCAAAAGGCTTGGATCGCATCTTCTTTGCTAACTCTGGTTCTGAAGCTGTCGACACCGCACTCAAGATGGCATTGGCCTATCACCGCTCGCGTGGCGAAGCCCAGCGTACGCGTTTGATTGGTCGCGAGCGTGGCTATAGCGGCGTGGGTTTCGGCGGCATTTCAGTCGGTGGCATCGTTGCCAATCGCAAGGCCTATTCGGCCAACCTGATCCCTGGCGTTGATCATTTGCCGCACACACATAGCATCCCTGACATGGGCTTTAGCAAAGGTCAGCCGCAATGGGGCATGCACCTTGCTGACCATCTTGAAAGCCTGTGCGCCTTGCACGACGCCTCGACGATTGCGGCCGTGATCGTTGAACCGGTTGCTGGCTCAACCGGCGTGTTGGTGCCGCCTGTCGGTTACCTGCAACGCCTGCGCGAGCTCTGCACCAAGCATGGCATCTTGCTGATATTTGATGAGGTGATCACAGGCTTTGGTCGCTTAGGCAAAGCCACTGCCAGCGAATTTTTTGGTGTGACCCCCGATATGATTACGATGGCCAAAGCCATCAACAACGCTTCGATCCCGATGTCGGCTGTCGCGGCTCAAACCCATATCTACGACGCGATTCTTAACGCCAGCCCAGCCAATGCGATTGAAATGTTTCACGGCTACACCTATTCATCGCATCCTGCCGCTGCAGCTGCCTGCCTGGCAACCCAAGAAATCTACAAGCGCGAAAAATTATTCGATCGTTCGTTGGCTCTTGCTCCGAAATTTGAAAAAGCGATCCACGCGCTGCGTGGCGAGCCTTACGTCAAAGATATCCGAAACCTTGGCTTGATGGGTGCGGTTGAACTTGAGTCGCGTGCAGGTGCGCCAGGTGCACGCGCGTATGACGTTTTCTTGAAGTGCTTAGAAATGGGCGTGTTAGTTCGCTACACCGGCGACAGCTTGGCGTTTTCGCCACCGCTGATCGTCAGCGAAGACCAGATTGATGAAATTTTCAATACGGTTAAAAAAGCGATTCATATGGTTGCTTAAGTTCGCGCTTAAGCCCAACAAAGAAAGCGCTTTGGCGCTTTTTTTGTTGCTACCGCCCGCGTAGACGCCAACAACAAGCCAGAAACTACGCCAACGATTATGATGGGCCAACCTCATACTGTCAGGGCGCTCATTTCTGCCTTGGCGCGACGTCATGCTAAAGCGCCAACATACTGACCTATTGCTCTTGTTACTCAACCTTCGCAGGAATCTTTTCACTCATGAACTGGCAACTCCCATTTCAGTCTGGCCGTCAACCCGTGCTGGCACGCAATATTGTTTCAACCTCGCAGCCACTCGCTTCACAAGCGGGCGCAGCGGTGTTTGCGCGCGGTGGCAATGCCATTGACGCCGCCATTGCTGCAGCCATCACGCTCACAGTCGTTGAGCCCACTATGAACGGTATTGGCGGCGACGGTTTCTCGATTATTTGGGATGGCAAAAAGCTGCACGGCTTGAACGCCTCTGGGCGTGCGCCGGCTGCTTGGTCGCCTGAGCGCTTTAAGGGTATGGCCACCATGCCCAAGAACGGTTGGGAGTCAGTGACCGTGCCGGGCGCCGTTTCACAGTGGGTGGCTCTGTCAAACAATTTTGGCCAACTGCCCTTTGAAGATTTGTTTAAAGACGCAATTCGTCACGCGCGCGAAGGGTTTCCGGTCAGCCCGGTCATCTCTAAGCAATGGGCTGCAGCAGTCAAAGATTTGGCGCAGTACCCTGGCTTTAGCGCTTTCATGCCCAATGGTCGCGCACCCGCGACTGGCGAGATCTGGAAATTTGCCGATCAAGCCGATACCCTTGAAGATATTGCCCGTACCAAGGGTGAGTCGTTTTATCGTGGTCGCTTAGCCAAGATGATTGCGGCCTTTTCGGCAGAGTGTGGCGCGGTAATGACAGAGGCTGACTTGGCCGCGCATCAAGCCGACTGGGTCGAGCCTATCTCGACCAACTTTCGCGGCTACGACGTGCACGAGATCCCGCCTAATGGTCAGGGCCTCACCGCCTTGCTGGCGCTCAACATCATCGAGCACCTGCCTTACAACGAAACCGCTCCAGGGTCAGCCGAACGCATGCACTTAGAAGTTGAAGCCATGCGTGTAGCGTTTTCCGATTTGTATGCACACGTTGCCGACCCGGCGTTTATGAAAGTCAGCGCAAAAGATTTGCTCAGCAAGTCGTATGCACGCGAGCGCGCCAAGCTGATCGACCCGAAAAAAGCAGGCACCTATGCGGCGGGCCAGCCACCCTCAGGCGGCACCATTTATTTATGCGCCTCTGATGCAGAGGGTCGCATGATTTCGTTTATTCAGTCCAACTTCAAAGGCTTTGGTTCGGGCGTGGTCGTGCCTAAAACCGGCATCGCGCTACAAAATCGCGGCTCTGGTTTTGTCACGACCCCTGGCCACCCCAATCAAGTCGCAGGCGGCAAGCGCCCCATGCACACGATTATCCCCGCCTTCATGACGCGTGATGGCCAACCTGAAATGGCGTTCGGCGTGATGGGTGGCAACATGCAAGCACAAGGCCATATGCAGATGGTGTTGCGTCGTGTCGTTGAACAGCACAATCCACAGGCCTGCTCAGACGCGCCGCGCTGGCGCATCAATGACGTAGCTGAACTGACTGTTGAGGCCACTGTTAGCCCCGCTGTTGTCGCGGGGCTCAAAGCCATGGGTCACACGCCAATCGTGGCAGCTGTCGACAGTACCGATTTTGGTAGCGCACAGTTGATTGCTCGCCTAGGCGAAAAGCAAACGAGCACTGGGCCCTTTGCTTACGCGGCGGGTTCTGACCACCGCCGCGATGGTGAGGCGGTAGGTTACTAAGCTTGAGGCTTAGGCGCCCTCTAGCGCAGTCACCACCGGCGGCCCAAACGTAGCGGGTAAGCCGTGCAAGCGCTCTAGGGGTTGGTCTTTTTCAAAGTACCAACCCTGTCCACAATGGCAGCCTAACTGCACCAACACGTTGCGTTGCTGTTGAGTTTCCACACCTTCAGCAGTCACTGAAATCCCCTCTAGTCCGAATCACCAAATCGTATCGGACTATCAAGCCTCGGTCTTCTTGACCCCCTAACGAAACTACTCCACCGTCACACTCTTTGCCAGATTACGCGGCTTATCGACATCAGTGCCGCGCGAACACGCGGTATGGTAAGCCAATAACTGCAACGGCACTGTGTGCAAAATCGGTGACAGCAGCCCATAGTGCTCAGGCATCCGAATCACATGCACGCCCTCGGCGCTCACGATACGCGTATCCATGTCGGCAAACACATAGAGCTCGCCGCCGCGCGCGCGTACCTCTTGAATATTCGATTTGAGCTTTTCTAGCAACGCATCATTGGGTGCAATCGTCACCACGGGCATTTGCTCGGTCACCAGCGCTAAGGGGCCGTGCTTAAGTTCGCCTGCTGGGTAAGCCTCGGCGTGAATATAGCTAATCTCTTTGAGCTTGAGCGCGCCTTCGAGGGCAATTGGGTAATGCATACCGCGTCCTAGAAACAGCGCGTTTTCTTTGGTCGCAAAGCGGTCGGCCCAAGCCATAATTTGTGGCTCAAGCGCAAGCACGGCGCTAATCGCTGCTGGCAAGTGACGCAACGCCTTCACGTGTGCGGCCTCTTGTTGCTCGGTCAACTGGCCGTGCACCTGAGCCAAGGCCAGTGTCAGCATGAACAACGCCGTGAGCTGGGTGGTAAAGGCTTTGGTGGATGCCACACCAATTTCAACACCTGCACGCGTAATATACGCAAGCTCGCACTCGCGCACCATCGCACTCGTTGACACGTTACAAATCGTCAGTGTGTGCTGCATGCCAAGCGAACGCGCATGTTTTAGCGCCGCAAGCGTATCGGCCGTTTCGCCAGACTGCGAGATCGTGACCACAAGAGTGTTTGCGTGAGGCACGCTGTCGCGGTATCGATACTCGCTGGCAATCTCAACTGACACTGGGATTTTTGCCACCGACTCGATCCAGTATTGCGCGGTGAGCCCCGCGTAATAGCTTGTACCGCACGCCAAAATTAAGACGCGATCAATTTGTTTAAAGATCTTGTACGCCTTGTCGCCAAACATTTCAGGGGTAATCGATTCAACATCCTCCAGCGTGTCAGCGACAGCGCGCGGTTGCTCAAAAATTTCTTTTTGCATGTAATGGCGATACGGGCCAAGCTCTGCCGCACCGGTATGCACCTGCACCGTATTGATCTTGCGATTGACCTGCTTACCCGTTGCATCCATGATCCAGACATTGCCAAGCTGCAAGTCAGCAACATCACCATCTTCAAGATACACAATTTTATCGGTCGTACCCGCCAATGCCAAGGCATCCGAGGCCAAAAAGTTTTCGGTTTGTCCGCGTCCGATCACAAGTGGCGACCCGTAACGCGCCGCCACAATGCGGTGTGGCTCGTCACGACAAAACACCGCAATCGCGTAGGCGCCTTTCAACCGCTTCACGGCCTGCTGCACAGTCTCGAGTAAGTCGCCGTGGTACAGATGATGAACCAGATGCGCGATCACCTCGGTATCGGTTTGGCTTTCAAACAGATAACCCACCGCTTGCAATTCGGTGCGCAACTCTTCGTGATTTTCAATGATGCCGTTATGCACTAGGGCAATGCTGGGTGTGTCTTGGCCCAGGGCAGAGAAATGTGGATGGGCGTTGCGTGTCACAGGGGCACCGTGCGTGGCCCAGCGCGTGTGCGCAATGCCCGTGAACCCAGTGATGTGCTCACGGGCAATCGTGTCGGCCAATTCAGCCACCCGTTCAGTGCTGCGGGCGCGTCGCAACGCGCCATTGTCAAACACCGCAACACCGCACGAATCATAGCCACGATACTCAAGACGACTTAGCCCTTCGAGCAAAATCGGTGTAATGTCTCTTGAAGCGACTGCACCCACAATGCCACACATAAAGATCCCCTTGTCGTGCAAGCATTGTGCCCAATTTAATATGAAATTTTATGTCTATTTATTACTTATTTTGGAATTAATGGTTATAAAACAAGATTAATGAAATATAATTTTATTAATTAAATTTTAGTGTCTTTAAATATTATCCAATGGATACCGACGCACTCGATGAGCTTGACCTACGCATCCTTGAGCAGCTACAGCGAGATGCGAGCGTCACCAATCAAGAGCTCGCCGAGCTCGTGCATGCCTCACCACCCACCTGTATGCGACGCGTACGCCGGCTCACAGAGAGCGGCGTGATCCAAAAACAAGTCGTAATCATTGATCCGACAAAAGTTGGCAATACCCTCACAGCCATTCTTGAGGTCACCCTAGACGTGCAATCGGCCGAAAACCTCGCGCAATTTGAGCGCGCGATCGCACTTGAACACGCAGCACTGCAATGCTATCGGGTATCTTCTGGGCCAGATTTTATTTTGATCACACAAGTGACTGATATGCCAGCCTATCACGCGCTGGTGCATCGAACCTTGACTGCACAAATGAATGTCCGTAACGTCCGAACTTTTTTTTCAATTCATCGCAGCAAATTCAACACCGGCATCGCGCTAGGGTAACGATTCACACACCGTTGAACATTAAGAGTGTGAGATCAAACCTGCAACAACTAACAAACGGTCACACAATCGTGACAAGATGTCGTGCTCAATGCTCGAGTACCTCGCGATATACCTCAAGATAACGCTCGACCATGCCGTCGACCGCGTATTCGGCGCGCACCGCAGCGCAAGCGACGTCAGCCATTGCCTGCGCTTGCTCTGGCTGCGCCAACATAAACGAGATATGCGCCGCCATCGTATCCGAGTCACCTGGGGCGCACACTAGCCCGCGACCTGCACACACCGTTTCTTTTAACCCGCCGGCATCGGTCGATACGACTGGCACGTTTTGCAACATGGCATCAAGCACGCTACTGCCCAACGCCTCATACCGCGAGGCCATCACAAAGACGGAAAGCGCAGCAAACAGTTGCTCGACCTCTGGCTCAAACCCCAGCAGCAGATAACGCTCTTGCAGGCCCAACTCTGCAATCGCCTGCTGCGCTGCGTGCGCTGCTGCACCCGCAGCGCCCCAATGTACAAACACCACATCTTCAAATTGCACACACACTTTTGCAGCAGCCTGAATTAAGGTCACTGGATCCTTCTCAACCGACAACGCTGCGGCTGTACCTATCAAGCGCTTACCCTCGAGTGCCCTGTACTTCAAAAAATGTTGGATGCGTGTGGCATCGGCAGCAATGGGCAAGACCGCGCTTGGGATCACTTGTGTTGAAACACCGAGCGCGCGTGGTGCCTGAGCCGCCGCCTCGCTGATCGCCACCATCTGATCCAGCCTGCGCCACTTCAAACGCGTAAGCCAAACGCCTGCCCCAGGAGGAAAATTTGTCCGGCGCGAAAACACCACTGGGCGCCGATGCGCAGGTGCGACTGCAACAACCCACGCCACCACCTTAGCAGTTTGCGCATGCAACACATCGTAGCGCCCACCATGCAAGGCCAACCAACAGCCAAAGCTAAAACCACCACCTGCAGTGTGCACCACTAAACCAAGCGCTCGCGCGCGTTCGGCGAGTGCACTGCCATTGCGTAAGAGCAACTCAACGTCGTGGCCGCGCGCACGCAGGCCAACCGCGGTCAATAGCGTCTGCCGTTCGCCGCCGCGCCAACCGCGCTCGGTGTTGACCTGCAAAATACGCAGAGCCGTCTCAGCCATGTTGGCCCGAGTGAGGGGCTTGTCGATACCGAATCACATTGACACTCACCGCAACCAAGGCAAAACAAATGGCGACCCACAGGCCTAGCAAGGGCCCCATCGAAAAACCCATACTAAACACCATCGCTACCACTGCACCGCCAAAGGTCTGACTAAACACACGTGTGGTCGACTGTAAGCCGCCTAACGCACCTGCACGGTTGCGTGGTGCAGCGCCGATCAATACGCGATTATTAGGTGTTTGAAAAAAACCAAAGCCCACTCCCGCCAACATCATCGCAAAAAATAACCAAGTGTTATCAACGGTTGCGGGCATCAAGGCGATCAGGGTTAAACCCAGCGCCATCGCCGCCGCACCGATGCCACCTAAGATCGCCACCGGAAAACGGTCAGACAAGGGGCCAGCGATTGCAGCGATCATTGCAGCACCCACGGGCCAACCCGCCAACACCACACCAACCGTCATTTGTGGGCGCTGCAACGTTGTCAGTAAATAAAAGGGTAACGAGACAAAGGTCGCCATCTGCGCCGAAAAGGTACTGGCCGAGGCAGCCAACGCAAAACGCATAGCGGAGATGCGAAACAAGTCAACCGGAAACAGCGGAGCCGGCTGCGCGCTTGAGCGACGAATCAACAAAATGCCCACGCAAACCGAGAGCATAATCAAAATCAGCGCCTGCCAGGTGTAAGTGACTAAATAATCAATCCCGATAATGAGCAAACCAATTGTTGTCATACTCAACAGGGCGGATACCCAGTCAAACCGGGATTTGATGGGCGCAACATCTGGCAAATACTTAACACCCAACAACGCCAGCAGCCCCATTGGGATGTTGAACGCAAAGATCCAGTGCCAACTCGCTAGCGACAAAATAAAAGCGCCAAGTGACGGCCCCATCACCGATGACACCGCTACAGTCATAGAGTTCCAGCCAATTCCGCGCCCGATCAGATGTGGCGGATAAATATGCCGCAGCAATGCAGCGAACAAGCACATGATGGCCGCACCACCAAGCCCCTGCACGACACGACAAATCAATAGCAACGGTAGCGTCGGCGCCAAGGCACTCGCAATCGAGGCGCAGGTAAACAGCAGTAAACCAAAACGAAACAACAGCTTAAAACCAATGCGCTCACCAATTGCTGACATCGGGAACAGCATCATGGCAACGGTCAAGCCATACGCGTTGACGATCCATACGACCGAGGCTGCTGATTCATTCAAATCCTTTGCAATGGATGGCAAAGCGACGTTCGACATCGAGGCGTCGAGCACCGACAACATCAAACCAATACCCAGCGCAAACGCAGCCTTACGTCGACGCCCAGTAGGCAAACCTTCTATCGCGTCGGGTACTCGCGCAGTTTGTGCTTCAGACATATTTAAACTTTTTTAACTGGCCGTTTCCAGCCCTCGATGGTGAGTTGTTTAGCGCGCGACACAGTCAGTTGCTCGGCCGGCGCATCACGTGTCAGTGTCGTGCCCGCGCCAAGCGTTGCGCCACGCCCGACGCGCACTGGGGCAACGAGTTGTGTATCGGAACCAATAAATGCGTCGTCTTCGATGACAGTACGGTGTTTATTGACCCCGTCATAATTGCAAGTAATCGTGCCAGCACCAATATTGACACGCTCGCCAATATCGGCATCACCAATGTACGCTAAGTGATTAGCTTTACTATCAACGCCCAAGCGGGCATTTTTAATTTCAACGAAATTTCCTACGTGTGTGCGATCAGCGAGTGCGGCGCCTGGGCGTAATCTGGCATAGGGCCCGATCCTTGCATCAACACCCACAACCGCCTGATCAAGATGGCTGTACGGTTCAATCCGCGTGCCCGCCCCTATCGTCACATCGCGCAGCACGCAATGTGCGCCCACATAAACGCCCGCACCCAACTGAACCGTGCCTTCAAAGACACAACCAATATCAATAAAGACATCTTGACCACAGATTAAATTGCCCCGCACGTCAAAGCGCGCAGGGTCAGCAAGCGTCACGCCGGCTTCAAGTTGCCGTCGCGCAAGCTCTAGTTGCCATAAGCGCTCAAGCTGCGCCTGTTGCGCGCGGCTATTCACACCTAAGGTTTCATACGCCGCACCAGGGTGAGCCACATTCACGGCCAGGCCCTCAGATACCGCCATGCCAATGATATCTGTCAGGTAGTACTCGCCCTGGGCGTTGTTATTGGTGAGCTTACTTAGCCAAGTTTTAAGTTGTGCAGTGGGTGCCGCGAGGATCCCAGTATTGACCTCAGTGATCGCGCGTTGCTCAGGCGTGGCATCTTTGTGTTCAACGATTGCACAAACCTGACCTTGAGCATCGCGCACGATACGACCATAGCCCGTTGGGTCGGATAATGGCTCGGTCAACACCGCCACACCCTGCCCTCGTGCACTGAGCAAGGCCTGCAAGCTTGCGGTTTGCACGAGTGGCACATCACCGTACAAAACAATCGTGACATCATCACGGCCGTCTTCTTTCAGTTGAGTCACGGCTTGTAGCACCGCATGACCCGTACCAAGCTGCGGCTGCTGTATTGCAAACTGCAAGTCTGGTTGCGCAGCGAACGCCTGTTGCACATGCTCGGCACCATGGCCAACTACCACCACAATATTATCGGCGGCAAGGGCGCGCGCACCGTTTACGACGTGCGCCAGCATTGAACGGCCTGCAATGGTATGCAACACCTTCGGGCGGTTAGACTGCATCCTTTTGCCCTGGCCAGCAGCCAAAATCACGATATTCAACATATTTTGCGTTGTAGCTTTGTTGTAGTTAAGCGTTGTTTTTTATTGTTTGTTTAAGACTTTAAGACGTTTTTTTAGTGTTGGTTTTTGATCGGGCTTTTGTAGCAGTTTTCATGTTGGTTTTTGTAGTGGTTTTTGTAGTGGTTTTTGTTGCAGACTTTTTCGCTGCTCTGGCTTGTTTAGCTGGCGCCTGACCCGCTGTTGGCTTAGGTTTTAATGCCATGCTGGCGGCAGTCGCGGCCGCGACTTGACCGAATTGCTGCTGCAACATGTCCCACCAGGCCTGCGCGGCAGGGGCGGCAGCGGCTGTCGCTGCGTCGCCCTGAGTGGCCTGCGCCGCGCCGCTGGCGGTTGCATCGCGATCGGCTGCATCAGCGGCTGATGCTTGGGGCCGAGCCTCGGGCTCGGTTTGTGTGTGAGGCTGCAACGGTGCAGTGGGCCAGCCACTAAACCAGCTCGATGGAGCCGCTTGCGTGCTTGACGCCTGAGGGTTTGCGCCGCTTGCTGAGCTAGCCGCCATAAACGACTTTAGCGTTGCGATGGTTGCGAGTTGCACCTCCATCCCTTGGATCGTGCTGCTGAGCATTGAAAGGTTTAACTTCAGCCAGTTTTCAACCGATTTAAGCTCAGCAATCTTGCGTTCAAGCTCTTCTGGGTTCATGGGTGGGCTCAAACCGAGCCCACCAGACATTCCGGCAGGGCCACCCAAACCGGCAAACGCCTTGCGCATCATCTCAAGGCTAGCAAGCAAGGGGTTAGTTGCAGCATCACCACTTTGACCAAACCCAGGTAGCACAAAAGGATTAGAAGGGCTTGCACTCATAATGAGCCTTTTTGTAGGGAGTGATACCTAGATATTACTCGCATCTGATGAGGTTCTGACAGCTCGAAAACATCCCAAAAAAATGACTAGGCGCCGTTTCGCGACCCCATATTCTGTGACAATATCGTTATGCCAACATTATTGACCCTGACCGAACTCGAATCCGCCATCAATTTCTGGCGCCAGCGCAGCCCCTCTGTCGGAGAAGAACTGCGCCTGTGCCCCGAAGCCTCGAGCCTCGCTACGCCTTACGCGTTGATGATCATCGAGCGGCGCAAAGATATCGAGGTCGCCAAACTGTCTGAGCGCGCTCAGGCAGCCATTTCGGGTTGGCACGCATCACTAGGCGCGCGTGGCTAACTGCGCAAGCTAACGAAACAACAGTTGAATGTCGTGCGCAATCGCAGTTGCGCCAATGTTGTTGTTCAAGAGCACACGCGATTCACCCTGCGCATCCATTAAAAAAAATGATGCACTGTGGTCCATCGAATAATTACCCTTTGCACCGGCTGTTTTCGCGTAGTACACCTTAAAAGACCCAGCGGTTTTCTTGATCTGCTCAGGCGTGCCAGTCAGGCCTAAAAAATCTGGGTCAAAGCCTGACACATACGCACGCAAGACCTCTTGCGTATCGCGCTCTGGATCAACGGTGATGAGTATCACTTGAACGCGTTTAGCATCTTTACCGAGCAGCTTCATCACTTGCGTCAATTCGGCCAGCGCACTCGGGCAAATATCTGGGCATTGGGTGAACCCAAACATGACAAGACTCACCTTGCCTTTTAACGTCTCGAGCGTATAGGGCTTACCATCCGAACCAGTTAAGGCAAGGTCTTTGCCCAACCGCGTACCGGTAATATCGCTGCCCTTGAATTGCGGCTTTGTATCATTACAACCAGCTAAAAGCACCATCAGCACACTAGCAAATGCCGCAAACAACAAACGCATAGATGGATTGCGGTTCAACGTGGCACCATAATCAGCCAATGATCGGCGAGCAATGCCGCAAACAACAGCGATAAGTACAGAATTGAAAAACGAAAAAGCTTGCGCGCAAGCTCATCGCTATAAACACGAAAAAGCTTGTAGGCATAGTGCACAAACATGACGCCCAACGCCACCGCCGCAAGCAAGTAAAGCCAACCACTCATACCAACCACGTAAGGCAATAACGTTGTTGCCAATAACGCAATGCTGTAGAGCAAGATATGCAGGCGAGTGAACTGCTGGCCATGCGTGATCGGTAACATCGGTAAACCAGATTTCGCGTAATCGTTTGTACGATATAACGCCAAGGCCCAAAAATGTGGGGGGGTCCAGATAAAAATAATCAACACCAACAACCACGCCTCAGCAGGCACTGAGTCGGCAACAGCAGCCCAGCCTAACGCTGGAGGCATCGCACCCGATAACCCTCCAATCACGATATTTTGAGGCGTTCGTGGCTTAAGGATGACCGTATAAATTACCGCGTAGCCCACAAACGTTGCAAAGGTCAGCCACATCGTTAAGGGATTCACCCAACGATAGAGCACCACCATCCCGACGCCGCCCAACAGCCCAGACATGGCCAAGACCTGAGCGGTCGAAATTGAGCCGGTCGCGGTGGCGCGACGCGCCGTACGAAGCATGCGGGCGTCGACTTGTTGCTCGATCAAACAATTCATGGCAAAAGCGGCTGCCGCCAACAACCAAATCCCAAGCGTTGCTGCCAACACACGCTTCGCATCGGGCAGTTCGGGTGTTGCCAAGAACATTCCGATCACGGCGCAAAATACAGCCAATTGTGTGACGCGCGGCTTAGTCAGCACAAGGTATTGGCGCAGCAGGCCTGGCGAAGCGACGGTCGTGCTAGTCATGATCGAAGATTTAATGAGAGTGTGTGCCTGATTGTACCGACAAGCGCTGAGGTTGCGCTTTCACCAAGCGGGTCAGCAAGGCGACCACGCCCAACACTAAGCCGGCTGCGCCGCCGTTATGCAAGACAGCAATCACTAAAGGCCACTGGAAGAAAATAGTTGTGAGGCCCGTCAGCAACTGTGCGAATAACAGGCCGATGACAAGGGTTGCCGGGTTGCGTAAGGCAGTATCAGCCCTTAGGCGCCAAGCTAACCAACCCCAAAAAGCAAAGACAAGCCACGCGACATTACGATGGATCCAGTGAATCGCCGTGAGCGCCGTCTGCGAGATCATCTCGCCGTTCGACATCTCACCCAAGCCACGCACAAGAGCAAAACCGTTGGCGGCATCCATTGGCGGCCACCAACTACCCTGACAAGTTGGAAAGTCCATACAGGCTAGGGCCGCGTAGTTGGTACTCACCCACCCTCCTAAGGCTATTTGAACAAATAATAAAAATAGTCCGAAGTACGCCCAGCCAAGGTAACGTTGCGTCCATGAGGACACGGGTTGATGGGGGCGTTCGCGGGCTGCAAGCCAGGTCATCAACGCCAATAAGGTCATGCCTCCGAGCAGGTGGACAGTCACCACGAGTGGCATCAATTGGTGAGTGACGGTCCAGGCCCCAAAGGCCCCTTGTATACAGACTGCAACCAAGGTGACAAAGGCCAGCACGGGTGAATCACCGAGTTTGGTCCGATAGCGCCAAGCCATCCAGCTGATGGCGATAATCAACATACCAAGCAAAGCACCCACGTAGCGATGGATCATCTCAATCCACGCCTTCGGTAAGGTCACAGGGCCCTCAGGCATGACTTGCGCAGCCTCACGGATCGATTGCAAGGCCCCAATTGGCGTCACACTACCATAACAACCGGGCCAGTCGGGGCAACCCAAACCCGAATCCGTCAGCCGCACAAAGGCGCCAAACATAATGAGATCAAGGGTTAGAAACCAAGTCAAAAACAGTAGTCTTTGGTAACGTCGTCGCGTCTTCACGAACGCGTCCGCCTCGGTTGCCTTCGACATCAACCAATCCTTGAGTGATAAACAAGCTTGCTGATGTCTTTGCGCACTTTCTCAGGCTCAGCGTTTGCGGGGTATTGCAAGATCAGATTGGCATGAGGGTCAATGATCCACATCGGTTCAGCTAGCGCCGTTGCGGCAGTCTGTGCGGGCGTTGCAGTGACCGGAGCACCCGTCGTTGTGGCCTCTTTCAGTAAATACGCCTGAAGCTGCTCAGGTTGTACTCGCAACATAATGGTGCCCTTGTAGGCCTCAAGCACTCTTTCGGGCACGGGCGCGTTATCGGTAATAAACCAGACTCTTGCCAAACGCTCAACGTTTTTACCTTGGCTCGCATGCGAGTTACGCAGAATAAACAGCTTACGGGCGCAGGCATCTTGGCAATCACCGCCATCGGCCGTCACAAGTAGCCACTTACCCTTTAACGACGCGACATCAAAGGGCTTACCGTCAAGAGTCGTAGCTTGGAGTGCGTCACGCGCTGGAATCGGACGCTGTGGCTCAATCAGCGTGCCGTAGGCGACACTGCCATCGGGGCGATACTGCGGATTGAAATATGCGAACACGGCGGCTAGCACCGGTGAAAGGCTGAGTAAAACAATCAATACCAGCGGAGTGCGTGACCTTGGGCGAGGCGTATCGGGCTGCGTCATACTGTTCCGTCAAAAAATATAAGGGCTAACGATTGCGTCTTTGGCGCAAAATTAAAACAAGCAAGGCGATCAAACAAATCGTGGCAAAGCCAAACCACTGCATGGCGTAGCCAACGTTTTTATCAGCGTCCACTGAGGGTTCGGGCCATTCGCGTATCAAACCATCATTTGATGCGCTTGTCTGCAACAACACCACGGGTATTAAATTTAGACCCGTTTGCTGTGACAACTTTTCTAAGGATAAGTTCTGCAGCCTGAGCAATTGCCCAGTATCAACGGTTTCAGAGGCACCATGGCTGCGGGTTTGGGCATTCAAGCTCAAAGCAGACGTATTGACGTTGCCCGAGCTCCAGAGCTCAAACAAGCGAGGCACATGCATCGTCAGCTCACCCTGGATGTTTTGCCGTTGCGCAGGCGTGGGGAAGACAGGTGCCTGTCGATCGCCGATTGGCCTAGCAAGCCACCCTCTTAACACGAGTACCGCGCGACCATCTTCCATCTCTAGCGGTGTTGCCAACCAGAGGCCGGGCCGCCCTGCTAGATTTCGATTGTCGAGCAAAACACTAAATTCACCACGCCAGCGACCCTGAGCCATCGCTGGCATCCAGTTTTTATACAGGTTCTTCTGCGCAGTTGGAGCGTTGAGGTTAACCGGTGCAGCCTGACGCCCCGACTGGATGTCAGCTGCGATGGCTTGCCTTTGCTTGGCGCGCTCGAGTTGCCAAAACCCCAAGAGGACACACAGGCCGCCCACGATAGCCAACAGCACCAGCGCGAACACAATTCGCTTATTGGATATCGGTGGCGACATGTCTGCGATAATTCCTGTTTTGGATGGAGAGCGTCATGCGAATCATGGTGATACTGGCCTTTATCGGTATTTTAGGCAGTCTGGCTTCGGCGCTGTTTTACCTCATGCGAGACAAGGGCAGCTCAAGCAAAACGGTTAACGCCTTGACACTTCGAATTGGTTTGTCCGTTGTCTTGTTTCTGTTTCTGCTGTTCTCGCACTGGATGGGATGGATCGAAACAACAGGGTTTCAACGCTAGCGCAATGGCACCCATTAAAAAAAAGCCGGCGCTTGCCGGCTTATTATTTCAAAAGTACCGCGGCTGTTTCAATTAAAACCAATACACAAACAGATACAGACCCAACCACACAACGTCAACGAAGTGCCAGTACCACGCTGCGCCTTCAAAGCCAAAATGGTGATCTGACCTGAAGTGGCCTTTCATCATACGAATCAAAATCACGGCAAGCATCGTTGCGCCTAACAGCACATGGAAGCCGTGAAAGCCTGTCAGCATATAAAACAGCGAGCCATACGCGCCAGAGTTGAATTTCAGATTCAAATCGGTGTATGCGTGGTAGTACTCAAAGCCCTGACAGCCCACGAAAATAAAGCCTAAGACAATGGTCGCGAACAACCAAAACTTGGCCTTACCACGATGATCGGCAATTAAGGCATGATGCGAAATTGTGAGCGTCACGCCAGAGGTTAACAACAGGGCCGTATTGATCGTTGGCAGCCAGAAAGGCCCCATCGTTTGAAACGCCTCAACAACGCCGGCTGGGCCTAAATTTGGCCACACCGCATTGAAGTCAGGCCATAACAACAGCTTATGATCTAAATCACCCAACCAAGGCAACGTGATCGTGCGTGTGTACCAGAGGGCGCCAAAAAACGCGCTAAAAAACATGACTTCTGAAAAGATGAACCAGCTCATGCTCCAGCGGTACGACATGTCGATGCGCTTGCTGTTCAACCCTGCTTCAGACTCTTGAATTGCATCACCAAACCAGTAATACAACACGACAAACAGACCAAGCAAACCCGCAAGCACAGCCCATTTGCCAGCGTCGACTCCATTGATCCAAGCCGAGGCGCCAAGCATCACGACCAACAGCGCAACACTTGCACGAACTGGATGCGCCGAATCAGCGGGTACGTAGTAATACGGGGCTACGTTGCCATGCGTCGAGTGGGATGCACTCATTCTGTTCTCCAAACTTACACTATGTGAATATTAACGTTAAGTTAGCAAGGTGATTGCCCAACCAGCAATCTTAACCAAACTCACCACAAAAATAACTGTCAGTACAACCCCAGCAACGATCAGATGCACAGGATTGAGCTTCGAAATATCCTCTTGATACCCAGAGCCCTTTCTTACACCAAACAACGCCCAAAGAACAGCTTTCAATGTTTGAAAAAAACTCAATTTACGCTGAGCAAGTTCTTTTAAGTCATCGCTCATGCTTTAAATCTAGCTTTCAAGAAAAATAATGTAAATACACTTGCCGTCCAACCGTGTAGGCAAACAAGCCCAACACGATGACGGCGAAGTACAAACCAGTGCGTCTGTTTTTACGACGCTGTTCTGCGGTTGGCATCTTTAACCTATTTCACCACGGGCGGCGTTTCGAAGGTATGGAATGGAGCAGGCGAAGGCACGGTCCACTCTAGACCTTCAGCGCCTTCCCAAGGTTTGGCAGCAGCAGGTGCACCTTTGCCCGCGTAGGCTTTCAGGATGATATACAGGAACAACAGTTGAGAGATTCCAAACCAAAACGCACCAATGGTCGCGATCTGATGAAAGTCTGTGAACTGCGCCGCGTAGTCAGCATAACGACGTGGCATGCCAGCCAGACCCATAAAGTGCATTGGGAAGAACGTGATGTTGAAAGAAATCATGCTCGACCAAAAGTGAATCTTGCCCAACTTTTCGTCGTACATGTAACCGCACCACTTCGGTAACCAGTAGTAGGTGCCCGCAAACAAACCAAACAG
The DNA here is from genome assembly GCA_945895265.1 of Bordetella parapertussis. Lineage (GTDB taxonomy): Bacteria > Pseudomonadota > Gammaproteobacteria > Burkholderiales > Burkholderiaceae_B > Zwartia > Zwartia parapertussis_I. The sequence continues at coordinate 39,310 of CAMDEF010000016.1, read as the reverse complement.
CGAACCCGCTACCAACACGTAGTGAAAGTGGGCAACGACGTAATACGTGTCATGAACTTGAATATCAATCGGTGCCATCGATAAGATCAAACCAGTAAAGCCGCCGATCGTAAACACAAAGATAAAGCCAACCGCAAACAGCATGGGCGTTTCAAAGGTCATCGAACCTTTCCACATCGTGGCAACCCAGTTGAATACCTTGACGCCAGTTGGGATCGAAATCAACATCGTTGCGTACATGAAATACAACTGACCCGTGACTGGCATCCCTGTCGCAAACATGTGATGCGCCCAAACGATAAACGACAAGATGGCAATCGACGCTGTCGCGTACACCATCGAGGCATAACCAAACAGTGGTTTACGCGCAAAGGCCGGGATAATGGCTGACACGATGCCGAAGGCCGGCAAAATCATGATGTAAACCTCGGGGTGGCCGAAGAACCAGAAGATATGCTGATACAGCACCGGATCACCACCGGCCGCAGCATTAAAGAAACCCGTGCCGAAATGACGATCGGTGAGCACCATGGTGATGGCGGCAGCCAACACTGGCATCACAGCAATTAACAGGTAAGCAGTAATTAACCACGTCCAGCAAAACAGGGGCATTTTCATCAAGGTCATGCCGGGCGCGCGCATGTTCAAGATGGTGACCACAATGTTGATCGAACCCATAATCGATGACGCACCCATTAAGTGCATCGCGAAAATAGCCATGTCCATCCCTGGGCCCATTTGAAGGGTCAAGGGCGCGTAAAGCGTCCAGCCTGCAGCGGTGGCGCCACCGGGCACAAAGAACGAAGCGGTGAGTAACAGGCCAGCAACGGGCAACAACCAAAAACTAAAGTTGTTCATGCGGGCAAAGGCCATGTCAGCGGCGCCAATTTGCAGGGGCACCATCCAGTTGGCAAAGCCAACAAAGGCCGGCATGATCGCGCCAAACACCATGATCAAACCATGCATGGTAGTGAACTGATTGAACAGTTCTGGGCGAAAGAACTGCAATCCTGGCTGAAATAGCTCTGTGCGTAACAGAAGGGCAAGTGTGCCCCCTTCAAGCAACATCGCAAAAGAAAAGATCAGGTACATCGTACCAATATCTTTATGGTTAGTCGCAAACAACCAGCGCCGCCAGCCCTGTAGGATTGCGTGGGCGTGATCGTCGTGCGCGTGGTCATGACCATGGCTGTGGCCATGTCCCGAAACCTGATCTGGTGTAACGCTGCTCATAGTTGACTCCTGTCGTACTTTTACGGTTATTGCACACCAAGTGCAATCATCAGCCTGCTTGAACGAATATCTCGAAACTTAACGTGCGGCCTTAATATCTGCCGGTGAAACAACCGGGTCCTGACCTTTACCTGCGTTACTCCAAGAGGCGCGCGAGAAGGTGATCACCGAAGCGATTTCAACGTCATTCAATTGACCGCCAAAAGCAGCCATCGCTGTACCTGGCTTGCCTTTCAGCAAAATCTGGATGTTGTCGGCCTTTGGGCCTAAAACAATTTTGCTGCCATCTAACGCAGGGAAGGCACCGACTACGCCCTTGCCGCTACCTTGGTGACATGCCACGCAGTTGGCTGCGTAAACTTTTTCGCCTCGGGCGATTAAGTCGGCTGCCGACCATTCTTTGTTTGGATCATCCGCCGCGGCTGCGAGTAGTTTTTTCTGCTCGGCAGACCAGGTGGCGTAATCTTGCTCGGAGACAACTTTCACAACGATTGGCATGAAGGCATGGTCTTTGCCGCACAGCTCGGTACATTGACCACGATACTCACCGACTTTCTCGGCACGAAACCAAACGCTGCGTATAAAACCGGGGATGGCGTCTTGCTTGACTGCTAAGTCAGGCACCATCCAAGAGTGGATCACATCACCACCGGTAACTGAAATGCGGATTTTTTTACCGAGGGGGACAACGAGAGGATTGTCGACTTCCATTAGGTAGAGCGGGCCACGTGGCTCTTTACCTTCAATTTGCGCACGTGGAGTGGCTAAGTTTGAGAGAAACTTAACGCCCGCCGCAGGGCCATCAATGTACTCGTAGCCCCATTTCCATTGGTAGCCGGTGACTTTGACGGTAATGTCGGCACCACTCGTATCCTTCATGGCAACGACGGTGCGGGTGGCGGGCAAGGCCATCGCGATCACAATGATGAACGGTATGACTGTCCAGGCAACTTCGACGCCTAGGTGCTCATGAAAGGTCGCAGCTTTGGCACCGCGCGACTTGCGATGTGCCCAAATCGAATAAAACATGACACCAAACACAGCGACGAAAATCACCATGCAGACAATCAGCATAAACCAGTGCAGCCAAGCGACATCCCTGGCAATTTGAGTGACCCCTTCGGGCAAATTAAGCTGGTTCATGCGGGGCCCGCCCGGCATGTCTTTGACTTGTGCACTGGCAACGCCACAAAAAAGCATGGCACAGGCGCCCAGTAACCCTCTGACCTTCTTCATGCTGAACCTCGAATACGCTGCGCTTCAGAACCAACACCATAACCACTTTGGGTGAATGGCAATTGAGCACCGCTGACGCAAAATTATTGGATCGCTGGGCCGATGGCGATATGCTGCCCCGTTCCAACGCGAATCATTCACAAAAGACATTCGTTAATAAACTGACAGGATTATAGCGTGGCTGAGAGGGTCTCGCTGCCCTACAATCTCATTTCACAACAAGCCCCTGATGACCCAATGCCTTCACCAAGAGTTTCTTTAGATCCCGGCAGCCTACAACAACTGCTTGCCGACCTGCTAAGCCGGGCCAATCAGCCCCCGCAGGCCGAGTCGCTGCCGCTTTTTATTTCAGGGCAGCGCTGCGGCTGGCTCTTTGCGAAAGCCGCTCAAGCACTTAAGGGGCTCAAACACGTCGAAATTTCACACGATTGCGCGCATATCGGTCGATTCATGGGTTCTGGGCCTGAATTGAACGCGCTCTTGGCTATGGTGGCGACCACGTTGCGCCAAGTCGGCTGCGCGCCCGGCTGGCGAAACGAACTGCTAGATGTCTGGCCCGAGCACCCTCTTGGCTCTGCCGCAACGTCAGACAACAGAGCTCTTGGAGCGATCGAACGGGGCGTGGTTCGCCCCTTAGGCCTACTGACCCAAGCGGTACACCTAAGCGGTTGGTCACAAAACGGACACCTGTGGGTTGCGAGACGCTCGCTCACTAAGGCAACCGACCCTGGCATGTGGGACACCTTAGTCGGCGGGCTGATTTCTAGCCAAGAAGACATGCAAGCGGGACTGGTGCGCGAGTCTGACGAAGAAGCAGGCCTCGATGCACAAGATATTGCAGCCCGTACGCCTCTCAGAACAATTGCCCGCATGTTGAGACAGGTTCCTGAAGGCTATCAAGTTGAAGACGTCTTGACGTGTGAGTGTATTTTGCCTGTGCATGTCATCCCTAAAAATCGTGATGGCGAGGTCATGGACATTCAGTTAATGGCGCCTGTTACGATTTTTAATATGCTCACTCAAGGCGCCTTTACCCTTGAAGCCTCGATTGTTTTGGCCGAAGACCTTCTCAGGCGCGCATCACCTACACCGGTCTAGCTGGAAGCCGATCGCACAGCCAACGACCGCGAGCAACACCGCATAAGGGAGTTTGAGTCGCCCAACCAGCGTGGGCATAATACGACTCAGCGCTAACAACCCAGCAAAGCCGAAGACAGCCGAGCCGGTGCTCACTGTTTAGCTCAGGTGCGACCGCATTTTTTTCATCGCTGCCACTTCAATCTGGCGAATACGTTCAGCTGACACGCCGAATTCGGCCGCTAGGTCGTGCAGTGTCGCACCGCCATCGTCTTGCAACCAGCGTGCCTCTACGATGCGCCGTGAGCGCTTGTCGAGGATGTCGAGTGCCTGTGTCAGACCGCTGCCCTGCATCACATCTGCAGCGTGGCGCTCGAGCACTTGCGTAGGATCTGAGCGCCCCTCGTCTGAGAGGTAAGCGATCGGAGCGTATGACTCGTCATCGTCGTCCTGATTTTCGAGCGGCAGTTCGCGCCCCGACATCCGGACTTCCATTTCACGGACGTCTTCGGGGCTCACCTTTAACGTCGCAGCGATCTCTGCCACTTGGTGCGTTTCGAGCGTTTGGCCGTCAGGTCGCATGCTGCGCAAGTTAAAAAACAACTTACGTTGGGCTTTGGTGGTGGCGACTTTAACCATCCGCCAATTGCGCACGACGTACTCATGTATTTCGGCTTTAATCCAATGCACAGCAAACGATACGAGGCGCACGCCGCGCTCGGGATCAAAGCGCTTAACCGCCTTCATCAGCCCAACGTTGCCTTCCTGGATCAAATCTGCGTGAGGTAAGCCATAGCCCAAATATTGCCGGGCGACGGAAACCACCAAGCGCAGATGCGACAGCACAAGCTCGCGGGCCGCGGCGATATCCTCGTTGTCGCGCAAGCGACGCGCGAGCGTGAGTTCTTGCTCAGCGGACAGCACCGGCAGGCGGTTGACGGTCGAAATATAGGCCTCAATCGTCCCGAGCGAGCCAGGATTCGAAATAGCCATTGCAAGTTGTGATGGTTGTAAAGTCAAAGCAGCTGAATTTGTCATGAGGAAATCGCTCCAAAACACGGACACGATCCATTCGGATATATTAGCACTCTCGTTGCCCGAGTGCTAATAAGACGGCCTTATGATCAGAAAGTTCCGCATTTCTTCTTGGGGTGTTAATCTCAAGGGGCTGCGGTCGGCGACTAGCGGGCGAGAGCCTTGCTGGTTCATTTTGGGTTCTGGTATGTCCGATTTAGTCAAGTTTTTATCAAAGATTTTGCTAGCTTGTCTTGTTGTCATAGCCATGGGCTGGACAACCTATATCGGTGTGCGCTTTTATCATGCCGAGCAAGTGGCATACCGTTGGGTGTCGGGTTTGGCCGCCAAGCAGGCGCAGTTTGAGAAAAAGGTCGCCAGCGGTGGTGGCAATACACTCACTGGGTATGCGCCCCCAGACCGGGCCAAGGTCATCGCTGGCGTCGAGGGTAATCTCTCGGGCCTGACCTATGATGCACTGCAAAAGCGCCTTCTGTCGGTTTCCAACAAGCCCGCAGCTCTCCATGCGCTGTCGATTGATGGCCAATTACTAGCAACCTACCCAATTAAAGGGATGTCAGACGTTGATGGCGTCGCTTGGGTAGGCGGCAACCGCGTGGCGCTAGTCAACGGGGCGCGCAACCGGATCGCGCTGGTCGAGATCCCAGCAACCCCGCAAACTATTGACACGACCCGCAGTTTCTCTTTGGTCCTTAGATTTGGTGAGTCAGAGGACAGTAATCACGGTTTTCAAGGCTTGGGCTACGACCTGAAGCGTGACCGCCTCTATATCGCTAAAGAACACAGCCCAAGGGCCTTATACCGAGTCAGCGGGCTGAATTACCTGCAGTCTCCCGATTCGCGCGGGCTACGTATTGAAAATGTGAGTCGTTGGCTTGAAGAGGTTCCGTTTGCCACTGACCTGTCTTCCGTCGAGGTTGACCCGGTCACTGGGCGCGTGTTTCTGTTAAGCGAAGAGTCTCAGATGATTGTGCAACTTGACGGCGATAGCGGCGAAGGTCGGGGCATGTTGTCCTTATCTCCTAACAAAGGTGCAACCCCGATGCCTAGACCAGAAGGCGTGGCAACCGACGAAGCGGGTAGTCTGTATATCGTAAGCGCCCCAAATTTGTTCTACCGCCTGCGCAAGCCCTAAACTTAGTTTTAGAAATGAAACACTTTTAGCGATGGCTCGACTCCCTCGGCTGTTTGCGCCGGATCAGGCGCAACTCATTACGGCACAGTTCACCCCTGCCACCGCCCGTGTACTGAGTACGTCTGCCGGGCAGAGCTTTGAACGTTTGTCCGGTTGGCTGGGGCAGAGTGCCCACCAGCATCGCGTTGCGATACACGGCTGGTGCGTTGCTTCAACTGGGCTTTACATACTTGCCACGCCAGGCGAGGCAAGCGACCTGTCTCGCTTGATTCAAGATCTTGGGCGCCGTTTGGCTGCGCAATTAAAGATTGGTGGCGTATTTAGCGGGCGCTATCGCTCAACCATCCCGCAACCCGAAAGCTGGGTCTTGCCTTGCCTCATTTGGTTAGAACGCAGCACGACGCGAGAAGGCTTGGTTGACGAGCCGGCGCAATGGGCCTGGTCGTCTGCACACGCCCACACCGAGGGTAGCGACGCACGGGCGAATTGGCTGCAACCGCACGCCGACTATTGGCTGTGCGGCAACACCCCCTTTGCCCGCCAGGCAGCCTATCGCGACCGACTCAATGCAGGCAATGGTGCAGCCATCGACGCTCAAATCGAGTTTGCCTTAAAGGGCCAGTGGGGCTTAGGGGATCAGCCTTTTTTGACTGAACTTGCACTTTGCGCCAATCGCCGCGTGCAACCGGGTCTGCGTGGCAGGCCCAAGCGGGTCACTCAGTAAGGCAGTGGTACGTCCCCAATTAATCCTGTCTATTTTGTTTTTGATTTTTAATTAGGGACGCACCCCAATTAAATCCTCTTGCAGTGCCGCATTTTCAAGCGTATCGTCGTTCCCTCGCACTGCAACATGCCTGTAGTGGTTCAGGAGCACCTTATGCAAACGTTTCCCTTAACATTTCAACCCGCAGCCGTTAAACAGACTGCGGCAACCCCTGTGGTTGGTCTGCCCAAAGCGCAAGGCCTCTACTCGCCCGCCAACGAACACGACGCCTGCGGTGTCGGATTTGTCGCGCATATTAAAGGGTTAAAAAGTCACTCGATCGTTCAACAAGGTCTAAAAATCCTTGAAAACCTTGATCACCGTGGCGCAGTAGGTGCAGATAAGCTCATGGGCGACGGCGCGGGCATCTTGATCCAGATTCCCGACGCTTTCTTTCGTCAAGAACTTACCCGTCAAAGCGTTTTGCTGCCGGCTCCAGGCGAGTACGGCGTAGCCATGGTGTTCTTGCCCAAAGAAATCGCCTCGCGTTTAGCCTGTGAACAAGAACTCGAGCGAGCTGTACGTGCTGAAAAACAAGTTGTGTTGGGCTGGCGCGATGTCCCAGTCGACGCCGACATGCCGATGTCACCCACCGTACGCGCCTGCGAACCCGTGATTCGCCAGCTGTTCATTGGCCGTGGTGCCGACGTGATGGTACCTGACGCACTCGAGCGCAAACTGTACGTCATTCGCAAAACCGCCAGCCACGCCATCCAAGCGATGGGTTTGGTGCACGGCCAAGAGTACTTTGTTCCTTCGGCTTCGGTACGCACGATTGTCTATAAAGGCTTGCTGCTTGCCGATCAAGTGGGTCGTTACTACCGCGACTTGGCCGATCCCTTAACCGTATCCGCCGTGGCCTTAGTCCACCAGCGATTTTCGACCAACACGTTTCCAGCTTGGCCGCTCGCGCACCCTTACCGCATGATCGCGCACAACGGCGAAATCAACACGGTCAAAGGTAACTTCAACTGGTTGCGCGCGCGCGAAGGCATGATGCAATCTGCCGTGCTCGGTGAAGATCTGCAAAAGCTTTACCCGATTGTCTACGAAGGGCAATCCGACACAGCCACCTTCGACAACTGCCTTGAGTTGTTGGTCATGTCAGGTTACTCGCTTGCACACGCCATGATGATGATGATCCCCGAGGCCTGGGAACAACACACGCACATGGACGCGAGCCGGCGTGCCTTCTATGAATATCATGCCGCAATGATGGAGCCGTGGGACGGCCCCGCCGCTGTCGCGTTTACCGATGGCCGTCAAATTGGTGCGACGCTTGACCGCAACGGTTTGCGCCCAGCGCGTTACCTCATCACCGATGACGACATGGTGATCATGGCCTCTGAGGCCGGTACGCTTCCGATCCCAGAAAATCGCATCGTCAAAAAATGGCGCTTGCAGCCAGGCAGAATGTTTTTAATCGACCTCGAACAAGGCCGAATCATTGACGATGCTGAGATCAAATCACAGCTCGCAAACTCGCGTCCCTATCGGCAATGGATTGATCGACTGCGCGTCAAGCTCGAGTCCTTACCCGCGCCGCAAAGCGCCGCACTCACCCAGACAAGCAGCACGCTGTTAGACCGTCAACAAGCCTTTGGTTGGACGCAGGAAGATTACAAATTCATTCTTGAGGTGATGGCAGAGACGGGCGAAGAGTCTATTGGTTCGATGGGTAACGACGCGCCCTTGGCGATTTTGTCGAGCCGCGCAAAGCCTTTTTACAATTATTTTCGGCAGTTGTTTGCGCAGGTGACCAATCCGCCGATCGACCCAATCCGCGAGCAAATGGTGATGTCGCTGGTCTCGTTTATCGGGCCTAAGCCAAATCTGCTAGATATCAACAACGTCAATCCGCCGTTGCGTCTTGAAGTGACGCAGCCCGTTCTTGACGTGGCTGAAATGGCCCAGCTGCATTCAATTGCCGAGCTCACGGGCGACAAGTTTCGCAGCTTTGCATTAGATATCACCTACCCTGCGTCGTGGGGTGCCCAAGGGATTGAAGCGCGCATCGCGGCACTTTGTGCACGAGCCGTTGATGCCGTCAACACCGGCTTTAATGTTCTGATCCTGACCGACCGCGCTGTTGATCACGAGCGCGTTGCAATTCCAGCTTTGCTCGCTACCTCTGCGATTCATCAGCACCTGATTCGCGAAGGGTTACGCACCAACACTGGCTTGGTCGTTGAAACAGGCTCGGCGCGCGAGGTACATCATTTTGCCTTGCTGGGCGGCTATGGGGCCGAGGCTATCCACCCTTTTCTTGCTCTAGAAAGCTTGAAAGACATGTCAGCCACGCCTGACAAAGCAGAAAAAAACTATATCAAAGCAATCGGCAAAGGCCTCAACAAAGTCATGTCCAAAATGGGCATCTCGACTTACATGTCTTACTGCGGTGCGCAAATTTTCGAAGCGGTTGGCTTGCGCGCAGCCTTAGTGAACAAATACTTTTCAGGCACCGCCAGCACGATTGAAGGCATTGGTATTTTTGAAGTTGCCGAAGAGGCCTTGCGCACCCATCGTGCGGCCTTTGGTAACGATCCGGTGTTGGCAAACGCCTTGGATGCGGGTGGCGAGTACGCCTACCGTGTCCGCGGCGAAGACCATATGTGGACACCTGACTCGATCGCTAAATTGCAACACGCCACGCGTGCGAACAATTATCGTACTTACAAAGAATACGCTCAGCTAATTAACGATCAAAGCAAGCGTCATATGACGTTGCGCGGCCTCTTTGAATTCAAGGTTGATCCGGCGCGTGCCATTGCGATCGACGAGATTGAATCCGCCAAAGAAATTGTCAAACGCTTTGCAACCGGCGCAATGTCGCTTGGTTCGATTTCAACAGAAGCGCACTCGGTTCTCGCCGTTGCCATGAATCGCATTGGCGGAAAATCAAACACCGGCGAAGGCGGCGAAGACGAGCTGCGCTACCGCAACGAATTGCGTACTGGCAGCAGTGGCATTCTCGCAGGCGCCACCCTCGCCTCTGAGCTGGGCGCAGATCGCATTGCCGCTGACGTGCCCTTGCAAGCCGGCGATTCGATGCGCTCTAAGATCAAGCAGGTTGCCTCGGGGCGCTTTGGCGTCAGTGCCGAATACCTCTCAAGCGCAGATCAAATCCAGATCAAAATGGCGCAAGGCGCCAAGCCTGGCGAAGGCGGTCAATTGCCTGGTCATAAAGTCTCAGAGTACATCGCCAAGTTGCGCTGCTCAGTGCCTGGCGTTGGTTTGATTTCACCACCTCCGCACCACGACATTTACTCGATAGAAGATTTGGCACAGCTGATTCACGACCTTAAAAACGTCAATGCGCGCGCTTCAATTTCAGTCAAGCTTGTGTCTGAGGTTGGCGTCGGCACGGTCGCTGCGGGCGTTGCCAAAGCGAAGGCAGATCACGTCACCATCTCAGGGCATGACGGTGGCACGGGTGCGTCTCCTGTTTCATCCATCAAGCACGCTGGCACGCCTTGGGAGCTTGGCCTGGCCGAGACCCAACAAACGCTGATGCTGAACAAACTGCGCAGCCGTATTCGTGTGCAAGCCGACGGTCAAATGAAAACAGGCCGCGACGTTGCAATTGGCGCACTGCTCGGGGCTGACGAGTTCGGCTTTGCGACAGCGCCTCTAGTCGTTGAGGGCTGCATCATGATGCGCAAATGCCATCTGAACACCTGCCCTGTTGGTGTCGCCACGCAAGACCCTGTCTTACGTCAAAAATTTCAAGGTAAGCCAGAAAACGTTGTGAACTACTTCTTTTTTGTGGCCGAAGAGGTTCGCGAAATTATGGCTCAGTTAGGCATCCGCACGTTCGACGAGCTGGTCGGCCGTGTCGATCTGCTTGATACCCGCTCGGGCATCGAGCACTGGAAGGCCCACGGGCTAGATTTCAGTCGTGTGTTTTACCAGCCCTCCAACGACAGCCCACGCCGTCAACTCGAAACACAAGATCACGGCCTCGAATCGGCGCTTGATCACGAACTGATTGAGCGTAGCAAACCTGCGATCGAACGCGGTGAGAAAGTGTCCTTCATCGTACCGGTACGCAATCGCAATCGCACGATTGGCGCGATGTTGTCCGGGCGAATCGCCACTCGCTATGGCGATGAAGGTCTGCCCGACGACACCATTCATATTCAATGCAACGGTACGGCCGGTCAAAGCTTTGGCGCCTTCTTGGCTCGTGGCATCACCCTCGATTTAGTGGGTGAGGGCAACGACTATGTTGGTAAAGGCTTGTCGGGTGGCCGAATCATCGTACGCTCACCCAACGATTTTCGCGGTTTAGGAACCGATCACATCATCATCGGAAACACGGTGCTATACGGCGCCACCGGTGGCGAGGCCTATTTCAACGGCGTTGCTGGCGAGCGCTTTGCCGTGCGCAACTCGGGTGCAGCAGCCGTTGTTGAAGGTACGGGTGATCATGGTTGCGAATACATGACTGGCGGCACCGTCGTTGTGTTGGGCTCAACCGGCCGCAATTTCGCTGCCGGCATGTCGGGTGGCGTCGCCTACGTCTGGGATCCAGAACGTACCTTTTCTGAACGCTGCAATCTGAGCATGGTCGCGATCGAACCCGTGTTGTCTTCTGCTGAACAAGAAAAGACGCAAGGTATCGACATCTGGCACAGCCTGGGTCGTAACGATGCGCGCGAAACAGATGAAGCGATCCTCAAACGACTGGTTGAAAACCATTTCCGTTACACCGGCAGTTTTGGCGCACGCGATTTGGTCAGCCACTGGGAAAGCGCGCGCGGTAAATTCATCAAAATCATGCCTGTGGATTACAAGCGCGCCCTAGGCGAAATGTGGCGCGCTGCCAATCCACAACCTAAAGCCGCTTAAGGAATCATCATGGGAAAAATCACTGGCTTTTTAGAGCTCGATCGTCTGCAAGAGGCGTCTGAGGCGCCTGCGAGCCGCCTCAAACACTGGCGTGAATTCGTCTTGCATCTCTCGGATGAGCAGGCGGGCAAACAAGCGGCGCGCTGTATGGATTGCGGTATACCGTTTTGTAATAACGGCTGCCCCGTGAACAACATCATCCCCGACTGGAACGACCTCGTATTTCGCCAAAACTGGCGTGGTGCTCTGGATGTCCTTCACTCGACCAACAATTTTCCAGAGTTTACGGGGCGTATTTGTCCCGCGCCTTGCGAAACCGCTTGCACACTCAATATCAATAACGATGCCGTTGGGATCAAGTCGATTGAGCATGCAATTATTGACAAAGGCTGGGCCGAGGGATGGGTTGTGCCCCAGCCACCCGCTCACAAAACCGGCAAAACGGTTGCGGTGATTGGCTCGGGCCCAGCAGGCTTAGCCTGCGCGCAACAGCTCGCACGTGTCGGTCATGCCGTGACCGTCTTTGAAAAAAATGATCGTATCGGCGGCTTGCTGCGCTATGGCATCCCAGACTTCAAACTTGAAAAAACCTTGATTGATCAACGAATCACTCAAATGCAAGCTGAAGGCGTCACGTTTAAAACCTCGCATTACGTTGGCGAGGCCGCACAAGCCCCTAGCAAAGACCTCACCGTTAAGACTCCAGCGGCTTTGCAACAAGAGTTTGACGCCGTGGTGTTAACTGGCGGCTGTGAAACTCCGCGCGACTTACCAATAGCTGGTCGCGAACTCGAAGGCGTGATGTACGCGATGGATTTCTTGCGCCCGCAAAACAAAGTCGTCGCCGGCGACAAACTCAGCTCGCAAGTGCTTGCCAAAGGTAAGCATGTGGTCGTAATTGGTGGTGGCGACACTGGCTCGGATTGTGTCGGCACCAGTAACCGTCATGGCGCCAAATCGGTCACACAAATTGAATTGATGCCACGCCCCCCTGAGAGCGAGAACAAGGCGATGACCTGGCCCTACTGGCCAGCAAAGTTGCGCACCTCGTCTTCGCACGAAGAGGGTGCTGAGCGCGATTGGGCGATCACCAGTAAATCTTTGGCAGGCAAGGGTGGCAAAGTCGAGAAGCTGGTCGCGGCTCGCGTCGAGTGGGTGAAAGACGAAACCTCAGGCCAGATGAAGATGCAAGAGGTCAAAGGCTCTGAATTCGATATTCAAGCGGATCTGGTTTTGCTGGCGATGGGCTTTGTCGCGCCCGTCAATCATGTCTTAACGGCCTTTGGCGTCGATCAAGATGCCCGCGGTAACGTGCGCGCCAACACTGACGATTACCGCACCAATCTCGCAAAGGTCTTCGCAGCGGGTGACATGCGACGCGGTCAGTCATTGGTCGTTTGGGCGATACGAGAAGGCCGCCAGTGCGCACGCTCTGTTGATGAATTTTTAATGGGTACAAGCGACTTGCCTCGCTAGGCCAAACCAGCCGGAGATTGTCTATGATCCACCCCGTGAAACGCTTCTGTTCAATTGCGGTGAGCCTCTTGGCCGTCTCTGGCCTATCAGCCGCTGTGGCTCAAACACCAACCAGTTCAGCGAGTGCACAGGCTTGGCCAACCAAAAGCATGACTTTGGTTGTTCCCTATGCAGCGGGCGGCTTTTCTGACACCCGCATGCGGCTGTTGGCGCGCAAACTCACCGAAAAGCTTGGCCAATCGGTTGTGGTCGAAAACAAAAGTGGCGCGGGTGGAGTGATTGGTACGTCCTTGATCGCCAAGGCGCCGCCTGATGGCCACACGATCGGTTCGGGCAATCTGGCGCCACTGGCGGTGAATCCGACCTTGATGACCATGCTGCCCTACAACCCTCAAAAAGACCTGACCCCGGTCATTTTGATTGAAAACAGCCCCTTAGTGCTAAGTGTGGCCAATAGCCTGCCTGTTAAAAACTTAGCTGACCTGGTTGCTTTGGCTAAAAAAGAGCCCGGCAAACTGACCTTTGGCTCGTCAGGTATAGGCGGCGCTCACCACCTCTCTGGTGAAATGTTTCGTAACCTCGCCAACATTGATATCGTGCATGTGCCCTACAAAGGCGGTGCACCGGCCGCCACCGATCTGATGGCGGGTCACTTGAGCATGATGTTTGAGATGGGCTACGCCGCCCTCCCTGCCATCAAGGGCCAAAAAATACACCCACTCGCCGTGACTTCGACCAAACGTCTGGCACTTTTGCCAGACGTACCGACGATGGTAGAACTCGGCATCCCTAACTTCGAGTCCTACAACTGGCAAGGCATCATCGCGCCAGGGGGCACACCAGCAGCCATTATCTCCAAGCTCAATGCGGTACTTAACGAAATTCTGCTCGATCCTGAGGTGGTCAAACAGATCTCCGACGCTGCCAGTCAGGTGGGCGGTGGCACGCCCGAAGCCTTTGCGCAGTTTATTGCCTCAGAAACCGCTAAATGGGCCAAAGTGATTAAGTTGGCAAACATTCAACCGCAGTAAACGATTTGACCATCGCTCAACGACACAGAGAGTGTTACAACTTTCTGCATGGGCGTTACAATTGAGAGCCTGAGCCTGCCTGCCCAGCAGCGCTGTATCGTTCAGTGCCTGGATTTTGCTCTGATCCCTTTGGTTCAACATGCTTACGCCCCCTCAGAACTCACACCAGCCAGTGCTACGCCTTGAAGGCGTTTCGCTGGGCTACGGCGACTTCACGGTTCTGCGTGAGATCTCGCTAGAGGTCTTACCAGGGCAAGTGGTGGCCATGATGGGTGGTTCGGGATCCGGTAAAACCACCTTGCTGCGCGCAGCCACTGGCCAACTCGTCGCGCGCCAGGGCATCATCACCCTGTTTGGGCAAAATTTGGCGCACGCCGATCGCCCGCTGTTGCAATCGCTGCGCCAGCGCATGGGGGTCTTGTTTCAGCAGGGCGCGCTTTTCACCGACCTAAACGTCTTCGAAAACGTCGCGTTTCCGCTGCGTGAACACCTCAGTCTGTCTGCAGCGCAACTCACCGAGCGCGTGCTCGAAAAGCTCAACGCAGTGGGTTTGCGTGCTGCCGCGCATTTAAAGGTATCTGAAATTTCTGGCGGTATGGCGCGTCGCGTCGCGCTAGCACGCGCAGTGGTGCTAGAACCCGAACTGGTTTTGTATGACGAGCCCTTTGCTGGCCTTGACCCGATCTCGCTAGGCATCACAGCGCGCCTGATTCGCAGCCTCTCTGACCGCTTAGGCTGCGCCTCCGTGGTCATTACCCACGACATCGCCGAGTCCTTTGCGATTGCTGATCACGTTTATCTGGTTGGTCAGGGTGAACTTAAAGCACAAGGCACACCGGCCACGCTCGGTGCCTCGACTGACCCCTATGTTCAGCAGTTTTTACACGGGCATGCCGACGGCCCGGTTGCGTTCGACTACCCCGTCACCCCTGCCTTTGAGGCTTGGCTTGCTCGCACAGGCACACAGGCATGAGTCAAACCAACTTTTTAGCCCGCCTTGGCAAACAGGCTCGCGAGCGCCTCACTGGGTTGGGCCTGTTTACGCGTTTCTTTTTCATGCTGTTGCAACGCAGCAGCATCGTATTCAAGCGCCCGCGCTTGGTGTCTCAACAAGTACATTTCATCGGCAATTTTTCGTTACTGATTATCATTGTCTCAGGTTTATTCGTTGGTTTTGTTTTAGGATTACAGGGGTATTACACCCTGAACCGCTACGGCTCTGAAGAGGCGCTTGGCTTGCTGGTCGCGCTCTCACTGACGCGAGAGCTCGGCCCGGTCATTACCGCCCTGCTTTTTGCCGGGCGTGCCGGCACCTCGCTCACCGCTGAAATTGGCTTAATGAAAGCCGGCGAACAACTGGCCGCGATGGAAGTCATGGCCGTCGACCCAATCAGGCGAGTCTTTGTCCCACGCTTTTGGGGCGGCGTCATTGCGATGCCTGTTTTGGCTGCGGTATTCTCAATGGTCGGGATCATCGGGGGCTGGGTAGTCGGTGTGCTACTGATTGGCATCGATACCGGTGCCTTTTGGTCACAAATGCAAAACGGCGTCGATGTCTATAACGACGTGTTGAACGGCGTAATAAAAAGTATCATCTTTGGGGTAGCAGTTACGCTGATCGCCCTCTACGAAGGCTGGCAGGCTCGCCCAACACCCGAAGGGGTGGCGCGCGCCACCACTCGTACTGTTGTGACCGGATCGCTAGCGGTGTTGGGGCTTGATTTTCTACTGACTGCGCTGATGTTCAGCAATTAAAGGGTCAAACAATGTCAAACGAAAAAACAGACTGGTGGGTAGGGCTCTTTATTTTGTTAGGCGCAATCGCGCTCTCTTTTCTAGCGTTGCGGGCTGGCAATCTCAGCAGCTTCTCGTTTGCCCCCACCTACGCTCTGTCGGCAAAGTTCGACAATATCGGTGGGCTCAAGGTACGGGCGCCAGTAAAAAGTGCGGGCGTCGTGGTCGGGCGCGTTGCCAGCATCTCCTTAGATGAAAAAACCTTTCAAGCAGTCGTTACCGTTCAAATCGAAAAGAACTATCGTTTTCCAAAGGATTCTTCAGCCAAGATTTTGACCTCAGGCTTGCTAGGCGAGCAGTATATCGGCCTTGAAGCGGGTGGCGATGACGCCAACCTGGTCGCAGGTGCGACGCTTCAGTTCACGCAAAGCGCGATCGTCCTTGAAAGCCTGATCAGTCAATTCTTGTACTCGTCTGCTGAAAAACAAGGCACGCCCCAAGGCACCGAATCAGCCCCCGCACCCAAGTCGCCCAAACTCTCTCCATAACGGTCAAGCATCATGCGCACTCGTTTTTTTATTCAACAGTTTGGCCTGGCGTTTAGCGCACTCGCGCTGGTGCTGCTCTCAGGGTGCGCCACACAGCCAACCGGCCCAGCCAACCCCGCTGACCCCCTCGAGGCCTCAAATCGAGTGGTCTTTGAGTTCAACGATGCGATTGATCGCGCAGTGTTAAAACCGGCCGCTGAAGCTTACGCCTTTGTCGTGCCACAACCTGTTCGCACCTGTATCAACAACGTCTTTTTAAACCTCGGTGACGTGTGGTCTTGGTTTAACAGTACGCTTCAAGGGCGCCAAGTCGATGCACTCAATACGTTTGGCCGCGTCTTGCTCAACTCGACGATGGGGCTTGGGGGTTGTTTGGATTTAGCGAGTCAAACTGGCGCCAGACGAATTCCTAACGACTTTGGTGTCACGCTCGGGGTCTGGGGGCTCGACTCTGGTCCTTACCTTGTACTGCCGATAATGGGCTCCTCCACCCTCAGAGACGGTGCGGGCCGAGCCGTTGATATCTATGTGAATCAGTTCGGGTATGGTTCGTTAATTACGAACATCGATGTTCGTAATTCAATTTATGGTCTTGAGGTGGTCGAGCGCCGAGAGGCACTGCTCGCAATCACAAACACGATTGACCGCACTGCGCTAGATCGCTACAGCTTTATTCGTGATGCCTACCTGAAGCGGCGTCAGGCTCAAGTTGCCGGGGCAACCGCTGAGGCCCAGAAGCTACCGAACTACGAAGATTTTGAGGCCGCGCCGACCGATGAAAAAGCGCTTGGCATTGCGCCAAAAAAATAGGGTCCGCCTCAAGTACCAACCAACAAATGTGTAGCCTATTGTAAGGATATGTTTGATGAAGTCTCGCATCGATTTATTTTTTAAAATTTTTTTCTTGTCCCTGCTGCTGGGGTTGGGCCACACTTCACGTGCGCAGACAACACCCAACCCGAACGCCGCCCCCAACGACTTCGTGCAACAGGTCGCCGATCAAGTACTCGCCGCGCTGAAGGCCGATAGCAGCGTGCGCGCGGGCAACACTGCGCGCGTGAATCAAATCGTTGACGAGCTCATTTTGCCTAACGTCAATTTTGAAAAAACAACGCGCCTCGCAGCAGGTCGCTATTGGCGACAGGCGACACCCGAACAACAAGCAGCCTTGGTCAAAGCGTTTCGCGGCACCTTGGGTCGCTCTTACAGCGGTGCCTTCACCCGCGTCGACGAGGGCACCAGCATTAAAGTCTTGCCTTTTCGAGGCGAAGCCGATGCCACCGACCTCGTCGTCAGATCTCAGGTGACACAGCGCGCCAATACTCAACCGATTGCGCTAGATTACCGTCTTGAAAAAACACCCCAAGGCTGGAAGATCTATGACCTGAACGTTGAAAATATCTGGTTGATTGAAAACTACCGCAATCAGTTTTCTCAGCAAATTAGTCAAAACGGGATCGATGGCCTGGTTCAAGCGCTCAATCAACGCGCGCAACAACAATAACTATCAGTACCCCGTCGTCTCGCGGGGCTTATGGTCGCTCGGGCGCACCACCCCACAACAAGGTCGTCATGTCTGCTGTTTCGTTTGAACATGTTTCTAAAGTTTTTGCACCTCGCACCTTGGGTTGGCGTGGTTTGTTTCGCCCACCAACAGGCCCCGGCTTTCAGGCGCTTGATGATGTGTCTTTAACAATCGAGCATGGCGAATTCTTTGCGCTGCTTGGCCCCAATGGAGCTGGCAAAACAACTCTTATTTCTGTGCTGGCAGGGCTGTGTCAGGCCACGCAGGGGCGTGCCAGTGTTTGTGGTCATGATGTGGTCAACGATTATCAGGCGGCCAGGCGCTCGTTGGGTGTCGTGCCTCAAGAGTTGGTGTACGACCCTTTTTTTACAGTTCGCGAAACCTTAAGGATTCAGTCGGGCTATTTTGGTTTTCGCCGCAATGACGACTGGATTGACGAAATTTTGGCTAACCTCGGCCTCAGCGATAAAGCCGATGAAAACATGCGCGCCTTGTCTGGCGGGATGAAACGTCGTGTATTGGTTGCGCAGGCGCTGGTCCATCGCCCACCGGTCATCGTGCTTGACGAACCCACAGCAGGAGTTGATGTCGACTTGCGCCGCAGCCTCTGGGAGTTCATCTCTCGGCTGAACACGCAAGGTCACACCATCATCTTGACCACGCACTATCTAGAAGAAGCTGAAATGCTGTGCAATCGCACCGCCATGCTTAAGGGCGGACGCATCGTCGCACTCGACACGACCAAAGCCTTGATCGCACGCGCCGGCGGCACTCTCGAACAGGCGTTTGTCCAAATCATGAATGCCCAACCGTCTAAGTTTTCTGAGGCTCAAGCATGAGCACCCCACTTTTGACCGCTCGTGCAGGCGCTGGCTCAGGGTTTCCAACCCTGCTTGGCAAAGAATTACTGCGTTTTTGGAAGGTCAGCTTTCAGACCATTGCCGCACCCGTCATCACAGCGTTGTTATACCTCGTGATTTTTGCTCAGGTGTTGCAAGATCGAATCCAAGTGTATGGCAGCGTCCCCTACACCGCCTTTTTGATCCCAGGGCTCATGATGATGAGCATGCTGCAAAACGCTTTTGCTAACCCGTCGTCATCGCTCATTCAAAGCCGCGTCACAGGCAATTTGGTATTTGTCTTGTTGCCACCCATCTCGCACCGAGAGTTCTTCAGTGCCTATGTGTTAGCCGCCATTGTGCGGGGTCTGGCCGTCGGAACTTGCGTCTGGCTGGTGTCCCAGCATTTCAGCTCGATGCCGATCAAGCACCCACTTTGGGCGCTCGTCTTCGCGATTCTCTCCTGCGGCATTATGGCGATCTTAGGCTTGATTGCTGGGCTGACCTCCGAAAAATTTGATCAGCTCGCCGCTTTTCAAAATTTTCTGATTATGCCGGCCACTTTTTTATCTGGGGTGTTTTATTCAGTACACACCCTACCTGCCTTTTGGCAAACTGTATCGCACTGGAATCCGCTCTTTTACACAATTGATGGGTTTCGCTATGGTTTTTTTGGCGTGGCCGATGTCTCGCCCTGGCAAAGCCTAGCCGTTGTCGCCGGGGTCTTTTTCGTTTTGGCGACGTTTGCCCTGCGCCTCTTAGGCCGAGGCTACAAGCTGCGCACCTAAACCATCTAAAATAACGAATATTCTAGAATCGTTACCCCCTCAAGGACCTTGCAGATCATGTTGCCTACCCCAGAAGATATTCGCGCTTACATCGCCGCCGGGCTCGCCTGCGAGCACCTTGAAGTTAGCGGCGATGGCGCGCATTTCGAGGCAGTCATCGTCAGCAACGCGTTTGCAGGCAAGCGTCTGATCGCCCGCCATCAGCTGGTGTATGCCGCGTTAGGTGACCGGATGAAACAAGAGATTCACGCGCTCTCGATGCGAACCTTAACCCCCGAAGAGTTCACCAAGCCCGTCTGATGGATATTTTACGAATCACGGGTGGTAGTCGCCTGCACGGTGAAGTCAGTATTTCTGGCGCAAAAAATGCGGCGCTGCCAATTTTGTGTGCTGGCTTGCTGACTGCCGATACGGTCACACTCACCAACGTACCCAAGTTAAACGACATCGCGACTACGCTTAAATTATTAGGCCAGATGGGCGTTCGTTGCGCGCGCGAAACCGATGGCACGGTTCATATCACTGCCAACGACGTCACGACCCTCGAGGCGCCCTATGAGCTTGTGAAAACCATGCGCGCTTCGATTTTGGTGCTGGGGCCGCTGCTCGCACGGTTCGGTCAGGCGCGAGTCAGCCTGCCCGGCGGCTGCGCGATTGGTCAACGCCCAGTCGACCAACACATTCACGGATTGGCCGCGTTAGGGGCTGACATCAGCATCGAGCACGGTTTTGTCGTCGCGCGTGCCCGGCGCCTGAAGGGCGCAGTCATACGTACCGACATGGTGACTGTCACTGGTACCGAAAATCTGCTGATGGCCGCCGTCTTAGCAGAGGGTCAAACCATCTTAGAAAACGCCGCGCGTGAACCCGAGGTCGTGGATCTGGCCGAACTGTTGATTAAGATGGGTGCGCAGATTCAGGGCCATGGTACCGATCGCATCGTCATCGAAGGCGTCAAGAGCCTGCACGGTGCTACCCATCAGGTGATCCCTGATCGTATCGAAGCGGGTAGTTTTTTGTGTGCAGTGGGTGCCGCCGGCGGCGATATCACGTTACGTCAGGTCGCGCCTGACACCATGGGTGCCACCCTCTCCAAGCTCCAAGAAGCTGGTGTGACGCTAACTTGCGGCCCTGACTGGATTCGCGCCAGCATGACACAGCGGCCCAAACCTGTTGACTTTCGTACACACGAATACCCAGGCTTTGCTACCGACATGCAGGCCCAATTAATGGCGCTAAACGCGCTGGCCGACGGCACCTCGGTCATCGCTGAAACAATTTTTGAAAATCGCTACATGCATGTGCAAGAACTGCTGCGCTTAGGCGCACGCATTGACATCGACGGCCACACAGCCGTTGTGCGTGGTGTAAAAAAACTGTCTGGCGCAACTGTCATGGCCACCGATTTGCGTGCCTCTGCAAGCCTTGTCATTGCTGGTCTGGCGGCTGAGGGCCAGACTATCGTCGAGCGAATCTATCACCTTGATCGTGGTTACGAGCGCATGGAGCACAAGCTCAGACAGCTAGGCGCCAACATCGAACGCATTTCTAGCAAGGATCTCTCATGAGCGCACCTGAGTCGCTTCGACCTTTAACGATGGCTCTCTCGAAAGGACGGATTTTTGAAGAAACCCTGCCGCTTCTCGAGGCGGCTGGCATTCAGGTTTCTGAAAACCCAGAGCAGTCGCGTAAGCTGATTATCGCCACCAGCAACCCTGGCTTGCGATTAATTATTGTGCGCGCCTCTGACGTTCCAACCTACGTTGAATACGGCGCGGCTGATTTGGGTATTGCTGGTAAAGATGTACTCATCGAACACGCAGCCCAACACCCTGGTGGGTTGTATCAGCCGATTGACCTAAACATCGCACGTTGCCGCTTGGCTGTCGCAGTGCGAAAAGGATTTGATTACGAAGCTGCTGTGCGCCAAGGTGCACGCTTACGTGTTGCGACCAAATACACCCAAGCTGCGCGCGAACACTTTGCCGCAAAAGGCGTTTACGTTGACCTCATCAAGCTTTACGGCTCAATGGAACTCGCACCCTTAGTGGGTCTGGCCGATGCGATCGTCGACCTGGTATCAACCGGCAACACCTTAAAGGCTAACGATTTAGTCGCGGTCGAAGACATCATGCCGATCTCATCGCGCTTGGTGGTCAATCGTGCTGCGCTTAAAACCCGTCATGCACAGCTGCAACCGCTGTTAGATGCCTTTGAACAAGCCAGTCACTCAGCGGTGGCAAGCTCGTGACACCTAGAGACTGACACCATGGCAACCATTTCACGCCTCGACTCGCGCGACCCAGACTTTGACGCAAAGCTCACCACCTTGCTGGCCTTTGATGCCGAACAAGATGAGGCTATCGATGCTGCGGCTGCGCGTATTCTGAAGCAGGTGCGCGCTGAGGGCGACGCTGCGCTGGTTCGCCTGACGCGTGAGTTCGATGGGGTGCAAATCAGTCAGGCCACCGAGTTAGAAATTCCGCGTAGCGAGTGGTTCAAAGCCCTCGCTGAACTTCCTGCAGCACAGCGCCAGGCGCTTGAAGCGGCGGCCGAACGCGTGCGCTCGTATCACGTGCATCAAATTCAAAAGAGTTGGTCTTATACCGAGGCCGATGGCACACGTTTAGGACAGCAGATTACAGCGCTCGACCGCGTTGGGGTCTATGTGCCAGGCGGCAAAGCCGCTTACCCGTCCTCGGTGCTGATGAATGCGATTCCAGCAAAGGTTGCAGGCGTTGCAGAAGTTGTGATGGTGACGCCAACCCCGGGCGGTCATCGTAATGCGATGGTGCTGGCCGCCGCCGCCATTGCGGGCGTTGATCGTTGCTTTGCGATGGGTGGCGCTCAGGCCGTCGGCGCACTTGCCTACGGTACCGCGACGGTACCGGCTGTCGATAAAATTGTTGGTCCAGGCAATGCGTACGTCGCTGCGGCAAAACGCCGTGTCTTTGGTGTCGTTGGCATCGACATGATTGCGGGCCCAAGCGAAATCCTGATCATCTGCGACGGAAAAACGTCGCCCGACTGGATCGCGATGGATCTGTTCTCGCAAGCCGAGCACGACGAGCTCGCTCAGGCAATCTTGTTATGCCCAGACGCAAGTTACCTCGATGCAGTCGAGCGCTCGATCAACAAATTACTACCCACCATGCCCCGCGCCGATATCATTCGTGCAAGCTTGCGCGACCGGGGCGCGCTGATTTTGGTACGGGATTTGAGCGAGGCTTGCACAATTAGCAACCAGATCGCGCCTGAGCACCTTGAAGTCTCGGTCGAAGATCCTGAAGCTTGGCTGCCTCATTTGCGTCACGCAGGTGCGATTTTTATGGGGCAGCACAGTTCTGAGTCGCTTGGTGACTATTGCGCGGGCCCGAACCACGTGTTGCCAACCTCGCGTACCGCTCGGTTTTCGTCACCGCTAGGCGTCTATGACTTTCAAAAACGCTCAAGTTTGATCCACGTCTCGCAAGCCGGTGCGCAAACACTGGGCAAAATCGCTGCTGAACTTGCAATGGGCGAAGGCCTGCAGGCCCATGCCGCAAGCGCGACCTACCGCCTGACTAAAGCCAACGACAAGTAAGTTCAGCGATCCAACACGATTCACCACAACAATTCGCTCAGTCCGCCCTACAATATAGAATCTGACGCCAAGAGCCCACGCCATGCGCACCGCCGAAATTATCCGGAATACCAACGAAACAAAAATACGTGTCGCAATCAATCTAGATGGCACCGGCCGCCAAAAGCTCGACACGGGTGTGCCCTTTTTAGATCACATGCTTGATCAAATTGCCCGCCACGGTTTAATTGACCTTGAGGTGCATGCCCAAGGCGATTTAGAAATTGATGCTCACCACACGGTTGAAGACGTTGGCATCACGCTTGGACAAGCCATTGCAAAAGCCGTGGGCGATAAAGCCGGGATTCGTCGTTACGGCCACGCGTATGTGCCTCTCGACGAGGCGCTTTCGCGCGTGGTGGTAGACTTTTCAGGCAGGCCCGGCTTGCAGTTTCATGTGCCCTTCACCCGCGCGCGCGTCGGTGATTTTGACGTCGACCTGACCATTGAATTTTTTCAGGGTTTAGTTAACCATGCACTGCTCACCATGCACATTGATAACTTGCGTGGAGTCAACGCACACCACCAGTGCGAAACCATTTTCAAGGCCACCGGTCGCGCCCTGCGCATGGCGCTCGAACTCGATCCGCGCAGCGCTGGCGTTGTGCCGTCTACCAAAGGTGTCTTGTAAGCCATGGCCTTAATTGCCATCGTCGACTACGGCATGGGCAATATCCACTCGGTCGAGCGGGCATTGCGCCACGCCGCCCCCGAGGCCGATATCCGCCTATGCAGTCAGGCGTGCGATATTTTGGCTGCTGACCGCGTTGTGTTTCCGGGCCAGGGCGCAATGGCCGACTGCATCCGCACGTTGGATCAGGCGGGCTTGCGTGAGGCGGTGCTCAGCGCAGCAAAAAGCAAGCCCTTACTTGGCGTTTGCGTGGGCGAACAAATGTTGTTTGAGCGCAGCGAAGAAGGCAACACCACCAGCCTGGGCATTTTTAAAGGCGAGGTTCGGCGTTTTCAGGGTCCCGCCTTCTCTGCGGGCGCACAACAGCTCAAAGTGCCGCATATGGGCTGGAATCCCGTCAAACAAAGCCGTGCGCATGCGCTTTGGCAGGGTATCCCCGATATGACGCCCTTTTATTTTGTCCACAGTTACTATGCCGTGCCTGCTCAGGCTGAGCTTACCATCGGGCAAAGCAACTACGGCGGCCTGTTTACCTGTGCTGTTGCAACCGATAATATCTTTGCCGTACAGTTTCATCCAGAAAAAAGTGCCGACTATGGTTTGCGTCTTTACCGTAATTTTGTAGACTGGAAGCCTTAAACTAATCCCTTATCCACACTCACTTATCGTGAGTGCTTTGAAATTTACGTGACCACTCAATACTCACATGCTGCTGATCCCTGCAATTGATCTCAAAGACGGACGCTGCGTCCGCCTGCGTCAAGGCGACCTCGACGACGCAACTGTCTTCTCAGAAGACCCAACCGCCATGTCTAACCTTTGGCTTGACCGAGGCGCACGACGCCTGCATTTGGTTGACCTCAATGGCGCTGTGGCCGGCAAACCTAAAAACGAATCTGTCATTCGTGCGATTGTCGATTCAGTTGGTGCCGATATTCCGGTCCAGATTGGCGGTGGTATTCGCGACCTCGACACGATCGAACGCTATCTTGATTTCGGTATCACCTACGTCATCATCGGTACCGCTGCGGTCAAGAACCCCGGGTTTTTGCATGATGCCTGCGGTGCGTTTCCGGGCAGTATTATCGTTGGGCTCGACGCGCGCGATGGCAAAGTTGCGACCGACGGCTGGAGCAAACTCACCAAGCACGATGTGCTCGATATGGCCAAAAAATTTGAAGACTATGGCTGCGAAGCGATTATCTACACAGATATTGGCCGTGATGGCATGTTGACAGGCGTCAACATCGAAGCAACGGTACGACTCGCTCAGCACGTGCGGATCCCGGTCATCGCCTCGGGCGGTGTCACAGACATGCGCGACATCGAAGCACTGTGTGCAGTTGAAGCCGAGGGCATTGAAGGCGCGATTTTAGGTCGAAGCATCTATGAAGGCACACTTGATTTTGAAGCCGCGCAACTGCGTGCTGATGAACTCGCACCATGAATCAATTAGTCACGCCAAGCACCAATAGCGGCCTGACTCGTCGAATCATTCCGTGTCTTGACGTCACAGCAGGGCGCGTTGTGAAGGGTGTGAATTTCGTCGATCTGATTGATGCAGGCGACCCCGTTGAAATTGCGCAGCGCTACAACGAGCAAGGTGCAGACGAACTCACCTTTTTAGACATCACCGCCACAAGCGACGGGCGTGATTTGATTCTCTCGATCATCGAACAAGTCGCCTCGCAAGTGTTTATCCCCCTGACAGTAGGCGGTGGTGTGCGTCAGGTGAGTGATGTGCAACGCCTGCTCAATGCGGGCGCCGACAAAGTCTCGATCAATAGTGCTGCAGTCGCTAACCCAGAGCTTGTTCGCGCCGCCTCCAGTTATCACGGGTCGCAGTGCATCGTCGTGGCGATTGATGCGCGACGTGTGGCAAATAGTACGACTCCAACCTGGGAGGTCTTCACCCATGGAGGGCGTCGTGGCACCGGCTTGGATGTCGTCGCCTGGGCGCGCCAAATGGCTGAGTTTGGTGCGGGCGAGTTGCTCTTAACCAGCATGGATCGCGACGGTACTAAAGCCGGCTTTGACCTCGAACTCACACGCCGCGTAGCCGACGCCGTGGCGATCCCAGTGATTGCTTCGGGTGGCGTGGGCAATCTACAGCATTTAGCCGATGGTGTGACCTTGGGCGGTGCCAGCGCAGTGCTGGCCGCCAGTATTTTTCACTACGGTGAATTCACCGTGGGTCAGGCCAAAGACTTTATGGCAAACCAAGGCATTGCCGTGAGGCGCACCCAATGACAACTGCTGCGCCCCCCGCCTGGCTGAACGAGGTCAAGTTTGACGAAAAGGGCTTGATCCCGGCGATTTCACAAGACGCGACCACCGGGCAAATATTGATGGTGGCCTGGATGAACGCTGAGTCACTCTCTGAAACCGCACAGACAGGCCGTGCGGTGTTTTGGTCGCGCTCGCGTAACCGCCTATGGCGCAAGGGCGAAGAGTCAGGGCACGTACAGCGTCTTGTCGAGCTCAGACTGGATTGCGATGGTGATGTACTGTTGCTAAAAGTCGAGCAAATCGGAGAGATCGCCTGTCATACCGGACGAGCAAGTTGTTTCTATCGGCGTCTTGAACAAAGCGCTGAGCCACTAGCCTCAAAATGGGTAATCGTTGATCCGGTTCTCAAAGACCCTGAGCTCATATACAAGCGAACGCCCTAAACATGACAGCCTCTTCCTCCGACACCTCACCGACCGACACGTCCGATGTCATTCTGGCAAGAATCGCTGACATACTAGCGACTCGTTTGCCTGCGAACGGTGGCGATCCTGCTACCTCCTATGTGGCAAAGTTGTTTTCGAAAGGGCCCGACGCTGCGTTAAAAAAGATTGGTGAAGAAGCCACTGAACTCGTCATGGCGGTCAAAGACCAACAATCCGAGCGAATCGTGGCAGAAACAGCAGATTTGTGGTTTCATTGCTTGGTGGTGCTCACTGAACATGGTTTGCGCCCTGAACAGGTATTGGCCGAGTTGGCAAGGCGCGAAGGCGTATCTGGCCTTCAAGAAAAAGCTTCCCGTAACCCATAAACGACCTCTCATGAGCGAAAACTGCCTCTTCTGCAAGATTGTGAAAGGTGAAATCCCTGCAAAAATCGTCTACACCGATGATGATTGTGTGGTTTTTCATGATATTCACCCCGCAGCTCCGGTACATTTGCTGATGGTGCCTCGTCACCATATCGTGTCTATGCAAGATATCAAACCCGAAGATGCTGGCTGGTTAGGTAGAATGCTGACTCAAGTGCAACACATCGCGTTAACAAATGGCTGCAACCCGGGACCTGAAGGCGGTTTTCGTCTCACCACGAATTCAGGCCTTGAGGGCGGCCAAGAGATTAAACACCTGCATTTTCATATCCTTGGTGGTAAACGCCCTTGGCAGGGCTTCACCCCCATCAAGAATTAATCTGGAGAACGATCATGGGTAGTTTTAGTATTTGGCACTGGCTAATTGTTTTGGTTATTGTTGCACTCGTTTTTGGCACCAAAAAGATTAGAAACATCGGAGCCGATTTAGGCGGTGCGGTGAAAGGCTTCAAAGAAGGCATGAAAGACCCAAACGCGAAAGAAAGCGAGGCTACCACAGCAGCAGCTGAGGCGGCACCGGTGCAACGCGTTGCCTCGGCCGAGACCATAGACGTACAAGCAAAAGAGACATCAAATACTCAGCCCGGTCCGCGTTAACCCTTTCCGCTAGCTTTTCTAGCTGAGTCTTTTTGGCACATCACACACCATGTTTGACGTCAGCTTTACCGAACTACTCGTAATCGGGGTCGTAGCTCTGGTCGTCATTGGCCCAGAGCGTCTGCCCAAAGTGGCTCGTACGCTCGGCCACTTGGTGGGGCGCGCGCAGCGCTATGTGAATGATGTCAAAACTGACATTCAGCGCGAAGTCGAACTCGACGAGCTGCGCAAGCTAAAAGACCAAATGCAAGATGCCGCTCAAAGCGTGCAGTCAAGCCTGCAAAATACCGAGTCCTCGCTGCGCAAGCCTCTTGAGTCACTTGAACAAGACGTCTCAGCGCTGAAAGAATCGTTGACACATACCAGCTCGGATCTTGTCGAGCCGGTCAACCCCGAGATCCCAAAGCCCTCGCTGGCAACGGTGACCGATACGAGCCCTTCGAGTATCGCTGCAGCCTCAATCCCTTCTTTTGCCGAAGCTGAGGCGCAGGCCATGCTCGTGCCAGATCCGCTCCCAACGTTAGTGCCTCTGCCAGAACTCGTTCCGGCGGCCGCACACACACTGCCACTCGCCGCAGCCCCAACTCAACTCGAGCTCGGCGCTTTGGCACCTACCACGGCTCACAACCCAAAACAGACCTCGGTCGCCTCTTCAACCCCAGGATCTGCATCTTGAGCTCTGACCGTTCTGCTAACACCGCAACTGAAGGCACTACCCAGCCTAATCCAGACGCTGAGCAAGCGCCGGCAGTCAACGAAAGTTTTATGTCGCATCTGGTTGAACTGCGCACTCGTTTATTGCGCGCAGTTGGCACCGTAGTGGCCATATTTGTTGTGCTGTTTATCTATCCCGGTGCCTCGGTGATCTATGACATTCTGGCCGCACCGATGCTGGCCTCGCTACCTCAAGGTACCCGCATGATCGCCACGGGCGTCATTACTCCATTTATGGTGCCCATGAAAGTCACCATGATGGCTGCGTTCGTTGTGTCATTACCCGTCGTGCTTTATCAGGTGTGGGCTTTTGTGGCACCTGGTTTATATCGGCACGAGCAGCGCTTAGCCCTGCCCTTGATCGTTTCAAGTTCGTTGCTCTTTATTGCCGGGATGGCTTTTTGCTATTTCGTTGTGTTCAAGTCGGTTTTCACCTTTATTGCGTCCTTTGCGCCCGAGTCGATCACCCCGGCGCCTGATATCGAAGCCTATCTGAGCTTTGTGATGACCATGTTTCTGGCCTTTGGGGTCACATTTGAAGTCCCTGTTGCCGTCGTCTTATTGGTGCGCATGGGGATTGTGACTGTCGCAAAGCTGAGAGAAGCACGGGGTTACGTCGTCGTAGGGTCCTTTGTGATTGCTGCCGTGGTGACCCCACCAGACGTCGTTAGTCAGTTTTTGCTGGCTGTACCGTTGTGCGTGCTGTATGAGATTGGCATCTTGGTTGCAACTGGGGTCAAGCCCCGCAGCCAAGACAATACTGATGCCGAGTCCTAAGATTTGCACAGACTAGGCTTAGTTTGCGCATTAAATATATCTGTAACCATTTATCCTATTTGTATGAATGGTTTCAAGAAAAATATCTCTTGTGACGAAATGTTTTAAGGTATATCTTTTTATCATTGGTTAATATTCTTAGCTACAGCCAAGTTAATCAATGCCTAGTCAGATCGAACCTATCGTGGTTTGGTCACGGTACTTAAAGGGACCATCGTGCTCGCTCATCGTCTTAAACAGGCCCGTCTGCGCGCGGGGTTGTCACAAGAAAAGCTCGGCAAACTCGCCGGTATTGACCCCATGTCAGCAAGCGCTCGTATGAACCAATACGAACGCGGTAAGCATTCACCCGACTATCAACTGATGTGCCGTGTGGCTGAAATACTGAATATGCCAGTCAGTTGGTTTTATACCGAAGACGAAGAACTTGCGCGCCTGCAAGAAATCGCGTTTCACCTCGACGCCAACGTACGTCGGCCATTATTTGTACAGGCCGAGTCTTTGTTCGCAGCGAACCCACCTGTTGCTAAGGCCGTCGCGGCAGAGCCCACCAAGTAGACTCGTGTTGAGTCACTTCGGCTTGACCGGACGCTGACCTAGCGTCATCGTCAAGGTTTGGGTGCGCCCGTTACGATAGATACCCAATTCAACGGTTTCACCAGGCGCATTCGCAGCAATGCGCGCCATGAGCCGCTGGGTATCGTTAACCGGTTGACCCGCAATTGTTTGAACAATATCACCGACCTTTAGGCCGCCTTTAGCGCCGGGGCCGTCGCGCATGATGCCCGCAATAATCACACCGCGAACCCTCTCTAAGCCGAAGGCACGAGCCAAATCGGCTGTCATATCTTGCGGCTCAATCCCCAGCCAACCTCGTTTCACGAAGCCAAACGTCACGATTTCGCTCAAGACCTTTTGCGCCGCTACGGCTGGAATCGCAAAGCCAATTCCTAGCGAGCCCCCGGATCTTGAATAAATTGCCGTATTGATGCCCACCAAACGACCCAGAGTATCCACCAAGGCCCCACCTGAGTTTCCTGGATTGATCGCGGCGTCGGTCTGAATGAAGTTTTCATAGGTGTTGATACCTAACCCTTCACGACCTAGCGCGGACACGATACCCATCGTGATCGTTTGGCCAACACCAAACGGATTACCAATGGCAAGCACCACATCCCCTATTTTAGGAGGGTCAAGTGACGCAAAGCCCAACACAGGCAGCTGACTCATTTCAACTTGCAACACCGCAAGATCTGAGTCTGCATCGACGCCCAGCACCTTGGCAACCGCTTGACGGCCATCTGTGAGCGCCACCACAATCTCGTCCGCCCCCTCAATGACGTGAAGGTTCGTTAGCACATGCCCCTTGGCAGACACCACCACCCCCGAGCCCAAACTGGTAGTTTGTTGTGTTTGGTTAAATCCGGGCATTTGTTCAAAAAATTTGCGCATCACCGGATCAGGTGGCAAGGGAATCCGCGACACTGTTATCCGTTTCGTGGTGTGAATATTGACCACCGCTGGCGCAGCGACAGACACCGCTCCAGCGTAAGAGCCTGGTGCTTGTGAAACGTTACTGTCCGTACTAGGCAATAATCCAAGAGTGCCATTCGGGCTGCGAAGTTGCGGTTTACCCGCCAGCCAATCTGGGCGCAAAGTTGTCACCACAAATAAAACTGCTATACAGACCGTTACCGCTTGGGCAAACAGCAACCAAAGACGACGCATGAGGTGTTCCAGAAAATGATGAAAACGGTATCAACCCAAACTTTAGAGCAGTGGCTCAACAGTACCCTGAGCACTGCTGCCTTCAATGACTACTGCCCAAATGGCCTTCAAGTTCAAGGTAAACCAACCATCTCGCATATTATCTCGGGCGTGACAGCAAGTCAGGCCTTAATTGACGTCGCAGCCCAACGCGAGGCCGACGCCTTACTTGTGCATCATGGTTGGTTTTGGAAGGGCGAAGACCCAAGGGTACTCGGCACACGCAAGCGACGCCTCGCCGCGCTGCTGACACACGACATCAATTTGTTGGCCTTTCATTTGCCTTTGGACGCCCACCCAGTGCTTGGCAACAACGCACAACTCGCGCGGGTGCTTGGCTTGGTAGCAGAGCCAACAACGACTTCAAATGGCCTACTTTGGTTTGGTTCAATGCCGGGGGCCAACACCCTTGGCCAGATCGCCAGCCGCGTCGAGCAGCGCTTAAACCGCCCGCCCCTGGTGATTGGCGCAGGAGAATTAGCCGTACAACGGATTGCTTGGTGCACTGGGGCGGCCCAAAACATGCTTGATCAGGCCATTCACGGGGGCGCCCAAGTGTTTATCACTGGCGAAGTCTCTGAGCCTACGGTGCATCTCGCGCGTGAGGCAGGCGTGGGGTTTATCAGCGCAGGCCACCACGCAACTGAGCGCTATGGTGTCCAAGCGCTCGGACAGGCGATTGCCCAAGAGTTCGGTATCCGGGTGGACTTTGTCGACCTTGACAACCCGGTGTAACGCCGCTTTCACTGTTAATCACTCACCGGGCTTCTCAACCTCGTGCCCTAGTCAGCCCGCCGAGTAAACCTTACCGAACATATTGGGTCGTTAATACGGCCTTTTGAAGTAAGTAAATGCCTACTTTTTAAGCGAGTCTCTGATTTCTCGAAGCAACTCGATGTCCTCGGGGGTCTTAGGCGGTGGTGCTGCCAAATCCATTTTGGCACGCGCGGTATTGATCGCCTTAACCATAAAAAAGATCACGAACGCCAGCAAAACAAAGTTAATGACGATTGTTAAAAAATTACCCCAGGCAAACAAGTTGGCGCCAGCCTTTGTTAAGTCAGCGTATGTTTCAGGCCCCGCATACTGTGCGGGGCGAGACAGCACAATGTATTTGTTACTGAAATCAACCGAACCGCCTACCAAAAAATTCACTAGGGGCATGACGATATCTTTGACCAAAGAGTCAACAATCTTGCCAAAAGCCGCTCCTACGATCACGCCCACAGCCAAATCAACCACATTTCCGCGTAGTGCAAATTGCTCAAATTCTTTGAAAATTCCTTTTCCTTGCGCCATTTCTGATTTCTCCCATAGAAAGTGCTGGCTCGGTCGGGCTATAATAAGGGGTTAAAACGTTTGCAACAAGACGAAAGATGTTTGTTGGGTAATGACTGCTAGGCGGCGTTGATAGGGTTAGGCCGCCCGCGCAACCACAAGGATAGGAAGATGAGTCAGGATTCAGTTATGCATGACGACGAAGGTGCGGTTCCGGCCACGCTCCCGTCTGACCCCTCGCGCCGTCTCTGGATCGGCACAACCTGTGCGATGGGTGGGGTGGCGGGTCTAGCCGCTGCGGTACCGTTTGTCAGCACCTTTGCTCCGTCTGATCGCGCCCGCGCTGCCGGCGCACCAGTTGAAGTCGACATTAGCACCTTGGCGCCAGGCGAAATGCGCACTGTTGAATGGCGCGGCAAGCCTGTTTGGCTCATTCGCCGCACTAAAGAGCAACTCGATTCGCTCAAGCAAAATGCGGGTGAGCTCGCCGACCCAAATTCAAATCGCCCGGGTTTTACGCCTGCCTACGCAAAAAACGAATGGCGTTCGCGTAAACAAGAGCTCTTCGTCGCCGTTGGTATCTGCACTCATTTGGGCTGCTCGCCTACACCAAAGTTTGTCACCGGTCCACAGCCAAGTCTGCCTTCCAATTGGGATGGCGGCTTTCTGTGCCCCTGCCATGGCTCAACGTTTGATATGGCCGGTCGCGCGTTTAAAAATAAACCCGCACCCGACAATCTCGAAGTGCCTCCGTACCAATATTTAAGCGACACCCGCATTGTTGTTGGGGTTGACGAGAACAACAAGGCCTAACGGTCTGTTGCTCACCCCCCACAACTTGACACTGAACAAGTAAAGGAACCGTTTTCATGGCTGGCCATAAAACTGTCGAAACGACCGGACTGCTAGGTTGGATTGATCAGCGCTTTCCGCTGACATCCACATATAAAGCGCACCTGTCTGAGTACTATGCTCCAAAAAACTTTAACTTTTGGTACTTTTTTGGCGCCCTCTCATTACTAGTGCTGGTGCTGCAAATCGTCACCGGTATTTTCTTGGTCATGCACTACAAACCCGACGCGCAGTTTGCGTTTCAATCCGTCGAATACATCATGCGCGAAGTGCCCGGCGGATGGTTTATCCGCTATATGCACTCAACCGGAGCCTCGATGTTTTTTGTCGTGGTCTATCTGCACATGGTGCGTGCGCTGATTTACGGCTCATACCGCAAACCGCGTGAGTTGGTCTGGATCTTCGGTGTTGGTATTTTCTTGTGCTTAATGGCCGAAGCATTTTTTGGCTACCTCTTACCCTGGGGACAAATGTCTTTCTGGGGTGCACAGGTGATTGTGAACCTTTTCTCGGCGATTCCTTTTATTGGTCCTGAACTCTCGATCTGGATTCGGGGTGACTATGTGGTGTCTGACGCCACTCTGAATCGCTTCTTCGCCTTCCATGTGATTGCCATTCCCTTGGTGCTGCTCGGCCTGGTTGTTGCGCACGTGATCGCCTTGCACGAGGTGGGTTCAAACAACCCAGACGGCGTTGATATCAAAACCAAAAAAGATAAGTATGGTCGTCCACTTGACGGCATCCCGTTTCACCCCTACTACACCGTGCACGACATCATGGGTTTTATGGGGTTTCTTATCATCTTCATGGCGATTGTTTTCTTCGCCCCCGAGATGGGCGGCTACTTTCTTGAGTTCAACAACTTTATTCCAGCTGACCCACTCAAGACACCCTTGCACATTGCACCGGTCTGGTATTTCACGCCGTTCTACTCAATGCTGCGCGCCACGACCGACGACTTCACGTGGGTGCTTGCCGGTTCCGCCGTGATAGCGGCACTCGTCATGTTTATTCGTAGCAAAGGCTTAGTCAAACTGATTGTGCCCGTCGTACTACTTGGCGTTGCCGTGTTGCTGCGCCTGATCGACGCCAAGTTCTGGGGTGTCGTGGCAATGGGTGGTGCGGTCGTGCTGCTGTTCTTCCTGCCTTGGTTAGATTACAGCCCTGTCAAATCCATACGCTATCGCCCGGGCTGGCACAAAACGCTTTACGGTATCTTCTTTGCCAACTTTGTTGTCTTGGGCTATCTCGGTACACAAGCGCCAACAGACGTCTTTAACTTGCTCTCGCAAATTGGTACGCTCATTTATCTGGGCTTCTTTTTCCTGATGCCTGTCTGGAGCCGTCTCGGAACCTTCAAGCCGGTCCCTGACCGCGTCACGTTCCACGCCCATTGAGCCTAACCTAATTTACGGAATGACCATGATCAAGAAGCTGCTTTGTGCTCTTGCCCTGCTGATCACCTGCAACGCTGCCAGTGCTGCGGGCGGCGAGTTTCCCTTAGATCGCGCACCTAATCGCATCAACGAACTCACGTCGCTGCAAAACGGTGCCAAGCTGTTTGTTAACTATTGCCTAAACTGCCATAGCGCTGCATCCATGCGCTATAACAAACTCAACGATATCGGCCTGACCGATGAACAAATCCGCACCAGCCTGTTATTTACAGGCGAAAAAGTCGGTGATCTGATGATGGGGTCAGTGGGTGTAAAAGATGGCAAGCGCTGGTTTGGTGTGATGCCACCCGACCTCTCTGTCATGGCGCGGGCAAAATCAGTCAATGCGGGTCCAACGGGCTCGGACTACATTTACACGTACTTGCGCACGTATTATCGCGATACAAGCAAACCAACGGGTTGGGATAACCTTGCGTTTCCCGCCTCAGCCATGCCCCATGTACTCTACGAGCGTCAAGGACCACGTGAACTCACCACCATCGTGACTCACGAGCACCCAGCACCCGGAGGCAAAGGCCCTGCAACCTGGGAGCGCGTCACAACGACGTATGACTCACTGGGTTACGTCACGAGCAAAACCGAGGCGCTCTCAAATTATCGTGGTGCAGCGAGTACCGAGCATAAGTTCAAGAGCCTTGACACCTCGCGTACGTCTGCCTACGACAACGACATTGCCGACCTCACAGCTTTCTTGACCTGGATGTCTGAACCTATCCAACAAAAGCGCAAGCAAATTGGGGTGTGGGTCTTGTTGTTCTTGGGTCTGTTTTTTGTCGTCGCGTGGCGCCTGAACGCCTCGTTCTGGAAGCACGTCAAGTAGCGTTTATTTCAGGGCCAGCGTCTGCTGAAGGTAGACGCTGGCCTTTCGTTTTTATCTGTAGTCATTTTTAGGACGGAAATCCAATATGATGGTCCTCTACTCCGGTACCACCTGCCCCTTTTCACATCGCTGCCGCTTTGTGTTGTTTGAAAAAGGCATGGATTTCGAAATCCGCGATATCGACTTATTCAACAAGCCTGAAGATATTGCCGTGATGAATCCCTTCGGACAGGTGCCAATCTTGGTTGAACGTGATTTGATCCTGTATGAGTCAAACATCATCAACGAATATATTGACGAACGCTTTCCTCATCCGCAATTGATGCCTGCTGATCCAGTCATGCGTGCGCGTACACGTTTATTTTTGTACAACTTTGAAAAAGAGTTGTTTATTCATGTCGCGGCACTCGAAGACCGCGCTGTACGCGCTGATGAAAAACGTATGAACGTCGCACGCGCAGCGGTACGCGATCGTTTGTCGCAACTTGCGCCTTTACTTCTTAAAAACAAGTACATGCTCGGCGAAGAGTTCTCGATGCTTGACGTTGCTATGGCACCTTTGCTCTGGCGTCTGGATCACTACGGTATCGAATTACCAAAAACAGCAGCCCCGATTCAAAAGTATGGCGAGCGTATTTTTTCACGCCCAGCGTATATTGAGGCGCTGACGCCGTCAGAAAAAGTGATGCGTCGTTAATCGGCACCGCAATGGCCGAAACCTCTACCAAACCGTACATGATTCGTGCACTGCACGAATGGTGTACTGATAACGGGTACACGCCTCACATCGTTGTGCGTGTTGATCAAAATACGATGGTGCCACCCGCCCATATCCGAGATGGTCAGATCACGCTCAATATTGGCATGATGGCAACCAAGAGTCTGGTCTTAGGCAACGACAGCATCGAGTTTCAGGCACGCTTTAACGGTGTGACTGAGAACCTCTACGTCCCTGTTGGTGCGGTGACGGCAATCTATGCGCGCGAAACCGGCGCCGGCATGGGCTTTGAGGTTGAAGAGCCTAGCACTGACAACGCACCAGCGACTAACTCCTCGACGGCTGGTTTTGCAGGCGGTGCTCAGGCACAAGCGCCTGAAACTATGTCTCCTTCAGCTACACCCAGCGCCACGGCCACCGACCCAAAACGGCCCACACTCACGATTGTTAAGTAGCGATATCTGTAAACAAAAAACGTTTGCCATAATTCATTTATAATTCGGCGCTCTGTTGTTAGTTTTTGCTAACACTAGCCAGCAGTAAATTGCCGGAGTAGCTCAGTTGGTAGAGCAGCTCACTTGTAATGAGAAGGTCGAGGGTTCGATTCCTTTCTCCGGCACCAGTTCCAGCCAAGGCCTCTAAGCGTAAATGCTCTGAGGCCTTTTGTTTTTGCGGCCGTCGGTGTCTGTCGGAACCACCCATTACCGTCTTCAGCACCTTCCCAATACCCGTTAGACTTCAAGCTCACCGAAACATCAGTGACCTAGCAGTTGGGGCTAACAAGAATGACGCAGACAATGAAGATACTGCCAAGGCTGGCTTGCATACGTCTGAAGACCCGCCGCCCAGCCTGCCCCAAAACTGCGGGGCGGTTCTGGCGGTTCACCAGATCCTTGCGCGCCTCCCGCAGCCAACTCTAGCGCCTCATCAGAGACCTCTTGCACGACAACTTGCTCAAGCTCAGTGTTCACAGCAGACTCCTGGGTTGTGTGCCCGCGCACAGTATTATTTGGGTTGCCAATCAGCAAAGTATAGACCCGAAATATTGCGAATCTAACTCAGCGAATCCTAGCCCGAGCTCAGTCTGTAGCGTTTGGTAGCTTACTCAAAGCTCTTAATATGTCTCAATCTCGGGCCACTGCGTGACTTTTACAGACAACCAGGCATGCCCCTCGACTTCTGCTGCACTATACTCGGCTAGATGTAAAGGCAAGAGTGAGCTTGTGGCCACGTGCACGTTAAGATCAGCGACGGGTTCGCTCTTAAGCCAATCTTCAGAAGAAAAGTGATTAATCGTTTTTTGTAAAGAAAAGAAGATGGATAATTGCGATTTGAATCTATATGCTGAGCCCCTACCTCAGATCAGTCTTAAAGAATTAGTCGACAGCGGCGACGATCTTTTCACTCGATGTGTAGCGGGCAAGAAGCCGTTGTTGATCACCAAGGCGTATGAAGTCTTTCCAAGCCTTGCAACCTGGAGCCCAGAGTTTCTTCGTCAAAAAATAGGTTCCAAAATCATCCACGTCATGACCTCTAAGACAGGTCTGTTTCAAGAATACTACGACGAAACTAAGATGAGTTTTAGTGATTACGTCAATGAAATTGAAGCTGATAATCCAAACCCTGCACGGAAGTTATATATGGGCAGCCAGCCAGTGGCTCAGTTTTTTCCTGAGCT
The DNA here is from genome assembly GCA_945895265.1 of Bordetella parapertussis. Taxonomy (GTDB): domain Bacteria; phylum Pseudomonadota; class Gammaproteobacteria; order Burkholderiales; family Burkholderiaceae_B; genus Zwartia; species Zwartia parapertussis_I. Next base: position 2,028 of record CAMDEF010000016.1, on the reverse strand, counting down.
ACTGCCAGACATTCATTTTGATAACTTGTTGCCGAAGGATAGGCCAGGCCTGAGGGATCTTTGGTATGGCCCTGGTGGCAATACCACAGGCCTACATTTTGACCCTCAGTATAATTTTTTTATTCAACTGTATGGCCCTAAAAGATTTCTGCTAAGCGAGCCTAGTAGCTTTTCGAACTTATCGCCTCGCTCAGCGTTTTCGACTTATCCGCGGGTCACAGATTTCAATCCTCTCAAACCAGATTTCACACGCTTTCCAAAAGCCCGCCAGGTGAAGTTTTACGATGTCACGATGGAGCCAGGTAGCATCTTGTATCTTGCTCCGTACTGGTGGCATCAAGTGATGAGTTACAGCACCATTATTTCTCTAAATATATGGTTAGAGACGCCTAAACTTATGGCTGAAAGGGGCTCTTTGCAGATGTTCCCAACCTACCTAAAGGCCTTTCTAGGAAAAACTCTTTTTGCTGAGAAACGCCCGAAAAAATCTGCACAAACATAGACCGATCATTGCTGAGAGATTTCTCGTGAACACCAACATCCAAAGGTGTATCCGCGCTTAATAAAAGAGCCAAGCCCTCCCTGCGCACTGCCCGCCGCTAGCTCCAGCGCCTCATCAGAGACATCCTGTACGACAACTTCATCGAGTTCATTGTTCATCGTGAATCCAAAGTGTGAAATTTAGGTAGCCAAATATTCATGCTGTTTTATAACGTAGGTCTGGTGTCATAGCAAACCTTCACATTGTGTTAGCGAGTACTGTTCTTAAGTGTGCCTAAACACTTTGCACTGAAATCTCGTAATCAGAAAGGATCGCTCTTAATATTTGATCGCCTGTTTCATGGCTTGCAGAAAAAACTGTGCCGTGTAAACCTACCGATCGCGCGGCAACCACGTTGGCTTCTTGATCATCAATAAACAGTATCGTGTGTGGCGGTTTGCCCAGTTCAGCAAGGACCGACTCGAAATATCTTGGATCAGGTTTCACGAAGCCTAAGTCACAAGAGTAAAACTCTTTATCAAAACAGTTTGAGTACCCTAAACTTTTAGACATAAAACGTGCGCGATATGACTGTTGGTTACTTGCCAAGCAACATAAAACTCCGCGCGATCTCAACGCACTGATTGTTGACAGGATGGCTGCGCTGGGCTTGATCTGTGTCGATAGCGTTAACACCTGCTCGACACCTTGCAAAAGATCCCAACGCTCAAGTAGCTCGACCAGATCTTCTTGAAAGTCTCCTTTGCCATCTAGTGATGCACGCTCGATCAGAAACATCTCAGTAAAAAACTGCTCTGCCTCGTTTGCTCGCGAACCAAGAAGATTGCGAAACACGAACTCGTAATCACCCGCAGGATATTGCAGCACTCCATCGGCATCAAATAGGATCGTAGAAATTTTTGAATGCATGGCGTGATCGATCTGCCTCACCAAAAGGGCACTCGTAACTGCCGGCCGCCAAGAAGATGGATATGAAGGTGATATACCGTTTGAAGTCCTTGAGGATTGGTATTGATGACCAAGCGAAACCCCGACTCAGCAATCCCGTGCTGGATGGCTGTTTCCTTTGCCAATTGAATCATTTCTGCCACTAAGTCTTCTGGGGCCTCTAAGATAGAGATGATTCTTTCTTTTGGTATCACTAGAAAATGAATCGGTGCGCGAGGTTTTTTATCACGAATCACAGCAGCGCGTGCAGACTCATTGACATATCCGCCCTCGAGATTTTCTATAAAAGGGCTTGGTTTTTTTATCGCCTGATCTCGATGAGTATAAAACCTATGCTCACGGATTCTGAACCCAATTGCTTTGATAGGCGTTGCTAATTCGCCGACTAGCACTCCAAGCAAAAGAAACAACACGCAATAGTAAAGTGTTTCCAAAACGCGATTCCTAAATTTTAACGTTAGACAAGGGCTAGATCTTATTCTAGGTTCGGTGACCTTACGGTTTTCTATTTGCGCCTAGCGTTGCGTTCGGCATTTCTTCTGCCTCTGCCAAATAAATAATCTCTGGTAGTTTTCCGG
>CAMDEF010000015.1 GCA_945895265.1 Bordetella parapertussis | reverse complement strand
TTGCAAAATTTTTCTCAAACGCAAGAGTCTGCTCAGGGTTTGGCTTTGCTGCTGTCGCATCACGAAAAATACCCGTCTCTGGATTTGTTTAACGTGGTCTTTCGAGCACTGCGAGCCCAAGAGGGCGTTGACGTCGCCTGGGCGTTTGCGCGACAGGCATTGCAGGCAAACCCCTCGCTACTCGGTCTTGATCGCTTGCTTGAAGCCGAGCTTGCACATTCTGAGGCCAATCAGACACCTCTTGAAAGCCCAATCCCAGATGCCGATTTGGCCTTGTTGCGTCGGTTGATTAATCAACATAGTCAACGTCTTGATCGCTATATCTGCCGTAGTTGTGGGTTTCAGGCGCGGCGCTATTATTGGCAGTGCCCTGGTTGTAATGCGTGGGAAACTTATAAACCACGCCGGATGGAAGAGCTTGCATGAAGACATTTCCTAAAGACGCAGTGACCCGTGCCCGAGTATTGGTGGTTGGCGACGTGATGCTTGATCGCTATTGGTTTGGCGACGTTGAGCGCATCTCACCTGAGGCGCCTGTGCCGGTGGTGCACGTGGCGCGCCGCGAAGATCGCTTGGGCGGTGCTGCCAACGTGGCGCGCAATGCCGTGGCTTTAGGTGCAAAAGTCACCTTGGTTGGTTTGGTGGGTGTGGACGAGGCCGCGACCCGGGTGCATGAATTGCTGGCAGAGGCCGGCGTCGCTGCGCATTTGATCGCGGATGCCGCACACCCCACGACACTTAAAATGCGTGTGCTGGCGCGTCAACAGCAAATGATACGTATCGATTTCGAAGAAAAACCCACTGCGCAGTTGCTCGATACCTTGCAGGAGCAAGTGGCGCCTTTGTTCGCCGAGCATGATGTCGTGGTGTTTTCTGATTATGCCAAGGGGGCACTGGCACATGTCGAGGCCTTGATTACTTTGGCGCGCATGCAAGGGATCGCGGTCTTGGTTGACCCTAAGGGCAGTGACTATCAGCGCTACCGCGGTGCGACCTTAGTCACCCCGAATCGTGGCGAAATGCAACAGGCCGTGGGGCACTGGTCGAGCGAGACGGATTTGGCAGAACGCGCGCAAGGGTTACGCGATCAACTCGAGCTTGAGGCATTGTTAGTGACTCGTTCAGAGCAAGGCATGACCCTTTTTACTGCGGATGGCAGTGATCATGTTGATGCTCAGGCGCATGAAGTCTTTGATGTGTCTGGTGCGGGCGACACCGTGCTGGCGACACTCGCGGTGATGCGCGCAATCGGGGTAGCTTGGCCTGAGGCGATGCGTTGGGCCAATCGCGCGGGCGGAATCGTTGTGGGTAAACTAGGGACATCGACTGTTTCTGCCGGAGAACTTGCATGATTGTTGTCACAGGCGCGGCTGGCTTTATTGGCAGCAACATTATTCGTGGCTTAAATCGCCGTGGAATCACAAAGATCTTGGCGGTCGACGACCTGACAGACGGCGATAAATTCGTCAACCTGGTGGGTGGTCAAATCAGCGATTACCTGCACAAAGACGAGTTTCGTCGCGGTGTACTTGATGGTTTTTTACCTGGCGTGCGAGCGGTGTTTCATCAAGGTGCTTGTTCAGATACGACTGAGCGCAATGGCCAGTTCATGATGGATAACAACTATCGCGTGACACTCGAGTTGTTTGAGTACTGCCAAACACATAAAGTCCCGTTGATATATGCCTCATCGGCGGCGGTGTATGGCGCAGGCTCTAATTATGCTGAGTCTTTAAAAAATGAAAAGCCGCTGAATGTGTATGGCTATTCAAAATTTTTGTTTGATCAAGTGTTGCGCGCACGTTTAGATTCGTTGACTGCGCAAGTCGTTGGTTTGCGCTATTTCAATGTGTATGGCCCGCAAGAGCAGCACAAAGGGCGCATGGCTTCGGTGGCATTTCACAACATGAATCAGTTTATCGACGAGGGTCATGTCCGTTTGTTTGGTGGCTGGGATGGCTATGCCGATGGCGGGCAGTTGCGCGACTTTATTTCGGTTCAAGACGTTGTCGATGTCAATTTACATTTTCTGGATCACCCAAAAGTGTCTGGGATTTTCAATTGCGGTACCGGGCGAGCGCAACCGTTTAATGACGTGGCCAGTACAGTTGTCAACACCATGCGTACGCTGCGCGGGCAAGCGCCGATGTCGCTTGAAGAACTCGTGCGGCACGGTTCGTTGCGGTACGTGGCGTTTCCTGAAGATCTTAAAGGTCGTTATCAAAGCTATACGCAGGCCGATGTGTCGGCGCTGCGTGCCGCGGGTTACAAGGCCGAGATGCGCGACGTGCAAACAGGCGTGGCTGAGTATGTCCGCGCGCTGCACGAGGCAAGTGCTGGCGCGCAATAAGCACGTTGAATTACGGGTGGACAGCGCCTTGCCGCTGGCCCCGTAAACACTACGAAAAACCTCAAGATGACGTTGCGACAGTCTTGGCTGCATCTGTGCCAAGAACTGGTTCGCGTCATCCTTTTAAGAGGTAGCACCATGAACCCTTTTCTTGATCCGACCGTTGCAGTGCCCCTGGCATCTGAACAATCGCTAATCCAACCTCAGAAACAGATCGAACCGCCAAGAGGCCGTTGGTCGTTTCCGTTCGCCCATCAAGCAGCAAATCGTTTGGCTCGACGTTCTCGCGTGGCGGTCATGTTGGCCGGGGTTGGGGTCGGATTGTCGGCTCAGGCACTCGAATTGAACGCGGCAACCGCTGAGCAACTCAAAGAATTGCGTGGCGTGGGGCCGCGCACCGCACAGATTATTGTGCAAGAGCGCAACCGCGCGGGTCCGTTTGAGTCGCTCGAGGATTTGTCAGATCGAGTGCGAGGGATCGGCCCCAGGCGGTTGCAAGCCCTACAGGCCGCTGGCTTGCGCGTGTCAGAGGTGGGGCGCAGCGCTAGCACCTTGTCGGGCAAGGTGCAGGGCTCGTCTTCACAGGTGGCCGCCTCTCAGGCTACCGCTTCTCAGGCTACGCGTGGCCGTGTCGCACCGGCTACAAGTGTTGCGACGCCGTTGATCGAGACCTCGCCTCCTCACTGAAGGCGTGTGCGCGTGGGTCGCCTGCAGCTCGTTGTGCCTTTGGTATGATCATTGCTTTGATGCGCCCTCGTTCTGCAAAGCGAGGGGCTACCGAGGCAAAATGATGAAAACATATCCAAGCGTAGAGCAGGCCGTAGGCAACACGCCACTCGTGCGTCTGCAGCGACTGCCCTCAAAGCTCGCCCAAGAGCGCGGCAATATTGTGTTGGGTAAGCTTGAGGGCAATAATCCTGCTGGTTCGGTCAAAGACCGCCCAGCGTTGGCCATGATTTTGGGGGCAGAGGCCCGCGGTGAAATCAAGCCAGGCGATACCTTGATCGAGGCCACCAGCGGTAATACTGGTATAGCGTTGGCGATGGCCGCCGCCATGCGTGGTTACAAGATGATTTTGATCATGCCCGATAATCTTTCGGTCGAACGTCGCGCGTCAATGGCAGCTTATGGGGCTGAACTGATCCTGACCCCTTCAAGCGGTGGCGGTATGGAGTTTGCGCGTGATCTTGCCACCAATATGCAAGCCGAAGGGCGCGGTAAGGTGCTGGATCAGTTCTCAAATCCTGACAACCCCTTGGCCCACTTCAAGACCACGGGCCCCGAGTTGTGGGAACAAACAGGTGGCGAAATCACGCACTTTGTGAGTGCCATGGGCACCACCGGTACGATCATGGGTGTGAGCCGTTATTTAAAGTCAAAAAATCCGGCCATCACAATTGTCGGCGCCCAGCCTGCCGAAGGTTCGCAGATTGCGGGTATTCGGAAATGGCCCGAGGCCTATCTGCCTGCCATTTATGACCCAACGCTAGTGGATCAGTTTGAATCGATTGAGCAAAAAGACGCTGAAAACATGGCCAGACGCCTAGCCGCCGAAGAAGGAATCTGCGCCGGTGTCTCAGCAGCAGGCGCGTTGGTGGCGGCGTTGCGGGTAGCTGAAACCGCCCGTAATGCCACCATCGCTTTTATCGTTTGCGATCGTGGTGATCGTTACTTGTCGACAGGTTTATTTGATCCACAAGCTTAAGCAAATGCGCAGAAATCCTCCCTGCTAATGGGGAGGATTTCTGCGCGAACATCATAGGAGTCTCTGTGGGATGTCAACCACAGGCGCAGACATCCTTCCTGGTCAGGTGAAGGATGTCAATTGTCAGCCAAGGCGCGGGCCAGATCCGCGACAGAGGCCGCGTAAAAATAGCTGCGGTTGTAGAGGGTGATCGTAAAGAAGTTTTGGGTGGCCGTGCGAAACTCAACAGTCCCCGCACGTTCTTCGGGTAGGTCGATCACACCGAGCGCTGCGCGCATCCAAGGTGCATCTTTGGCGCCTGGGGCTAGTTTGGCACCACCTGCCTGCAATTGAGGCCAGTCAAGGGTGGGCTTTAAGCCGCCATCGACAAGTTTGTCTGCAGAACCGGGTAGCCTGACCGGAACAAAAGTCGGTAAGCCTCGTTGCCAGCCATGTTCAACCAAGAAATTCGCCACTGAAGCAATCGCATCGGCCATATTGGTGCTTAGGTTGATTTCTTGGGCGCCGCGCGCGCTTACGGCAAAGCGCTTGATGCTGCCCGGCATAAATTGCGGGATGCCGACCGCGCCTGCAAATGACCCTTTTAAGGTTCTGGCGTCAACACGTCCCATTAAGTCCAACTCGATCAGGTCTGCCAACTGACCGCGAAACATCTCAGCGCGATCTGGCCTTGAGGCATCGGGGTAGTCAAAGCCCAGCGTCGCCAAAGAGTCAAGAACGCGAAAACTTCCTTGGTTTTTGCCGTATCCGGTTTCAACGCCAATGATGGCTGCAATGATGTTCTGTGGTACGCCGTAGCGGGCGGTTGCGCGGTCTAACTCGGCCCCGTACTGTTTCATAAAGGCGTGACCTTGGGCGATCAGAATCGGTTCGACCACACGGCCACGGTAGGTTGCCCAACTGCGTGGTGGGCGGATTTGGCCGGGGGCGACAGGCGCCACAATGCGGGCAACCGTAGGGTTATAGCGTGCCTCGTCAAGCAGCGTCAGAACCTTGTCCTCGGGTAGCTTTCGCCCTGAGGCCAGTTCAACGCCAAAACGTTGCATGGTCGCGCGACGGGCTGCTTCAGTTTGAGGACGAGAAACAGGGTCAAAACGACTGTTCGCGCTTGCAGAGCCGCTCGCCTTTGTGCCTCCTGATCCCGCAGTGCCAGGGCCTGTCGTACCACCTGAGGTGGTGCTCGAAGTGGTGCTTGAAGTGGCGCCTGTTTTCGAGTTTGCGTCAGCTGCAGCCGTCTTGTCCGGCCCCGAAGGGGGCGTCGAACAGCCGCACAGGATGGCTGTCAGCAAACTCAATTGAAGCAGGCGTCGGGGGCAAAGCATAAATTTTTCCTTATGAAATCAACCGATATCATACCGATTGCCTGAGCCTTGGCGCGAGTTCCGGTAGAATCAGAGGTTGATTGTCGGGCGTCAGACCCGATTGAGCTGTATTTTTAATATCTGGAGATCGCTGGATGAAAGTGCTTGTTCCTGTAAAGCGCGTCGTAGACTACAACGTGAAAGTGCGTGTGAAGTCTGATCACACGGGCGTTGATATTGCAAACGTGAAAATGTCGATGAACCCCTTTGACGAGATCGCGGTCGAAGAAGCGACTCGTTTAAAAGAAAAGGGTGCCGCCACAGAAGTGATCGCCGTATCTTGCGGTGTTGCACAATGCCAAGAGACCCTGCGTACCGCCATGGCAATCGGGGCAGACCGTGGCATCCTGGTGCAAACCGATGTCGAACTTCAGCCTTTGGCCGTTGCTAAGCTGCTCAAGGTCTTGGCCGAGAAAGAACAGCCTTCGCTGATCATTTTGGGCAAGCAAGCGATCGATGACGACTCTAATCAAACCGGCCAAATGCTTGCTGCGTTGTTGGGTTGGTCGCAAGCGACGTTTGCCAGCAAAATTGAACTAGGCGATGGTGTTGCGCGTGTCACACGTGAAGTCGACGGCGGGCTCGAAACCATTGAACTGAAGTTGCCAGCCATTGTCACCACCGATCTGCGCTTGAATGAGCCACGTTACGTGACCTTGCCTAACATTATGAAGGCCAAGAAAAAGCAGCTCGATACCGTGACGCCTGAGTCGTTAGGTGTAGATGTGGCGCCTCGCCTCAAAACGCTGAAGGTGGTTGAGCCTGCAGCGCGCTCGGCGGGCATTAAAGTGCAAGACGTTGCTGCATTAGTTGACAAACTCAAGAACGAAGCAAAGGTGGTGGTGTAAACATGTCAATACTTGTCATCGCTGAACACGATAATGTTCAATTAAAAGGTGCCACGCATAACGTCGTGGCGGCCGCTGCCAAAATTGGTGGCGATATCCACGTGCTGGTTGCCGGTGCCAATGCGCGTGCGGTTGCCGAGCATGCTGCAAAAATCACGGGTGTTTCAAAGGTTTTACTCGCTGAGTCACCAGCCTTGGCGGATAGCTTGGCTGAGAACGTTGCCAAACAAGTCTTGGCGTTAGCCAGTGGCTATAGCCATATTCTGTTTGCGGCAACGGCCTCGGGTAAAAACGTGTCACCGCGTGTGGCCGCTAGCTTAGATGTTGCACAAATTTCAGAAATTCAAGCAGTCGATTCACCCGATACGTTTCAACGTGCAATTTACGCGGGTAATGCGATTGCAACCGTGCAGTCTAACGACCCGATCAAAGTGATTACGGTGCGTACGACTGGTTTTGATGCCGCGCCCGAAGGTGGCAGCGCTTCGATCGAAACTGTTGCAGCCGCTGATTCAGCGGGGCTGTCGACTTTTGTTGGCCGTGAAGTCGCCAAAAACGATCGTCCAGAACTCGCTGGTGCGCGCGTCGTGGTGTCTGGCGGCCGTGGCATGGGCAGCGCTGAAAACTTTAAGATCCTTGATCCACTCGCTGATAAGCTTGGCGCGGCCATGGGCGCTTCGCGTGCCGCGGTTGACGCAGGCTATGCCCCCAATGACTGGCAGGTTGGTCAAACGGGCAAGATCGTAGCGCCACAGTTGTATGTGGCGATTGGAATTTCTGGCGCAATCCAGCACTTGGCCGGCATGAAAGATTCAAAGGTCATTGTTGCGATTAACAAAGATACCGAAGCGCCAATCTTTGGTGTGTCTGATTATGGTTTGGTGGCTGATTTATTTCAGGCCGTTCCTGAACTTGTGACCACTCTGTAAGCTTCATTCAAGCATGACAGAGTATTCTGACCCCGTCCCCGTGACGGGGTTTTTGTTTCAGTTTGTATCGAGGTTAGTGTGATGACGTATCGTGCCCCAGTCGATGATTTTCGTTTCGTGTTTGAGCATATTGCAGGTTTGCCCGAGCTCTTAACGCTGCCAGCCTTTTCTGAGCTTGACCCTGACTTGATCGAGGCGGTGCTTCATGAGAACGCTAAGTTCGCCTCTGAAATTGTGGCGCCTACCAACTGGGATGGCGATCAGCATCCGCCGGTTCACGCTAACGGTGTGGTGACGATGCCTGCCTCGTATCACCATGCCTTTAAACAATTTGTAGAGGGTGGCTGGCAAGGCTTGCGTCACCCAGAACAATGGGGTGGCCAGGGCCTGCCCAAGCTGTTGGGCTGTGCAGCAACCGAAAATTTAAACGCTGGTAATTTGGCGTTCTCGTTATGCCCTTTGTTGACCGATGGCGTCATTGAGGCGTTACTGTTGTCGGGCACTGACAAGCAACAAAAACTGTATATCGAAGCGTTGGTTCAGGGTAAATGGACCGGCACGATGAACTTAACTGAACCGCAGGCCGGTTCTGATTTGTCATTGGTGAACACGCGTGCGGTCGCGCAAGCAGATGGTACCTATCGCCTGTTTGGTCAAAAGATTTACATTACGTTTGGCGAGCACGATCTCGCTGAAAATATCGTGCATCTGGTGTTGGCCCGTATGGCTGATGCGCCACCCGGTGTGAAAGGGCTGTCGCTCTTTGTTGTGCCTAAGGTACTCGTGAACGACGATGGCTCGTTGGGCGCGCGCAATGATGTCTGGTGCGCGTCGATCGAACACAAGTTAGGGATTCACGGCAGTCCGACCGCTGTGTTGCTGTTTGGCGATGAGAAAGGCGAGGTGGGTGCCGGTGCCATTGGTACGCTGGTTGGTCAAGAAAATCGTGGCCTTGAGTACATGTTTATCATGATGAATGCTGCGCGTTTTGGCGTGGGGATTCAAGGGATTGGGGTGAGCGAGGCTGCCACCCAAAAAGCGCGTGCTTACGCGCGTGACCGGGTACAAAGTCGGGCCATCGAGGGCTCTGCGGCTGCAGTGCCGATCGTCCAACACCCAGATGTACAACGTATGTTGTCGACCATGCGTGGTTTGACCGAAGCGGCGCGTTCGATTGCCTGCGTGGCCGCCGTGACCGACGATTTAAGCGTTGAGCATACTGACCCTGAAGTGCGTCGCACTAAGCAAGCGCTCTACGATTATTTAGTGCCCGTCGTGAAAGGATTTTCAACCGAATGCGCGCTTGAAGTGACCTCGCTAGGTGTGCAGGTGCACGGTGGCATGGGCTTCATTGAAGAAACGGGGGCGGCTCAGTTTTATCGTGATGCTCGTATTTTGACGATCTATGAGGGCACCACAGCGATTCAAGCCAATGATTTGATCGGGCGTAAAACCTTGCGTGATGCAGGTGCCACCGCATTGGGCTTAGCGCAAGCGATGCAACAAACGTTGTTCGAACTCAATACTGCAAGTGCGTTGGCGCCAGTTGAGAATGCAGCGGGGTTGAAGTTGATTCATGCGAATTTAACGCTGGCAGTCGAGGCGTATCAACGTGCAGTGCACTATGTGCTGGATCATGCAAAAACCGATATCCGGGCGGTCTACGCAGGCAGCGTGCCCTATTTGATGCTGACTGGCTATGTGTTGGGTGGTTGGCATCTTGCACGGGCTGCACTGGTTTGCAGCGCCGCGCAACGCGCGTCTAGAGCTACACCCTTTACGCAAAATAAATTTGCAACAGCGGTGTTTTATGCAGGGTCGATCTTGCCCCGCGTACAGGCACTTAGCTTGGCGTTGTCTCAGGGCGCGGTGATGACCGAGGCGCTCACGCGCTCTGATCTAGCCTAAGGCAACATCGCATCTAAGCTCGTATTAACCTCAATCAGTATCGGCGCCTTCGCCTTGAAGGCTGCCTTTAGAACGCCGTCAATTTCTTCTTTTTGCGTGATGCGCGCTGCCGCCATGCCAAAGCTGCGTGCCAGCTCATAGAAGTCAGGATTAAACAGCGAGGTACCGCTCACGCGCCCTGGATAGCCGCGTTCTTGGTGCAGGCGAATCGAACCGTAGCTGGCATTATTTGACACGATAAAGATGATGGGCAGCTTGCGTTCAACGGCCAAAATCATTTCGTTACCGGTCATTAAAAAGCCGCCATCGCCAACGATACAAACTGTTGTGCGGGTGGGTTCGCGCAAGGCGCAGGCCACTGCTGCGGGTGTGCCATAGCCCATGGCACCTGCCAAAGGTGCCATCAGACGTTGACCCGTTTTGAAAGTGAAGTGACGATAGACGGGTGCGGCAAACGTACCGGCATCTAGGCAGATGGTGGTGTCTAGTGGTGAGTGAGCCTCAAGTGCGCGAACGACTTCGGTAAAGTTCACGCCCTTCTTGGCTTGGCGCGATGGCCAGGCTGCCCAGGATTGCGAGTGCTCGCGAAGTGCTTTTAGCCAGCCGACGCGGGCGGCGCTGACTGCGGGGGCAGGGCCTTGCGTCAAGGCTTGTACCAAGCCAACAGGGTCGCACACCAACGGGTAGTCGGCCACGGTATCCCAGCTCACGATACGTGAATCAGGGTAGCAGTGCAGCAGTGTTTGTGGGGCTTGCGCATAGGCCGGAAACTGATAGTTTTGTGTGGTGATATCGCCCAAGCGGGTGCCTAGGGCAAGGATGAAATCACTGGTTTGTAACGTTGCCATTTGCGCGACTGGATTTGATAATCCCAAGTCGCCAACAAATAGCGCGTCGTCGTTTGCAAAAATGTCGTGACGTCTGAATGACACCATGGTGGGTAACTGCCAGTGGTGCACAAAGGCCGCTAAGGCTTCACGTCCGCCAGGGCAGTCAAAGCAGCCACCCGCGATCACGACAGGGCGTTGTGCGGCCTTGAGTTGTTCAACGATTTTTGTCATTGTGTCGGGGGCTGGTAAGCCAAAGACGTGTGGGTGTTGTTTGAACGTTGGCTCAGGCACCGTTTGCTGTTGAATATCCTCAGGCAGCACCAACACGACTGGGCCCGGTACCCCCGAGGTTGCCATCCGAATGGCTTTGAAAGCAGCCTGAGCGATTTGTTCGGGGCCCGTGCATTCGAACACCCATTTGGCGACCGAGCCAAACATTTGTTGATAATCAATTTCTTGAAAAGCCTCGCGACGCAGGTCGCGCGCTGCGATTTGACCAATCACAAGAATCATTGGCACGGCGTCTTGCTGCGCGGTATGCACTGCAATCGCGGCGTTCGAGGCACCTGGGCCACGACTCACTAAGGCCAAGCCCGGACGACGCGTCAGGCGACCGTCTGCGACTGCCATGTAGCCTGCCCCGCCTTCGTGGCGGCAGGTCACAACATCGATGGCCGGAAAATCGACCAAGGCATCGAGCAGGCCAAGGTAGCTTTCGCCAGGTACGAGAAAAAGTCGATCCATGCCATATTCAGAGAACACTTTAAACAGGGCGTGGCTTGAGGTGAAGTTTGTCATGGTGCGAGTCTGGCAAAAAAGTTTTTGAGAAGATCGAAAATTAGCACAGCGCGGCCTATTTCACCTAAGGCGTAGTTTGAGTGTGCTTTTGTAGGTTCTAGCCATCCGCACGTACTGGAAGGGCGCAAGTTGTTTGGTCGCTTGATGGTGAAGAGTCAATGTGCCAGCGCTTCATTAACACGATTGCTAAAAGTCAGTAAGCCCGTGCTCAGAGCGCACGATTGCCAATAGTCAATGAGTCAACACACTTGTTCGACAGTCGCTAAGAATAGTTTTGTTGCAAAAAACATCCATTTTAAATAACTGTGTTTGCAAACAGTACTGTATGCGTGTACAGTATTGTTTATGGTCACTGACCAAACAGTTTTGCCGGTTCTAGGTCCCCGGCAACCATCTTGGGTCGCTACGGCGGTCGGGGGTGGTTACTTAAACGTAGTGCATTGTTAGTTTATCGGAGCCCCATCATGCGTCAATCTACTACTCAGCAAACCCCACGTGCGCCTTTCGCACCATCGTTCGCGTCTTCAGCCGCACGCCAGGGCTCACCCAGCGTAAAAGGCATGTTGTCTGACATCCTCTTGCTGTCCTTTTGGGTTGCCATGATCCCCGCCGTTCTGTTGATTGGTAACGCTGCTGGCTATTGAAGCGTCAGAGCGACAGCGCGTTTGCTAGCGCAAGGCGCGTCGCTCAACAATGTGCTTGATTCCCACGTAAGGCGCTTGAGCGAACGCCAAGCGCACTAGCTACCAGCCAGCAGCACTACGCCAAAGGCGATCCCGCCACAGCCTACCAAGCGCCCCCAGCCGACAGGCTCACGCAGCAGGTAAAGCCCTGCAAGTGTCACCAACAACATAGACATTTCACGCGCAGGTGCCACCAGGCTAACTGGGGCGCCATCGCGTAAGGCGTAGAGCACCAAAATATATCCAAGCGGGGATAGCACCCCGATTGCCCACGCCAGTGGCCAATATCCTTTCATCGCAGCCCAGGCCTGCCGGGGCTGCTTTGCAGTATGTGGCAACAGCAGTAACGTACGGGTCGCGCAGGTGGCCCAATCGTACACAACAGGGGCAATCAAAAGAGTTTTGACGCCATAGGCATCCACTAAGGTATAGGCTGCGATCAACGCGCCAACCAAAGCCCCCCAACGAACTCCCACCATGGCAGCTGGTTGCATTAGACGACGAAGATTGCCTTGTGTCGCAATCAGCAACACACCAGCTACCACGCACAACATCCCGCTGATACCACGCACCGTCGCAGGCTCGTCTAGCAGTAACAGTGCCCCTACGGTGGCTAGCATCGGCCCTGTGCCGCGTGCGATCGGATACACAACCGATAAGTCGGCCAACTGGTAACCTCGCTGCAGGCACAGGCTGTAGGCCAGGTGCACTACACCCGACAACGCGATACAGCCTACGACCGGCCAACTCCATTCGTTTTGCTCAAAGACTAAAACCCATAACACCCAGGGGGCATACAAAATGGTGCAACAAAGGCCGTAGGCAAACACAAAAGCTGGCCCAACGTGCGCCGCACGCTTGGCAAGCAGGTTCCAAGAGGCATGCGCAACCGCCGCTGCAATGACGAGGAAGAGAGCGGTAGAGCTCATAAAAAGTTAGGATTCAAGATAGAGCTCAGGCTAGAGTTCAAACTAGGATTCAACTTAGTACCCAAACTAAGGTTAAAACTTGGATTTAACTGAGTACCCAAACTAAGGTCCAAACTACAATTCAGCTTAGAACCCAAACTAAGGTCCAAACTGGGCCTTAGCTCAGGGCTCAAACTAAAGGTCAGCCTAAGCTTGAGCCTAAGTTTTATCCTGGGCACTTCATGTCACAAACCAGTCATAGCTTGCTTTGTAACATCAGGCGAGCCTCTCGATTGGTGTATGCATCCAAAAATGTTGTAGAATCAATGGCTTTGTTAACGCATCCTCTGCCCGGTAACGGCCCCTGAATAGGTCAGGCGCACGTCAAACAATACCGATCCAGGCTTGATTTGTTGTCAGCTTTTTTGGGGCTGGCATCAATGACTGCACTGGTGAAACCACCGAGAGCAAGATGACTTGGAGTTCATATGAACCTAATCGCTATTCTTGAGCAAGAAGAAATTGCTCGCCTCACTGGCGGTAAACCCGTCACCGAATTCGCTCCTGGCGACACCGTGATTGTCAGCGTCAATGTGGTTGAAGGCGCACGTAAGCGCGCTCAGGCCTTCGAAGGCGTTGTGATTGCCCGTCGTAACCGTGGCCTGAACTCATCGTTCATCGTTCGCAAGATTTCTTCTGGCGAAGCCGTCGAGCGTACGTTCCAACTGTATTCAACACAAATCGCCTCGATCGAAGTTAAGCGCCGCGGTGATGTGCGTCGTGCCAAGCTCTATTACCTGCGTGACCGCTCAGGCAAGTCAGCACGTATTAAAGAAAAACTGGTTCGTAAAACTGTCGTGGTTGCATAGGCGGCTTCAGTTTTTATCGATACCAAAAAAGCACCTAAGGGTGCTTTTTTTTACGGCGATACTTTCTATGCAAATGAGCCCGACCTGTTATCGATGGCCTAAATACAGCGCAGTCATTTGCTCATTGGCCAGTAAATCACTTGCGCGTCCTGATAAGACACAACGCCCTTGATCCAAGATGTAGCCGCGCTGGCTAATCTCTAGTGCCTGCCGTGCGCGTTGCTCGACCATCAAGACAGCGACGCCCCGTGTCGGAAGCTGGCCGACCAGGTCAAAGACTTTCGCAACCAAGCTAGGGGCTAATGCCGCTGTAGGCTCATCAAGCACCATGAGTTTAGGTGAGGGCATCAAGGCCCGGGCAAAGGCAAGCTGTTGTCGCTCTCCACCTGAAAGTTGACTTGCCCGTTGTGACATTTTTTCGATGAGTGCAGGAAACAGTTCAAGCACTTCGGCCACACGAGCCTCAAGTTTTTTGACGCCACGCACGACCAGTAGGTTTTCACGCACGGTCAGCGAGCCAAAGACATTGGCGACCTGTGGCACATAGGCGAGCCCTGCGTAAAAACGCTCTTCTGCAGCCAGGGTCGTCAGCGACTGCCCATCAAGCAAGATTTCGCCACGTATTCTAGGCAGTAATCCTAGCAGCGCTTTGACCAAGGTTGATTTGCCAGCACCGTTGGTTCCGGCAATCGTGACAATCTCTTGCGCGTCGACTATTAAATCAATCTCAGACACGATGTCGACTTCGCTATAGCCCCCGGCAAGGCCTTTTATCACAAGCAAACTCATGCCACACCGCCCATGTAGGCGAGCTGTACTTGAGGATCATCCAGAACGCTTTGCGGGTCGCCCTGCGCCAGGATGCTTCCGCGATCCATCACGATGAGGCGTTTCGCCAATTTTTTAAGCGCTTGTAGATGATGCTCGATCAAAATAAAGGCAATGCCTCGTTGATTGAGCGTCACGATATGCTGGCTCAACTGATCGATCAGTACGGGGTTTACGCCAGCGAAGGGCTCATCTAACAAAATACACCGTGGCTCAAGCATTAATACCCGGCCTAACTCAACGAGTTTTTTTTGTCCGCCCGAAAGATTCAATGCAGGGATATTGCGTACTTTCGAAAGATTTAGAAACTCAAGCACCTCGTCGGCTTTTTCTGAAAGCTCGCGCTCACGCTGCTGTCTCGCACGGGTGTTGACCAGCGCTGCAAATAATTGCTCACCCTCTGTATTCGGGGCTCCCGCCAAGAGATTTTCGTGAACGGTGAGGGATTTGAATTCGCGCGGGATCTGAAAGGTACGTACAAGCCCAAGTCTCGCACGCTGATAGGGTTCGAGTCTTGTGAGATCGGCACCATTAAAAATGATTTTGCCGGCGCTTGCGCGTTGTTGCCCAGCAATGGCGGCAAAGAGCGTACTTTTTCCGGCGCCGTTGGTGCCGGCGATACCGAGCAGCTCGCCCGGTTGTAGCGAGAATGACACGCTATCAACAGCCTTAAAGCCGCCATACACACAACTGACTTGCTCAACAGCAAGCAAATGTTCTGAAGCAAAGTTGCGCGCGGGGCTCTTCATGTTTTTGAACGCCCACTGAACAGACCATTGGGTCGATAAAGGGTGACCAAAATTAAGGCCAGGCCAACAGCGGCGAGTCTGACGCTAGCCATCTGCACCTCAGAGACCCCAGGGATCCAGTCTTTGATAAAGCGCGAACCTTCTAAAAAAATCATTAACAGAACTGCGCCACCCAAAGCGCCCTTCACGGTGCCTGAGCCGCCCATGATGAGGCCCATCCAAACATAAAAGGTCACTAACGGGATGAATTGTTCGGGGCTAATAAAGGTGATGAAGTGGGCATAGAAGGCACCCGCTAAACCGGCGAGCCCAGCGCCGAGCATAAAAATCTGCACTTTAAATTTTGTGGGATTTTTACCTAAGGCCATGAGCGCCGGTTCGTCATCGCCAATCGCCCGCAACAAGCGCCCAAGTGGGCTGCGTGTGAGGCGAACCGTACCCCAGGCGACTAAGGCGGTCAATGCAAATAACAAGATGAATAAAGCGTTATCCGACTGACCTGCCCCTAGCGAGGCAAACACTTTGGGTATGCCCGGCAGCCCTTGAACTCCTTTGGTGAGCCATTCTTCTTGTTGAATCGTGATCCGAATCGCCTCTGAAAAACCAAGCGTGACAATTGCGAGATAGTCTTCGCGTAGCCGCAAAGACAGTAATCCAATGGGTAAGGCCGCTAAACTTGCCAGTAAGGTTGCGCACATAAAAGAGATCAGCAGTGGAACACCGGCGAGGGCTAACAGCGCAGAGGTATAAGCCCCAATCGCAAAAAACGCCACAATCCCAAAATTGACGAGGCGCGTTAAACCGAACTGTAGGTTTAGCCCCAAGGCCAGTAAGGCATAGATGAGCGAGACGATACCAATCGCGACGAAGTAGGCGATCACGCGATATCTCTGTTGATCAAGCGTTGCACGTTTGTCATGGTCTTACCTGACTAACTCGGTTCGACCCATCAAGCCAGAGGGGCGAATCAACAACACGAGGGCCAAGACGCCAAAAGACAAGACCAGTTTGTACGATGGGCCAAGCAAGGGAACAGAGAGCTCTTGCGCCACGCACATGATCAGTGCGCCCAATACGGCACCGACCGGGCTGCCAATGCCACCAAGCACCATCGCAGCAAAGGCCGGTAAAAGATGATCCCAACCCAGTTCAGGCATTACAACCGCTTTCATCCCAAGCAGCACACCACCAATCGCTGAAATCATACCGACCAGCAGCCATAAGCCAATCATCAAACTCCGGGCGCGGATACCACTCGCGCGCGCTAAATCTGGGTTGTCAGAGACGGCGCGCAGTTGCCGACCAAAACTGGTTTTATAGAGCAGCAAAAAGACGAGTAACAAACATACGAGGGCTGCTGCCGCAATATTGAGGTCAGAGGGCAGGATGCGAACACCATCGAAATTCCAGGCGCGAATAAGTGGCAGTTTGAACGTGCGTTGATCGTGCCCTGCAAAAAACGAGATGACGCTTCGTAATAAAAATCCTAAACCAATCGCAGCTAGCAGCGAGGCAATCATCGGTTGTCGAGCAAGTTTTTTAAAAATCAACTCGTAAGAGATCACCGAGACGATGGCCGTACCTGCGGCCGCTAGCACGGTGGCGCCAAGTAAGGACGAGACGCCGAGCGCCTGCATGATCACCGCGGTGTAGGCACCCGTGGTCATGAGATCGCCCGTCGCGGCGTTCGGAAATCGATTGACGCCCATGACCAAGGTCATGGCCAAGGCGGGCAAAGCGACGACTAGGCCTTCAATAACACCGTTAATCAGTAGATTTAAAAATTGAATCAAATCGACACGACGTCCCGACGCACGAGCTCACCCTTTTCAATGACGTAGACGCCAAAGTCAGGTGTGACATCACCGTATTGATCAAAGTCGAGTTTGCTCGAGGCACCCTCGTAATTGATTTTTTCTTTTTTCGCTAACAGCGCTTTGCCCTCGGCAAACGTAAAGACTGCTGTCCCACCTGGGTTACCGATTTCGCGGATTTTTGCATTCACTTGTGCGACTGTTGCGCCTGAGCCTGCGGCCTCCATGGCAAGCGCCAGCACAATTGCCATGTCATAGGTCATCGCAGCGTAAACGTTAGTCGAACCGGGCTTGCCGGTGGCTTTTTTGTACAGCGCATCGAAATGGGCGTAAGACGCGCTCTTTTCGTTTGAGACGCTATCCACCGAGATGAGTCCTTCACAAACCTCGTTGCCCAAGGCCTTGACCAGATCAGGGTTTGCAGCCCAGCCGGGCATAATCCATTTGACCGGCACGCCAGACTGAAACCACTCGCGCAAAATAATGGTCGAATCTGGCAAGTAAGAGCCCATGACAATGACATCAGGCTTAGCGTCTAGAATTTTTTGCAGTTCGCTACGATAACTTGGACGATTAGGTTCGTAGGTGACGTGGGCGACCACTTTGCCGCCAGCCTTCTCCCAGGCCTTGGTAAAGCCTTGAGTGTTGCCTAGGCCTGAGGCGTTGTTAAAAGCCATGGTGGCAGGGCGTTTGTAACCATTCTTTTTGCAAATCTCAGCAAAGGCCATACCGAAACGATCGTTAGTCGCTTGATAGCGCCAGACCAAATCTTTGGTATCAAGATTTGAGATCGCTGGTGCACCCGAGGTATTCATTTGAATAATGTTGGCGGCGTCAGTTAAGGGCATGACGGCAAGTGTCACCCCCGAGGCCCAGGTACCCAAAATCGCCTGAACCTTGTTAATTTCAATGAGTTTCTTCGCGGCCAACACGGCGGCGTCGGGCTTGGTTTGACTATCTTCAGTGAATAACTCGAGTTTGACGCCACCCGCACCGCCCGCGGCATTAATTTCGTTAACCGCCATGCGAATCGCTTGTTGCATGCCAGGGCCGTAGGGGCTGCCAGCGCCCGTGACTGGGCATAACGAGCCAATTTTGAACACGCCGCTCGACTGTGCCAGCACCAGGCCTGGCAACATTTGTAACGCTGCGCTGGCGGCCGATAACTTGAGTAGGTTTCTACGATTCATGTTGCAGTCTCCGAAAAATTAAAGTGAAGTTTTATAGGTTTTACCATCTTTGATGATGACTTCGATGTGATCGCCCTGGCCCAGCAAGCAACTGATATCGGTGAGCGGGTTGCCGTCTACCACCAACAGATCGGCGATCGCGCCGACTTTGACCACGCCTAATTTGTCGGTCATTCTGATGATTTCAGCGCCGACTAAAGTCGCCTGTTGAATCGTCATGCCGTTACCGAGAATATCTGCACGCAACTTAAGTTCTTCAGATTGGTGGCGGTGTAAGGCACCGAGCAAGTCTGTGCCCAAGCCCATCTTGACGCCAGCTTTTGCCAAGATTTCGAGTGCTTTTTTGCCATCGCCACGCACAGCTTCAATTTTGGCAACTGACTCAGGCGGAAACCCAAGCCCAAGGCCCTCGTTTGCTAACGCCTCATAGGTAATCAAGGTGGGCACCATGAAGGCTTGGTGGTCGTACATGACTTTAGCCGTCGTAGCATCCACCAAGTTACCGTGCTCGATGGTGCGAACGCCGAATTGCACGGCCCGCGTAATCGCGTGCGGAGTATAGGCGTGACCCATCACGTAGGTGCCCGCGTTTGACGCCTCTTCAACGATGGCGCGAATTTCGGCCTCTGAATAGCCCAAGAAGTGGATTGGATCGTTGGGCGAAGCGACACCGCCTGAGGCCATAATTTTAATCTGTGTGGCACCTTTTTGAATTTCTTCGCGAACGGCTAAGCGTACGTTATCGACACCGTCGACTACTCGTCCGATATTGCCGACTTTTTGCACGCAGGCGCACGGATCCAGAATGTCGTTACGCGCTCTAAAATCGCCATGCCCGCCGGTTTGCGACAGCGCGTGACCCGCTAGAAAAATTCGGGGGCCGTCAACGATGTCGGTGCGAGTGGCCTCAGAAAGCGCCCAGTCAGCCCCGCCCGCGTCGCGCACCGTCGTAAAGCCGCGCATCAGGATACCAGCCAAAATCGGCACAGCCCGCAGCGTAGCCAAGGCGTTAGGCAGGTTGGCATTTAAGCCCAGGTTTAATTGCGAGGCAACGATGTGCGTATGGCAGTCAATCATGCCCGGCATCACGGTTTTCCCTTTGGCATCAATGATTTGAGCGCCAGCAGGGGCAGTCAGCTTCGGGCCGATCTGAGTAATGTGACCGTCTCGCACCAGCACGTCGGCAAGAGCGAAGGTTAAATTCACTACATCAAGAACGTTGCCGCCTTGAATCAATAAGCTGTTCATATAGGACTTTTAAAGTAAGCGCTGAAGAATAAGTCTGATTATTCCACAAGCCGCTGCCGTTTCGGTTAAAAAGGAGTCAATCCTAGCTTGGAAATCATTCGCTTGTATGTCTGCCACACCTCCTGAAAGTCCGCGGGTTCGCCGTGCGCCAACTCGCCCTTCGTTTGATCCGAAGACCCAACCCTGGGTACCTTCGTCTTTAAAGTTTGGTGCTGTGCCTGCGACGCACTTGAACCCCGAGTGGTTGCGCGCGGTACTGTCAAAAAATATTGAACGCCAGCTTGATATTCCGAACGAGTCGCTTCGACGGATGCCGGGACGCGAGGGAACGCCGGTTGAGGCCGCAGTATTGGTGCCTATTGTGATGCGTCCTGAGGGCTTGGCGGTACTGTTTACGCAGCGAACGGCCCACTTAAATGATCATGCGGGGCAAGTCAGCTTTCCGGGTGGGCGCTGTGAGGCCAGTGATATTGACGTACGGGATACGGCTTTGCGCGAGACCGAAGAAGAAACCGGCTTGCTGCGCGAGCATATCGAGTGTCTGGGGGGGCTGCCGCGTTACCTCACGGGCTCAGGCTTTGCGATTAACCCAGTGACCGCCTTGGTGCGTCCTGACTTTACCTTGGCTCCTGATGAGTTTGAGGTGGCCGAAGTGTTTGAGGTGCCCTTGTCGTTTTTGACAGACCCAGCGAACTATCGTTTTCATCAAGCGCAGTTGGCCGATGGTGGTTTGCGGCAGTTTTATTCTGTGCCCTACAACCAGTTTTTTATTTGGGGCGCGACAGCAGCGATGTTGCTTGGGCTGTGTCAGGTGTTGTCCGAGGCGGCTGCCGAGAGTTGAATGCCGCTGTACGTTCGCAGGTCAGGTAAGCGCCTGTGTGAGAACACTTGACGCAAAACCTTCAAGTGGCATGTGGTGATACTGAGTCGGCCGTGCTATTTTGACCTTAGTACGAGTCGTGAGCGGCTTTCGCTTGCACCAGCCTCACATACAACGCATGGCGACCCGCGTCGATCTCTTGGCGCTCTAGCGCAGCAAGCACCCCACAGTTGGGTTCGCGTTGATGTGTGCAGTTATAAAACCGGCACTCTGGTATGTGCGCATCAAACTCAGGAAACCCCCGTTCGATCTCTTCGCGATCAAGGTGCAGCAAACCAAAGCCTTGAAAGCCCGGAGAATCTATCAAGTCACCCCCAGCTTCTGGTAGATGATAAAGACGGGTGCTTGTGGTGGTGTGCTTACCTGCACCAAGCGCAACTGAGTGCTCGCGTGTGGCCGCTAAGGCCAAGGGCACTAAGGTGTTGAGTAGGGTAGATTTACCCATTGCGCTTTGCCCCAACAGCAATGAAGTTTGCCCAGTCAGCAAGGGCAAAATGGCCGACATCACTTGCGCAGTATCCTTTGCGCAGATATCAATAATTTTGACACCAAGCTTGTAAAAGGGTGCAAGCTTCGCGCGAGCGGCTGGTAAGCCGTCAAGCAGATCCACTTTGTTCAGCAAGATGATTGGCGTGATGCCGGCAGACCAGGCGCCAGCAAGGGCGCGGCCCAATAGGTCATCTGAAAACGCGGGGGCCACCGCGATCACAATTAACAACTGATCGACGTTAGCCGCAAACTGTTTGCTGCGGTTTTCGTCCGATCTAAACAATAAATTTTTGCGCGGTAAAACAGCTTCAAGCGAACCTTCGTCTAGCCCCTGGCGGGTGAGCTCAACATAGTCACCAACGGTGGCCTCATTTTTTTTACCACGCGGAAAGCACTTAAGCAGCGACTGGTCTTGCAGTTCGACCGTGTAGTGTCGGCCGTGAGCTGCAATGACGCGCCCCTGCGTGCGCTCAGTCATGACGCAAGTAGATGCCGGATACGAATGGATACGGGCGGGTGACTGTCATAAAACGCCGAGTGAACTGGGTCTGGGGTCAGTGTTGAAGCGTTGTCATCCACCAGTTTGACCAGTGCTGACACCAGTTGCGCGGCCGAGCTTTGCTGGGTGGCAAAGTGATCGGCTTCAAACTCGTCTTTACGAGAAAACCAGCTAAACAACGGCGTTAAGGCAAAGGTGAAAACAGGGATCACCATAAAAAAGAGCAACAAGGCCATACCGTCGTTACGTCCGCCTAGTTGAGGGATCACGCCTAAATCGGTATAGAACCAACTTTGCTGTGCGATCCAGCCCAAGATCGCAAAGAAGAACAAGGCACCTGCAAAGCTAAAGACGAGTCGCTTCAGGATGTGCTTATGCTTAAAGTGACCGAGTTCGTGTGCTAATACGGCAATGATTTCGTCGGGTGTCAGGCGCGCCAGTAGGGTATCAAAGAACACGATGCGGCGGGCTTTGCCAAAGCCTGTGAAATACGCGTTGCCATGCGCCGAGCGCTTTGAGCCATCCATCACAAACAAACCATTGAGCGCAAAGCCGCAACGCTCGGCCAGCGCCCGAATACTACTGGCAAGAGTTTCGTCAGTGAGTGGCGTGAATTTATTAAAAAATGGTGCAATCCAGGTCGGAAAAATAAACAGCACCAGTAATTTAAAGGCGGACCATAACCCCCAGGCCCAAAGCCACCAGTAGGTGCCGGCCTCGGCCATCAGCCATAACACCGCTGCCACAAGAGGGAGCCCGAGTACAGCGCCTAACACTAGACCTTTGAGCATATCGCTGACAAATAAACCTGGGGTCATTCGGTTAAAGCCAAACTTGGCCTCAAGCTTAAACTGACGATAAATCGAAAAGGGCAGGTCGATGATGCCCAGCAGAAAGCTGACGGCAACAATCAGTAACACTTGTCTAAACAAGTCGTGAGTGGTGAGTGAACTGACCCAAAGATCAATGAGTTGCAAGCCGCCTAACAAGGTTAAACCCACTAACACCGCAGCATCAAACACGAGCTCAAACATGCCCAAACGCACCCGCGCCGTTGTGTAGTCTGCCGCCTTCTGGTGACTGGCCAAGCCAATGCGAGTTGCGAACTCGGCGGGCACTTC
Source organism: Bordetella parapertussis (assembly GCA_945895265.1). Lineage (GTDB taxonomy): Bacteria > Pseudomonadota > Gammaproteobacteria > Burkholderiales > Burkholderiaceae_B > Zwartia > Zwartia parapertussis_I. The sequence continues at coordinate 50,958 of CAMDEF010000015.1, read as the reverse complement.
AGCCCGATGCGACAGCACATGTTTGATTTGACGATTGGCGAGCCATAAACGTATACCAACCATGGCGAGCAAAAAAACAACAAATAAGAGTGTCAGCATAAGACCTATTGGCCAAATGGCCGTGTGTGAGAAAATCGTGGTTTCAACGGATTGATTATATGGTCAACACTCGCGCTCAGGCTGCAACCAAGCAAACCAACAAGTCCCATCCAAACGAATTTCGTCTGGTTTGGCTAGATATGGAAATGACAGGGCTGGATCCCGAAAAAGAGCGCATTATTGAGGTTGCCGTGGTGATTACTGAGCCCGATCTGACCGTCGTGGCCGAGGGGCCAGTGCTGGTCGTGCACCAGCCTCATAGTTTGCTCGATGCGATGGATAGCTGGAATAAATCCACCCACGGCAAGAGTGGCCTCATTGATCGAGTCAAAGCCTCGGTCTCGACAGAGTCTGAAGTCGAAGCCCAGTTGATTGCCTTTATGGCCCAATACGTGCCTGCGGGTAAGTCGCCGCTCTGTGGCAATACGGTCAGTCAAGACCGACGGTTTATGTTTAATTACATGCCCAAGCTCGAGCAGTTTTTTCATTACCGCACGATTGATGTCAGCACGCTAAAAGAACTCGCGCGGCGCTGGAAGCCCGAGTTATTAAAAGGCTTTGAAAAGCGCAGCAAGCACGAGGCGCTGGCAGATATTTACGAGTCGATTGATGAGTTGAAGTATTACCGCGAAAACTTCATCAAACTCTAGTTAGGGCTGATTTCACGCAGTTTTTTGCGGATCATGATTCGATACAAAAAATGCAGCAGTACCGTTGAGATTGCCAGCCCGATAGTGGCCATGAGCCACATGCTGCCTGCGCCAACGGGCGACCCTGCCAGCAACTGATTACGTACCGGTTCGATCAAACTTTTTCCTGGGCCAAACCCCATCCACCAACCACCCAACAGCCCCACCACCATCAGGGCAAACGTCTGCAACAGCATGGGGACAAACGCGATTTTGTGTGCGCGCAGCAAATAGCTGTTAATACATTGCATCGCATCCACAAGATGAAAGAAAGGTAGCAACACAAGCAATGATAATGCGACGCTTGCGACCGCGGGGTTGTTGGTATAGGCAGCGACAATCCACTCACGCCCAAAGTACAACACCAGAGCCGTCACGACCGCGCCACACAGGCCGATGACGAGGCCCATCAGGCTGGTGCGATGCGCCTGATAAAGCTGTTGTGCACCAATTGCTTGTGCTGTGAGGGCAGCGGTCGCCACACCGATTGACATCGGCATCATGTAGGCTAATGCTGCCAGGTTGGACATGACTTGATGCCCGCCGATCGCTGCAATGCCTTCTTGTGCGACGAGCAACGACATAAACGTGAAGGCGCAGACTTCAACCAGATAAGAGCCACCCATCGGAAGCCCTAGCTTCAAAATTGTGCCGATACTTTTTAAATCGGGCATACCAAGGGTTAAATGAAATTGTCGATAAAAAGGCTGGCGAAAGATAATCCATAATCCGAGTGCAAGGGTGATCCAAAATACGATGGCCGAAGAGATCCCGGCGCCAGTTGCACCGAGCGCAGGCAAACCCCAGTTACCAAAAATCAGTAACCAGTTCAAGAACGCCTTAAGGGCGATACCGATCAGGTTCAGACTCATCACGAGTTTGGGTCGAGATACGGCGTTAGCTAAGCCATAGATGGTGCGAAACATCAACGCAGCGGGTAGGCCGAACGTCAAGGCCCAAAGGTAGTGATGCACACTTGTGCGGACTTCGGGCTCGATTTCACCCGAGAAACTGAGCCAGACGTCGGGAAACAGCATGACGATCCCGCCGATAACCGACAGCAGTAGCGATACCCAGATGCCTTGCCCCCAAACTTGTCCGACCTTTTTCAGTTCGCCAGCGCCAAAATATTGTGCTTGTATCGGGATCAGAGCGTGCATGACGCCGATCAGACCGATAAAGACTGAGATGTAAATGGCGATCGAGAGCGCCATCGTAGCCAAGTCGGTTGGGCTCGCGTGCCCGGTCATCGCCGTGTCTAAGACACCAAAGGCCATGCCCGCCCACGAACTGATTAATACGGGCCAGGATTGTTTGAGAATCGCCAACAGGGTCGCTTTGCGAGACTGTGGTGCCGAATGTAATACGGTCATTGTGCCGAGACACGCAGCAGTCGATAACGGTCATAGCGATCAGCGCCGCGCGAGCCTTGCCACAACACTTTTGCGACGTCACTGTAGCCTGCCGAGCCATCTGTGATTCGTTTGAGCGTTGTTTGCTGTAGGACGAAGGGGCAGCGCGAATCGTACGTAAATGCAAGGCCATCAAAGACGTAGAGCGAAGCACGCGGCCCCAGCGATAAGCCTTGCGCACGCATGCAACTCGGTAGCCCTGACTCAGCAACTGCAAGTGCCAATGCTTGCTTGACCTGTGCCGACATGGGACGATAACTGCGTACATAATCAAGCGGGGGCAACCACAGCAAAACCAAGAGCACCCAGGTGAGTGTTAAACCAGACGCGCATAGCAGTGACCCGCGCCATAACACGGTGGGCCGCAAACGCAGACGCCAAATGACCAGTGCAATCCAACACAAAGTGACCATTGCAGCGGCAAGTACCGGCCACCAAAGCAGTTGTGGCTCGTAACCAACGGTCAGGCGAGCGATGTTCAGTGAGATTTGTTTGGGAATCCCAAAGTGCAGAGCGAACCAGCCCACCCACACACAAACGATCGTGACTGAAAAGCACATCAAGGCAAACCAGTCGAGCGCATTGATCACACCGCGCCGCATGGTGGGCAGCGCAAACGCGGCCAGCGCGGCTAGCGGCATGACAAATAAAACATACTCTGGTTCGCCGGGCTCTTGCAATACGGGTAAGGTGAGCAACACACCTAAGAGAAAAGCGAGTGGCAACCAAATGTGAGGGGCAGTGATCCAGCGTCGCCACTGCCAAAGTGCGAGCATGGCCAAAGGCCAAATCGGCCAAAGAAACCAGGGCAAGTCGCGCAGCGGGCGCATGGCGACTTCGAATTCTGGCAGACCAAGCCGAGTAGAGTTCCAGTGCCGCCAGGTTTCGATCCAGCTGAGGTCTGCGCGCGTGGCGAGCGTCCACCACGTTGTAATGATGGCGCTTGCGATCACAATCGCGCCCAAAATATAGTGGCGCTTTTGCCACAAACCACTTCTGGGGTGAATAGCAAACAACAGCGCAAATAATATTGGCATCAGGCCGGGCCAAGCGCGGCTAAAAAAAGCGCCGGCAAGTGCGACAGCTAGCAAGGCTGCCCCAGATTTTGGCTTATCAAGCATGCGTGCCAAAGCAAAAAAGGCCAATGCATGACAGGCAATGTGCGCCGGCACAATTGAGGTTTCGTGCAGCCGAGACAAAATACCAATTGTGGCCAAGAGCAGCAGCGTGGCCGAGTCGGCGAGCAGTCTGCCGTAGTCTTTGACAGAGGGCTCGCCTCCGAAGGGGAGTGCCAGGGGTTGCGCTTCGGTACGTCGGCCAAGCAAATATGTGCCGTACCACAACGACGCCAGAGTCAGCGAAAACCAAACTAAGTTCGCGAGTCGGGAGGCCACGATATCGCCAAGCAGTGGCCCGAACAATGCAATGAGTCCACCCCCCACCCACATTGCCAGAGGGCCATCTTGCGCTAATGCTAGTGACCCAATATGCGGAGTCAGCCATCCCGTGTTGCCGTGCAAAGCCGAGAGCATGCTCGCTAAGCCGACCACATCGTCGGTTTTCCAGGGATCACGCCCCAGTAAACCCGCGACGATGTACGAGAGTGCCAGCACAAACAATAACAGCCGCGGTAATTTAACCGTGGCTGGTGCAGTCATGCGAGCGGGAGTCGAGGGGTGTTTGGGTGACACGTGTTAACTATAGCCTGCCGAAGCGTTCTGACAAAAAAAGGCAGCCAAAGGCTGCCTTGGTTTACGCAAACTGATCGTAGCAGATCAAATTACGCAGATGCCTTTTTGGTGCCGGTGGTACGAGCAAAACGCGCACGGAATTTTTCGACACGGCCGGTTTCAACCAAGCGTGTTTGCGCGCCGGTGTAAAAGGGATGTGATTCGGACGTGACGTCGCATTTGAACAAGGGCATGGTCTTGCCATCGATTTCGATGGTCTCGCGGCTTGTGAGTGTTGAGCGCGTTACAAACTTGTTGCCGGTTTGCAGATCAACAAAGGCCACGTCTTGATACTTTGGATGAATGCCGTCTTTCATTTTGAATCCTTAAAGGTTGGTCGGGTCGCCGGTGGGTGAGCTGGTGTCTAAAGTAGACTGCCACTGTTAGCCCGCCACGTATCCTAAGTTCAGCCCACTATTCTACAATAAATAGGTGTTTTTAGCAAAGTAGCGATGGTATTCTGCGAGTGGTGTCTTTTAAAAAGATCTATTCAAAACAAGCCCTTGGAGTCCTTCCAGTGTCACGAAAGCATGAAATCCCGACAATATCCGAAGCCGCGGGTGTGCGCTATCTGCATTTTGGGACCGAATGGGTGCAAGGGGCGATGTGGGTTGACCAGCCGGCCGAACTCGTGCTTGAGTACACCGCGCAGTTGATGGCCTGGCTACTGTTTTTGAATCCGTCTCGTGGGCAAGATCTAGGGTTGTTAGGGCTGGGCGCAGGTTCGGTGACGCGGTTTTGCCTCAAACACACCTCACATCGTTTGCGTGTCGTCGAATGGAACCCGTTGGTGACGTCAGCTTGTGAGTTGTACTTTAAGTTACCGAGGCCGGCGCGTCTGAACATTGAACACTGTGATGCAGCAGAGTGGGTGGCTGACCCCGAGCAACAAGGCAGTTGCGCGGTATTGATGATAGATATTTATGATGGGCAAGCGCGCGGGCCAGTGCGAGACTCCTTAGAGTTTTATCAAGATTGCCGTGCGGTGCTCAGCGAGGTAGGAGTCTTGACTGTGAATTTGTTTGGTGCCCATGCGAGTTTTGAGCGAAATATTCGCAACCTTAGTCAGGCCTTTGACGGGCGACTTTTGTCCCTGCCGCAAATTGATGCCGGTAATCAGATCGTGCTAGCGTTTAAAGGCCCCAAACTTGAGGTCTCGATCGGGCGGCTCTTGGCACGCGCCGAAGACGTTGAGAAGCAATACGGGCTGCCAGCAAAAAAATGGGCCCGCTCGATGCTGGGCCGCGCTGAACAGGCAATGTTAGTGATTTAGCGATGTGATTTGCGGTCTCTGCAACTCGCAATGTGTAATGTGTAACCTGCAACACCGCACCGAGCCTGCGCAGCCTGACTGGTAGGAGAGCAAGGCTCTATGAAAGACGGATTGGTTCAATGATATCTCGGGCATGCCTGGCGGCTTTACTCTGTGGCCTCTCGCTGTTAGTGGCACCGGGCGCTTGGGCGCAAACAAAGTCTGTGTTCGTCTTGGGCACCGAACGTGGCCTAGGCGCCGAGGCGTTGCGAGACGGCCTACGCGATGCCTTAAAGGCGGTTGGCTTTGTCGAAGGGCGTAATCTCAAGATGATGTCTGAGACGGTCGTTGACGACGAGCAGAAGCTGAGTCAGCAAGCCTTGAACTTAGTCTTGGGGCGCCCCGATGTGCTGGTCGCACTGTCAATCCCTGCCGCTCAGTCACTGATGAAGCACACCAAGCAAATGCCAATTGTGTTTGCGGGCGTCACCGACCCAGTGCAGGCCGAATTAGTGCCGAGCTGGTCCGCCTCAGGCACGAACGTTACGGGCGTCTCGGATTTGTTGACGATGGCTCGCAGGGTTCAGATGATTCGACAGTTTGTGCCTCAGGCTCGGCGAGTGGGCGTGGTGTACAACCCGGCCGACGCAGCCTCGGTTGTTGTGATTCGCGAGTTTCAAGAGCAGCTCACTAAGTCTGGGATGCTGATGGTTGAGGTGGCTGCCCAGCGCTCGGTAGATGTCGCTGCTGCTAGCCGCAGTTTGATCGGAAAGGTCGATGCGCTACACACGTTTTGGGATTCGCACACGAAGGCGGCCTACCCGGGCTTAGTGAAAGCCGCCAACGATGCCAAGATGGCGTTGCTGGCTACCGATACCGCTAGCGTGCAGGCGGGGGCGTTAGCGGCCTTGGTGGTGACTGAGCGCGATGTGGGGGCGGCGGCAGGCCGTCAAGTGATCAGGATATTGCGTGGCGCCAAGCCTGGGGCGATTGCCCCAGAGGTCATTAGCCGACCCCAGATCCAACTCAACCTGGCGGCCGCAAAAAAGCAAGGGGTCAGCCTGCCTGAGACCTTACTCAAAAACTCGACTGTGATTGTCAAACCCTAGTCGCCGCAAAAAAGCAAGGCTTCAGCCTGTCTGAGACCGTGCTCAAACACTCGACTGCGATTGTCAAACCGTGATTGGCGGCATGTGAGCTTTGTAAGCGATAATATGACAAATAGGCTAGGATTTCAGGCCATTGATCGTCTAGCCAACATATTGAATAAGCTGCTCTCATCATGATCGATCTAGGTATCAACATTGACCACGTCGCGACCCTGCGACAACAGCGCCACACGGCCTATCCCGACCCCATTGCCGCAGCGTTGTTAGCAGAAGAAGCCGGGGCTGATCTGATCACCCTGCATTTGCGCGAAGATCGTCGCCACATCCAAGATGCCGACGTCTTTGCCCTGCGCCCTCAATTACGCACCCGCATGAATCTTGAATGTGCGATTACTGCTGAAATGCTACAGATTGCCTGTAAGGTCGTGCCGCAAGATGTGTGTCTTGTCCCTGAAAAACGTGCTGAGTTGACCACTGAGGGCGGTCTCGAGGTTGCCGGTGCTTTCGAAGTCGTGGGCGCTGCGGTTAAACAACTGCAAGGCAGTGGTATTCGCGTTTCACTCTTTATTGATCCAGAGGCGATACAGATTCGCGCCGCTGCCGATACGGGTGCGACCGTGATTGAACTGCACACAGGTGCGTATGCAGAAGCAGCCTCGGAAGCCATTGCTGCGCTCGAACTCAAGCGACTTGAACAGGCGATTCGTGTGGCTGTGGGCCTGGGTTTACGCGTCAATGCCGGGCATGGTCTGCACTTTGGTAATGTGGCCCCCGTTGCGGCGCTAGAAGGGATTGCAGAGCTCAATATTGGTCATGCGATCGTGGCACAGGCGGTGTTTGATGGTTGGCAAAACACCATCCGCAATATGAAGGCCGCCATGATTACGGCAAGGCTCAATGCCCAGCGTGGTGTGTTGTTACATTCCCGTAAACATTAACTGGGTAAGCCACCGTGAGCGCGATTGCTGGCATCGGAACTGACCTCGTCAAAATTGACCGTATCGATCGGGCCTGGCAGCGCCACCCACAACGGTTTCCAGAAAAAATATTAGGTGCAGATGAGTTGCGTGTGTTTCACGCCAGAGCCGCGCGCGACCGAGCTCGGGGTGTACGCTACTTGGCGACGCGGTTTGCAGCTAAAGAAGCCTTTTCAAAGGCAATTGGGTTGGGGATGCGCATGCCGATGTGGTGGACGCGCATGCAGACCTTAAACGCCCCTGGCGGGCGACCGCGCGTTGTGCTGTCGGCGCCTTTAGCTCAATGGTATGCCGAGCGTTACGGAGCGGCTCATGTGTCGCTGACGGATGAGTCTGAGTACGGTGCGGCCTATGTCGTTGTTGAATCCTTGCCTGCCTCTTTGTGAACTGAATCTGCGAGAAATTTTGTGAAAACTAGCAAAAAAATGCCAATGCTCAAACGCGGTCCGTTGATGGTCGATGTCGCAGGCCACACGCTGACCGCGAACGAAAAAAAGAGACTTCAGCACCCCTTGGTGGGCGGGGTGATTTTGTTTGCCCGCAATTTTCAAAATCGCGCGCAAATCGTCGCGTTGACGCGTAGCATTCACCAGTTACGTACCCCTCAGTTATTGATCGCGGTCGATCACGAAGGTGGTCGCGTGCAGCGGTTTCGCTCTGATGGTTTCACCTCACTCCCAACAATGCGCAGCTTGGGTGAGCGCTGGATGCAAGACCCCTTGCAGGCGATGCGTATGGCGACCGAGGTCGGCTATGTGCTGGGTGCAGAGCTGCGAGCGTGCGATGTTGACTTAAGTTTTACGCCAGTCCTTGATCTAGACTATGGCGTGAGTTCTGTGATCGGCGATCGCTCTTTTCACCGAGATCCTCGCGTGGTCGCGATGTTGGCGCGCGCGCTTGCGCAAGGGTTGAAGCTAGCCGGAATGGCCGCTTGCGGCAAACACTTTCCGGGTCACGGCGCCGTGAAGGCAGATTCGCATCACGCCATCCCTCGCGACCCGCGTTCACTCACACGCATTCTTCAAGAAGACGCTGCACCGTACCAGTGGTTAGGGGATCAGGTGATTGCGTCGGTGATGCCTGCACATGTGATTTATTCAAAGGTCGATACAAAGCCCGCGGGCTTTTCGTCGAAGTGGATCCAGGATATTTTGCGCGGCAAATTGCGCTATGACGGGGTAGTGTTTTCTGACGATCTCACCATGGAAGCGGCCGCGGTGGCGGGCGATATTTTGGCGCGTGCGCAGGCCGCACTGCAAGCAGGTTGCGATATGGCGTTGGTCTGTAATCGCCCTGAGCTGGCCGATGAATTGCTGGCGCGCTTATCGCATGAGTCTGACCCAGCCTCGCTAGGGCGCATTGATCGTTTGATGCCCTCCGTGCAAGCGCCCGATTGGCAGGCGTTGCAGCAACAACTCGCCTACCGCAAGGCGCTTGAATCAGTACGTGAACTCAATGAGCGAAGCTGAAGCTCCTGATTTTGACATCAAAGAGTTTCTTGCACGTCTACCCCACCTGCCAGGCGTCTACCGGCATATTGATGTGTCGGGCGAAGTGCTCTACGTGGGTAAAGCGCGCGACTTAAAAAAACGTGTCTCGTCTTATTTTCAAAAGACAGCCTCAAGTCCACGTATTGGGCACATGGTGGCGCGTGTCGTCAAAATCGAGGTCACCGTCACGCGCTCTGAGGCTGAGGCGTTGATCCTTGAAAATAATCTGATTAAAACCCTGCGGCCACGCTACAACATCTTATTTCGTGACGATAAGTCTTATCCCTATTTGATGCTGTCAGCACACGCTGCGCCGCGCATTGCGTATTACCGCGGTTCAACACAAAAGAAAGGCCAGTTTTTTGGGCCGTATCCCAGTGCTTGGGCGGTACGAGACACCCTACAGATTCTACAAAAAGTGTTTCGCCTGCGTACCTGCGAAGACTCAGTGTTTTCAAATCGCTCGCGGCCCTGCCTGTTGCATCAAATTGGGCGTTGTTCGGCACCTTGTGTCAACGAGATCACACCTGAGGCGTACCAGCAAGATGCCGAGCGCGCGGCAAGATTCTTAAACGGTGAAACGCAGCAGATCATGGGCGATATCGAGGCCCGCATGCTGACTGCCTCGCAAGCCCTTGAGTTTGAACAGGCTGCTTTGTTACGGGATCAGATGGGTGCTTTGGCGAAAGTATTGCACCAGCAAACCATGGAGGACACCGACCAAAGCGATACCGACATTATTGTCGTGGCGCAAGCGGGCGGGCGAGTGTGTGTGAACTTGGCGATGGTGCGTGGTGGCAGGCATTTGGGTGATCGCGCATTTTTTCCGACGCACACCGATGGCGATTCTCCCTCGCAAGTGCTTGAGGTCTTTATCGCTCAGCATTATCTTGATCACCCCTTACCAGCGGCTGTCGTCGGCTCGCACGGTTTGCCCGACCCCGAGTTAATTGATTTGTTAGCCGAGTCGCGCGCGACCAAGTCACGGTTCATCAGTCGACCGCAAGGGGTGCGACGCGCCTGGCTTGAGCAAGCGACGCGCAATGCCGAGATGGCACTAGCGAACGCCTTATCTGAAACTGGGGCTCGCAGTGCCCGTACGCTCGCGTTGGCTGAGGCGCTTGAGCTCGACACCGATCCAGTGGTGCTTGAGGCGTTGCACATCGAGTGCTTTGATATCAGCCACACCGCCGGTGAGGCGACCCAAGCCTCGTGCGTGGTGTTCGCTCATCATGCGATGCAACCCTCTCTGTATCGCCGCTACAACATTGCTGGGATTACGCCTGGTGACGACTACGCGGCCATGCGTCAGGTACTGACGCGCCGTTTTGGTAAAGTTGCTGATGGCGAAGCAATCATGCCTGGTTTGGTGTTGATTGATGGCGGCAAAGGCCAGGTCGAGATCGCCAGACAAGTGTTTGTTGAACTGGGCCTGAGTATCGATGTATTGGTAGGCGTTGCCAAAGGCGATCATCGTAAGGTAGGCCTCGAAACGCTGATTTTTGCCGATGGCCGCGCGTCGCAAGCGCTTGGCCAAGAGTCTGCAGCCCTGATGTTGATTGCTCAGATTCGCGATGAGGCACATCGCTTTGCTATCACGGGGATGCGTGCTAAACGAGCAAAAGCGCGTAACGTTTCACGCCTTGAAGATATTGATGGGATTGGCGCTAAACGCCGTCAGCGCTTGTTGGCACGCTTTGGTGGCTTTAGCGGCGTTGCAAACGCCAGTATTGAAGACCTCGCCTCGGTTGAGGGCATTTCTCCAGAGCTCGCCGAGCGACTGTATTTTGCCCTGCGGTGAAATATCCTTGTCATAATTAAGTGAGGTAGCATAGCGTCATGCCTTTTAACGTTCCTATTTTTCTGACATGGCTGCGAATCGCCATGATTCCGATGGTGATCGGGTTGTTTTATCTGCCCGACACGTGGATGTCGTTGCCCGTGCGCGACGCTTGGGCAGCGGGAGCTTTCATTTTGGCGGCTCTCACCGATTGGTTTGATGGGTGGCTGGCACGCCGCTGGAACCAGACCTCTGCCTTTGGGGCATTTTTGGATCCAGTTGCCGACAAACTCATGGTGTCGGCAGCTTTGCTTGCGCTGTTGAATCTGGATCGCGTCGACGTCATGATCGCCTTGATTATCATCGGCCGTGAAATCACGATTTCAGCGTTGCGCGAATGGATGGCGCAATTGGGCGCTAGTGCTAGCGTCGCGGTGCATTGGTTGGGTAAATTCAAAACTGCCTCGCAGATGATTGCGATCCCCTGCCTGCTGTATCACGAAGATCTCTTTGGGATCCCAGTGGCACGCGTGGGCTTCGTGTTAATCGTAGTTGCCGCTATTTTGACAGTTTGGTCGATGCTGTATTACCTGCGTCGCGCCTGGCCTGTGATTCTCGAAAAAACCACCTAGCTCGAAGCTCAGGGGGCTATCCCTCTATTTCAATCTGACTGTCTGGTGTGAATTTGATCTAGATCAATACGCCATCGCTTGCTAGAAATTACGATTCAGGCATGAAGCCCAGATCGAGTTCTAGTTCGCAGACAGCCAACCATTCGCAGACAGTCAGCGATCCACAGACCACGGCTCACGCGGTTGGTAATCATTCAGTCGTACAGCGCCGCCGAGGCTTGGTGCGCTTGGGGTTGGCCTGGCTTGCCATGATGCAAGTGATGATGTTTGCCTTGCCCGGGTACCTTCGGCCTGAGGCAGGCGCCCAAGACAGCCTTGAAGTGCTCGACTGGGCAATCCTCTTAATGAACTGGGCAAGTCTGACACTCACGATCCCGGTCATGTTGTACTCAGCCTGGCCAATTTGGCTTGGTTGTGCCCGTGCGTGGTCAACCCGCCGAATCACCATGGATGTTCCCGTTGGCATCAGTCTGCTTGCCGCGTTTATCCCCAGCGTGATGGCGACCTTTCAGGGCTCGGGCGAAGTCTATTTTGATTCAATCACCATGTTTGTTGCATTTTTGCTCACGGCACGTTACGTCGAGCAACGTGCCAGCTTGGTTGACTCTGGCGCGTTGAGACAGGCAAGCGTACCGGCTGCCGGCGTCCCCTCAGGCCTGCGCGTCTGGGCCCCAGCAAACTTGGCGAGCTTCAGTCTGCCCTTGATGGCTCAGGCCAACCGCGTCGCAACCCTGTTTGTGCTGATCCAACTCGCTGTGGCGGCTGTGATAGGTGTGGTGTGGTGGGTAATCGCACCCACGCAGGCGTGGTCTGTCTTGGTGTCGTTACTCGTGATGAGTTGCCCTTGCGCGCTGTCTTTAGCCGCGCCGGTATCGTTGGCTGCGCTGCACGTGAATCTGGGGCTCGGTGAGCCTTTGCTTGCAAACCAGCGAGAAGCGCTGCTCGAGCGCACTGTGCGTATTACTCGCCAAAATCTCTATGGTGCGTTGGCTTGGCACGTCTTGACCATGCCTTTGGCTGCAATAGGTTGGGTCACACCTTGGTTGGCTGCGCTATCGATGTTGCTGTCTTCTGTAGCCGTGCTGCTTAATGCCTGGCGCCTCTATCGACCCAGACAGGCTGGTCTCAGTCGTGTGGTCGGTGTGTTGAAACAGAATCAACATTTTCAGGCCTAGCGCAACACTTATGGAAATTCTCTATCTACTGTTGCCGCTGTCGCTGGCCATCGTTGCCTTGATTGGTGCCATGTTGTGGTGGGCTGTTTTTTCTGGACAGTATGACGACGCAGAACAGGCTGGACTTTCAATTTTGCAGGACGACGATCACACGGTTAGTTGATACAGATCAAAGCTGACTTCTGCCGCACTTGGCATGATGTCAATATCAAGATTCATGAGACACGAGGCGCCAATCATGACAAGTACTGCGGCAGTTAAAACAGAAAATTTTAATTACGGTGTAGTCAGACAATTTGCCGTGATGACGGTCGTTTGGGGTGTCGTGGGCATGTTGGTGGGGGTGGTGTTAGCCGCGCAGCTGATGTGGCCTCAACTGAACTTTGATATACCGTGGCTCACTTACGGTCGTTTGCGCCCTTTACACACGAATGCTGTGATTTTCGCCTTTGGTGGCAGTGCACTCTTTGCTGCCTCATACTACGTGGTGCAACGTACCTGCCAGGCACGTTTGTTCTGCACACCGCTCGCCGCGTTCACGTTTTGGGGTTGGCAACTAGTGATTGTTGCCGCAGCCGTGACACTGCCTTTGGGGATCACAACCAGTAAAGAATACGCCGAGCTAGAGTGGCCAATCGACATCTTGATTACGCTCGTATGGGTTGCCTACGCAGTGGTGTTTTTTGGGACCATCGTCAAGCGTAAGGTGAAGCACATTTATGTCGCCAACTGGTTCTTTGGCTCATATATTCTGACCATTGCGATTTTGCATATCGTCAACAACATCGAGATGCCCGTCTCGCTCTGGAAATCGTATTCTGCTTACGCCGGTGTGCAAGACGCGATGGTGCAGTGGTGGTATGGGCATAACGCGGTGGGGTTCTTCTTAACCACCAGCTTTCTAGGCATGATGTATTACTTTGTGCCCAAGCAGGCTGAGCGGCCCATTTATTCTTACCGTTTGTCGATTGTGCACTTCTGGGCCTTGGCGTTCACCTACATGTGGGCCGGCCCGCATCACCTCTTGTATACCTCGTTGCCCGACTGGACTCAATCCTTAGGCATGGTGTTCTCATTGATTCTTTTAGCGCCGTCTTGGGGCGGCATGATTAACGGCATCATGACGCTCTCGGGTGCCTGGTACAAATTGCGTACCGATCCAATCCTCAAATTCATGGTGGTCTCGCTGTCGTTTTACGGGATGTCAACGTTTGAAGGATCGATGATGTCGATCCGCACAGTCAATGCGCTTTCGCATTACACCGATTGGACCGTCGGACACGTTCATTCAGGTGCACTGGGTTGGGTCGCCATGATTACCTTTGGCATGCTGTATTACTTGATCCCTCGGCTCTGGGGACGCGAAAAAATGTATAGCGTCAAGCTCATCGAAGTTCACTTCTGGATCGCAACAATAGGTGTCGTGTTGTACATCGCAGCAATGTGGATTGCGGGAGTGATGCAAGGCTTGATGTGGCGCGCCACTGAAGTCGATGGGTCCTTGACCTATAGCTTCGTCGAATCCGTCAAATCGACCGCTCCGTTTTACTTTATCCGCTTGTTGGGTGGGTTGCTTTACCTCTGTGGAATGCTGTTGATGGCCTATAACGTGTTCAAAACAGTCATCGGGCAAACCGCGGTGAATCCAGTGGTGCCAGGCGCCGCCGCTTCAACCCCTCAATTATCTAGCTTGGCACAGGCCTGAGGAGCACATCATGGCACAACAAAAAACACCTTTCTTCTCGCACGCAACGCTTGAAAAAAATATCGGTCTGATGATCATCTGCAGTATCTTGGTCGTGCTGTTTGCCGGCTTAGTGCAGATTGTTCCGCTGTTTTTTCAGCACTCAACCACTAAGCCTTCGGCGGGCGTCGAGCCCTACGACGCCCTGCGCTTGATGGGCCGCGATCTGTACATCCGCGAAGGGTGTGTAGGCTGTCATTCGCAGCAAATCAGAATGTTGCACGCCGAAGTGCAGCGTTATGGTCCTTACTCTGTTGCTGGCGAGTCCGTTTTTGATCGTCCGTTTTTGTGGGGTTCAAAGCGCACGGGTCCTGATCTGGCGCGCATCGGCGAGCGCTACTCCGATGACTGGCATCGTATCCATCTGCGCAACCCGCGCGCCGTGGTGCCCGAATCGAACATGCCTGGGTATCCTTGGTTAGCCACCAACCCGGTCCAAAGTGATGATATCGGCGATCGCATGCGTGCCTTGCGCGTGCTGGGCGTGCCCTACACCGACGCTCAGATTAGCGCCGCACCCGCAGCACTCAAAGGCAAAACAGAAGAAGACGCGCTGATCGCCTATCTGCAAGGATTAGGGACTGGTGTACGCAAAGCCGCACAGGCACAGTCGCTTAAAACAGGGGGTAAATGATGCTTGCTTATCTCAATGCATTGTCAACGATCATGGCGATGCTGACGTTCTTTGCAATTGTCTGGTGGGCGTTTTCACGCGAACGCCAAACGGCAAACTACGAGGCGGAAATGTTGCCTTTCGCCTTGCCCGATGAAGCGCACCCACATCCACACGGAGGCACACGGCCATGAGCGACTTTGTCAACGGTTTTTGGGGGTATTACGTTGCCTTCGTAGTGATAGCGGGTATTGCCTGGTGTCTGTGGTTGATATTTTCGCAGCGTCAGTGGCTTAAGCCACAGCCCGGTAAGGTTGAAGATACCGGTCATGTGTGGGACGGTGATTTGCGCGAGATGAACAACCCAGTGCCTCGCTGGTGGACGATGATGTACGTGATCATGTGTCTGTTTGGTTTGGGATATCTGGTGCTGTACCCAGGTTTGGGTGCTTTTCAAGGGAGCTTAGCTTACACCTCTGCTCAAGAAGTTAAGCAAGACCAAGCTGCGCTCGACGCAACGGTCAAACCGATCTACGCGCGCTTTGCCAACATGGATATCCCACAGATAGCTGCAGACCCTGAAGCACATTTGATCGGTGAACGTTTGTTCTTGAATAACTGTGCGCAATGCCACGGCTCAGATGCAAAAGGCAGTACTAGCTTTCCGAATCTGGTTGAAGGTGATTCGATCTATGGTCGCCAGCCTGACGTGTTGCTGGCAACCATTACCCAAGGCCGAAATGGCGTCATGCCAGCGTTGGGTGCTGCGATCGATGCACGGACTGCTGGGGATATTGCGCAGTATGTCCGGTCACTGTCTGGTTTGGCGCATGATCAGATTCGTGTCCTGCGTGGTAAGTCAGAGTATATGAACACGTGCGCGGCCTGCCATGGCGCTGAAGGTAAGGGCAATAAGGCCTTGGGTGCACCAAATTTGACTGATGATATTTGGCTCTACGGCAGCTCAGAGGCCACCATCGTGCATAGCATTTTGAACGGACGCAATAATCGCATGCCCGCTCAAGAGCAGACCTTAACCTCTGAGCAGATCCGCTTAGTGACAGCCTGGGTTTGGGGCTTGTCAAAAGGTGTCGATGTCACGTCTGCAACTGTCACCAGCGCCCGGGCAAAGTGAGTGTAATGAATGTCGCCTGATTCACCCGTACCTGCAGTTGTATCTGCAACTGCAACTGCAACTGCAACTGGAACTGCAAAGGCAACTCTCTCTGCCGGTCCTGCCACTCCCTCAGCACTTGCTTCTACTTCTGCCCCTCCTTGGCGCCCGCTAGGCGCCAAGCCAGCGACAGACGTCTCACACTCTGTCGAACAAGCGATTCAAGACGTCAGACAAAAAATCTACATGCGTTCAGTCCAGGGGATGTTTGCCCGTTGGCGTTTGCTGTTTGTTGGTTTCACACAGCTGATCTTTTATGCAGTCCCTTGGCTCACCTGGAACGATCGCCAGGCGGTTTTGTTTGATCTTGGTGCGCGTAAGTTTTATATCTTTGGCATGGTGTTGTGGCCGCAAGACGTTATCTACTTGACACTCTTGTTGCTGATCTCGGCACTTGGGCTATTTCTATTTACGGCGATTGCAGGTCGTCTTTTTTGTGGCTATGCCTGCCCGCAAACTGTCTATACCGAAATTTTCATGTGGATCGAACGGCACACCGAAGGCGATCGGGTTGCACGAATTCGCTTAGATGAGGCGCCTTGGTCGTTTCGCAAACTACGGGTCAAGGTCAGCAAGCACGCGCTTTGGCTAGTCGTTGCAGGGCTAACTGGCTTTACGTTTATCGGTTATTTCGCACCCATCCGCGAGCTGGGTCAGGCGTTGCTTAGCTTTACCTTTGGGCCATGGCAGTGGTTTTGGTTTTTGTTTTATAGCTTTGCAACGTGGGGCAATGCTGGCTTTTTACGCGAACAAGTCTGCAAGTACATGTGCCCGTATGCACGTTTTCAAAGCGTGATGGTTGACCCTGATACCTTGGTGGTGACCTACGATACGGCTCGAGGCGAGCCGCGCGGTGCGCGTTCACGCAAAGTTGATCACTATGCGCAAGGCTTGGGTGATTGTGTCGATTGCAGCATTTGCGTGCAAGTCTGCCCGACCGGCATCGACATCCGACAGGGTTTGCAATACATGTGTATTGGTTGTGGTGCCTGCGTAGATGCCTGCAATCAAGTCATGAAGAAAATTGCGTACCCAGAGGGCTTGATTCGCTATACTTCAGAGCGAGGTATGTTAGAAAAGCTCTCTGTACAACAAGTGCGTAAGCATTTGCTGCGACCCCGTGTGTTGATATACAGCGCCTTGATGCTCGTACTGGTGTCAATTTTTGTGACTGCGTTGGCAACTCGAACGACTTTACGGGTAGACGTGATTCGTGATCGCGGCATGCTAGGGCGCGAGGTGGCTGATGGGATGATCGAAAACGTCTACCGTTTACAGATGATGAACGCCTCTGAGCACAGTCTTGTCTTGTCAATACGAGCCGAAGGCTTGCCAGGTTTAAGTGTGAAGTTTGCCGACCCTTCTGTGGCTGTGCTTCGCCTCAAGCCTGAAGAAAACAACAGAAATATTTCAAGCGCTGCGGTGCCGCAAGTTGAGGTCGCAGCCGCCTCGAATCGAGTCTTGGCGGTCGTGCTGCGAGCCCCGCGCGATGCAGCCAAGCCTGGGTCTTATCCGATTCATTTTGTCACAACCTCAAGCGCGCCTGATGGGCATGTTTCACTGACGGTGCGAGAGGCTTCAAGTTTTATCATGCTTCAATAAAAAGCTTCATTAAAAATAGGATTCCAAAAGATGAGCGTACAAGAAGAAAACGATTTGGAAGCAGCGATACCTTGGTGGCGTCAACGTTGGCCCTGGCTGCTCATGGCGGGCCCTGCGGTTGCGATCGTGGGCTGTGCGATCACGATTGTGCTGGCGTTTCAAGGCTTTTCAGATCAGTCGATTGTTGATGGTGGTATCAAACGAGGTTTAGTCGTCGAAAAAGTCTCGGCGCAGACGCCTTTGTCGCAACCTCACTGATGCAAGGCTGATGATGAACCGTCGATCGTTGATGTTGATCTTATGGCCGTCATTTTTGATGGCAGGGGTAGCAAGCGCGGTCGTGTTTGCGTTAATCGACCCGCTTGATGTCGCGATCTTCGGTTACTTTCGGCCCGAGCGCGACGTACTTTACGCAGTCGGGTTTTTCTTTTTCTGGCTGATTGCGACGCTCTCTAGCATGCTCACGCTCTATATGTTGCCCACCGCAAAAGACGCGCAGCACGATATTGGATTTTAGTGCCTTTCGCCCGCTAACATGCGCGTCGCGGTGTAGGTCATGACATCAACGCCGTCTTGATTTTTGACGTCTATGCGCGAAGTCACGACAGCGCGGTTGAGCTTAGACGTTGGCTTGATTGCCGTGACTTCAACCTCAGCCCACACTGTGTCACCTGCGACAACTGGATGCAGCATTTTTTTATGAACTTCAAGTAAGGCCAAGCCCGTGCCTTGCACCATGCCTTGCATGAGTAAGCCTTCGATCAGACCATAGGTCAACCCACCCGGTGCCGGACGCCCTTTCATGGCGCCATGTTCAAATGTTCGATCAATAAAGATAGTCTCGAGCATCCCCGTGACGCTGATGAAATTAATGATATCGGTCTCGGTAATGGTGCGTCGAAACGTTTTGAAGCGCTGTCCAACAGATAATTCTTGCCATGTGTAACCGGCGCCTAGCAATTGAGCATCGCTCATGACCTCTCCTGTGGGGTTTGTGCGTCCCGAACAAACAAATACAATAGGGGCACACAGTTATTTCTTGTTGTAGCTGCGGTATATTCAAGTTGAAGTATAGGGCATGTCGCTGTCGCGTTGCTTTGCTCCAACCCCTTGATTTTCAGGATTATTTCTTATTATGCTGACCGCGCTTGAGTTCAATCAGGTTCCAGCCCAAGAGGCTGCCTTTCGCAGTGAAATCAGACAATTTTTAAATGAAGCACTCGTTGGTATGCCTTCGCACGCTAAAGCGCGCTCTTGGATGGGAACCAGCGACGACTTCAGCAAGAAGTTGGCTAAGCAGGGTTGGCTTGGGCTCACGATTCCGAAAGAGTATGGTGGGTCAGGCAAAGGTTTTTTTTCAAGATTCGTTCTGTCTGAAGAGTTACTGGCGTCAGGCGCGCCTGTTGCCTCTCACTGGATTGCAGATCGTCAAAGCGGCCCGTTATTGTTGCGCTATGGCACTGAGGCACAACGCCAGTTTTATATTCCACGAATCTGCCGTGGCGAAGCTTTTTTCTGTATCGGCATGAGTGAACCCAGTTCAGGCTCTGATTTAGCAAGTATCCGAAGCCGTGCGCAGCGCACCGAGGCCGGTTGGCTGCTTAATGGCAGCAAAATCTGGACAACCAATGCGCACGGCTGTCATTACATGATCGCCTTGGTTCGCACCTCTGGCGAAACCAGTGATCGTCAGAAGGGCCTCTCTCAAGTCATCATTGATTTAAGTTTGCCCGGCGTGACCGTGCGGCCCATCACAGACATGGCTGGCGATGCACATTTCTCTGAAGTGTTTTTTGACAACGTCAAGCTTGGTGCAGACGCCTTGGTCGGCACTGAAGGTCAAGGCTGGGATCAGGTCAATGCTGAGCTTGCCTTTGAGCGCAGCGGCCCCGAGCGCATTTATTCGAGTATCGCATTGTTAGATTGCTGGATCGAGGCCTTGCGTGCTCAGTCCATTCACGACACCGAAACGAGCGCGTTAGTGGGGTCTATGGTTGCTGAAATGGCAACCTTGCGGGCGTTGTCGCTGGCGGTCACGCAAAAATTGGTCGATGGTGAGAGCCCTGCAATTGACGCCTCAGTGGTCAAAGATTTTGGCACTGATTTTGAGCAAAGATTGATTAGCAATATTGCGGCGTGGTTAGGCACGCATCCCGAATTTATTGCGTCGCCAGATCTGTTGCAGACCTTGGGCTACCTTGAACAAATGGGCGCGACCTTCTCACTACGAGGCGGTACGCGCGAGATTTTGCGTGGCATCATTGCACGCGGTTTAGGATTGAGGTAACGAGCATGCAAAACGATTTTTATGATTCAGCAGAGCATTTGTTTGGCGAAGTTTGCACGCCGGCCGTGATACGGCAAATCGAAGGTGGTGCTGAAACGGCCAATTTGTGGTCCGAGCTGAGTTCAGTCGGTTTTGCTGATGCGCTCTTGCCAGAAAGCGCCAATGGCGCAGCCTTGACGCTCACCGAGGTGTGGCCCATGCTGTTTTCAATGGGGCGACATGCGCTGCCGCTGCCTTATGCACACACACTGTTGGCGCGTGCTTGGCTACTGCAGGCGCACGCAACAACTTGCGCGCAAGTCTCGGTACTCGCTCAGGGGTTGCCTGAGGGCACCATCACTTTTGCGCCTTTTCGCGTTGCGGCAGATGGCGCGGGTGTACAGGCAGCTGGCGTGAATTTTGGTCTCACTGCGAACTGGGTGTTGGTGCAAAGTGAAGCTTCTGTGTGGCTCTTGCCCGCCTCAAAGGCGCAACGCACACCATCAGGTGGTCATGGGTCGCTCGATGCTGATTTAAGCTGGTCTGCTGACGTCGCAAAGGCTTCGTTGCTGGGGCAGTTTCAGCAGCCTCAGTTTCGTGAATTGATGGCGCTGTCGCTTGCGGTATTAATTGCCGGTGCGGCAGACCGGGTCTTTGAAATGACGCTCGGTTGGGCCAATCAACGCGAGCAATTTGGCAAACCAATTGGCCGGTTCCAGGCCCTGCAACAGCAAATTAGTGAAGTGGCCGAGCAGGTGTTCGGTGCCCGAATGGCTGCTGAAATGGCCTGCCGCAGCACCACTTGGCAGCCTGCGCCGGCCCTTGTAGCCTTAGCAAAGGCCCAAACCAGCCAGGCGGTCGCGCGTGTTGTTGCGGTGGCGCATGCGGTACACGGTGCGATTGGCGTCACTAAAGAGTTTGATTTACAGCTGTACACCCGCCGCCTAAACGAATGGGCGCGGGCAGGCGGTGGTGCAGGTTATTGGTCGGGTGTCTTAGGCCAGCAGGTACTTCAGGCCAACAGCTCGGCTCTTGATTTTGTGCGCACCGAATTGTTTGCCGAGCCCGCTGCGTAAATGGCGATCAGCAGGGCTTGCCGACTAACTCATTGAGCGCGTGCATATCCAAGATTTTGACTTCGCGTTGGCTGATTCTAATCACGCCATCGCGGGCAAAACGTGAAAACAGTCGACTGATCGTTTCTAGCGTCAGCCCAAGGTAATTGCCGATTTCTTCGCGACTCATCCGCATCACGAAATCGGTTGGCGAATAGCCCAAAATGGCTAAACGTTGTGAAAGATTGCTTAAAAACGCAGCTAAACGTTGCTCAGAGCGCATTGATCCCAAGGCCAATAACACCTGGTGCGAGCGTGCGATCTCTTTGCTCATGAGACGGCGAATTTGATGTTGTAGCGAGGGCACGTAGCGACTGATTTCGTCAATATCCTGCACGCGCACGACACAGACTTCAGAGTCTTCCATGGCGATGGCTGACGAACTGTGTTCACCTTCGATCATGCCATCTAAGCCGACGATTTCACCAGGCAAGAAAAAGCCTGTGATTTGCTGGTTACCGTCCGCCTCTTCGAGCAAGGTTTTTAACGAGCCACTACGCAGGCCAAACAAGGCGTTGAGGTTCTCACCGTGTCGATAGAGTGCTTGACCTTTTTCAACGCGGATGCGCTCTTTGACCAGAGTGTCAAGTTGTTCAACCTCGTGGGCTGGCATACCGACAGGTAAACACACGTGGCCCATCATGCAGGTCGAGCAGTGGGTTGAGGTCGATTCAACTGGAATTCGTTTTTGCATTGTTGCACCTCGCACGCTAGCGGATTTAAAAGTTTAAATCACTGAGTTCATGCATTCTTAGTACTGAGCTTACACCCTGATTGTATTCCTCTTGATTTTAGTTAAGTCTTAAATGAAGGAGTATTGATTTAAATTAGGTTGCCACCACCATAGAATGCCCACACTCTTCACGAGGATCGTGGCAGCAAGACAGCGAGACAGCGAGATAGCGAGATAGCGAGATAGCGAGATAGCGAGATAGCGTCTTGATTTTGAGTGCGAGTGCCGGTCTAGAGTCCCTGCCCGCTAAGGATTTGTTTGTCCGCCCTTGAAAAACCGTAACTCGGCCGCATTTAACGAACATCCCCAACAGGCCAAAAGCCATTGTTTCAGGAAACGACTATGCGATTCGATAAATTAACCACTAAGTTTCAGCAGGCACTTGCCGATGCGCAAAGTATGGCTTCGCGCAGCGAGCATCCTTACATTGAACCCGTGCATGTTCTCTCGGCCCTCTTAGCCGATACAGAGAGCGGTGCGTCGAGTTTATTGTCACGCGCAGGTGTAGCGGTCAACCGACTGCAAACGGCGCTAGAGGGCGTTTTGAAGGGTTTGCCCAAGGTAAAGGGCGGCGATGACAACATTCAGGCGAGCCGCGACTTGCAGTCCGTATTCGCGCGCACCGACAAAGAGGCTGCCAAGCGCGGCGATACCTACATCCCCAGTGAGTTGTTTTTGCTCGCCTTGGCCGATGACAAAGGCGATGTTGGGCGTTTGCTCAAAGAATCGGGCTTGCAACGTAAGCCGCTTGAGGCAGCGATTGATGCCGTGCGCGGTGGCGAGTCGGTCAAAGATCAAGAGGGCGAATCCAATCGCGAGGCGTTAGCCAAATACACAATGGATCTGACTGAGCGTGCGCGCCAAGGCAAACTCGATCCTGTCATTGGTCGCGATGACGAAATTCGTCGTGCCATTCAGATCTTGCAGCGGCGCACCAAAAATAATCCAGTGCTGATTGGTGAGCCTGGTGTCGGTAAAACTGCAATCGTCGAGGGCTTAGCCCAGCGTATTGTGAACGATGAAGTGCCAGAGTCTTTGCGCGGCAAGCGAGTCTTGTCCCTCGATTTGGCCAGCCTGTTGGCCGGTGCCAAATTTCGCGGCGAATTTGAAGAACGCTTAAAAGCTGTGCTCAAAGAATTGTCGCAAGATGACGGCAACAATATTGTCTTTATTGATGAACTGCACACGATGGTGGGTGCGGGTAAGGCCGAAGGTGCAATGGACGCTGGCAATATGCTCAAGCCCGCGCTCGCGCGTGGCGAGCTGCATTGCATTGGCGCGACCACCCTTGACGAATATCGCAAATACATTGAAAAAGACGCGGCACTTGAGCGACGTTTTCAAAAGGTGATTGTCGACGAGCCAAACGTCGAGTCGACTATTGCCATTTTGCGTGGCTTGCAAGAGCGCTATGAACTGCATCATGGCGTTGACATCACTGATCCAGCGATTGTGGCGGCGGCTGAGCTATCCAATCGCTACATTACCGATCGTTTCTTGCCAGACAAGGCGATCGATTTAATCGATGAAGCGGCTGCTCGTATTCGCATGGAGATTGACTCTAAACCCGAGGTGATGGATCGTCTTGATCGCCGTATTATCCAATTAAAAATTGAGCGTGAAGCGGTAAAAAAAGAGACCGATGAGGGCTCGATTCGACGGTTTCAGATCATTGAAGAAGAGCTTGAAAAGCTGCAGCGCGAATACAACGATTTTGAAGTGATCTGGAAAAGCGAAAAAGCCGCTGTGCAGGGTACACAGTCGATTAAAGAAGAAATCGAGCGTGCGCGCGCCGAGATGGCCGAGCTGCAACGCAAAGGTCAGTTTGATAAATTGGCTGAAATTCAATATGGCAGCTTGCCAGAGCTCGAGTCGCGCTTAAAAGCTGCTGAATTAGCAGGTGCCACACCGGGTACGACCGAGCGTCCGCGGCTCTTGCGTACCCAAGTTGGTGCCGAAGAGATTGCCGAGGTGGTGTCACGCGCCACCGGCATCCCTGTGTCAAAAATGATGACCGGCGAGCGTGACAAACTGCTCAAAATGGAAGATCGCCTGCATCAACGTGTTGTCGGTCAGGATGAGGCCGTTGGGCTAGTGGCTGATGCGATTCGACGTTCACGTGCGGGTCTGTCTGATCCGGCACGTCCGTACGGTTCGTTCTTATTCTTGGGGCCAACTGGCGTTGGTAAAACCGAGTTAACGCGTGCGCTTGCTGACTTTCTATTCGACTCTGACGATCACTTGATTCGTATGGATATGAGTGAATTCATGGAGAAGCATTCGGTTGCTCGCCTGATTGGCGCGCCTCCGGGCTACGTCGGTTACGAAGAGGGTGGGTCGTTAACAGAAGCGGTTCGACGCAAACCCTATAGCGTGATTCTGTTTGACGAGATCGAAAAAGCCCATCCTGATGTGTTTAATGTGTTGTTGCAGGTGTTAGACGATGGTCGCTTAACTGACGGCCAAGGGCGTACCGTTGACTTTAGAAATACTGTCATTGTGATGACGTCAAACCTTGGCTCTCACCACATTCAAGCGATGGTCGGCAAACCTTACGAGACGATCAAAGAAGTGGTCTGGGATGAAGTCAAGCAACACTTTCGCCCAGAGTTTTTGAATCGCATTGACGAGGTTGTGGTGTTTCATGCCTTGCAAAGTCAGCACATCGAGAAGATTGCCGGTATTCAGATTCAGCGCTTGACGAAAAGGCTTGCGCAACAAGACATGGTGCTTGAGGTGTCTGCAGCGGCCTTAGCAGAACTGGCCCGCGGTGGCTTTGACCCAGTCTTTGGTGCCAGACCGTTGAAACGTGCAATTCAGCAGAATCTTGAAAACCCGATCGCCAAGCTCATCCTGCAAGGCAAGTTTGGGCCCAAAGACGTCGTGCCAGTAGATTGGCGCGACGGCAAGTTTGTCTTTGAGCGCACACTGCAATAGCGTTGACTAACAGAGGAGTTCTAAAGATGATTTCTCTTTAGAACTGCTTTGGTGTTGCCCCGACTGTGCGCCACTCGCTGTGAATGTTTGACCTGCGCGCTCTGTATGGTGCGCGCAAGTCGCAGAAGTTAGATAGGGACAGCAGTTTGCTCTGTGCGCAAACACCGGGCACTGTGGTCTGGTGTCAGCCAAACAAGCTCAGGTACGGTTTGTTTGCACGATTCAACTGCCAGGCTACAGCGCTCGGCAAAGGCGCAGCCCGGGGGCAGCTTGGTCAGATCAGGCGGTGACCCTGAAATCGTTTCTAAACGAGTCCCTTTTTTGACTGCGCCGTGCGCCAGGCTTTTCAATAACGCGCGCGTGTAGGGATGTCGTGGCGAGCGCATGATCGTACGTGTCGTGCCTTGTTCGACAATACGTCCGGCATACATCACAGCGATGCGATCCGCCACCTCGACAGCTGCACCGATATCATGCGTCACGAAAATCACTGACAACCCCAACTCGCGTTGCAGTTCTCGCAACAACAACAAAATTTGGATCTGTACCGTGGCATCAAGTGCGGTTGTTGGTTCGTCGGCCAGCAGTAACTGAGGTTCACTGGCTAGAGCCAACGAGATCATCGCCCGTTGACGCATGCCACCCGACATCTCGTGCGGGTAGGCATCTAGGCGCCGCTCAGGGCTCGGAATGCGTACGCGTTCAAATAATGAAAGTGCGCGGGCACGCGCTGCATCGCGGGTGATGTTTTCATGCCGCAGGATCGCTTCGATGATTTGGCTGCCGACCGTGTACACCGGGTCAAGCGCCAAGAGAGGTTCTTGAAAAATCATCGAGGCAACTTTGCCTCTAAAGCTGGATAAGGCGCCGCTTGACAGTTGCACAACGTCTTGACCGCCAACTAAAATTTGACCCTCAATTTTTGAACGTGCAGCGTTGTGTAGGCGCAAGATCGAGCGCAAGGTGACGCTCTTGCCTGAACCAGATTCACCGATCAGGGCGACGACTTCACCGCGCTTCACAGCAAGCGTGACGCCGTTGACGGCTTTGACGGGGCTTTTGCCACCTGTAAACGTAACGGTGAGGTCGCGAATATCGACAAAGGGGGTTTCGGTGGTGTTCATGCTGCCCCTTGATGATTTGAAACGGCTTGCTGAGTTGAAACGGCTTGCGAATGGCCGCTGTTTTCGACATGAATCCAACAGGCGACGCCCTGGCCATCTTTGCTTGAGACTAAGGGCGGCATTTTTGTTGAGCAGATAGGCTGCGCCTGAGCACAGCGAGTATGAAAACGACAGCCAGAGGGCGGATTGATGGGATTGGGAGGATCGCCCGCCAGCGGAGGCGTCTCGGTTCGATTGTCGGGGTCCATTGAGGGCACTGAGGAGAGCAGTGCACGCGTGTAGGGGTGACGCGGCGAGTTAAACAGCGTTTCGCAGTCGCCAATTTCGACGACTTGGCCCAGATACATCACCATGACTCGATCCGAGATATAGCGCACGACATTAAGATCGTGGCTAATAAACACGTAGGTGAGTTTGAATTCTTCTTTGAGATCCAACAAAAGATTGAGCACCTGCGCCTCGACCGATTTATCGAGAGCAGAGACAGCTTCATCCAAAATAATCAGGCGTGATTGCAGGGCAAGCGCCCGCGCAATGTTGACGCGTTGTCGCTGCCCGCCCGACAGTTCGTGTGGATAGCGCTCGGCAAAACGCTTGGGGTCTAGACCGACACGTTGCAACAAATCGCGCGCCCGTGCGATGGCATCATTTTTACTGACGCCGTGTACTTGAGGCGCAAAGGCGATTGAGTCCTCAATCGTTAAACGTGGGTTCAACGAGGCGTAACTGTCTTGAAATACCATTTGCGCCTGACGTCTGAACTCTTTCAGGCTGAGATCACGACTGCCGACGGACTGGCCATCAAAAATAATGTCGCCATGATCAGCGATGATTAAATTCATTAACAGTCTTGCCGTAGTGGATTTACCACAGCCTGATTCGCCGACAACACCAAGGGTTTCGCCCTTGCGCACCATGAAATCAATGCCATCAACCGCGCGAACAACGCCACCGCCTTTGCCTAGAAGATCTTTTTTCAGTGCAAAGTGTTTGATGAGGTTCTTCACCATTAGCAGCGGCTGCGCGGTACCACCCACATCAACTTGATCGGATAAAGAGGTATTCATCAGTTCTTGATCTCCATGGCTGAGCGCAATCCATCCGACAGCAGGTTAAAGGCGATTGAGGTGATGAAGATCATGACACCAGGTAAAGCGGCAATCCACGGTTGTACATAAATGGCAGTGCGTAAGGTGTTGAGCATCAAACCCCACTCAGGCTCGGGCGGTTTCACTCCTAAGCCTAAAAAGCTCAGGCCAGACGCCAGGATCATTGAGACCGCAATCAAGCTGGTTGAGTAGACGAAGATTGGGCTTAGCACGTTACCCAAGACATGCACTCGAATAATCGTCAGGGCGTTAGCCCCTGAAGCGCGCGCGGCTTCAACAAAGTCACGGCTTCGGATTTGGGTCGTCACGCTTTCGGCCACCCGTGCGATCGGCGGTATGAAAACGATGGTCAGTGAGATCAACGAATTCGTGATGCCTGTGCCCAGCACCCCAGACAGCGCGATGGCCAACAGCACCGACGGAAAGGCATAAAACACATCAATCGTACGCATGATCGAGGTGTTGAGCATGCCACCCGCGTAGCCCGCGATAATGCCGATGGTTGAGCCAATCACAAACGCCAGTAGTACTGGCGTGATCCCCATAAAAAGAGACAGCCGTGCGCCCACCATTAAGCGAGATAGCATGTCACGGCCTAACTCGTCGGTGCCCAAGGGGTAGCCTTCGAAGCCGATGGGTTTGAGTCGCTTCATGATTGAGGCGGCATAGGGATCTGCTGGGGTGATCCATTGACCCAAGACGGCCATAACTAACAGACACAAAATGACGAAGGCGGCAAACATAGCAACCTTGTCACGCACTAGGCGTGACATCACGTTTTGCCAATAGCCAGCCGAGCGTTCAATATCGAGTGACGGAATTTTTTTAGTATCGACCGTAATGTTCAACATGGGTTCAGCCTCGCGCGATACGTGGGTCAAGCATGGTCTGAATAATATCGACAATCATGTTGAGAACGACAAAGAAAGTGGCGAGTACGAGAATTGTCCCTTGCAGCAAAGGCAGGTCTCGTTGAAAAATGGCAGAGTTTAGTAAAAAGCCTGTGCCAGGCCACGAGAATACGGTTTCGATCAAGATCGAGCCGCCCAGCAGGTAGCCCAGTTGCAAACCCATCACGGCCAGGGCTGTCGGGGCTGCATTTTTAACCACATGCATGAAAATCCCAATGTTGGTCAACCCCTTTGCTTTCAGGCCGACGATAAATTCTTGCGACAAAATTTCTGCGACAAGCGCACGCACTGTGCGCGAGATAATACCCATCGGGATCACGCTCATCGTGATCGCAGGTAAGACCAAGTGCTTGATGTGCTCCCAGTTCCATTGCCAGTCTGACGAGCCGCCGGGCCCAGCGCCGTTGGGTGGCAACCACATCAGCAGTGAACTGAAAATGATCACAAGCACCATGCCGAGCCAGTAATGCGGCACGCTGACACCCAAGACCGAGGTCAGGGATGCCGCTTTATCTACCCAAGAGTTTTGAAAATAGCCGGCTACAAAGCCGAATAAACAGCCAAAAATAAAACCAATTAGCGTTGCTATGGCTGCTAGCCTAAAGGTGTTGTGCACCGCACGCATGACTTCGCTCGTGACAGGCCGGCCACTAGCAATCGAGGTCCCTAAGTCACCTTGCAGCGCGCGCCAACCCCACCGAAAAAATTGTTCAGGATAAGACTTATTAAAGCCATAGATCTCCATCAACTGTTTTTGCAACTCTTGCGAGGCATCGGGTGGCATGATCGATACAAGTGGATCGCCCGGAGCCAAGTGCACGAGCGCGAAACACACCAGCGCCACGCCAAACATAATGGGCAAGGTGTATAAAACCCGTTGGAACATAAAGCTCAGCATACAAACAGCCTTTAAAAAATCTTTAAATCGATCGTTGACACTTGACGATGGTGATCAGACAAAATAAATACGGCGGCACCACGATTCGTGGTGCCGCCGTAGTCGCAAAAAAATTAGTCTTTTGTCATCGTTGCGATATCAATAAACCAACTCTTTGGCTGAACAACGTTTTTGACTTTCTTGCTCATTGCACGTGGGCCCACGTCATGTGCGATCCAGACGAAAGCGGCTTCGTCAACGATCTTAGCGTGTAGCTTTGCTAAGGCCTCGTCACGGCCTTTTTCGTCAAAGTTTGTGCGAGCATTTGTCACTAATTGCTCAATCTCGGGGCTGCCAAAATAACCCCAGTTGTTTGAAACGGGCGGAAACGCCTTGGTGCTTGAGAAACGAACCATGGCGAAAAACGGATCCATTGCCGAGAAGCTGACGTTGGTCGCGGTCGCGCCGTTGGCTGCTGCATCTTTAGCACCCAAGCGCCAGCTGTTAAACATGGTGTTCCATTCGATCACATCAAACTGGATGTCAAAGAAACACTGTTTGAGCG
Source organism: Bordetella parapertussis (assembly GCA_945895265.1). GTDB lineage: Bacteria > Pseudomonadota > Gammaproteobacteria > Burkholderiales > Burkholderiaceae_B > Zwartia > Zwartia parapertussis_I. Next base: position 21,843 of record CAMDEF010000015.1, on the reverse strand, counting down.
ACTGTTGTACAAACTCGTTCATGGGTAAGGGTTGCATCTGGCCTGAGCCAGAGGCCGAGATTTGCACTTTCGTCTTCATTGGCTTGCCAGCCGAGTAGCCTGCGTCTGCCATCAGTTTTTTGGCGGCTGCAGGGTCGTACTTGATGTCAAACGTTGGGGTGCCAAACCAAGGGTGCCCGGGCGGGAAGGTGCCCTTGGGGATGCCCATCATCTCACCGAGCAAGGTCTTCAAGCCAGCGCGGTCAACGCACAAGTTAGCGGCCTGACGCACGCGCTTGTCTAGCCAAGGCGAGCCGTCAGCAAAAGACAGCTGCCAGGGCCACACGTGGGGTTGTGGATTGCTATAGATGGTAAAGCCGCGTTGCTTAATCTGCGGCATCGCATCGGGGGAGGGGGCTTCAATCCAGTCAACTTGGCCTGAAAGCAGTGCGGCTGTGCGTGCATTGGCCTCGGGCATTGGAATCATCACCACGCGGTCAATTTTCGGTACGCGCTTGGCATCCCAGTAGTCTTTGTTGGCAACAAGCTCTAAGCGCTCACGCGGTACAAAACGAGCCATTTTAAAGGGGCCAGAGCCCGAGGCGTCGGCGGCAAAGGCGGTCCAGGCTTGCTTGGCACGCTCGGCTGGGTCAGTCACTGTGGCCGGAACAGCCTTAAGCTTTTGGTCCCACTTGGCTGGCGAAGCCATAAACAAGTTGGTCAAGTTGATGGGCAAAAACGAATCGGGCTCGCTCGTGGTGAGTTCCACGGTCATATCATCAATTTTTTTGGCACTGCGCAAGGTGGGCATACGCGAGGCGGTTGCGCCGACTTGGCTAGCGTCAAAATGGGCTGCGCTCTTGTCCAAAACCTTTTGCACGTTCCAGACGACCGCGTCAGCATTGAACGCCGAACCATCATGAAACTTCACGCCAGGGCGCAATTTGAAAATCCATTTGGTTTTGTCCGTGGCATCAACTGCCCATGACAGCGCAACACCAGGAATCACGACGCTGGCTGCGTCCGCTTTCGATAAATCCCACTGTGTGAGTGAGTCATACATTGGGATACCGGTAAACCGGTTGCCTTCAAAGCCTTGATCAGGCTGCCCCAAGGTTCTGGGGATATCTGCGGCTGTCATGGCGATTGTCAGAGTTTTATTCTGTGCCAACACGGGTTGAGCAAAGGCTGCGGCCAATACACTAGCTATTAGCGACATGCGCAAAAAAGACTTTTTCATGGATTCTCCGAAGGATTGAATGACTGAATTCGTGGCAAAGTAATTGAATAAAATTTTTTTACCCGTTTATGTCCACCGAGATCGCTGACCACTAGAAAAAAACTGCAACCTCGTTGTATCATCTTAAGCAATTAGCGTGCCATGTATGCTTAGGCTGCTAGTTGCTTAAAATGAATCGCCAAACTGATCACCACCAAGAAATTCTGTGCGTAAGTATTGGGTCAAATCCAACGCTCATTTAGGGTGATTTTTACTTCATGCAACTTGTTGGTGCGCAAAGACTTAATTCTGGGGCATTGTTGTCCAATTTGGTGCAACATAATGCTTGTATGAGTTAGCAAAGTTAACCGACCTTTCAAAATGAAACTACTCCTTATTAACCCTAATACCTCCGATGCCATGACAGACGGGATCGCCCAAAGCGCTCAGGCGGTTGCCGCCGCTGGCACCCAAATCATTGCCGTGCACCCTAGTTTTGGCCCGCTTTCTATTGAGGGGCATTACGACGAAGCCTTTGCGGCTGCGGGTGTGGCCGAACAAGTGCGGCTCGCTCAAGCGCAACGCCCAGATGCGATTGTGATTGCCTGCTTTGGCGACCCGGGATTAGAAGCGGCCCGCGAAGCGACGCAGGCACCAGTATTGGGCATCGCCGAGGCGGCGTTTCATGCCGCCAGCATGCTTGCAACCGGATTTTCAGTTGTTACAACCATGACACGTACTTGCATCATTGCTGAGCGTCTGGTGCAACGGTATGGGTTTGAACACCAGTGTCGTGGGGTGCACGGCACCGACATCGCTGTGTTGGATCTAGAAGATGGTGGCGAGCCGCTGACGCGTCAAATTGAAGACGTCGCCCGCGAAGCCTTGGCCCGCGATCGCAGTGGTGCCATTGTGCTGGGCTGTGCTGGCATGTCTGCACTTTGCCACACCCTCACTGAGCGCCTGGGCGTGCCCGTGATTGATGGCGTCTCAGTTGCCGTCAAGTTTGCCGAGGCCTTGGCTGCCTTGGGCTTAGGCACAAGTAAGCGCGGCGATTATGCAACGCCGCTGCGCAAAACCTACACAGGATGGGCTGCGCCCCTGGGCTGGCCAGATTGACCCGAACCCAGTCTTTGTTTGCGGTTCACCTGGTAGCGGTCTTGTTCGGTGCCACGGGTGTGTTGGGCGAGTTGATCACAGCCGATCCGGCTTTTATTACTTGGGGCAGGGCGGCGTTTGCTGTTTTGGCGTTGGCCCTGTTTGGGCGACTGTTTCTCAAGCAACCGCGTTTAAGTGTCTTGGGTCACGGGCGCTGGGTGGCGTTACTTTGCTCTGGCGCGATCCTGGCGTTGCACTGGGTCACTTTTTTTATTTCGGTCAAAGTGGGTGGCATCGCGATCGCGACGCTAGGTTTTGCCAGTTTCCCGGCCTTCATTACGCTCATTGAGTGGGGCCTGCTGCGCGAGACGGTCACCCGCGCTGAATGGGTGCGTCTGTGGCTTGTCAGCCTTGGGTTGCTGCTCATTACCCCCTCGTTTGAGCTGTCAAATTTGGGCACTGAGGGCTTACTTTGGGGCTTACTGTCCGGGGCGAGTTTTGGTGTGTTGGCGGTACTGAACCGGCGCTATTTGTCTGAGGTCAACGCGTTTGCTGTGGCTGGGCTGCAAAATGCGGTGGTTTTTTTGGTGATGTCGCCCTGGGTCGTGACCTCGCTTGGGCAAATTAGCGTGACCAATTGGCTCTGGGTGGCAGCACTGGGTGTGCTCTGTACTGGCTTGGCGCATCTTTTGTTTGTGTCGAGTTTGCGTCATTTGCCGGCTCGCAGTGCTGGGCTGGTGGTGGCCCTTGAGCCCATTTACGCGATTGCCTTTGCCTGGTGGTTTTTCAGTCAAGAGCCGTCGCCGCGCACCTTATTGGGCGCGGCAGTCATCATTTTGACAATCCTGAGCGCCAGTCTGGCTCTGCAAAAAGCGCGTTGACATCCTCGCCCTGAACGGGGAGGATTTCCGAGCCCTCTGTTAAACGTTATCATTGACCCATGACCTCATCGATTTCATCCTCCCACAACACGCCTGCGCCCGAGTCAAGTGCTCACGCGCAGGGGCGCGACATCGCGATTGCAACGCTGAGTTGCGTGGTGCCGGCGTTCAACGAACACGATAATTTGGGCCTGTTGTTGCCGCGCCTGCAGGCGGTGCTGACGCAAACCGGCGCCAACTGGGAAGTCATCGTGGTCGATGATGGCAGCCGAGACGCCACCGCAAGTTTGATGGCCGCGTGGGTGTGTAACCCCGGTTTTCGCTTTGTGCAATTGTCACGTAACTTCGGTAAAGAGCCCGCCATCACGGCCGGCATCGAAGCTGCCACGGGCGATGTGGTGATGATTCTGGATGCTGATCTGCAGCATCCGCCAGAGTTGCTGCCCGCCATGTTGGCGCGCTGGCAGGCAGGCGTTGATATGGTGTACGCAGTCAGAGGCACCCGTACCGACGAAAGCGCGGGTAAGCGCTGGGGCACGAAATTGTTTTATTCCCTGCTCACGGGTTCGCGCGGCGTCAAAGTGCCGCCCGATGCCGGTGATTTTCGTTTAATGGATCGCGCTGTCGTCGATGCGCTTTGCCAACTGCCTGAACGAAATCGCTTTATGAAGGGTCTTTACGCCTGGGTGGGTTTCGAGTCTGAGCCAATCACCTACATGCCTGCCGAGCGCGAACATGGCCAAACTCATTACAGCGCCTTCAAGTTGTTGACCCTCGCGCTTGCGGGGCTCACCTCCTTTACAACTTGGCCCTTACGCGCGGTGAGCTTGTTTGGTTTTCTCGTCTCAATGTGTTCGTTTGTGTATGGGCTTTATATTATTTGTGAATATTTTCTGTTCTCAAATCCGGTAAGTGGCTGGCCTACCATTGTGACCATCCTGTTGTTTTTCTCTGGCATCACCCTGATTTCAATCGGCATTGTCGGCGAGTACATTGCCAGAATTTTTGAAGAAGTCAAAGGGCGCCCCCTCTATATCGTGCGCCGCGCAAGCGGGCGTCGCTTTCGTGAGTAATGCGGCACAGCAGGCCGCGGTGCCAGCGCTGATCCCGATTGCTGTTTGTGCCGACGATTTTGGACTTGAAGCCGGAGTCGACCAGGCGATTGTGGCGCTTGCCAAACTTGGGCGAATCAGTGCAACAGGTTGTCTGGTGCAGGCGACCAACTTCGCGCAATCTGCACGGGCGCTCAAGGGCTTGCCCATCGATCTCGGGTTGCACTTAAACCTGACCGAGCCGCTGGGGCAAACGGGGCTGCGTTTGCCGCTAGGCCAGTTATTGTGGCGCACCTATTCAGGTCTGATTGCTAAACAGGCCGTCGCCGAGCAAATCGAAACTCAGCTTGATTTGTTTGAAAAGCACGTTAGCCAAGTACCGGATTTTATCGACGGGCACCTGCATGTGCATCAGTTTCCGGTGGTTCGAGAGTTGTTGCTGCAGGCGATACAACGACGTTACTCCCACAAGTTGCCCTGGATTCGCGATACGCGCGCGGCCCCAATGTCTGCACAGTTACCAGTGATGCAACGCTTGAAAGCGCGGCTGATTGGGGCTTTGGGCGCCTCAAGCCTCATTCGCCAGGCTAAACAGTCGGGCATACACAGCAATCAAGGTTTTGCAGGGGCTTACGATTTTGATCGCCCGCATCCGGCTTACGAAACCATGCTCAATGCCTGGCTCGAGCAAGCGGCTTCGCACCTGTTGTTGATGGTGCATCCAGCCACCCAAGCCTCATCGACGCTTGCGTTTGGTGTTGACCGTATCGAAGAGTATCGGGTGTTATCGAGCGACGCTTTTGCTGCACGTTTGCAGCAACGCGGTTTGCAGATCACTCGTCTTTCAACGCTTTTAGCTCATCCCGGCCATAAAATTTGACCCCTAGGGCAATGCGCTCACGGCCTTGCGAACGGCGGTGCCGATTGGTGTCGCGCAACGAGTACACGCAGCCGCAATATTCTTGCTGATAGAACTCTTCGCGCTTACTGATTTCGATCATGCGAGCTGAGCCCCCGTGTTTGCGCCAGTTATACGTCCAGTACAGTAGCTGTTCGTATCGGGCTGCCGCTCGTTCACCACTTGCATTGATCTGATTCATGTCTTTCCAGCGCGAGATCCCCAGCGAGCTTGTGATGGTGTCGTAGCCATGCTCATAGGCATACAGGGCGGTGCGCTCAAAGCGCATATCAAAACATTGGGTGCAGCGCTCGCCGCGCTCGGGCTCGTTTTCAAGCCCTTTAATGCGTTCAAACCAATTGTCAACGTCGTAGTCAGCATCAATCATGCGAATGCCGTGCTTTTCGGCAAACCTGATATTTTCATTCTTTCGAATTTCGTATTCTTTAACGGGATGAATATTGGGATTGTAAAAAAAGATGTCGTATTGAATCCCAGCCGCGAGCATGGCTTCCATGACTTCGCCCGAGCAGGGCGCACAGCAAGAGTGCAGCAGCACCTTGGTTTTGCCTTCGGGTAATGAAAAACTAGGGCGAAGAGCGTCGGGCACGATCTGATCCAATTTTTAGAAAGAGTCGAGAGGCTAGAGCCTCAAGTGTCAAAAGAGGTGCTTGGGGGCGACCCGCAACGAGTCGTTGACGTACAAGTTTAACAAGAAGTGCGACAGCCGAAGCGCCACAGATCTTTTGCGTTGACCCAGACGAGAAAACATCCGCTTTGCAGCGACTGATCCGCCTCGCTGCTTGAGCGAGGCCGTCAGCGAGTTACGGCGCCCTAGTTGTCAGAGGTGTTTCACCCAGAACCGTCTGCCACAACTCTTGCACGGCACGACGCTCTTCGAGTAACTCGTGTTGCTCAACGCGTGCCTTATCTGCCCCTTGTAAGCGCAGTTCGTGCTGACGCCGTCGCAAGTTACGGTAGGCGTCGCTGGCACGCTGCGCTAACTCAGTGGGGATGAGGCCGGCGTTTCCCGCCAACTGCAACAACGCAATATTGCCCAGATTGTTGAGTAACTCAGGGTGTTGTCCTGCATGTACCAAAATTAGATACTGGGTGACAAACTCTAGATCGACCATACCACCGTGATCGTGCTTCAGGTCAAACAGTGCGGTTGTGTTCGGATGTCCTGCTGTCATCTTGTCGCGCATCGCGCGCACTTGCTGGGCAAAAGGGGCGGGTGCACGAGACCGTTTTAAAATCTCGTGGCGGACTTGCTCGAAGATTGCGCCGACGCGCTGGTTTCCAGCGGCAAAGCGCGCGCGTGTGAGTGCTTGATGCTCCCAGGGCCAGGCGTGATTGTGCTGGTATTGCTTGAAGGACTCGATTGAGGTGGCGAGCAATCCCGATTCGCCATCTGGCCGCAAGCGAAGGTCAATGTCATAGAGTCGGCCTGAAGACGTCATGGTCGAGAGCCACGAGGTCAGTCGTCGGGCAAGTTTTGCATACAGTTCGGCTGCATCTTCTCTTGAGTCGTCATATAAATACACAAGATCCAAATCAGAAGAATAGCCAAGCTCTTTGCCGCCTAAGCGCCCGTAAGCAATGATGGCTAACTGAGGCTCGGCCTCGCCGCCATCAGCATCCGGCGGGCACACCTGCGGCCAGACCCTCGCTAAGGTCTCATGTAAAAGCATGTCAGCCAAGGCAGACAATTGATCAGCTAAACGTTCAACTGTCAGGATCCCTTCAAGATCTTGCGCCAACAATTGAAAACTGATCTGCCGCTGCGTATCTCGCATTAAATTCATTTGCTGCTCGATATCAAACGAGCCGTCAGGCAAGGTGCAGGCGTTAAGGTCTTCGTGCATCGCCGTCGCAACGCGACCGATATCCACGGGCTCCATCAGGGTAGGCCAGGCAATCAGGCTATCGAGCACCAGCGGGTGTTGAATGACATATTGCGCGGCCCAGGGGCTTGCCGTCATCAAGCGTGCAATACGCGCCATGGTTTCGGGATACTCGGCAAGTAGTGCCAGATAAGCACCACGCTGTGCGACATTTTCGATTAAGTCCAGCAGCCTCAATGCTGCAGTCAAGGGTTGCGAGGTGTGTTGAGCCGCGGTTAACGCCAGCGGCAGTAATGTATCAATGCGATTACGGCTCGTCGTCGATAAGGCACGAATCCGGTGGCCTTCCAAAAAGGTATCCACTCGCGAAGCCAAGGTCGCTGTGTCTTCGCCAAAGGCCGATACACTCGTTTCAAGTGATAGGGTTGGTGAAGATTTTTCGCGTAATTCGCGTTCTGCCTCATCAAAGCCATCGCCCAAGCCAGCAATGCGAAACGAGTCGCGAAAGGTGTCAGCGACAAAGAGGCGGTGTTTAGCCAGCGTCTGTTCAAATTCGGGTAACGATACACGCAGTGCGTTTGCCAGTTCGGCAAGTTGCTCGGGCCGAACTGGGAGTTGATGTGTCTGTTCGTCTTCAGCGTACTGCAACGCATGTTCAGTGCGTCGCAAAAACACATAGGCTTGCGCTAACTGCTCGGCGGTCGCACTTGGAATCAGCCCCGCGCGGGCTTGCGCCTCGAGCGCGGCCAATAAGCCTCGCTGTTGTAAGGCAGGCATTCGTCCGCCTTTGATCAGTTGCACCAATTGCACAACAAACTCAATTTCTCTGATTCCGCCTTCGCCTAGTTTAATGTTCAGTTGTGTCTCTAAGCCCGGTCGGCTTAATGATTTTCGTTGTAAATCTAAACGGATGCGCTCACGTAAGGTGCGCAGTGCAGCTAAGGTACTAAAGTCAAAGTATTTACGATACACAAAGGGCTGGCGCAGACTTTCAAACTGTTGCACTTGCGCGGTTGAGTCGCTGTCGTCAAACGCGCGGGCCGGTATGACTCGCCCTTTGAGCCAGGCGTAACGTTCCCATTCACGCCCTTGTGTAAACAGATATTGTTCAAACGCGTCTAGACTCCAGGCCAGTGGACCCGAATCGCCATCCGGGCGCAGACGTAAATCAGTTCTAAAGACTTGCCCGTTGGCGTCAAGCTCCGAGAGTATGGGCATCATGCGGCGCGTCAGACGACCATAAAACTCGTGATAGCTTAGCGGCCTGGGGCCCTCGGTTTCGCCTTCTTCGTTATAGAGCATTACCAAGTCAATGTCAGACGAAACATTTAGCTCAGATCCCCCAAGTTTTCCCATGCCAATGATCAGCATCTCTTGCGGGCGGCCCGTCAATGCGTCTTTCGGTTGGCCGTGCTGGACAACCATGTCGTGCATGATCGTACGATAGGCCTGTTCGACACAACGGTCTGCTAGGGTCGCCATGGTACCGACGACTTCATCGAGCGTGGCGAGCCCCGCAAGATCACGAACCATCAGCAAAAAAAAGGTTCGTTTGCGCAAGAGCCTCAGCACTCGCCGACAAGTGTCGAGTGCAAGGATGGCGCTACCAATTGGCGCTCCGGCCAGCTCGGCAAACCAGTCATGTAGGCGGGCGGTGGCCAGAGGTCGTGAACGCTCTTGTTCTAGCCATTGCGCAAATGCTGGATCGCTTTGGGTCAGGCGACGTAACGCGCCAGACCAGGCTAATGAGGAGGAAAAGTCGGATTCAGTCATACCTTGGTGCCTAGAACGTCGCCGAGTCACAAAGCCAAGGCGCCTTGGGCGACAAGCTTGCACAATACCCTATAGAATGTCACTTCACAAAATCTTTTTAATTTGCCCGTTTTGCAACCAGTCAAATATCTACTGCGTCTTGCACTTTTGAGCCTGCTGCTGCTTTATTTTGTAGCAGTGGCAACGATGCTGACGGTGCGGTATTGGGCGTTGCCACGTATCAATGAATGGCGGCCTCTGATCGAGCAGCATGTCTCGACGGCTGTAGGCGCTAAAGTGTCGATCGCAAATATCTCGGCAGACTGGTCCGGGCTCAATCCAACGCTTGCTGTCCGCGATCTTGCCGTGAACGACGTCAATGGCGATGTGTTGCTGCAGGTGCCCACTGCTTCTGCTGTGGTCTCGTGGCGCAGCCTGCTCGATCTTGAACTGCGACTAAGTCGCTTAGAGATTACTGGCATTGATCTGGCGGCCACGCGTCATGACGACGGTACCGTGTCGATCGCAGGCCAACGGGTTGAGCCCCATTCAAACGAGCAACTTAAATTAGATCGTGGCACGTTAGCCGTACGTTGGCTCTTGGATCAGGGCGAGATCGTGATTCGTCAGGCGAATTTTCGCTGGCATGATCAGTTGCGGCAGGCTCCGGCTTTGAATCTGTCTCAGATTGACGTGAGTCTGAGTAATAGTTTGTTTCGGCACGAGCTGCGGCTGATGGCATCTTTACCCGACTCTGTCGGTAAGCGCCTTGAGCTCGTGATGCGCACAGAGAACATCCTGAATCAAATGACTCCTGGCTCGACGCGCGAAGCTGAAATTTTCATTGAGATTCAAGATGTCCATCTTGCCGGCCTAGCGCCCTGGGTCGATGTGCCTGCGGTCTCCGGAAACATCGCCGCGCGTGCCTGGATCGATGTGCAAGACGGGCTTCTGGGTCAAACCATCCTCGAGCTTTCAGCAAAAAAAATCGCCTTGCCGCTAACCACGGACGGCAAGAGCGTAGCCTCTGCACAAACCGCTCAACTCAGGCTGACGGGCTGGCTTGCCGATTTGTTACCTGAGGGGCGTTGGCCGCTGTTGGCGCGCAGTGCAGGTCGACAGGGTCTGGCACTCAGCACCACCACCACCGAGCTTAAGATCGATAGTCCACTGTTTGAGCCCTCATTGCTTGAGCTTGGCGAGGTCACGGCGCGTGCAAAGGTGTTTAAAAATGCGACCGGCGCACTCACCATTGATTCAGCGCAGCTTGATCTGAAATCGACCGAGCTCGCCACGCAGTTGCAGGGGTCGTGGGTGTCGGGCGGGGTGACTGGTGCTGGCCTGCTGGATATGACGGGCCAGATCGCAAAAGCGCCTGCTAACAAGCTTCATCAGTTTGTGACCACGCAAGCGCCCCTTGAGGCGCGTCAGTTTTTGCGTTCAGCCATCACTCAAGGGCAGTTGAGCCAAATAGCGGTGACACTCAAAGGCGATCTGGATCATTTTCCGTTCAATGAAACGGGCGTGTCGGGCGCCTTTCGGCTCGAGGGGCCATTCAGCGGGCTGAGCGTCGACTACGATCCGAGCCGTTCAGGCCAGCCAAATTGGCCCCAGGTGACACAGGCACAGGGCAAGCTCGTGTTCGATAAATTGTCTCTTAGTTTGGATGCATCGAGCGCTGTCTTGCTTGATACGACCGGTAACCAAGTCAATGTGAGCCGGCTTGCGCTCAAGGTGCCTGATTTTTCTTTGAAACCTGACCTCTCGCTTGACGCAGTGCTCGATGGTCAAGCCAAAGACTACCTCTCGGTATTGAGCAAGGCGCCGTTGCCCAGCGCGCTCAAAGCATCGCTTGAGCGCCTCGAGGTGGGTGGTCTGTTGACAGTGCCGCTCTCGCTTCGGATGAACCTTGATACCGATCAGGCACCTAAGGTCAAAGGTCAGATCAACTTCGCCGGCAACAATATCAGCCTTGCGGCTGATATTCCTAGGCTTGAGAACGTTCGTGGGGCGCTTGAGTTTTCAGAACAATCCGTGCGTACAGATAATTTGAGCACTCAATTTTTAGGCGGCCAGACGCTGCTGCGTGGAGCCTGGGGCGAAGGTGGCCAGAGCCTGCAAGCCGAAGGCACGATCACGGTTGCGGCGCTGACGAGTTTGGCGGGGGCGAAAGCATTAATGCCCTTTGCTGGGCAGGCTCGGTATAAGGCCCAGCTTGCCTCCACGAAAGACCGCGGCTACGAGGCAGTCGTGAGTTCTACGCTTGAAGGTCTGGCGGTTAATTTGCCTGCGCCCTTGGGCAAAACTGCCCAAAGTCGCACGCCGCTGACGGTGCGCTGGGTTGCATCCCCCGTGAAAAACGATTTTCGAGAAACCCTGACTGTGAGTGTGCCTGATCTGATCAATTCTCGTTTTGAGCGGCCCGCCGGTGCTCGGCCATCGCCGTATTTTTCACGCGCTGCGGTTTCGATGGGCGAGACCTTGCCACTGCCAGCCACTGGCTTGGCACTAGATATCAAACTCGGGCGGGTGGATTTTGACGATTGGAGCACTTTGTTTGAGCAGGTGACGCAAGAGCCTAAGCGTACGTCCAAAGTTGAGTTCAGAGTCTTTCCGAGTTTAGCGACGGCACGACTACGTTCACCACATTTTATTTTGTCTGATCTGACGTTTACAGATCTCGATTTCACAGCAACACAAAATGCACCTAATCAGTGGTCAGCCAGAATTGCGTCAAAAGAAACCGCCGGAAGCGCTACGTGGCGAGCTGCAGCCGGCGCGCTCGACGGCCGTATCCAAGCAAGGTTTTCAAAACTGGCCCTTGGTGCCCCTGACGATGGTCAAACTGAAGCCTTAAAGATCGATGTGATTGATTCTCAGCACTGGTCTGATATTCCTGCCATTGATCTCACCATTGACGACTTCACGCTCTTTGGTAGCCAGTTGGGTTCGTTGCGTCTAGTGGGCTCGAATCAACTGCGCACCGAACTCTGGAACATCGAAAAGCTCGATATTCAAAGTGCGGCTGCCACCGCTACCGCTAAGGGGCAATGGCGTCTAAAGGGACCAACTCGCGGCGTCAAGCTCAACGCGGATGTGGTCATTCAGGATCTCGGTCGTTTTTCAGCGCAGATGGGGCATCCTGACCGTGTGAAGGGCGGTAGTGGCACCATTCAGGCACAAGTGGATTGGGTGAATTTCCCCTGGGTCAATAATTATCAGGGATTAAATGGTTCTGCCAAAGTTGACCTGAAAAACGGTGTGTTTGAGCATGTCAACTCACGTAGCGCACGACTCTTAGAGCTCTTGTCGCTTCAGTCACTGCAAAGGATCTTGAGATTTAACTTTAGGCCCGGTAACGAGTTTAAAGATGGTTTTCCCTGGAGTGCCTTGACGGGTGGCTTTGTGTTCACCAAGGGTGTGGTAAACACCACCGACCTGACGGTCAGCAGTCCGATTGCGAGCATTTTGTTAAAGGGTAATTCGGATCTGGATAAAAAACTTTGGGATATGGAGGCCGACGTGCGACCGCAGTTTGATATGAGCGGCGCGGCGCTCGCAACCGCCTTTGTGGTCAACCCCATCGCGGGCTTGAGTGCCTTGGTCTCGCAATTCTTGTTGCGAAATCCAATTGAAAAGGTGATGACGGTTAAATATGCTGTCACCGGCCCTTGGGATGACCCTAAGCTTGAGCCGCGCGGAGCGCCCGAGCCGGTCTCAGCACCTAATCGTGCCTCTCCCAGCCCTGCAAACTAACATTTCTACTAGCGCGTTTATCCATAACAACGCCTAATCGCGCGTCTTTCGCTGTGACAAACTAGAGATGCTTAGCGCTTCATCAAATCAAAAAACTCATTATTGTTCTTGGTTGAACGCATTTTATCCAAGATGAATTCCATCGATTCGACATCGTCCATATCGTGAATAAATTTGCGTAGTACCCAGACTTTTTGTAAGAGATCAGGCTTGATCAACAGCTCTTCGCGACGCGTGCCTGACTTGTTCAAATTGATGGCTGGGTAAACACGCTTCTCAGCCAAGCGCCGCTCAAGGTGAATCTCAGAGTTGCCTGTACCTTTGAATTCTTCGTAAATCACTTCGTCCATGCGGCTGCCTGTTTCAATCAAGGCCGTACCGATGATGGTGAGTGACCCACCTTCTTCGAGATTACGTGCAGCGCCAAAAAACCGCTTAGGTCGTTGCAGTGCATTGGCGTCAACGCCGCCCGTCAACACCTTGCCCGAGGCCGGAACTACCGTGTTGTAAGCGCGCGCCAGCCGAGTAATCGAATCCAGCAAGATCACGACGTCTTTTTTCATTTCGACTAGACGCTTCGCCCGTTCGATGACCATCTCTGCTACTTGGACGTGACGGGTTGCAGGTTCGTCAAAGGTTGAGGCCACGACTTCGCCGCGCACGGTGCGCTGCATCTCTGTCACTTCTTCCGGACGCTCGTCGATCAGCATGACAATCATGACTGCATCAGGAAAATTGTCAGTAATAGCATGGGCGATGTGTTGCATCATCACCGTTTTGCCTGATTTCGGACTTGCAACGATGAGGCCGCGCTGCCCTTTACCGATCGGCGCAAAAATATCAAGAATGCGACCCGTCAGGTTTTCTTCACTTTTGATATCACGCTCAAGGGGCATGACTTTATCGGGGTGCAGGGGTGTCAGATTCTCAAACATGATGCGATGCTTAATCGCCTCAGGGGCAAAGCCGTTGACCTTATCGACCTTGACCAACGCAAAATAGCGCTCACCATCTTTTGGGGTACGAACTTCACCCTCGATTGAGTCACCGGTATACAAATTAAAGCGACGAATTTGTGAGGGTGAAATATAGATGTCGTCAGTGCTAGCCAAATATGATGTATCGGGCGAGCGCAAAAAGCCAAACCCGTCGGGTAAGACTTCAAGTACGCCATCACCAAAAATTTGTTCGCCTTGTTTCGCCCGCTTTTTCATTATGGCAAACATTAGTTCTTGTTTGCGTAAGCGATTGGCGTTTTCGATTTCGAGGCCTGCGGCCATTTCGAGCAGCTGCGAAACGTGCTGCGCCTTCAGTTCGTTCAGGTGCATTGATGTCAGTGTAAAAAATTACTTCAAAATAGAAGAGGAGGGGGAAAGAACAGTGTATGCAAACGAACAGCCCGCCTTAAGCGAAGCCAGTGGCGAGCCACGAAAGGGCTCGCGCGTGACGGCATCTTAGATCGCGCTGTCTAACCATGCGGTTAATTGGGCTTTTGACAAGGCACCGACTTTGGTGTCAGCAACTTTGCCATCTTTAAATAACATTAGGGTTGGGATACCGCGAATGCCAAAGTTACCGGCGGTCGCTTGATTTTCGTCAACGTTGAGCTTAGCTACGGTCATTTTTCCGGCGTATTGGGCGGCAACTTCTTCAAGCATAGGGGCAATCTGCTTGCAGGGGCCACACCAAGCGGCCCAGTAATCAACCAATACAGGTTGTGAAGATTTGATGACGTCCGCGTCAAAGCTGTCGTCGCTCACGTTTTTGATGTGTTCGCTCATGGTTTTTCTCTAAGAGTGATCGGTCTGGCAAATTGGGAATATTTTTTGCTTTTACGTTTGGCAATGCCGTTCAGCATAGTTAGCTGAAACTACATGGGATCAAATTTTTGGATCCTCGTGGTGACTGCGTCGCCACCTGTCTTAATTGCATTAAAGCATAACATCATCTGATTTTGCTAGGTTTGCGCTGTTTTACGCTGAAACAACTGTGCAGAATAACAACTTGCGGGCAAAGCACGGTTCGCCAACGCAACCCGCAAAGTCGTGTCAGAACCTCGCTTTGCCGCGGGTTTACCTTCGAAACTGCCTGATTCTGCATTTTCCGTAAAATGGCGCATCTTTTATTGCAATTGGGGATCTCTTGAGTACTAAGTCTTACAACGAGTCATCGATTCGGGTGCTGAAAGGCCTTGAACCCGTGCGCCAGCGGCCTGGCATGTATACCCGCACTGAGCACCCCCTTCATATTATTCAAGAAGTTCTCGATAACGCGGCCGATGAGGCCTTGGCCGGCTTTGGTAAACATATTCAAGTCACGTTGCACACTGACGGCAGCGTGACAGTCGAAGACGATGGGCGCGGCATCCCGGTTGGATTGCACCCCGAAGAAAAAGCCCCGGTAGTCGAACTCGTGTTTACACGTCTGCATGCAGGCGGAAAATTCGATAAAAAAGGGGGCGGTGCTTACGCCTTCTCGGGCGGTTTGCACGGGGTCGGTGTTTCGGTCACCAACGCCTTGTCAAAGCGACTTGAATTGGTGGTCTGGCGCGAGGCGGCGGCGCACCGTATGGTATTTGCCAACGGTGATGTGCTTGAACCGCTTGTCGTGGTCCCTGAACTCAATCGCAAAAAGTCAGGCACGCGGGTACGTGCGTGGCCAGACAATAGTTTTTTTGATTCTGGTGTCATCCCTCTCAATGAGTTGATGCATTTGCTGCGCAGTAAAGCCGTATTGATGGCAGGGGTCAAAGTCACTCTCATTAATGAAAAAACGGGCGAGACCCGCAACTGGCAATATGAAGATGGCTTAGCGGGTTATTTATCCGAGGCGCTTGAAGGGCTTGAGTTGCGTGTGCCAATGTTTCAGGGCGAGCAATTTGCGCTGGGCGACCATGAAAGCTTTGCACAAGGCGAGGGTGCTCAGTGGGTGGTGGTTTGGGCCGATGAGGGTAACGTGGTGCGTGAGTCTTACGTCAACCTGATCCCGACTCCGGCAGGGGGTACCCACGAAGCAGGGCTACGTGAAGGTTTATTCAGCGCAGTCAAAGGATTTGCCGAACTACATAGTTTGTTGCCCAAGGGTGTCAAACTCTTGCCTGAAGATGTGTTTGCTCGTGCCAGTTTTGTGTTGTCTGCCAAAGTGCTAGATCCGCAATTTCAAGGCCAGATCAAAGAGCGACTCAATAGCCGCGACGCAGTGCGTTTAGTGGGTGGTTTTGTACGCACCTCACTTGATCTCTGGTTAAACAGTCATGTTGAGTACGGTAAAAAACTGGCTGAACTGGCGATTCGACAAGCGCAGGCGCGGGCTAAATCTGCACAAAAAGTTGAAAAGCGTAAAAGCTCGGGCGTGGCTGTCCTGCCCGGCAAGCTCACTGACTGTGAATCGTCCGACTCCTCGCGCACTGAAGTCTTTCTGGTTGAGGGCGACTCGGCTGGTGGCTCAGCCAAAATGGGTCGAGATAAAGAATTTCAGGCAGTCTTGCCGTTGCGCGGTAAAGTCTTAAACGCCTGGGAGGTCGATCGTGATCGCCTCTTTGCTAACAACGAAATCCACGATATTGCGGTTGCAATTGGCGTTGACCCGCATGGCCCCAAAGACACGCCTGATTTGTCTGGGCTGCGTTATGGCCGCATTTGTATTCTGTCTGATGCTGACGTTGATGGCTCGCACATTCAGGTGCTACTGCTGACCCTGTTTTATAAGCATTTTCCACGGCTCGTTGAATTAGGCCACGTTTATGTGGCGCGTCCTCCTTTGTTTCGTGTCGACGTCCCGGCGTTGGGCAAACGCCCGGCTCGTAAAATTTACTGCCTAGACGCGGGCGAGCTTGAGGTGGTTCAAGACAAGCTTCGCAAAGAGGGCGTGCGAGAAGGCTCTTGGGATATCAGTCGCTTTAAAGGCTTGGGTGAGATGAGTCCAGTGCAACTCTGGGAAACCACCATGAATCCAGACACGCGTCGGATGTTGCCGGTTGGTTACGGCGCGTTAGCACCCTCAGAGACCACAGCGATGTTTGACATGTTGATGGGCAAAAGTGAATCGGGTGCCCGTCGTACTTGGCTCGAAGATAAAGGTAATCTTGCAGAGGTTGATATTTAAATGACTGACGGTACTCAACCTGGTTTATTTGATACGAAAGATGACGGTGAATCGCTAACGCTTGGTCTGTATGCCGAGCAGGCGTATTTGGATTACGCAGTCTCAGTGGTGCGTGGTCGTGCCTTGCCCGATGTGGGTGACGGCCAAAAACCTGTGCAACGCCGTATTTTGTATGCGATGCAGGCGATGGGCCTGCAATCGGGCGCCAAACCCGTCAAATCTGCACGCGTGGTCGGTGATGTGCTCGGTAAATATCACCCGCATGGTGATCAGGCAGCGTATGACGCTCTGGTACGCATGGCGCAACAGTTCACGCTGCGCTATCCCTTGATTGATGGTCAGGGTAATTTTGGTTCACGCGATGGCGATAACGCTGCGGCGATGCGCTACACCGAGGCGCGACTCACGCCCTTTGCTCGCCTATTGCTTGATGAGCTAGACGAAGGCACGGTTGATTTCGTTCCCAACTACGATGGCAGCCATCAAGAGCCCGACATGTTGCCCGCACGTTTGCCGGTGATGTTGCTCAACGGCGCCTCAGGGATTGCGGTTGGCATGGCCACAGAAATTCCCTCGCACAATTTGCGTGAGATCGGGCAGGCTTGCGTTGCGCTGCTTAAGCAACCCAATTTGTCTGATGCCGCCTTATTTGAAATGGTGCCTGGGCCTGATTTTGCGGGTGGCGGACAAATCATTACCGCTGCCGCAGACATTGCACAAATTTATCAAACAGGACGCGGCTCGATCAAAGCACGCGCTCGCTGGCAGTTTGAAGAAATGGCGCGCGGTCAGTGGCAATTGGTTGTGCATGAACTGCCCCCTGGGGCCTCATGTCAAAAAGTCCTCGAAGAGATCGAAGACCTCACCAATCCAAAGGTAAAAACAGGTAAGAAAGCACTGACGCCTGAGCAGCAGCAAACCAAGGCTCAAATGTTAGGCCTGCTTGATGCCGTGCGCGACGAGTCGGGTAAAGATGCTGCGGTCAGGCTCGTGTTCGAACCAAAGACGTCGCGGATTGATCGCGACGAGCTGGTCAATACCTTGCTGGCTCAAACCAGTATGGAAACCAGCGTCTCGATGAACTTGGTGTGCATCGGCACAGATAAGCGTCCGCGTCAAAAAGGTTTGCGTCAGGCGTTGCTCGAGTGGATTGATTTTCGCACCCGCACAGTCTTACGTCGTACGCAGTACCGCTATGACAAGGTAACTGATCGCATCCATGTGCTCGAAGGCCGCATGTTGGTCTATCTCAATGTCGATGAAGTGATCAAAACGATTCGCGAGTCTGATGAGCCACGCCCAGCGCTGATGCAACGTTTCGCGTTGACCGAACGGCAGGCCGATGACATTCTTGACATGCGCTTACGTCAGTTGGCGCGTCTCGAAGGCTTCAAAATCGAGCAAGAGCTCGCCGATAAGCGTGCTGAACAAGACAAACTCAAAGAGCTCATCGAGCAGCCAACAGCGCTTAAGCGCTCGGTCGTAAAAGAGATCGAAGCCGATATCAAGACCTACGGAGACGAGCGTCGTACCCTCATCAAGACAGCCGAGCGGGCGGTGCTTGAGGTCAAAATTATCGACGAGCCTGTTACGGTGATTGTTTCGCAAAAAGGTTGGCTACGCGCCCGACAAGATCATGGGCACGACGCAGCTCAGTTTTCATTTAAAGCCGGTGACGATTGTTACGGCATCTTTGAGTGTCGCAGTACCGATACTTTGATTGCGTTTGGCGATAACGGACGCGTCTATTCAGTGGCCGTTTCGGCGTTGCCTTCGGCGCGCGGTGATGGTGCGCCTGTGACGTCGATGATTGATCTTGAGGCGGGATCGCGCATTGAACATATGGTGGCAGCACAAGCAGATTCTGCTTGGTTGTTAGCCACACAGCAAGGTTTTGGCTTTGTCGCCAAAATTTCTGATATGACTAGCCGGCAGCGCGCTGGCAAACAGTTTGTCACACTTGAGCCCAAAGATGGTTTGCTGCGCCCAGTGCCGATGTTTGCGCAAGCCGTCCGGGTGGCGTTTTTGTCGACTCGCGGACGCATGCTGTTGATCGAAGCCTCTGAGATCAAAGCCTTGGCCTCAGGTGGGCGGGGTACCATTTTGATGGGGCTTGATGCGCCAGATATGTTGGCCCAGACGGTTCCGGTGTCAAAAGCCGGTTTGCGTGTCACTGGAACCTATCGCAATAAACAAGTCGAAGACGTCTTGTCGGGTGCAGAGCTTGCCTCGTATTTATCAAAACGTGCCCGCAAAGGAAAATTATTAGCCGTTCGCAGTAAAGAGCCCGTACTTTCGCCGGTTCTTTGAAAGTAGAATCCCGCAGTAGCGTTCTACAACGGCATCGTGTTGCAGCGGTGCCGCTAAACACAAGTGCCGTTTTTGCGTAGTTCTGTTGTTGAGCAGTACCGCCTTTCTTGACTCATTTTTAGGTTAAAGCGATTATGTCGTTTCAAATTACGATTCAGCCCAGTCAACACCAGTTTGCCGCAGAGGCCGATACAAGCGTGCTTGATGCTGCGCTGGCAGCCGGTATCGTCTTGCCCTATAGCTGCCGCAGCGGGGCCTGCTCAACGTGTAAAGCCAAAGTCTTGTCGGGCTCGGTCGAGGCAGGCTCAAGTCCTGCTCAAATTCTCAGTGCCGATGAAATTGAAGCGGGCTTCACCTTGCTTTGTCAGGCGCGTGCAACCTCTGATCTTGTGATTGAATCGCGTGAGTTGCGCTTGGCCTCCGACATTCAGATCCGTAAGATTCCTTCGCGGGTGACAACGATTCAGCGCCCCACTGCAGACGTGGCACTGTTGACTTTGCAATTGCCTGCAACTGAAACGTTTCGTTTTCATGCCGGGCAATATATTGAAGTGATTCTTAAAGATGGTAAGCGACGCAGCTACTCAATGGCGAATGCACCGCACTCGGCTAGCGCGCTAGAACTGCATATTCGTCATCTGAGCGGTGGGTTGTTTACTGATCACGTGTTTGGAGCTGGTGCAACAGCCATGAAAGAGCGCGAAATTTTGCGACTCGAAGGGCCCTTCGGCTCATTCTTTTTGCGTGAGGATAGTCACTTACCGATTGTCATGCTTGCTAGCGGCACCGGCTTCGCGCCGATTAAGTCAATTGTCGAACACATGGTTCAGCAAAACATTCATCGCCCCGTGACTCTTTACTGGGGTGGTCGGCGCCCGGGCGACCTATACATGAACGAATTGGTCGAGCAGTGGGCCAAGACGATCCCCGATTTCACCTACATCCCCGTGATTTCAGACGCCTTACCTGAAGATGGCTGGATTGGCCGTACCGGCTTCGTCCATCGCGCGGTGATGCAAGACTTTCCGGATCTGAGTGGGTATCAAGTCTACGCATGCGGAGCCCCAATCGTGGTTGATTCGGCGCGCCGCGAGTTTGTTGCCGCTTGCAAACTGCCTGAAGACGCCTTCTTTGCAGATTCATTTACCTCAGAGGCAGATCTCGCCGCGGTAAAATGACGTTGAGTATCAAGAGTGCGCGGTACAAGTGTGATTAAAGTTATTCAACCTTAGTGTTTGACCTTTTAACGGAACTGACAGCGTGATTTTCTTCTCCCGTATTGCAATGATTTTTGGCACCAGCTGTTTACTCGCAGGGCTGGCGCAGGCCAATCCGACTGAGGTGCAGGTTTGGCATACTTTGACCTCAGTGAACAAATCTGAATTTGAAAAGATCGCCAGGCAGTTTAATAGCGAACAATCTGCCGTCAAGGTTGTGTTGAAGGGGTTTGATCATCAGGCCGCCTTGCGGGCGCAAGCGACTGCGGCGATGACTGCGCCGGGTGCGGGCAAACCTAACCTCGTGCAGATCGAACACAACCGTTCGCCCGAATTGATTGCGCAGCATAAAAATATCGTTCCACTCTACGATTTGTTGAAGCGCTATCCGATTGCAGATCTCAATTGGTTCTTGCCCCAAACAACTGGTTTCATGCGTGACGCGCAAGGTCGGTTGATGGCCTTTCCTTATATGGCTGAAATCCCCGTGATGTTTTATAACGTCGAGGGTTATCAAAAGGCTGGGCTTGATGCCGCTAAACCTGCTCGCACGTGGCCCGAACTGCAAAATCATTTGTTGGCCTTGCGTGATAAAGCACACTACGATTGTCCGCTTGGCATCAGCCGGCAGGTGAACACGCATCTTGAAAATCTAGCGCCCATTAACAATGCGGTGTATGTCACGCCCGCTAACGGGCTAGATAGTAAAGCGAAGCAACAGCCCGAGCTCAATTTGGCTGACCCGATTTTTATGCGCCACATGTCAATCATGGTCAGCTGGAAACGTTCAGAACTGCTGACGCAATATAGCAACGGCACCGAAGCAGACGCGCTGTTTGCTAAAAACAAATGTGCTGTCGTGACCACCACCTCTGGTGCTTTAGGTCAGATGCTCGATGCTCGTGGTTTGAAGTTCGGCATGGCGCCCCTACCGTTTTATGACCAGGTGGGCCCCAAGGCAGGTGCACCTTTCGTCAGCGGTGGCGCCTTATGGGCGGTATCAGGTCACACCAAAGAGGCCGAGAAAGCAACGGTCGCATTTTTGGAGTACCTCTCTAAACCAGTGGTTGCCGCCAACTGGCATCAACGTACTGGGTACTTGCCCTTAACAGATGCAGCATTTCGCGCCGCAAATGTGTCACTTTACGACAAGGTGCCCGGTATTCGAATGCTGGTTGATTCAATGCGCACAGTCAAAGATCAAAATAGTCGCGGTTTTCGTGCACGCAACTATCACAGCATCGAGCCCATTTTAAGTCGTCAGTTTGATGCAGCGTTAGCGGGCAATACCCCACCCGTAGCAGCTCTAACGATGGCGCTCGACGAATCGCGTCCGTTGATGCACGATCCAGCGTTGGCCAAGACAGCACCCGCAGCACGAAAAAAATAATGACTGTCAGTCAAGCGTTAAGTTAATGACGAGTCAAGTCGCTGATCGGTCAAGTCGAACCTGTGCATAATGCGTGATCAGTGAAAAAAAAACGAGACCGTCAGGTCTCGTTTTTTTAGCGCGCCTTTTTCGTCTATGCGTGAGTCACACAATTGTGCTGACGGTGGACACCGTTCAAGATCACTCCTTGTTAAATATATACGGGCGAGTGAGTCATGACAACGCGTGGCACTTGGTTGATGTTTGTCTTTGTATTGCTCTCTGGGTGCATGGGGCCGGCTGGTCGGCCTTGGCCAAGTGAGCAGCCTGGTGGCACCAATATCCCTTCTGGCAAGCTTGA